>JAVKGX010000001.1 GCA_031432545.1 Armatimonadota bacterium
TCGGCTGCGGGTCGTCGTCCACACGCAGATCGACGTAGCGGTCCAGGTAGCCGCCGTACGAGCCGCCCTCCTTGACGACGTACAGGGCTGCAGACTGCTGGCCCCGGCGGTCGCCGCCGGCGTGCTGGCCGGCTTCGAGGGCAGCCAGCAGCCGCTCGGGCAGGGGTCGGCCCGCACCGGCTTCGAATGCCTTCGCCATCGCGGATACCACCTCCGGGCCCGCCAGCAGGTTGCCCTGGCAGGCGTAGCGGTCGCCGGTGCGCCCGCCGGCCCACGCCAGGCACGCGCCGCCGGTGTACGACGCGGCCCGACCCCGTGCGTCGACCACGCCGAGCTGGCGGTGGTCCCGGCCCTGGTCGGCGTCGGTGAGGCGGCGTACGACTTCGTCCGCGGACAGCCCTTCGCCGAGCAGGCGCAGCCCCTCCGGACCGTGCGAGAGGTTTGCCCACGCCTGCGTCGCGACGGCTCCCGCACCCGCCGTCGCCCACGGCACCACCGCGCCGACCGCAAGGAACTTGCTCGCGACCGCCACCCCCCACTCCGCGGCCTGTGGGTCGGCCGCGACGATGGAGAACGTGTGCATCCTCACCATGGAACAGACTGTTTGCGGCGCGGTATGCCAACTCCTGCGCGGAGGCCGTGTTGACACTGTTTGCGCCGCTGCCGTATGGTCGAAGTGCAGCGCGCCGATGTCGACCAGCGCAAGCCTCCCCGGACGCTCGGCTCGATGCGGGACTTCGACCAAGCGGGTGCCGGCATGTCTGCGGTTGCCAGAGGACTGGAAGGCGTCGTCGCCGGGACGACGGCGTTGAGCTTCATCGACGGCCGCGCGGGGAGGCTTATCTACCGCGGCTACGACATCAACGACCTGGCCCAGAAGTCGACGTTCGAAGAAGTCTGCTACCTGCTCTGGCACGGACGGCTGCCCACGCGGACCGAGCTGGGCGCGCTGACCGCGGAACTGGCGAGCATGCGCGCGCTTCCCGAGGGTCTCCTCGGTGTGCTCCGCTCACTACCAAAGTCGCTCCACCCGCTGGACGCACTGCGCACCGTGCTCTCGCCGTTGATGGCGTACGACGAAGATCCGGAGGACACCTCACGTGAGGCGAACCTCCGGCGCGCAAAGAGGCTGACGGCCCTGGTCAGTACCGTGGTCGCTGCCTTCGAGAGGGTGCGCCACGACGCAGACCCGGTCGCGCCGGATCCAAGCTTGCACCACGCTGCCAATTTCCTGTACATGCTCAAGGGGCAGCCCGCGGACCCCCTGCACGTCAGGGCCTTCGACACCTACCTCGTGCTGCTGGCCGACCACGGCTACAACGCGTCGACGTTCACCGCGCGCGTGATCGCCAGCACCCTGTCGGACATGGTCTCCGCCGTCGCGGGCGCGATCGGCGCCCTCAAGGGGCCTCTACACGGAGGCGCGGCGCAGTGGACGATGGAGATGTTGCTGCGAATCGGTTCCGTGGACAACGTCGACGCCTACATCCGCGGCCTGTTCGACCAGCACAAGAAGGTGCCCGGATTCGGACACCGCATCTACAAGGTCGAAGACCCGCGCGCGAAGATTCTCCGCGTGCTCTCGCGCCAGGTCGCCGAGAAGACCGGCGGGGGAGTCTGGGTGGAGATGTCCGAGCGCGTGGACGAACTGGTGGCGCAGCTGCGCGGCGACAAGGAGATCTATCCCAACGTGGACTTCTACTCGGCCTCGCTGCTGTACAACATCGGCATCCCCGGTGACCTGATGACGCCGCTGTTCGCCTGCAGCCGCGTGGCCGGCTGGACCGCGCACGTCATCGAGCAGCAGGAAGACAACCGGCTCTTCCGCCCGCAGTCGGAGTACACCGGACCCAAGGAAGCGACGTACATCCCGATCGACGAGCGCTGACCTTCGGCGCGCCGCCGTCGGCTTTCCCTACAGTTCCTTGGTCCGGTGCACCATGTACGTCCGGTAGCCCATCCGTTCCCAGAATGCCTCGGCCTCCCGGTTGGGAACCGCAACCGTGAGTTCGGCGCGACGTATGCCGCGATCGCGAAGCCACTGCTCGATGCGCTCGATCATCCGGCGGCCGACCCCCCGCCGGCGGTAGCCCTCCCGCGTGTAGACGTCCTGGATGAAGCCTCGCCGCCGGTGCCTGAAGAACGGCGGGAGCGTCGTGATCCGCCCGATCGCCACGCCCGCCAGCTGCCCTCCGGACTCGGCCACCACCACCAGGGTGTCCTCCCGTCCCAGCAACGCGGCGAGGTACTCCTCGTAGGCACGCCGCCATGTCTGGCTGAGGGCGAAGGCTGGGTGGGTCCGCTCGTGCAGCCGAGCCAGCTCGCCCCAGGCGTCGACGATCCTCGCAAGGTCAGCACGGTCGGCGTCGCGAACACGCACACCGGCGGGATCGGCCATATGTGCTGATTGCCCGTGCAGTGGACAGATCCCTCCGGGACCGCAGAACGCCCCCGGTGCGCGGCGGGATCTGCGGCGAATCTGCCCCCAGGCACATCGGGTACGGGCCGCCGCGACACGGCGCGGTTGGCCGGAGCACTCCGAGTGGAGGGAGCAGGATGCGACGTCGGGTGACTCGGGTGGGCTGGGCGGGAGTCGTCCTCCTCGTGGCTGCGGCAGCATCCTCGCCGGCGCTGGCGCTGACGCCGCGGGCCGGCCAGACGGTGGTGGTCACCGGGTCGATCCAGGACGACCTGTACGCCGCCGGCGGCAGGGTCTCGATCCGGGCTACCGTCGACGGAGACGTCGCTGCAGCCGGCGGCAGCGTATACGTGGACGGTCCGGTGAGCGGGGGCGTACTCGCCGCAGGTGGAAGCGTGCGGGTGGGGCCCACCACCGTCGGGCGCACGGTGCGCGCCGCCGCGGTCGGGGTGTCCGTCGGCGCACAGGTCGGCGGGGATGTCGTGGCGGCCGGCAGTGCGGTGACGGTCGAGACCACGGCAGGCGTCGGACGCGACGTCGCGGTGAGTGGTGGGAACGTCTGGGTCCTGGGGGAGGTCAGCCGCAACCTGTGGGCTGCTGCCGGCACGGTGACGATTGCCGGATCGGTCGGCGCGGACGCACACGTCGAAGCCGACCGCATCGTGCTCCTGCCCACGGCGCGGATCGGCGGCAGGCTGCTGTACAGGTCCGACGCGCCCCCGGAGCTGCACCCGGGAGCACGGGTCGCCGGTGGGATCGAGCGCCTTGCGGGCGCACGGGCCCGCTCGCGTCCGCTGCCGGTCCCACGCGCGGCGGTCCCGCTGTTGCGGCTGCTGGAAGGGCTGTGGCTGCTGGTCACGGGGCTGGTGGCCTTCTCCCTGGCGCCCCGTGCGGCTGCGCGTATCTGCGGAGAAGTGGGCAGGCGGTTCGGGTGGAGCCTACTGTTGGGGTTCGCGCTGCTCGTCGGCGCTCCGCCGTCCGCGATCCTGCTGCTGTTTACGGTGATCGGCATCCCGCTGTCGGTGCTGGGCATGTTGGCCTACTTCGCTGCCCTGTACGTGGGCCAGGCGTTCTTCGCCGGCTGGCTGGGCGGCGCCTTGCTGCGGAGGGTACGCCGGGAAGGTACCGTCGCATCGCCCTATGGGGCGGTCGCGCTCGGCACCCTCGCCCTCGTGGTCTTGTCCACCATACCGTACGTCGGCTGGCTGATCCGGGTTGTCGCGGCGTTGGTGGGGTTCGGCGCGATGGGTTTGGCCGCGTTCGGGGCGGCGACCGCGCAGGCCACCGAACCCACCTCCTCGTGAGAAGATGGGGCCGCCGAAGGGGGCCTGCGGCGCGGTCGGTTCCAGGTACGCGTGGCGGGATGACATCATGGACGTGATCTGCGGTCCGCCCTCTCGGCGCCTGGTGGGTCCGGAACCGGGGCGCGAGGCGGCGAGAGCTTCCGGCGGACGCCACCAAAAGGTCTGACGGGGGTTGCCATGCGGTTCTCGCCATGGGTCGACGTCGCGGTACGCGCGGCCCGTGAAGCCGGTCACGTCCTGATGGACCGGTTCGTCCGACCGCCGCGGCCCGGTGAGGTGCGCTACAAAGGACGCGTCAACCCCGTCACCGAGGCGGATGAGGCCGCCGAGGCGTGCATCGTCTCGCTGCTGCGCGAGGCGTTCCCCGACCACGCGATCGTGGCGGAAGAAGGTGGCGGGCACGAATCGGACGCGCGGTGGCGCTGGTACGTGGATCCGCTGGACGGTACAACGAACTTCGCGCACCGGCTCCCCTGGTTCGGCGTGTCGCTGGCGCTCGCCGAGGGCGACGAGGTCTTGGTGGGTGTCGTGTACCACCCTGTGCTCGACGAGCTGTTCGTCGCCGAGCGCGGCGCGGGGGCGTGGGCCGTCCGGGGCAAGGTGGTGGAGCGACTGCAGGTGTCCAAGACCATCTCGCTGCAATACGCGCTGGTCGGCACAGGCACCCCGACCGACATCGGGATCACGGGTAACAACCTGCCCCAGATCGTGACGATGCTCAAGGTCACCGAGGACGTGCGGCAGATGGGATCCGCGGCGATCAACCTGTGTTCGGTGGCCGCCGGCCGACTCGACGCGTTCTGGGAGCCGGACCTCAACCCCTGGGACGTCGCCGCCGGCGCACTGATGGTGCTCGAGGCGGGCGGGACCGTCACGGGGATAGACGGATCACCCTACGTCGCGGGCACCCGCAGCCCGCTCGCCACCAATGGGCAGCTCCACCGGCAGATGCTGGCCCTGCTCAGCACCGGTGGCCCCGTGCGGTAGGGCGACGCTGCGGCAACGACTAGGGTGACGTCGCCAGGCGCGTCACGAGCGAGAGCACGGCGCGGGTGCGCTCCGGCCCGATGCGGACGGCAATCCGGTCCCGCGCCAGGCGTTCCGGGCTGCGCTCCGTCTCGGCGGCGAGCCGCGCGCCGCTGTGCGCGGCCGCACAGAACGTGCCGTCCGAACCGACGATCGCGCCCACCGTGACCGCATGGCCGCGGTAGGTCACCATCCCCCGATACAGTCCCGCGGGTCCTGCGCTCACACGCGCGCCGATGAAGGCGAACGTCGTGCCGGCGCGGTTGCGGACGGTGCCGGCGAACCGTGCCCCGTCCACGTTGCCGCTGAAGTCGATGCCCTCGGGCAGGACGGCACGAAACCCACCGAATCCATCGACCGCCCCGCGGTACCATCGGGCGAAGGTGCGTGTGACGGTCGGGTCGGGGCTGCAGACGTAGCCCTCGAAACGGCCGGCCTGCCTGACGAGGGCAGCCTGGCTACCCGCCGGTGCGCGGTCCAGCTTCGCGAGGTAGGTGTGCGCCGCAGGGGTCGTCGCAGACGACGGGACAGTTCCCAGCAAGAGGGTCAGTGCAACCGCGATGAGCATGCCGACCCGCATGTGTCGCCTCCCGAGCTGAGGTTGCCGGCGCAGACGCCGGAGCCGCTCGGCCCTTGTTACGGCGCCACGGCCCCGCCGGTTCCCCCGGCGCCGACCGCCCTATGCCGTGTCGGCCCGCCGGAGGGTCGGGATCCGGTCGCGCAGCAGGGCGACCATCCACAGCGTCAGCGCGCCGTTGACGACGCTGGTGACAAGATTGAACGGCACGAACGCAGCGCCCATCAGCGGCAGCACCCTCGTCTGGATGGCCGCCCAGTCGGTCGGGCTATAGTTGAAGAACACCGGCAAGATGAAGAACACCAGCACCGGGACCATGGCCGCGGTCCGCACCACCGCCCCGAGCGCGACACCCCTGGCGAGCCCCCCGGTCGTCGGCCGGCGCCAGTACACCCACGAAGCGACGCCGACAAACAGCCCGACGGCGATGAAGTTCGCCGCGGGGCCGATCCAGCCGGTGGCGCTGCCGAACAGCAGCATGCGCACCACGTTCTTCAGCAGGGCGACCGCAACCGCCGCCAGCGGGCCGAACATCACTCCCGCCAACAGCGTGGGGACCTCGCTGGGGTCGAAACGCAGATAGGGCGCACCCGGGATGATGGGGAACTGCACGAATTGCATGAGCAACGCTGCGATCGCGGTCAGCATCGCCAGCGTCGTAAGCTCGCGGAGCCGCATGTCGCACCTCCCTGCCGGTTGTTCCAGCGCGGCACGCCCCCCAAACAACAAACCCGAAGGTCCCGACCTTCGGGCTCGCCGGACGGCGCGACGCGACACCGCAGGGCGCGGCGCAACACGCGGCCTCCGACCTCCTCCCATCCGGACTGTACCGTCGGCCCCGGACTGGCTTGCGCGTCACCGGGTCCACCGCGCCTCCGACCGTGCGCGGGTCGCGGGCTCCCCGGCACCCACCTCCGCCCATCAGCGGAGTGAGCACCGGGCTACCGCCGGTGGGGAATTGGAAGCGTGCCGCTTCCGCACCCCGCCCCGAAGGTCGTGCTCGCTGGTTGTGATCCCATGGTAGTAGCTGCTTCAAGCGGGAAGCAAGCCCGGCCCGCGCGAACCGATCCGTACCGTGTGGGGTGAGCTCTTCGCGCTGCTGGCGGCAGGCGCGTTTGCGCTCAGCACGGTACTGTCGCGCCGTTTCATGATCGGAGGGCCCGGCAGGCCGCCGGTGTCGCCCGAGGCCGGCGTGTTCGTGAGCATGGTCACGAACGTCGCCGTCTTCGGCGTGCTGACGATCCTGGAGGCCCTGGGCGGAGGGTTCCAGCGGCTGACGTGGCAGTCGGCGGCTTTGTTCGCCCTGGGCGGGATCGGCGGGACGCTGCTGGGCCGCAACCTGGCGTACCTCAGCGTGCTGCGCATCGGGCCGTCGCGCTCGACCGCCATCCGGCTGTCGAATACCCTGTTCGCCGCGCTGCTCGGCCTGTGGTGGCTGCGGGAACTGCCCCGCGGCGTGCAGATCGCCGGCGCTGTGCTGATCACCGCGGGCCTGTGGACGGTCGTGTCCGAGCGAGGATCCCAACGACGCACCTTCGACGCAGGGGGCATCCTGGCGGCGGTGGCGGCGGCCGCGGCGTTCGCGCTCGGCGACACCTCACGCCGCGTCGCACTGGGGATCACGCCGCAGCCCTTCATCGGAGCGTCCATCGGGGCCGCGACGGCGCTTGCGGTCCAGGCCGTCTGGCTGGGGACGCGCCGACTGCGCGGAAGCGTGATCGGCGTGGCGTGGCGGGCCGACGTGGTCGGCAGCGCCCTCGGTAACACCGCGGCGATCTTGCTTTTGTTTCTGGCGCTGCAACGCACCACGGTGGCGAACGCCTCGGTGCTGTACAATCTCCAGGTGCTGCTCGTGATCTTCCTCAGCCGCCGGATGCTGCGCGGCGACGAGAGCACCGGCCGGCGTCTGGTGATCGGGAGTTTGGTCTGCCTGGTCGGGACGGCGGCGGTCCTGTTCGGCTAAGCAGAACGCAGCAGGCCTCGCGGGAGCCGGCTGAGGATCTCGGGTCCATGCTGTGTCACAACGACGATGTCCTCCAGACGGACCCCGAACTCGCCCGGCAGATAGATGCCCGGCTCCACGGAGAAGACCATCCCCTCCTGGAGCCGCGTCGCGTCGGTATCGACGACCGACGGCGGCTCGTGCGCGGTCAGCCCGAGGCCGTGACCGGTGCGGTGGATGAAGAACTCACCGTAGCCGGCGCGCGCGATCACCCCGCGGGCGGCCCGGTCCACCTCGGCGACCGGCACGTCGGGCCGGATCACACCCAGCGCCGCCCGCACCGCCTCCTCGACGAGGGCGTGCACCTCCCGGTACTTGGGCGTCGGCTCTCCCAAGAACACCATGCGCGTGATGTCCGAGCAGTAGCCGTCCCGCCGACCGCCGACGTCGAGCAGGACCGCCTCGCCGACGCGCAGCCTTCGGTTGGTCGGCTCGTGGTGCGGGAAGGCGCTGTTGGGCCCCGACGCGACGATGGCGAACCCCACGGCGTCCGCTCCGGCACCCCTGATCGCACCGGCGGCGGCGGCCGCCACCTCGCGCTCGCTCGTGCCCGGACGGCAGGCCTCCGCCGCGGCCAGGACGCCGGCGTCCGCGGTGGCCGCGGCCCGCCGGAGGGCTTCGATCTCTGCGGGGTCCTTGCGCATACGCATGGGGGCCAACAACCGCGAGGCGGGCAAGAAGCGCGCGCCGGGCAGGGCCTGCTGCATGAGCAGGAGGTGGTCCGCGCGCATGTCGTCGCCCACCGCAACCGCTTCCAGCCGATCCCCCACAGACCGCAGCGCGGCTTCCAGCGCCGCAAAAGGTCCTTGGGTGTCGTTGTAGGTGAACAGACGCACGGGCAGGCGGGACTCGACCTGAGCGGCGTTGACCCGCGGGACGAGCAGCGCTTCGCCGCCGGCCCCGACCAGAAGGACGCAGGCGCGCTCGTCACGCAGCGGCGCAAAACCCGCCAGGTAGAGGAAATCGTCTCCGGGGGGCAGGGCCAGCAGGTCGCAACGCTGGGCGGCCATGGCAGTACGGACGCGGCGGAGGCGGTCGGCGCGCATGGACTTGGGTCGGATCCGATCACGTCCACGTGAACTTCTTGCGGACCTCGCGCGCGATGTCGGGCTGGATGTCGACGGGCAGGAGGTTCTCATACTCGCCCATGCGCGTCACCAGCCGCGCGCCGTTGGGAGCCCACTTCCCCTGGAACTTCCCCAGCTCCGGCACGTAGGCGATGCTGCCGCCCAGCTGCGTGGCACCGCCGTAGAACTCACCGTACTGCCCCACGGCCAACACCGGCATCAGCAGCTCCATCGTGCGGGTGCGAACCGCGGACTGCATCGTCTCGAGCATGTAGGGCATGTCGGAGGACGCGGTCATCTGCACGAGCAGTACCTCGGCGCCCGCGTTGGCGAGTCGGCGGGCGATCTCGGGAACCAGAAGTTCGTAGCCCGCGATGATCCCGACCCGCACGCCGGCGACGAGGGCTGGTCGGTTGGGTCCGGGATCGTAGTGGCCACGCTCGGTGGGGTAGAACACCTGCTTGTAGTGCTTGCTCGTGATCTTGCCGTTGGGCGCGATGACGAACGAGCAGAGGCGCGGCTTGGGGGGCTTTCGCGCCCCCTTGGGTCTGGGCAGGAGTTCGCGCGTAGTCCCACAGATGACGTACACGTTGGCCTCCCGGGCGGCCTGGCACAGGCGATCGGTCACCGGGCAGGGAATCGGCATCGGCTTGGTGTTCCCCAGGAAGTACTCGGAGAACGCGACCACCGCCGCGCCCTCCCGCCCGCCGCGGCGGATGAACTCCACCGCCTTGTCCAAGTTGTCGGTCGTCCCTTCCTGCCACGAGCGGCTCTCTCCCCACCGGTAGCGCATCTGCGCGAGGCCAAACCGCACTCCCCCACCTCCGGTGCAGCCCCGATCACATGATCGGTACCCCAAGCCCCGGCTGCTGGAGCCGTTCTTCCCAGACTATTACGCGACCGAACAGGAACTTTTCCTGCTCCAGCCGCCTTCCAGCGTGCTCAGACGCGTCCTTTCACGTCTGTTTGCCCCCCGACGCCGGCACTGGTACGCTCGTCTGTGACCCCCCGCAGGAGGAAGCCGTGCCGCCCAGACGACCCCTCCACACACCACCGGGGCCGCCACGCGAGTCGGCCGAGCGCAAGCGCGCCAGGGCCGCCCGGATCGTGGCCTTGCTGCGCAGGCGCTACCCGGATCCACAGATCCCGCTGCGGCACCGTTCACCTTTCGAACTGTTGATCGCGACCATACTTTCCGCCCAGTGTACAGACGAAATGGTCAACCGGGTCACCCCGCTGCTGTTCGAACGGTTCCCGACACCGGAAGCGATGGCGGCCGCCGACATCGCCCAGCTGAGGGCGATCGTGCGGCCGACCGGGTTCTACCAGCAGAAGTCCGCCACCCTGCAGGCTTGCGCGCGCGCCTTGCTGGAGCGCCACGGCGGCGAAATCCCCCCCGACATGGACCACCTCACCCGCCTGCCCGGGGTGGGGCGGAAGACGGCCAACGTGCTGTTCTCCGCGGCCGCGATCGAGCAATGGCCGGACTGGCCCCACGCGCCCCGAGAGCGCGACGGCACCGGCATCGTCGTCGATACGCACGTCGCGCGCCTGAGCCGGCGGCTGGCGTTGAGCCTGCACACCGACCCCGTCAAGATCGAGCAGGACCTGATGGCGCTGATCCCGCGCAGGGAGTGGGCCCGGTTTGCGCTGCGGTTGATTTACTTCGGACGGGAAATCTGTACCGCCAAGCAGCCCAAGTGCCCATTCTGTCCGCTCAGCGAGCTGTGCCCTTCCTCGAAGTACCTCGGGAGGCCACCGTGGATGGAACGCTCCCGGTCGGGGGCTGCCAAACCGGACCGGAGGCGGGCCCGTGCGCCTAACGCCTGATGGACCGCCGCAGCAACAGGTAGAGGGCCACCAAGGCGGCAAAGATCACCCAGGTCAGCCAGTGGCCGCTGCGGGGCCGCTGTGCGTCCGCCGGTGGCGAGACCGGACCCGCGACGATCTCAGAGGTCCCGCCCGCAGCCCGGGTCCAGGCCAGCCAGACTTCGCTTGCGGCATACAGCGTGGGGTGCGCCCCGGGCCCAAGCGATTGGATCGGACGCCACCGGCCCTCGCGGCGCCGGAGCAGCACCCGGTCTTTGGAGATCCAGGCGACGTAGACGGTCCTGTCCGCACCCACCGCGACGGTCGGGGCCTCCCCGGCCTCGGCGGACACCGTTTCCTCGGCGACGAGCGCCCCGAGTGACAGGCGCGCGTAGGTAACGAACGGGCCCGCGCGATCCCGCCGTTCCCACACCAGGTGCGCCGTGCCGTCGGGTTCGACAGCCAGCGCGACCCCGTAGGCGTCGTGTCCCGGCTGCGAGACCAGCGCTGGAGATTCCCAACGGCCCTCGCGCCACGTCGCGTGGTGCACTCGATAGCGTTGCCCGTCGAACTGGTACCAGGCGGCCTGTAAGACTCCCCCTGCGGCTTCGAGCGCGGGGTTGAGCGAGTCCGGAAACCCTGCCGACAGCAGCGCCGGGCGGCTCCACCCGCCGGGCACGCTGCGGGTGTGCAGGATCTCATAGATGGCTCCGTGCCGCGTCGTCTCGCCTGGGCGCACGCCGTACCAGACCACGTGCACCCCGTCGGACGCCGCCGCGACCGCGGGGAAACCGGCGTAGTCCGGACCCAAAGACAGCTTCGTGTGGCCCGACCACCCACCCGCACCTCGCACCGCGTACCAGACGTGACCGACGGTCTCGTAGTCGACCCACACCGCGTGCACCCGGCCGGCGCGGTCGGCCGCGACCGCGGGCAGCGAGGCCCGAATCCCGCGGCGGCTCAGGCGCGCCTCCCGGATCCAGCGGCGGCCTCCATCGGTGGAGCGCGCGACGAATACCTGATCGACGCCGTCTTCTGGGGCTACGTAGGCCAGATACAAACCCTCGCTGGTCTGCGCGATCTTGCGCTGGTTGTTGGCAGCGGTCGCGTCCTGCGACGCGCCCAAGATCCGGCCCGACGCCTCCGGCGCGGAAATGGTGACCTTGCCGCCGAGCAGGACAACGGCGAGGGCGAGGCAGATTGGCCGCACACCCCTCGGATACCACATCCGGTGGTCGGGCTCCTGTAGAATCGAGCGGGACGACCGCCGGCGCTTTTGCGGCGACCGCGGATCCCGCGCCGTTGGTTTGGGAGGTCGGTCGCATGCACAACCCGAGGACGGAGCGGACGCTGGTAGTGGTCAAACCCGACGGCGTCCAGCGCGGACTGGTAGGTGAGATCCTGGGCCGCCTGGAGCGGTCCGGGTTGAAGATCGTCGGGCTGAAGATGCTCACCGCTTCGCGCGACCTGCTCGAGCGGCACTACCCCGACGACGACGGCTTCCTACGCACGATCGGCGGAAAGACGAAGGAGGCGTTCGACGCTTACGGGCTCGACCTCCGCGAGCGCATGGGCACCGACGACCTGCGGGAGGTCGGCGCGCGCGTGCGCGGATGGCTGGTGGACTTCATGAGTTCCGCGCCCGTGGTGGCCGCGGTCGTCGAGGGGGTCCACGCGGTGAGCGTCGTGCGAAAGCTGGTGGGCGCGACGCTGCCGGTCTTCGCTGAACCCGGGACCGTACGCGGCGACTTCGCGGTAGACTCACCGACTCTGGCCAACCTGGAGGGCCGCCCGGTCCGCAACCTGGTTCACGCCTCCGGTACCCTTGAGGAGGCGCGATTCGAGATCGAACTGTGGTTCGGTGTAGACGAGATCTGGTCGTACCGCCGCGCCGACGAAGGCGCGATGTTCGGGAGCTGACGGAACTCGCCCCGCGTGACGGTGCGCCCACTACGCCGGATCGAACGCGGGGATGCGGGCCAGCATCCAGACGCCGCCCTGCAGCAGCTGACCTGGCTGCGGATCGAGCAGCATCTCGGCGGGCGCGACCAAGTCGACGGCCGCCTTCTGAGTGTCCACGCGAAGGGCCCAAAACGGCAAGCCGGTCGCGGGGTTGCGCAGGCGGTCGACGCGCAGCAGTCTGCCGCTGAGCATCGCCGTCGCCTCCGGACGGTCGCCCCGGTCGGCGTCGTCCAGAGCCGTATGCGCGGTGCTCGCGAACGCATAGGGAGGCAGGCGGAACCCCGTCTCGCAGGACTGCACCGCCAGGGCCAACTCGTCTTCGTACACACTGGCCTCGTGGAGGAACCCGACGATTCTGGCCTCCAGGGTGCGGGGCAGGTCGCCGAACCGCGGCGAGGCAGCCAGGAAGTCCACCAAATCGCAGACCAGCGGGAACGCCCCAGAGTAAGGTTCGCCGGGATCCGTGGGGTCGATCCAGCCCTCGATCCACCCCTCCTCGGGGTGGTCAGGGTCGGCGCCCCACGCGGTGATCGCGACGCGCCGCTGCGCACCCCCGTCGTAGAAAGGCAGGACGCCGAGCACCTCGCCCCGCGGCCCGACCTCCGCCCACAGTTCCACGTCCGCCCCGGCCCGCCACCGTCGGAGGGTGACCCCGGTCCCGGACGGAACGGACTCGCCCTGGGAGGCGGCGTGGGAAGCCAGGGCGTGGACTTCGGCCGCGTCGGCGACGGCGAATCCCACACACGCGTAGTAGCTCATCCTCGCTGTCCCATCCTGCCCCCCGCTGTTTGGGGATGCTCTTCGTCCAGGATGGCGTACAGGATCATGTCCCACCAGCGCCCGTTGCGCCACAGGCGCTTTCGCTGCACGCCCTCACGGTGGTATTCGCACTTCTCGTACACGCGCTGCATCGCACGGTTGAACTCGAACGTCCTCCCCTCGATGCGGTGCAACCCCACCTGCTCGAACGCGAACCGGTTGCGCGTGCGGATCGCGTCCGTACCGTAGCCCTTGCCCCACACTTCGCGCTCGCCGATCATCGTCCCGCCGACCGTGCACCGATCCTGCCAGTCGATCTCGTGCAGGCCCGTAAACCCGATGTGCCGGTCTCGGTGAGGATCGCCCAGACGAACGCCTCGCGGCCGAAGTCCTTCTCGATCCGGTCGAACCACTCGGCTTCCTGCCCGCGCGTGACCCCGAAGCACCGAAGCAGGGTCGAGGTGACGTCGGGATCGTTCATCCAGCGCCACGCGTTGTCCAGATGGTCATGCCGATCTGGGGGCACCAACCGGATCCGCTCTCCGCGCAGGCCCAACGCGCCCACGGGCATCCCCTCCCCGGCGACGGGATTTCGACCAGGCTTCTGCGAAGTTTACCAGAGCGAGGCTCTGCTCGGCGATCGGGGTGGCGAGGATCTTCGGACCGGCCGACCCTCAAATGGGAGCGTGCGATGACAAAAGGCGAGGATCTGCGCGTTGCAGCCGACCGGCTGCGGTGGGTGTGCCGACCGGAGTACCTGCGCTTTGGGACCACGGCCGATCTGCCGCCGGAGCGGTCGTTGGTGGGCCAAGACCGCGCGGTGCGGGCGCTGGACTTCGGACTGTCGATTCGCCAGCCGCAGTTCCACGTCTTCGTCGTGGGCCCCGCTGGAACGGGCCGGACCACGTACACCGAGGCGAAGGTACGCGAGGTGGCCGCCCGCGACCCGACGCCGCCGGACTGGTGCTACGTCTACAACTTCCGGTCTCCGGGCGAACCGGTCGCGTTGCGTCTGCCTCCTGGGGAGGGGCGGCGGTTCGTCGCCGCAATCGCCACGCTGGTCGACGACCTCCGGCAGGCGATCCGCAAGGTGCTGACCAGCGAGCAGTTCGAGGCCCTCAAGCGGCAGACGCTGGAGGGTCTAGAGGCCGAGGCCAACCGCATCTGGCAGCAGCTGGACGCCTTCGCCCGGCAGAAGGGCTTCCTGGTGCAGCGCGGCCCGGTCGGGATCACCACCGTACCCCTGGGCAGCGGCGGCCAGCCGATGAGCCAGGAGGAGTTCGACAGGCTGCCCGGCATGGCGCGCGAGCGCCTGGCGCAGGCCAACCGCGAGGTGCAGGAAGAGATCGCGGAGTCGGTCCGCCGGGTGCGCGCGATCGAGCGGCAGGCACGGGAGGCGGTCGCGACGCTGGAGCGCAACGCGGTGCTCGCCGCGATCCGCGACCCGATCCAGCGGCTGCGCGACCGCTACCGAGACCACCCGGATGTCGTCGCCCACCTGGATGCGATGCAGGAAGACGTCGTCGAGAACAGCGACGCCTTCCGCGAAGACGAGCAGCCGCCGCAGCTCCCACTGCCCATCCCGTTGCCGCGGCGCAGCGTGCTCGAGCGGTACGAGGTCAATCTGCTCGTGGACAACAGCGACGTGACCGGTGCCCCAGTCGTCTTCGAGAGGAACCCTTCCTACTACAACCTGTTCGGGAAGGTCGAGTACCGCGGCGAGCTGGGCGCGATGGTCACCGACTTCCGGATGATCAGGCCGGGCGCGCTGCACCGCGCCAACGGCGGGTATCTGATCCTCAACGCGCGGGACCTGCTGTTGCAGCCGGCGTCCTACGATGCCCTCAAACGAGCGCTGCGAAGCGGTGATGTACGCATCGAGAACCTGTCGGAGGTGTACGGGCTCATCCCCACGGCGACCCTGCGACCCCAACCGATTCCGCTGCGGGTCAAGGTCGTCCTGATCGGACCGCCGGAGCTGTACTATCCCCTGCACCGGCTAGACGACGACTTCCGCAAGATGTTCCGGGTGAAGGCGGAGTTCGACACCGAGATGCCCCGCACCGAGGAGAACATGCAGCGCCTGGCGGCGGTGTTGGGGGTCGCGTGCACCGAAGACGGTCTGAGACCGTGCGACCGCACCGGCGTCGCCCGGATCCTCGAGTACAGCGCCCGGCTGGCCGGGTCCCAGGAAAAGCTGTCCACGCGCTTCGCGGAGATCAAGCAGCTTCTCGTCGAGGCGGCAGCCTGGGCCGAGCGCGACGGCGCGCCCGCGGTCTCCGCGGCCCACGTGCAGCGCGCCCTCGAAGAGAAGGTCTACCGCAGCAGGCAGTTGGAGGAGAAGATCCAAGACGCCATCCGGCGCGGCCAGCTGTTCGTCGACACCGACGGTGCGACCGTCGGACAGATCAACGGGATCTCGGTGTGGCAGGTTGGAGACTACGCCTTCGGTCGCCCGAACCGGATCACCGCCCGCGCGTTCGTGGGTGCGCGCGGCGTCGTGAACATCGAGCGCGAGATCAACTTGTCGGGGCCGATCCACAGCAAGGGTGTGCTGATCCTCAGTGGCTACCTGGGGGGCAAGTACGCGCTGCACCGACCCCTGAGCCTGTCGGCCACCCTGACCTTCGAGCAGACCTACGAGGAGGTTGAAGGCGACTCCGCATCGTCGGCGGAGCTGTACGCCCTGCTCAGCGTCCTCGCGGACCTGCCGATCGCGCAGGGGATCGCCGTCACGGGATCGGTGAACCAGCGGGGCGAGATCCAGCCGATCGGCGGCGTCAACGAGAAGATCGAGGGGTTCTATGCGGTCTGCAAGGTGAAGGGCCTGACCGGCCGTCAGGGCGTGCTCATCCCGCACAGCAACGCGCAGAACCTGATGCTTCGGGAAGAGGTCGTCGAGGCCGTGCGGGAAGGGCAGTTCCACATCTGGGCCGTGTGGACGATCGACGAAGGGATCGAGATCCTCACCGGTGTCCCGGCGGGCGACATCCGGCCGGACGGGAGCTACCCGGAGGGGACCGTGCACCAGCGCGTCCTCGCCCGGCTGGACGAGTTCGCCGAGCGCATGCGCAGGATGCGTCCGTCGAGGGAGCAGGAACGCGAGCCGTCGGAACGCGAGCCCAACGCGGAGGGCAGCGGGTAGGACGCCTGCGGCTGAGCACCACGGACTCCGGTAGGGACATCGGGTGGCGGAAGGCAGTTCGCTTCGGACCCCTGCGGCGCAGGGCTCCTCGGCCGGGGCGCCCCGGCTGCGCAACGTCGGGATCCCTCTGCTCCTGTTCGCCGTCGCCGCCGCCGTCCACATCGGATCGAATCCGCGTCCGCCGGGCTGGTACAAGCACTACGTGTACCAGGCCGTCGCCTTCGGCCAGGGCCGGCTGGACGTCCGAGGCGTCCCCGACTTCTACCAGGACCTGTCGCCGTTTGAGGGCAGGGTCTATCTGCCCTTTCCACCGGCCCCGGCACTGGTCTTGATGCCGGCCGTCGCGTTGTGGGCAGAGGCGACCGACCAAACACGGGTGGCCCAGCTGCTGGGCGCGGTCAACGTCGCGCTGATGTGGGCGCTGCTCGTGCGCCTGGGTTTCCCCGCACCGGTGGCGCTGTTCGGAGCAGTGCTGTTGGGCTTCGGAACCGTGCACTGGTCGGCCGCGACGATCGGAACCACGTGGTTCTTCGCTCATGTCTGCGCCGTCTTCTTCGTGCTGCTGGCGTGGCTGGAGATCGAAGGCCGGGGCCGGGGCTGGCTGGCGGGGGTGTGGTTCGCGCTCGCATGGCTGTCGCGCGTGCCGGTCCTCCTCGCGCTCCCGGCGGCTGCGTGGAGGTTGCGGCGGCTGGGAGACGATCGCGTGTGGTGGTTCGCGGCGGCTAACCTCGCCGGCCTGATCTTGTTCTTCCTCTACAATGCTGCGCGGTTCGGCGACCCGCTGGAGACAGGGATCTCGATGCACACCCACGCCGCCCACTTCACCGAACCCCTCCGGCAGGGCATCCTCAGCGTCGCCCACCTGGGGCGCAACCTGCACACCATGTGGCTGCGCGGGTTCGAGGTGATCGGCAGTGCGCCGTTCTTGCGCCCCTCTGCCGAGGGGCTTTCGGTCTTTCTCACCACACCCGCCCTCGTGCGCGTGTTCGCCCCGCTCACCCCCTACCGCTCCTGCCATCGGATCCTCGTGGCGGCCATCGCGCTCGTGATGCTGCCTTCGCTATTCTGGTTCTCGACGGGGTGGGTGCAGTGGGGTTACCGTTACAGCCTCGACTGGATGCCGCTCGCTGTGGTGCTCCTGGCGCTGTGCCTGCGCCCGGCGCCCACGGGCCTGGACTGGGCGTTGCTGGGTTTGAGCGTGGCGAGCAACGCCCTGGGCGCGTACTGGATCCGTGTGCTGGGCTGGTAGGACCGTTCACGGCTCCTTTACGTTGCTCAGATGTACTACCCCAAGCAGGGCGACACCCATGGGCGGCGCGAATGCCGTCCCGCGGCCGGTCGCCGACCGGATGACCGATGCGCACCATCGTGTTCGTCGCCGCGCTCGCTGTCGCGGCCGGGCTCGCCGCCCCGACCGCGGAGACGGCGGCACCGTCTCCGAGCCCGCTGCCGCCGGGATTCGAGCGGTTCGTCGTCGATCCGTCCGCGTCGACGGTATCCTATCGGGTCGACGAGACCTTCCTGGGCGACAACCGGTTCAACACCGCCGTCGGAACCACCAACGAGGTGCACGGCGATATCGTCGTGAACCGGCAGAACCCGCGCGCCAGTCGCGTCGGGCGCATCACGGTCGACATCAGCGCGCTGCGGTCCGACAGCACGCGGCGGGACAACGCGATCCGCAACCGCTGGTTGGAGTCGGCACGCTACCCGCTCGCCGAGTTCCTGACCACCGAGATCCGGGGCCTGCCGCAGACTTACCGCGAGGGGGAAGCACTGAAGGTCGCCGTCGTCGGAAACCTAAAGATCCGCGACGTCATCCGGCAGACCACATTCGATGCGACACTGACGCTGAGCGGAGCCACGCTCACGGCGGTGGCGACGACCGAGATCCGCATGACGGACTTCGGCTTCGAGCCGCCCTCGATTCTGGGATTCGTGCGCGCGCAGAACGAGGCGAAGCTGGAGTTGCGGTTGACGGCCAGGCGGGCGCCGCGCTGAGCGGTCGTCCGGTGGGTGGCAACGATGATGCCACGGCGGCTACTAGATTGGTCAGTCCGCAGCGGCGCACTGTCTGCCGTCGCGGTGGCCCTGCTGGCTGCGGCGGCGGTCGCCCAGCTGGCGGCCGACCCGCAGGCGATCTACGATCGGGTCGCTCCCTCGATCGCGACCCTCCAAGTCGGCGCGGAAGGACGGAGCGCCACCGGTACCGCGTTCGCATTCAACGCCTCCGGTCAGCTCCTGACCGCGGCGCACGTAGTACGGGGCGCGGAACGGATCCGAGTCGAGTTCGCAGACGGGTCCTCCGCGGAGGCACACTTGGTCGGATACGACGCGCGGCGTGACCTCGCGGTCATCCGCGCGGACTCGACGCCGCTCCCCTTGCCGCTGATCGGAGCGGAGGCTTTGAAGGTGGGCGATCCCGTCTTCGTCGTCGGTTCGCCGCGCGGGCGGCCCCTCACTGTCAGCGCCGGTCAGGTGCTCGCCAACGGCACGACGCTGGCCGGCTTGGTGCCGGGAATCATGATCCGCAACAGCGCGCCGATCCAGCCGGGCCACTCCGGTAGTCCGCTGCTGGACGGGCAGGGGCGGGCGGTCGGCGTCGTCGTGGCCATCTCGACCCGGCCCGGCGAGGAAGGCGGACTCGCGGTGTCCGGCTCGGTCGTGCGCGAGACGCTGCCGGCCCTGCTCGCCGGGGTGCGGCGCGAGCGGGCGTGGCTGGGCATCGTGGCGATCGCGCTCGATGCGTCACTGGCTCGACAGCGGAATCTGCCGGTGGACCGCGGGATGCTGGTGGTGGAGGTGCAGCCCGGGAGCCCAGCCGAACAGGCGGGCTTGCGCGGCGACCGAAAGGATGGTCCCGTGGGCGACGTCATCGTGGCGCTGGACGGGTATCCGGTCGCCACCTGGGAGGACGTGATGCGCGTTCTCGGCGCGCGCGAACCCGGACAGCGGATGCAGGTCGAGATCGTGCGCGAATCCCGGCAAGTGACGGTCGAGGTCACGCTGGGCGCAAGACCCTAGGGCCCGGTTGGGTTGCTGCGGAGGTAGCGTGCGTTTCCTGTGGCCGGCCTTGCTGTGGGGACTCCTGCTGGTGCCCGCCCTCGCAGTCGGCTACGCGGCGTGGGTCCGACGGTCAGCTCCGCGCGCGCTGGCGCACCCGCACGCCGCCGCGATCGCGGTCTTGGTACGTGGGTCCTGGCGGCGCCACGCGGCGGCCGTACTGTACCTGGTGGCGGTCGCATCCGTGCTGCTGGCCGCTGCCCGTCCTACCTTCCCGCTCCCGGTGGCGGCGGACGGGCGTGCGATCATGTTGAGCATCGACGTCAGCGGCAGCATGCGGTCACAGGACGTGGAGCCGAACCGTCTGGAGGCCGCCAAGAGCGCGGCGAAGGCGTTCGTCGCGGCGCTGCCCAACTCGGTACGCGTGGGGCTCGTGGCGTTCGGAGGCTACGCGCAGCTGATCCGGCCGCCGACCACCGACCGGCTGGCGCTCAACCAGGCGATCGACGATCTGGGGTTCGTGCGGCGGACGGCGATCGGGGAGGGGCTGATGGAGGCCGTCGCGGCGCTGCCGGGTCCCGTCCGCCCGAGCGTCGACGGCGTCCTGCCCGACCGGCCGGCCGGGCGGCTCGCACCGGGCATCGTCGTGTTGCTGTCCGACGGGCGCAACAACGCAGGGATGGATCCCCTGCAGGCAGCCGAGTGGGCCAGACAGCAGGCAGTCACGGTCTACACCGTCGGCGTGGGACAACCGGTGACCCCCAACAACGTCTGGACGCTGGGCGGATCGCTCGACGAGACGACGCTGCAGGAGATCGCACGGCGGACCGGTGGCGCGTACCACCACGCCTCGACCGCGTCGCGGCTGCACCAGGTCTATCGCACGCTGGCGCGGCAGGTCGGCTGGGAGCGGCGGCCGGTCGAGGTCTCGGGAATCGTGGCGTTGGTCGCCGCCGCGGCATTGCTGGCGGCGATCGCCGCCTCGACGTTCACGCACCCGGCGCAAGCAAGCGGCTGGCAGACCGGCGACCGTCCAGCGGAGCGCGCCGCAGAGAGCAGGTAGAGCCGGACAGGAAGCAGACGGACGCCGTCGGGCAGCTGGACACCGGCGGCCAACAGGAGGACGACTATGAACGAAGATCGCATCACCGACATGGGTCGCTACGTCCTCGAGGAGTGGGCGGAGGACTACCGCAAGGGCCAGCTCGGCCGCCGCGAGTTCCTGCGGCGCGTCGTGCTGTTCGCCGGTTCGACCGCAACCGCGGTGCCGCTGCTGGGCAGGCTAGGCGTCGCGGCTTCGGCCGAGGAGGTGTCGGCGGCCACGGCGCAGGTACCGCCGCCTCAGGCCACTCAGGGCGTGACGGTGCCGCCCGACGACCCTGCGATCCAGGTCGGTATGGTGACCTTCGCTCACGACGGCACGAACGTGCGCGGCTACCTCGCCAGGCCCCGCAACCGCGATCGCGCCCCGGGCCTGGTCCTGTGCCACGAGAACCGGGGATTGGTCGAGCACACCCGGGACGTCGCCCGGCGGTTCGCCAAGGTGGGCTACGTCGCCCTCGCGGTGGATCTGGCCTCGCACGAGGGCGGTACGGACCGGTTCGGCGACCCCGCCGCGGTCACCGCGCTACTCGGACGCACACCGCCCGCGCAACTCGTGGGGATGCTCGACGGCGGTGTGCACCACCTGCGATCGCGCGACTTCGTGCACGCGGACCGGATCGGTGCGATCGGCTGGTGTTTCGGGGGAGGCATGACGTGGCGGCTCGTCACCGTCAACCGCGACATCCGCGCCGCGGTGCCCTATTATGGACCCAACCCGCCACTGGAAGACGTGCCGCGGATCCACGCCGCGGTGCTGGGAATCTACGCGGAGCAGGACCAGCGGATCAACGCCGGAATCCCGGCCCTGCGCGAGGCGCTGCAGCGAGCCAATGTCACGCACGAGATCGTGATCTTCCCCGGCGTGGATCACGCGTTCTTCAACGACACCGGTGCGCGGTACAACGCGGCGGTCGCCCGCCAGGCCTGGGAACGGACGCTGGCCTGGTTGCAGCGATACCTCGGCGCGTGAGGGGGATCCTAACTGTGGGGGACGCGAGGAGGCGGTCGATTGCGTAAGTCCTCGTGGGTGGTCGCCGCGGTGATGGTGGTGGGCTTGCTGGGCTGGCGCGGCATCGAGGCGGTCCGACCGCGCCCAGACGCACCGGCGCGCGCCGCCGGCGCGGTCCGCCAGCCGATGACCGTACAGGTCGCGCCGGCCGCGCGCCACAACCTGGCCCGGTGGGCGTCGTACTCCGGCGAGGTGCGGGCGCATTCGACGGTCGACGTCTTCCCGCGGATCTCCGGGGTCGTCGCGGAAGTGCGGGTGCGCGAAGGGGACCTGGTGGCCGCCGGGCAGGTGGTGGCACGCCTGGATCCCCGCGAGTTCCGCTTCCAGGCCGAGCAGGCACGCGCTGCAGTGAACACGCAGCGCGTGCAGGTCGAACAGGCCCGCGCCGCCGTCCGGACGCAGCGGCTGCAGGTCGAGCAGGCCCGCGCCGGCCTCGCCACGCAGCGCGCCCGCCTGGCCCAGCTGCTCGCAGGGCCGGCACCCGAGCAGATTCGACAGGCCGAAGAACAGGTGCGCCAGGCAAAGGCCGCCGTCGAGTTCAGTGCCGCACAGCTGCGGCGCACCGAAGAGCTGTTCGAGCAGGGATTCGTCGCCCGCCAGGCGGTCGATTCGGCCCGGATGGACTACGAGGTGCAGCAGGCGCGGTTGCGGGCGGCCGAAGCGCAACTCAATCTCTTGCGCCAGGGACCGCGGGCCGAGGAGGTGGAGGTCGCCCGGGGGCAGCTGCGCCAGGCGGAAGTCGCGTTCCAACAGGCCCAAAGCCAGGCGGCCCAAGCCGAGGTCGCCTTGCGCCAGGCCGAAAGCGTCCTCGCCCAGTCCGAGGTCTCCCTCCGTCAGGCCGAGACCCTGCTCGCCGAAAGCGCAGTGCGCGCGCCCGCGGAGGGGGTCGTCGCCCGCCGCGCGGTCGACCCCGGCGACACCGTGACGCCGTCGACCCTGCTGATGCAGGTGGTGGACATCGATCCGGTGGAGATCGCAGCACCGGTCAGTGAGCGCGATCTGGGCCGCGTAGCTGTCGGCATGCCAGCTGCGGTTCGGGTGGACGCGCTGCCAGACAGGATGTTCGCCGGACGGCTCGCGCGGGTAGGCCCGGTCCTGGCCACCGAGACCCGCACCGCGGAGATCCGGGTGGAAGTCGCCAACCCCGATGCGTCGTTGCGCCCAGGCATGGCCGCCCGGGTCGAGCTCGTCTTGGAGCAGCGCCTTGGCGTGATCGCGGTGCCGATCGAGGCCGTGGTGGAACGCGAAGGACGGCGCGTCGTATTCGTCGTCACAGACGGGCTGGCACAGGCGCGCCAGGTGGAGACCGGTCTAACGGACGGCATGCGGATTGAGATCGTGCGGGGTCTGCGTCCGGGCGAAAACGTTGTGGTCACGGGCCAGGAGACGCTGCGCGACGGCACCCAGGTCCTCGTGGCGGGGCCGGGGACATCTCCGCGGGGTCCCCGACGCGTCCCGACGCGCCCAGGAGGGGACCGACCGTGAGCCCGCCGGCACTGGCGGTCGCGCGTCCGATCGGAACGTGCATCCTGTTCAGCGTGGTCGTGCTCTTGGGCCTGACCGCGCTGGCAGGCCTGCCGATCGATCTGCTCCCAGAGGTGTCGCTGCCCAGGCTGTCGGTGTCCACGCAGTATCCGGGTGCCGGCCCCGAGGAAGTGGAGAACCTGGTCTCGCGGGTCATCGAGGAAGCCGCCAGCACGGTCCCCGGGGCGCAGGAAGTGATCTCGACGTCCAGCCAGGGTGCGTCCAGCGTGGTCGTGCTGTTCCCCAACGGCACCGACCTGAACGCGGCGGCCGACGACCTGCGTGCCGCTGTGGAACGGGCGCGCCGACGCCTGCCCGACGGCGCGTCGCCGCCGATCGTCTTCAAGTTCGACCCCTCGCAGCAACCGATCATGCAGATGGGGCTGATCGCGCGCGAAGGGTCCAACCTGGACAGCGCGGAGTTGCGACGCCTGGCCGATGAGCAGGTCCTGTTCCGGCTGGAGCGGGTGCCCGGCGTCGCGCTGGCCGAGGTCCGCGGCGGCCGGCGCCGGCATATCCAGGTGGCGCTCGACCGCGATCGGATGCAGGCGTTGCGGATCTCCGAGCGCGACGTCGCCACCGCGCTGGCCGCCGCCAACATCGCCGCACCGGCCGGCGAGGTCCTGGAGGGGACGCGGCAACTCGGTCTGCGCGTCCTCAGCCGTTACCGCGACCTCGATCAGATCCGCAACACCGTCGTCGCGTACCGCGGCGGGGCACCGATCCACGTGCGGGACGTCGCCGAGGTGGCGGCTGGGCAAGAGGAGGACACGGGTCGCATCCGCATCAACGGCGTGCCCGGCGTCTTGCTGCAAGTCCAACGACAGCCCGGTCGGAACACCGTGGCCGTCTCCGACGGCGTGCTGCGGCAGGTGGAGCAACTCAACGCCACCCTGCCGGGTGCGCGGATCGTCGTGGTCGCCGACAACGCGCGGTTCATCCGCAGCGCGCTCGCGTCGGTGCGCAACGCGCTGCTGCTGGGGACCATCTTCGCCGTCGCCGTGCTGCTGTTCTTCCTGCGCGACGTGCGCAGCGTGCTGGTCATCGGTACGGCGATCCCGATCTCGATTCTGGCCGCCTGCGCGCTGATGTTCTTCTCGGGATACACCCTCAACCTGATGACGATGGGCGCGCTGGCGCTGGGCGTCGGGATGCTCGTGGACACCTCGATCGTCGTCTTGGAGAACATCTACCGACACCGCGAAGCGGGCTGCGCAGGGCCCGAAGCCGCGGTGCGCGGCGCACGCGAAGTGGCCTCGGCCGTCACCGCATCGACGCTGACGACCATCGTCGTGTTCCTGCCCGTGATCTTTTTGCGCGGCGGCGCCGTCGTCACGCAGATGTTCTTCCAGTTCTCGATGGTCGTCATCTTCGCGCTGCTGTGCTCCTTGGCGGTCTCGCTCACCCTGACGCCGGTGCTGGCCTCGTGGCTGCCGGCCCTGCACGCGGCGCGGTCGGACAGCACCCGCAGCGGCCGCCTGGTGACCGCGTACCGGTCGTTGCTGGACTGGGCCCTGCGGCACCGGGCGGCGGTGTTCGCGGCAGCGCTGGCGGTCTTTCTGATCGGCCTGGGTGCCTCTCGGCTGGTGGGCAGCGAGATCCTCCCAGCCTCCGACGAGGGCGAGATCTTCGTCAGTGCGGTCCTGCCCGTCGGCACACGGCTCGATCTCACCGAGCAGACGCTGCGCGGTCTGGAGCAGGCGGCGCGCGAGGCCGCACCCGAGATCGTCGACTCCACGCTGGCGGTCGGGTCGGCCGGATTCGGGACGGGAACGCACCGCGGATCGCTGCGGTTGCGGCTGCTCCCCAAGGGTGAGCGGTCCCGAACGACCGAACAGATCGCGTCGGTGCTGCGTCAGCGCCTGCGGGTCCCGGGAGGCCGGGTGATGGTGCGGGCGAGCGCGGGCGCACTGGGGATCCTGCGGTTCGGCAGCAGCGCCGACCCCATCAGCGTGGACATCCGCGGCTTCGATCTGGATGCGGGCATGCGGCTGGCCGAACAAGTGCGCGACGCGCTGGAGCAAGTTCCCGGCGTCACTGATGCCAGCGTCGCCCGGGAGGAGCGCATCCCCGAGATGGCCGTGCGCGTGGACGTCGAGCGCGCAGCGGCGTTCGGGCTCACGCCCCAGCAGGTGGGCGACGTCCTCAGCGCAGCGGTGGCCGGGCGGACCGCCACGATCCTCCGGGAAGGGGGGCGCGAGATGGACGTCGTCGTCCGGCTCCGTGAGGACGATCGGCGCACCGCGGCCGACCTCCTGTCGGTTCCGATCACCGCCACGGGTGGGCGCCAGATCCTGCTGGGCCAGGTCGCGGAGGTCGTGCGCGGAGTTGCGCCCGCCCAGATCTTCCGCCGGGGCCGCGAACGGGTCATCACGGTGAGCGCAGGGCTGAGCGGGCGCGACTTCGGCAGCGCGATGGAGGAAGTGCGTGCGCGGATCGCTCAGATTTCCCTGCCGCCCGGGTTCGCCATCGCGTTCGGCGAGCAGTACGAGGAACAACAGCGCGCCAACCGCCAGCTCCTGCTGGGATTCGGCGTGGCGGTTCTGCTCGTGTACGCGGTGATGGCGATCCAGTTCGAGCGGCTGGTGCAGCCGTTGCTGATCATGGGCGCGGTGCCGTTCGCGGTCGCGGGATCGTTGTTGATGCTGTGGCTGACCCAGACGACGCTGAACGTCCAGTCGTGGATCGGGATCATCGTGCTGGCCGGGATCGTCGTCAACAACGCGATCGTGCTCGTCGACTTCATCCTCTCCAAGCACCGCGGCGAGGGCACGCCGCCGCGGCAGGCCGCGGTGGAGGCGTCGGCGGCGCGCCTGCGGCCGGTCCTGATGACGACGCTGACGACGGTGCTGGCCCTCGTGCCGGTGGCGATCGGCCTGGGCGAGGGCGCGGAACTGCAGGCCCCGCTCGCCCGCAGCGTGATCGGCGGCATGCTGCTGTCGGCGCTGGTGACGCTGGTGTTCATCCCCACGCTGTACGTCGCAGTCGAGGAGCGGCGGGAACGCCGCCCGGCTCCCCAGCCCGCGTGGGCTCCGGTGGCGGGCGGAAGCGTCCCGATCGACGACGGGCGGTCTGCTCGGGCCGCCGGCAGCCCGACCACGGATCCCACCGGCGCCTCGGCGTCCGGCGACGCGTAGCGCGATCAGCCCCGGGAACACCTACTTGCTCCGTGGCCCGCCGACGCGTGCGCTCGAGGATCGGGGTCGTTGGATACGAGCGCACTCACCGACGCAGAAAACGATGGAGGCCGTACTTCCATGACGAGAATCGTCCTGTTCGGTGTTGCGGCCGCCTTGCTCGCGGCGCTGGGCGCTCCGGCGACCGCTCAGGAGGCGGCCACGTACACGCTGGCCCAGGCCGTGGCCGCCGCCGTCGAGCGCAACCCCCAGGTCCGGGCTGCAGAGCAGTCCGTGCGCGCGGCCGAGGCACGCGCGCAGGCACTGCGCGCGGCTCTGTTGCCGTCGGTGTCGCTGTCCGCCACGGGTGGCGTGAGCGGAGGGACGGGCGTCGTCAACACCTCGGGCCAGGTGGGCGCGGGTGTCAGCTACCTCGTCTACGACGGCGGTCTGCGCGAGGCGCAGATCCGTCAGGCCGAAGCGCAGGCGCAGGCCGCGCGCGAGAATCTGGCGGCGGTCCGGTCCGACGTCGCGCTCGCGGCCGTGCAGGCGTTCATCGGCGTGGTCGCCGCGGAGCGGTTCATCACCGTCCGCGAACAGGCCGTCGCCCAGGCCCGCGGACAGGTAGACGCGGCGCAGGCCGGGTTCCGCGCCGGCACGCTGCCGCAGTCGGACGTCTTGCGCGCGCTGTCGCAACTGGCCTCGGCCGAAGTCGAACTGATCGAGGCCCGGGCACTGGCCGATACGCGGCGGGTTGCGTTGCGCGCGGTGCTTGCTCTGGGCGCCGCTGCGCCGATTGCGGTCGTACCCCCCGAGCCCCCACCGGCGCTCGAGGTCTCCCAGCAAGAGGCGCTGCAGCGCGCCGGTGGGCGCCCCGAGGTCCGGCGGTCCGAGGCCGACGTCCGTGCTGCCGAGGCTTCCCTGGCCGCGGCCATGATCGCCGGCGGCATCACCGTCACGCTCGACGGTCGCTACGTGCTGGTCGCCACCGGCGGGAGCTCCGGGACGTGGTCGGTGGGCGCGGCGATCTCGCTGCCCGTGTACGACGGTGGCCGCAAGCAGGCCCAGGTCGAGGAAGCGCGCGCCGCCCTCGAGGCGGCGAGGGCACGGCTGGAGCAGATCCGGCTCCAGGTGCAGCAAGAAGCGGTGCAGGCGCATCTGGCGCTGCTCTCGGCAGTCGCTCGGGAGCAGGCATCGCAGCGGGCGCTCGCCGCGGCCCGCGAGGCACACCGGGTAGCCGAAGGGAGATACCGTGCCGGCGTGGGCACGATTCTAGAGGTAGCGACCGCGCGCACGGAACTCACCGCTGCCGAGGTGAGTGCACTGCAGGCGGCGGCGGATCGCTGGACAGTGCTGGCCGCCCTGCGGCGGGCGATGGCGATGCCCGTGCTGCCGTAGAGGCCGGGGAGTCTGACCGGCGGTCCGACGGAAGTGCGCGGCCCGCCGGCCCGTTGCAAAAGGCGGGGGTTTTGCCGACCAGGGGTTCACGAGGATCATGAAGCGAGTGCTGTGGCTGGTCACGGGTGTCATCGCGCTCGCGGGCATCGCCTACGTCTGGGGCCTGCAGCACAGGTCTGCCGAGCCGGCGGCGCGCTGGCGGACCGCGGTGGCGACACGCGGCGACCTCGTCGTCACGGTCGCGGGCTCCGGTTCGATCCGCCCCGTGTCCGAGGTGGAGGTGAAGTCGCGCGCCACCGGCGTGGTGCGCGAAGTGACGGTGAGCGAAGGAGACCGTGTCGTCCAGGGACAGATCCTGGTGCGCATCGACGACCCCGACGCGGTGGCTTCCGTCCGCAGCGCCCGTGCGAACCTCGAATCCGCCCGGGCGCGGCTGCGACAGGTCGAAGCCCAGCGGCGGGCCCAGTGGGCCCAGGACACGGCGCAGCTGCGTCAGGCGGAGGCCGCCGTGGCGGCCGCGCGTGCGCGGCTGCAACAACTGATGGCCGGGCCGCGTCCGGAGGAGATCGCGCAGGCCGAGCAAGCCGTGCGCGCGGCCGAAGCGGAGCTGGACCTGGCACGGCGGGATCACGAACGCGCCCAGGAACTGTACCGGCAGGGCTTCGTCGCGCGCCAGCAGCTCGACCAGGCCGAGGCCCGCCTGCGCGCGGCGCAGGCACAGCAGCGTTCGGCCGCCGAGCGGCTGAACCAGTTGCGCGCCGGCCCCACGCCGGCCCAGGTGGCGGAAGCCCGGGCGGCGGTGCGCCAGGCGGAAGCCAACCTCGAGCAGGCCAGGGCGTCGGCCCTCTCGGATCCTGTCCGCGCCGAGGAGATCGCCGCCGCACGGGCGCAGCTGGCGCTGGCCGAGAGCAACCTGCGCAACGCCGAAGAGCGCCTAGCCGAAACCTCCATCCGTGCGCCGGTTTCCGGTCTGGTCTCGCGGCGATCGGTGGAGATCGGACAGTCGGTCATCGGCAGTGCCGCCGGAGGCACTCCGGTGATGACGATCGCGGTGACCGAACCGGTCCTCGCGCGGATCATGGTGGACGAAACGGACATCCCGAGCGTCCGGCGCGGACTGCCGGTGGAGATCCGGGCTGACAGTCTGCCGGAGCGGACCTTCGCGGGGGAGGTCACGGCGATCTCGCCCAACGCACAAGTCGTGAACAACGTCGTCCAATACGAGGTCACGGTGCGCGTGGACGACCCGCAGCACAGTCTGCGGTTGGGGATGACGGTGCAGGCCGAGTTCGTCCTGCTGCGGCGTACGGACGTCCTGCTGGTCCCCCGCGAGGCGGTGCGGGGAGGCGGAGCCACCACGGTGCTCGTCGTCGACGGGGACAGACTCGTGCCCCGGCCCGTGAAGACCGGAGAGACCGATGGTCGCCGGGTGGAGATCACCGACGGACTGCGCGAAGGCGAGATCGTCTACCTGGGCGAGGCCCGGGTCACTGCGCCCGGGCAGCCCCAGCAGCGCAACCCGCTGCTCCCCCAGTTCCGACCGCGCCCCACGAGGGCACCCTGATCCGCAGGTCCCGTTCCATGACACCGCTGGTCGAACTCGACAACGTCACGAAGACCTACCGGATGGACGGCGTGGCGGTAGAGGCGCTGCGCGGGATCTCCCTGCGCATCGACGCAGGGGAGTTCGTCGCGATCATGGGACCGTCGGGCTCGGGCAAGTCCACCTGCATGAACATCATCGGGTTTTTGGACCGGCCGACATCGGGGTCGTACCGCTTCGAAGGACGGGACGTCTCGGCGCTGGGCGACACGGAACTCGCGAGGCTGCGCAACCGGCGGATGGGGTTCGTCTTCCAGTCGTTCAACCTGCTGCCGCGCACGACGGCGCTGGAGAACGTACAGCTGCCGCTCGTCTACGCCGGCGAGGGCGACCCGACGTACGCGATGCAGGCCTTGGCCTCTGTCGGGCTGGCCCACCGCGCCCGCCACCTCCCCACGCAGCTATCGGGTGGGGAGCAGCAGAGGGTCGCGATCGCCCGTGCCCTGGTCATGCGCCCGCCGGTGATCCTCGCCGACGAGCCGACCGGCAACCTGGATACGAAGACCAGCGCGGAGATCATGGCCATCCTGCACAGGCTCAACCTCGAAGGCATCACGGTGGTCCTGATCACGCACGAGCGCGAGGTCGCCTCCCACGCCCGGCGCATCGTGCACTTCCGCGACGGGCTGATCGAGCGCGACGAGCCCAACCGCCAGCGCCGGTCCCCCGAAGCTCCAGGAGGTGTGCTGTGACCCTGCGCGCCAGCGTCCGGATCGCGGTCCGCTCCCTGCTGGCAAACCCGCTGCGCTCGATGCTGACCGCGCTCGGTGTGATCATCGGTGTGGCCGCCGTCGTCACGACCATCGGCATCGGCACGGGTGCCCGCCACAGCGTGCAGGACCAGCTGACGCAGCTGGGCACGAACCTGCTCACGGTGATCCCGGGCCGTCAGACGGGCCCCGGAGGCATCGGCCAGGGCTTGGGGACGGTCCAGACGCTCACCGAGGCGGACGCCCGTGCCATCCTGGAGTCCCTCCCCGACGTCGAGGCCGTGACCGCGGAGTTCAGTCGAAGTGCGCAGGTCGTCGCAGGGTCTTACAACGACGTGACCACCGTGTCCGGGGTCACGGAGAGCTTTCCCGAGGTCCGCAACTGGCATCCCGTGGAGGGAACGTTCTTCGGGGAGACCGATCTGACATCGCGTGCGCGCGTGGCCGTCATCGGCAAGACCGTTCGCGACACGCTGTTCCCGGACGGCGAGGCCGTGGGGCAACAGATCCGGATCCAGCGGGTGGCGTTCACCGTGATCGGCGTCATGGAGAGCAAGGGCGCCACGGGTTTCGGGGATCGCGACGATGTCGTGTTCGTACCGCTGACGACCGCTCAGCGCAGGCTGTTCGGCGTGAACCACGTCCGCGCAATCTACGTCAAGGTGCGCGACGCCGGCCTGATGAACGAGGTGCAAGAACAGGTCGAAGCGCTGCTGTCGTCGCGCCGGCGGATTCCCGAGGGCGGCGAGCCGGACTTCGTCATCCGCAACCAGGCGGACCTCGTCCAGACCTTCCAGGGCGTGACGCAGACCATCACCACGTTGCTGAGTGCGATCGCCGCGGTCTCGCTGGTCGTCGGGGGGATCGGGATCATGAACATCATGCTGGTGTCGGTGACCGAACGCACCCGGGAGATCGGCATCCGCAAGGCCGTGGGCGCGACCCGGCGGGCCATCCTCGTGCAGTTCCTCGTCGAGGCCGTCACGCTGAGTGCGGTCGGAGGCGCGGTGGGCATCCTGCTGGCCGTCGCGGCGACGCGCGCCATCTCGGCGGTCGCCGGCTGGGTCACCATCATCACGCCCTGGGCCGTTGTGATGGCGTTCAGCTTCGCGGCGGCGGTAGGTGTCTTCTTCGGCCTGTACCCTGCTCAGCGGGCGGCGTCGCTGGACCCGATCGTCGCGCTGCGGTACGAGTGAGGAGGATTTCGGGTGAGGGGCTGATGCGTTCGCGCACACGGTTCCCCGCTCTCGTCGTCCTCGTGGCGACCTTGGCCCTGTCCGCCTGCGGTCCAGGCGACTCGGCCGTGCAAGCGCAACGACGCGCCGATCCGGCCGTGCTGGTGGCCGCCGCGATCGTGGCGTTGGAGCGCTCTGGAGAGCACAGGATCACACCTGAGCAGGCCCGCCAGCTGCTGCCGCTGTTCGAGGCGCTGCGCGATACGCGCCCCGAAGAGCGCGACGCGACCGAAGCCATCGCGCGGCAGATCCGGGAAGTCCTCACTCCCCAACAGCAGACCGCACTCCGCCGCATGCGCGAGGAGGCCGGTGGGGCACGTCGGCGCATGGGCCGCCCGACCGACGGCCGGGGGCAGCCCGACCCCGGCCGGCGCGCCGAGGCGCGGCGAGCCGCGCTGGACCGCGCGATCCGGATCCTGGAGGACAGGGCCCGGTGAAGATCGCGGTGTACGGGGCGGGCGGGGTTGGCGGCTACTTCGGCGGACGGCTTGCGCTGGCCGGTGCCGACGTGCACCTGATCGCCCGCGGTGCGCACCTGGAGGCGCTTGGGCAGCGCGGGCTGCGCGTGCGCAGCCTCGCCGGCGACTTCGAGGTGCGCCTGCCGGCGACGGACGAACCCGAGCGGATCGGACCCTGCGACGCCGTCCTGTTCTGCGTCAAGTCCTACGACACCGAGGAGGCTGCTTCGCGGCTGCCGCCTCTGCTGCGCGAGGGGACGGCGGTCGTGTCCTTGCAAAACGGCGTGGACAACGAGGAGAAGATCGCACGCGCCGTCGGCTGGGAGCACGTGCTCGGCGGCGCGGCCTTCGTCTTCGCGACCATCGCGTCCCCAGGCGTGATCGCACATACCGCAGGGCCGGGGCGCATCGTGTTCGGTGAGATGGACGGTACGCGTAGCGAGCGCGCCACACGCCTCCTGGAAGCGTGTCGGCGGGCCGGCGTCGACGCGGAGCTGCACAGTGACATCCGCACGGTGCTGTGGGACAAGTTCGCGTTCATCTGCGCGCAGGCCGGCCTCACGGCGGCGGTGCGCCTGCCGATCGGCGAGATCCGGGGTGCGCCGGCGTCGTGGGCGATGTTCCGAAGGATCGTCGAGGAAGTCTGCGCCGTCGCCGCCGCGGAGGGCGTACCGCTTCCGCAAGACACGGCCGACCGACACCAGGAGTTCGCACAGCGCCTGGAGCCGGACTCGCTGTCGTCCCTGCACCACGACATGACCTCCGGGCGCCGCATGGAACTCGAGGCGCTTCACGGAACCGTGGTCCGGCTTGCACGCAAACACGGGATCGACGTGCCGATGTCGCAGGCCGTATACGCCATTCTCGAGCCGTGGGCGCGCCGCAACGCAGCCGGCGGTGCCTAGTCTGCGGCAGACCGACCGGAGGAGGCAGCCATGTCGTTGGACACGGTGAGAGCACAGATCGACTCCGACTTCGACGCGCACTTGGAGAGGGTGCGCCGGTTCGTGCGCCAGCCGAGCATCAGCGGTACGGGCGAAGGCATTGCGGAGATGGCCGAGATGGTGGCCTCGGAGATCTGGGCCCTGGGAGGGCACGCCCGAGTCGTGCCGACCGCCGGGCATCCGGTCGTGCACGGCCACATCGACGCGGGCGCCGCGCGGACGCTGCTGTTCTACGGCATGTACGATGTGCAGCCGGTGGCCGGCGAGGACTGGGTGGCGCCGCCGTTCGGCGCACAGATCGTGGACTTCCAGGACTTCGGGAAGTGCGTCGTCGGCAGGGGCATCAGCAACCAGAAGGGGCCGCTCGCGGCCTTCTTCAACACCCTGCACGCATTCCGCGACAGCGGCACCGCGCTGCCGGTGAACGTTAAGTTCGTCGTCGAGGGAGAAGAGGAGTTGGGCAGCCCTCACCTCCCCGACTTCGTGGAATCGCACAGAGATGCCCTGCGCGCCGACGGCTGCTTCTTCGCCTCATTCGGTCAGGACCCCCGCGGCATCCCCTACGTCTTTCTGGGCGTCAAGGGCATACTGTTCGTGGAACTGAGCGTCCGGGGAGGTGAATGGGGCGGTCCCACCCGCCGCATGATCCACGGGAGCAACGCCGCGTGGATCGCCAGTCCCCCGTGGCGGTTGGTCCACGTCCTCAAGACACTGGTCGACGACGAAGAGCGAATCCTCGTTGCGGGTTTCTACGACGACGTCCGGCCGCCGACGCCGAAGGACGAAGCCCTCCTGGAGCGACTGGCGGGGGTGTTCGACGAGGCCGTCGCGCTGAAGCAGAACGACGCACGCCGCTTCAAGCATCCCGGTTCAGGCGTCCAGCAGCTGCGCCACATGCTGTTCGACCCGACGCTGAACATCGACGGCATGGAAGCGGGCTACATGGGCCCGGGCACCAAGACGCTCCTTCCGCACGAAGCCAGGGTCCGGCTGGACGTGCGCATGGTCCCCGACATGGAACCACAGCGCGTCGTCGAATTGTTGCGAGGACACCTCGACCGTCTGGGTCTGGAGGGCCTAGACTTCACGGTCATGGACAGCTACCCATGGTCGCGGACCGATCCCGACGCCCCGGTCGCGCAGGCGCTGATGCGGGCGATCCGCGCGGAGGGATTGGAACCGTACGCGTGGCCGCGTACGGCCGGCTCGGCGCCCTTCTACCTGTTCACCCGCACGCTGGGGATCCCGACGGTCGCGGGTGGCTTGGGCCACGGCGGCAGGGCACACAGCCCCAACGAGTACGCCACCGTGGAAGGCATCCGCGCCCACGAGCGGTCGGTGGCGGCCTTTCTGTTCGAGTTCGCCTCAGACGCAGGCCCCACCGGCGGCTGACGTGGCGTGCTACACTCGGTACGGCGCCCCGGTCGTCTAGCCAGGCCCAGGACTCCGGTCTTTCAAGCCGGCAACACGGGTTCGAATCCCGTCCGGGGCACCACCCGCCACAACCCGCGCACCGGTGCCCGACCAGGGCCCTCAGCTTACGCAGCGGCCGCTCTTGACGACGCACCAGACGAGGTTCGTGCCGAACGCCGCCATCATCTCCCGGTAGTCCTCGCAGTCCAGCACCACCAGATCGGCGCGTTTGGCCACCTCGATGCTGCCCACGTCGTGCGCTCGCCCGATCGCGTGCGCCGCGTTGACCGTCGCCGCGGTGAGCGCCTCGGCAGGATGCATCTTCATGCCGCTGCACGCCAGCGCGCAGATCGCCTGCATGGACAACGTGGGGCTGCTGCCCGGATTGTGGTCGGTGCCCAGGGCGACGGCGGCGCCGGCCTCGATCAACCGGCGCGCGGGCGCGTAGCCCACGCCCAGAAAGAGGGCCGTCCCCGGCAGCAGGACTGCGATCGTGTCGGACGCCGCCAGGGCGCGGATGCCTACCTCGCCGACCCGCAGCAGGTGGTCGGCCGACACGGCCCCCTCCTCGACGGCGAGTCGGGCACCGCCTAGATCCGAGAACTCGTCGGCGTGGATCTTCGGCCGCAGGCCGTGCCGCCTGCCCGCCCTAAGGATGCGGCGCGACTGTTCGGCGCTGAACGCGCCGCGCTCGCAGAAGACGTCACAGAACTCGGCCAGTCCCTCGGCGGCGACCGCCGGGATCACCTGCTCGCAGACGAAGTCCACGTAGGCGTCGGCTTCGAATCCCGCTGGTACCGCGTGCGCGCCCAGAAACGTCGCCGCCAGATCCACCGGATGCGATTCGGCGAGATCGCGCACCACGCGCAGCGTGCGCAGTTCGGTGTCACGGTCCAGGCCGTAGCCGCTCTTGGCCTCCGCCGTGGTCGTGCCGTGCCGGAGCATGGCGTCCAGGCGCCTGTCCGCCAGCGCCCGCAGCGTCCGATCGGCGGCTTCGCGCGTGGCCCGGGTGGTGCTGAGGATCCCGCCGCCGCGGGCGGCGATCTCCTCGTAGCTCGCACCGGCCAGCCGCATCTCCCACTCGTCGGCGCGCGAGCCGGCCCACACCAGGTGCGTGTGGGGATCCACGAAGCCGGGCACCACGCAGCGTCCTGCGGCGTCCAGCTCAGTGCCGCCCGGCGCGAGCTTCAGTCGGTGGGCGTCGTCCGTCTGCCCGACCCACACGATCCGGCCGCCGCGCGCGGCGACAGCGCCGTCGCCGATCGTGCCGAGGCTGCGCAGCTCGGCGCCGCGCCGCGGCGCCGTCGTCCCCGCGAGGGTGTGCATCTGCCCCGCGTGCACGAGCAGGAAGTCGACTTCGTATGTCGATGCCACGCCCCCTACCCCACCCTTGGGCGCGCGTCGCGTGCGGGCTTGGCGAGCAGTGCCGTGCAGCGCACCGCCAGGTTGGCGGCCGCCACCGCCGTGATACCGGTCGGATCCACGAGCGGGTTGAGCTCGACGACGTCGCAGCCGACCACGGATGCGTTTGCGCCGAGGGCCTGCACGAGGGCGGTGACCTGCGCCACGGTCGGCCCTCCCGGCTCCGGGGAGGAGACGCCCGGTGCCTGACCCGGGTCGAGCACGTCCAGGTCGACCGTGACGTACCAGGCAAGGTCGAAGTCCAGTTGGTCGAGGACCCTCCGGGGATCGAACGCCGATGCGCTCAGCACGACGTTGCCGTGGCCGCGGGAGTCGGCCAGCACCCGCGCGGACGTCCGCAGGCCGCGGACGCCGACCGTCACCAGCCGCTGCACGTGCGGGAGTTCCCGCACGCGCCGCATCACCGTGCTGCTCGTGTGGCGGGCCTCCCCGACCTCGTCGGCGTAATCGAGATGGGCGTCCAGCTGCAGGATGCCGAGCGGCCCAGAATCGAGCGCACGGACCACCGGGAACGTGATGGAGTGATCTCCTCCGAGCACGAGTGGCCTGCCTCCCCCCTCTACGACGCCACGGACCGTGGCCGTCACGTTCTCGAACGTGCGCTCGACCTGCGTGGCCACCACGTCCACGTCGCCCAGATCGAAGACCGCGGCATCCTGGAGGAACGCCCGGTCGCACTCGATGTCGTAGTAGCCGTCCGCGATCGGATACCGCGAAGAGACCTGACGGATCGCTGCGGGGCCGAACCGCGCGCCGGGCCGATAGCCTACGCCCTGATCCCAGGGGACACCGATCACCGCGATCCCGCCGGCGAATTCCTCGAGGCTGCGGTGCGGGGCGCCGCAGAAGGTATGGATCCCGAAGTACGGGTAGGTGGACGGCAAGCTCACGCCTCCTCGCGGGGTTCCGACCCATGGCGGAGCATCGGGATGCGGACGCCGCGCTCGCGGGCGACCTCGATCGCGCGGTCGTAACCGGCATCGGCGTGGCGCACGACACCCGTGCCAGGGTCGGTGGTGAGCACGCGCTCCAGCTTGCGGGCACCCAGTGTAGTGCCATCGGCCACGATCACTTGACCCGCGTGGATCGAATACCCGATGCCCACCCCGCCCCCGTGGTGTACGGCGACCCAGGACGCACCCGCGCAGGCGTTCAACAGGGCGTTGAGGATCGGCCAGTCCGCCACCGCGTCCGACCCGTCGCGCATCCCCTCGGTCTCCCGGTTCGGCGACGCCACCGATCCGGCGTCCAGGTGGTCGCGACCGATCACGATCGGCGCTTGCAGCTCGCCGCGCCGAACCATCTCGTTGAACGCCAGTCCGGCCAGGTGGCGCTGCCCGTAACCGAGCCAGCAGATGCGCGCCGGCAGGCCCTGAAACGGAACCTTCTGCCCGGCGAGGACGATCCAGCGGCGCAGGGCCTCGTCGGCGGGGAACAGCTCGACGATGCGTCCGTCGGTCCTGCGGATGTCGTCGGGGTTGCCGGAAAGCGCCACCCAGCGGAACGGGCCCTTGCCCTCGCAGAACAGCGGTCGGATGTAGGCCTGTACGAACCCGGGATAGTCGAAGGCGTTGGCCACGCCCGCCTGTTGGGCGAACCCCCGCAGGTTGTTGCCGTAGTCGAAGGCGACCGCCCCGGCTTTCTGCAAGTCTAGGATCGCCTGACAGTGGCGGGCGATCGAGTGCAGCGACCTCCGGACGTAGCCGGCGGGATCACGCCGGCGCAACGTCTCGGCGTCTTCCAGGGGTATATCGTGAGGCACGTATCCCTTGAGCGGATCGTGCGCCGAGGTCTGATCGGTGACCACGTCCACGGCCACACCGCGCCGCACCACCTCCGGCAGCACCTCGGCCGCGTTGCCCAGCAGCGCGACCGACCGCGGCGCGCCCTCCGCCCGGTACGCCTCGACCCGGCGCAGCGCGTCGTCGAGATCGTCCGCGGTCTCGTCGACCCAGCCCCCCCGCAGGCGGCGCTGGATCCTCGCCGGATCGACCTCGACCACCAGCGCCGTCCCCTCGTTCATCGTGATCGCCATCGGCTGCGCCCCGCCCATCCCACCGAGGCCCGCGGTCAGGACGAGCCGGCCGCGCAGGCTGCCACCGAAGTGGGTCCGCGCCACCGCGGCGAAGGTCTCGTAGGTGCCCTGCAGGATGCCCTGCGTGCCGATGTAGATCCAAGAACCGGCGGTCATCTGCCCGAACATCATCAACCCGCGCCGTTCGAGCTCGTGGAAGTGTTCCCACGTCGCCCACTTCGGGACCAGCATCGAATTGCTGATCAATACCCGGGGCGCCCACTCGTGCGTGCGGAACACACCCACCGGCTTGCCGGACTGCACCAGCAGCGTCTCGTCGTCGGCCAGAGATCTCAAAGCGTCGACGATCGCGTGAAAGCAGTCCCAGTTGCGCGCGGCCTTGCCGGTCCCGCCGTAGACGATCAGCTCCTCGGGCCGCTCCGCGACGTCCGGATCCAGGTTGTTCATCAGCATGCGCATCGCCGCCTCCTGTGCCCAACCTCGACAGGTGAGCAGCGCACCGCGCGGCGCGCGGATGTCTGTCGGTCCCCTCATGGCCACCTCCGAAGTGGACCGGATCAGGGCTCAGGGGCCGGGGATGCGACGCCTTTGAGTAAGGCGCCGGAGCGCACCAGCGCCGCTGCCCGTTCGAACTCTTCGGTGAGCACGCGATCTTCCCCGAGCGGACGCACGGCCTCGCGGACGATCCGGTACGCGGCCGCAGTTCCCTCTCCGAGCCTTCCGGAACCCATCTCCACACCCTGGGCCGCCACGACGAGTTCAATCGCCAGCACCTGCTGGCAGTTGCGCAGGATCTGCGCCGCTTTGCGGGCGGCGTGTGCGCCCATGCTGACATGGTCTTCCTGGTTGGCTGACGTCGGAATGCTGTCGGCGCTGGCGGGATGGCTCAACACCTTGTTCTCGGAGACGAGCGAAGCGGCGGTGTACTGGGCCAGCATGTAACCCGAGTGCAGCCCGCTCTGCCGGGCCAAAAAGGGCGGCAGGCCGGACAGCTGCGGGTTCACCAGACGCTCGATCCGCCGCTCGCTGATCGACGCGAGTTCGGCGACGGCGATCCCGGCGTAGTCGAGTGCGAGCGCCAGCGGCTCGCCGTGGAAGTTGCCTCCGGACAGGATCTCGTCGTGGTCTGGGAACAGCAGCGGGTTGTCGGTGGCGCTGTTCATCTCGATGGTCAGGATCCGGCGCAGGTGCGCGAGCGCATCCCGCACGGCACCGTGGACCTGGGGCATGCATCGCAGCGAGTAGGCGTCCTGCACGCCGTCGTACTCCCTTCGGGCGACGCGCTCGCTGCCCATGAGCAGCGACCGGATCCGGGCGGCGCTGCGGATCTGGCCGGGGTGGGGCCGCGCGGCGTGCAGCAGCGGATGGAAGGCGCGTTCGGTGCCGCGCAGCGCCTCGAGCGTCAGGGCGCCTGCAACGTCGGCGACCTCGCACAGGCGCTCGGCATCGAGCAGGAACAGCGTCCCCAGCGCGGTCATCAGCTGCGTGCCGTTGATCAGCGCGATCCCCTCCTTGGCTTCGAGGACCAGCGGCTCGATCCTGGCCCGGCGCATCGCCTCCGCGCCGGACAAGCGCTCGCCGTCATGGATCGCCTCCCCCTCGCCGATGAGCACCAGCGCGAGGTGGGCGAGCGGTGCCAGATCGCCGCTGGCGCCCAGCGACCCCTGCTCGGGGACCACCGGATGCACCCCGCGCTCGAGCATCCCAAGCAGCGTGTCGATCACGACCGGACGCACACCGGAGTACCCTCCGGCGAGCGCGTTCGCCCGCAGCACGAGCATCGCCCGCACCACGTCCTCGCCCAGCGGGGTGCCGACCCCGGCCGCGTGGGACCTGAGGATGTTCCGCTGCAGCGCCTCGGCGTCCTCGATGGATATCGGAACGGTGCGCAGCGCGCCCACACCGGTGGAGATCGCATACACCGGGCGCCCTTCGCGCACCACCCGTTCGACCATCTCCCGGGCCCGCTGCAGGCGCACCCGGGCCTGGGCCGCCAGCCGCACCGGCTCCCCGCCGACGGCGGCTTCGACTTGCTCGGGCGTCAGGCTGTGGCCGTCGAGTTCGATCATCGGTCGGCGGTCGGTCGTCGGTGGTCGGTCGACGGCCGACGGAAGGCACACCGAAGCAGTCTTCTCACCGGCAGCGGGCCACTCCTCTACACGGCTTCGCGCACCTCGCGCCGGGACATCCCCAGCGCCGCCACCCCGATGAGCACGACTGCCACGACGGCGAGTGCCAAGCGTGCTCCGTATGCATCGAGCAGCCAGCCGACGATCCCGTAAAACGGCGGCAGGACAGCGTGCTCCAAGGTCTCGTCGGTCGCGAAGACGCGCCCCCGGAATTCGTCCGGGACTGCCTGCTGGAGCAGGGCGAAGAACGGCACGACCGTCAGCATCGAGACGGCTCCGGAGAGGGCAAGCACGGCGGCGGCCTGCACGAGGGTCTGCGAGACCGCCAGCAACCCGGCGGTGAGCCCCATCCCGAGGTAGCCGGCCAGGACGAGCCGACCTCTTGATACGGTCGGGGGCAGCAGTCCGATCAACAGGCCGCTGGTCGCCATCCCCGCGTTGAGTGCCGACAGCAACGTCCCGTACCCTACCGGGCCGGCGTCCAGAACCCGCTCGGAGAACACCGGTGCCACCAGCGGCATCGCCGCCCAGTAGAAGTGAGACAGGATTCCCAGCACTGCGAGCAAGAAAACGACGCGGGCGCGCACCAGGTATCGGATGCCGTCGGCGATCTCGGCCAGCAACGACGCTGGGGATCCCCGACCCTCGCGCCGTTGCGGGATGGTCGCGCGTGCGATCAGCGCCCCCGACGCTAGGTAGCTCAGCGCATCGAGGTAGAAGACCGTATCGATCCCGACCGTCGCGATCAGCACGCCGCCCAGCCCCGGCCCGATGACGCCCGCGACCTGGCGCGTGGTCTCCAGCAGCGAGTTGGCGGCCACCAGATCGTGCGGGGCCACCAGGTTGGGCAGGCTCGCGCGCAGCGCCGGACGGAAGACCTGGGAAGCCACCCCGAGCAGGAAGACCAGAACGTACAGAACCGGCAGCGACAGCAGGCCCGCACCGCGCAGCAGAGGGATGGCGGCCACAACCGCCGCGCGCACGACGTCCATCGTGATCATGGTCTGGCGCCGGTTCCACCGGTCCACCAGGGCACCGGCAACCAGACCGAACAGCACCGTCGGCAGGATCTGTGCGATGAGGGCCACGGCCGCAGCAACCGCCGATCCGGTGACCTGCAGCACCAGCCACAGCACCGCCACGTCGTCGACCGCGTCGCCCACCCGCGAGATCACCTGGCCGACGAAGACGCGCCGGAAGTGCGCGTTGCCGGTGAGCAGGCTTTGGTAGCGGGCGGTCAGGGGCAATCCCACAGATCCGAAGAGGCCCGACGTCCCGGGGTCGTATCCCTCTTGCGCGCCATCCTGGCTGCCTGCAAGCAGGCGTGTTCCTTGAGGCTGCGGATGCCAGGGCGGCCGAATTCAGCGGTCCTCATCCCGACCCTCGCCCCGAGACGGCCGTCAGCACCGCACGCGCGGGTTCATCCTCGCCTCCCACGCGAAGCCAGTGAGGGCGAAACCCAGCACCGTAAACGTGATGAGCAGTCCCGGCGGCAGCACCCACCACACCCACGCACCGCTGAGGAAAGCGCTGCGCACCTGAGCGTAGTACAGGACCGACCCCCAGCTCTTCGCCGTCGGATCCCCCAGACCGAGGAAGCTCAAGGACGCCTCGATCAGGATCGCACTGCTGGCAGCAAGGATGAACTGTGACAGTGCGACCGGCAGCGCACCGGGGAGCACGTGCTTACTGAGGATCCGCAGCGATCCCGCACCCAGTGCCCTCGCGGCTTCGACGTAATCGAGCGTGCGCAGCTGCAACACCTGCGAGCGAACGATGCGGGCGGGCCGTGCCCACACCAGCGCGCCGATCACCAGGATGAGGTTCCAGAAGCTCGGTCCGAGATAGGCCGCGAGCAGGATCATCAACGGCAGGAAGGGCAGCACGAGCACGATGTCCACGATCCGCATGAGCAGCACGTCCAGCCAGCCTCCGAAGTAGCCGGAGACGACGCCCACCGCCGTGCCGATCACGATCGCAGCCGCAGCCGCTAAAAACCCAATCGTAAGCGACACGCGGGCCCCGTAAAGCAGCTCGCTGAGGATGTCCTGGCCGACATCGTTGGTGCCCAACGGGTGGACCTGGCTCGGCGGCGAGAACGGCGCGGCGACGTTCTCCGTCGGGTCATGCGGACTGATCCAGGGCGCCAAGGCCGCCGCCGCGATGAGACCGCACAGCAGCGCCAGACCCACGGTGCCAACTCCGCCAACCCGTAGGCGGCGCCTGGCCAGAGGCATGGTCACCTCCGCGGTCGCCATCCGCCAGCCTCCCTCACAGCGTTCCGGTGCAGAGCGACATGCGCTTCAGACCCCCAGACCCCGTCGCACCCGTGGGTCAACCAACGGGTACAGCAGGTCAGCCAGCACGTTCGCCGCAATGACGCTGACCGTGATCACGAAGAAAGACGCCTGCAGCACCGGATAGTCCCGTGCGAGCACCGCTTCGAAGAGCAGGCGACCCACGCCCGGATAGGAGAACACGGTCTCGATCACCGTGGCGCCGCCGACCACGAAGCCCAAGTTCAGCATGAAGACGGTGGCGACCGGAAGCAACGCGTTCCGTGTGACGTGTCGGAACAGGATGACCCGCTCGGGCAAGCCCTTTGAACGCGCGGTGACAATGTATGGTTCCCCGAGCACCGAAAGCATCGAGTACCGCATTACGAGGAACACGTTCGGAACCGATACGACGACGAGGGTTGTCAGGGGCAGGACGAGGTGCCAGGCGACGTTGCCGACCAGCGCCAGCCCCTCCAGGCCGGACCCGATCGTGCGCGCACCGAAGATGGGGAACCAGCGGAGTTTCGCAGCAACCGTGGCAATCAGGATCATCGCGAGCCAAAAGCTGGGCATCGACTCGAAGAGCATGCAGCCGCCCAGCAGGCCGAGATCGGTCGCCCGTCCCCGCCGCCAGGCCGCGATCGCGCCGAGCCACACGCCCAAGACCGTCGACAGGACGAGAGCGGTCCCGACCAGCAGCAGAGTCCAGGGCAACCGCTCGGCCAGGATGTGGGCGACCGGGCGGCCCTGCTGGAGCGAGTAGCCGAGGTCGCCGACAGCCAGCCGCCCGAGATAGTGCAGGTACTGCTGCCAGACGGGTCGATCCAGGCCCAGGCTTGCGAGGAGATTTTGTCGGTCTTCCGCGGACAAAGAGGCGGCGTCCTCGCCCGCCAGAAGCACGAGGGGGCTTCCGGGCATCAGCCGCGGCAGCGCGAAGTTGATCGTGCTCGCGACAAGCAGGACGAGAGCGTACTGGGCCCCCTTTCCGACCAGGAACCGCCACATCATGCTATCTGCGCGGCGCGTTCACGAACGACAGCTTGTTGACGATGCCCTGTCCCTTCTGATAGACCCAACCGTCGAACCGGGACGCCCGGTACGCGTAGATTCCATCGGCGTAGAAGAGCACGTGCACCGGCAGGTCCTGTGCGATGATCCTCTGCATCTCGTATGCCAACTGCCTCTGTCGGTTCGGATCCACCACCGTCGCGAGCTGTTCACCGAGCTGATCGATGCGCGGGTTCTTGTAGCCGCCGATGTTGATGGTCCCCACTCGGCAGTCCGAATGGAACAGGTCGCGCAGGGCCGTCGGCCGCGACATCACGGGCGCCGACCAGCCGAACATCGTCATGTCGAAGCGGCGGCCCTTGCAGACATCGAACTCCGGCCACACCAAGTCGATGATCGACGCATCCTCCATGACCCGAACGGTCACGGCGATCCCGACGTCGCGCAGCCACGTACGGATCAGGTCCGCGCCGCGAATGCGGACCGGGTTGCCGGATTGGGCCAGGAGCACGAACCGCAACGGTGTGCCGTCCGGTGCCTCTCGGATGCCGTCGTTGTTGCGATCCCGATAGCCAGCCTCGTTGAGGATCGCGACCGCGCGTGCCTTGTTCGGCTCGATCCTCACCTCCCGGTTGTACCAGGGCGATGCGGGATGCAGGTAGCCCGGGCTGCCGACGACCGCGTAGCCGAGCATGAGCAGCCGCACCATCAAAGAGGTATTGATCGCGTGCGCGATCGCCCGGCGCAGGCGAACGTCCCTCAGCTGAGGGTGCTCGAGGTTGAACTGGAGCAGTGTGGACGCATACCCGGGGCCGCGCACCACCTTCATGTCCCGTACCGCCTGGAACTGAGCGACCAGTTCCGGCAACAGGCTGCGGACGGTGGCATCGGTCTCCCCAGCGCGCAGGGACGTGAAGTCCACGGCCGCGTCGCGGATGATCGGGAGGACAATCTCCCGCACCTTGGGGCGTCCAGCGAAGTAGGTGTCGTTTGCCACCAACCGGTAGAACTGACCGGAGCGCACCTCACCGACCCGGTAGGGACCACTGCCGATCGTGTTGTCGAACCTGCGGGGCTCGGTGACCGACTCCCAGATGTGACGCGGCAGGATCGGCACGTCGGCAAGCGGCTGCGCGCGGAACGCCGCCCTGGCCGCACGCAGACGGAACACCACGGTTTGCGGGTTGGGTGTGTCGATGGCCTCGATGTCGCGGGCCTGCGGCGTCCAGCGGCCGTGCGTGAACCGGCCTCGTCCACTCAGGTGTGTTCGGCCGTCCGGTGATCGGGTACCCCTTGGCGCGGGTTTCAGACCGCGACCGGGTAACCGACGTCCGCCAGGGCCTGCTTGATCCGCTCCTCGTCGATCTGCTGGGGATCGAACTCCACGCGGACTTCCTTACTGTTCTCGTCGGCCCTCACCCGAATGACCCCGGGCAGGCTTGAGGCTGTCTCCTCCACCGTAGCAACGCATCCGCCGCAGTGGATGCGGGGTACCTTGTAGACTCTCTCCATTGCGGCTCCTCCTTCCGATCGAAGGTCAGGCGTGTGCGGCGAACCTCCGAAGGCGCAGGCTGTTCGAGACGACGGACACGGAACTCAACGCCATGGCCGCCGCCGCCAGGACCGGGTTGAGCAGGATTCCGAAGAACGGGTACAGGACCCCGGCCGCCACCGGGATCAGGGCCGTGTTGTACGCGAAGGCCCAGAACAGGTTCTGCCGGATCGTCCGCATCGTGGCCCGGCTGAGACGGATCGCGGTGGGAATCGCCCCCAGGTTGTCGCCCACCAGGACGACGTCGGCAGACTCGATCGCGACGTCCGTCCCTGCACCGATCGCGATTCCCAAATCGGCCTGAACCAAAGCCGGCGCGTCGTTGATCCCATCCCCCACGAACGCCACCCGGTGGCCTTCCGCCTGGAGCCGCCTCACCTCCTCCGCCTTCTGGTGTGGCAGCACCTCGCTCAGCACGCGGTCGATGCCGACCTGGCGGGCGATCGCCTCCGCGGTTCGGCGGTTGTCTCCGGTGAGCATCGCGACCTGCAAGCCCATGCGGCGCAGCTCGGCCACCACCTCCCGCGCGTTGGGCTTGAGGGTGTCCGCCACCGCCAGCACGCCCGCGGGCTGTCCGTCCACCGCCACGAACATCGCCGTCTTGCCCTGTTCGGCGAACTGCCGAGCGGCGGGCGCAAGCCCGTCCAGCGAGATCGCGCGCCCGGCCAGCAGCTGCTCGTTGCCGGCCACGACCTCGCGACCGGCGACGAGGGCGACGACGCCGCCTCCGGGGATGGCCTCGAAGCGCTCGGGATCGGTCAGTTCCAGATTCCGCGAGCGCGCCGCGGCCACGATCGCCTCGCCGAGGGGATGTTCGCTGCCCCGCTCGGCCGATGCTGCGATCTGCAGCAGTTCCGCTTCCGAGAATCCCCCAGCCGCGCGCACGTCGGTCAGGGCCGGCGCTCCCCGCGTGAGGGTGCCGGTCTTGTCGAGCACGACGACCCGCACGCGGCCGGCGATCTCCAGCGCGGCCGCGTCCTTGATGAGCACGCCGAGCTGAGCGCCAACACCGGTGCCCACCATGATCGCCGTCGGCGTCGCCAGTCCGAGCGCACACGGACAGGCGATGATCAACACCGCGATGAAGTTCGCCAGCGCGAGCGTCGCCCCGGGCTGTGGTCCCCAGATCCACCACACCAAGAAGGTCACAATCGCCACCGCCATCACGGCGGGCACGAAGTAGCTGGCGACGACGTCCACGAGCCGCTGCACCGGTGCCTTGCTGCTCTGTGCCTGCTCCACCAGACGGACAATCTGCGCCAGAGCGGTGTCGGTGCCGACGCGGGTCGCGCGGAAGCGGAACGAGCCGGTCTTGTTGATCGTCGCCCCAATTACCTCGTCGCCGGGGCCCTTGTCGACCGGCATGCTCTCGCCTGTGATCATCGACTCGTCGACTGTGGACCGACCGTGCACGACGACGCCGTCGACGGGGATCTTCTCGCCGGGCCGCACGACCACCACGTCGCCGACCTGCACATCCTCGACGGGAATCTCGACCTCGACGCCTTCGCGTACGACGCGGGCTGTCCGGGCACCCAGCGCGAGCAGCCTGCGGATCGCCTCCGAGGCCCGGCCCCTGGCCCGGGCCTCGAGCAACCGGCCGAGCAGGACGAGCGTGACGATGATCGCGGCGACCTCGTAGTACAGCGCCGGCTGGAGCCCGGCACGCGCGAACGCGTGTGGGGCGAAGGTGGCGACGGCGCTGTAGCCGTAGGCCGCCGATGTGCCGACCGCGATCAGCGTGTTCATGTCGGTCGTCCGGTGCCGCCCCACCGCCCAAGCGCCCCGGTAGAACCGCCAGCCCGACCAGAACTGCACCGGCGTGGCCAGCGCGAACTGCACGAGCGGTGCCGACAGCCAGGGCGGGATCGCGCTGAGGTGCACACCCAGCATGTGGGGCAACGAACCGATCGCCAGCGGCAGCGTGAGGACCGCGGCAACCAGGAACCGGTTGCGCACGTCGCGCAATTCCGCCGTGCGCGCCTCCTGTTCCCTGTCGGCGGCGGCCGTTGAAGTACCTGCGACCTCACCTTCCTCCGGATCGTAGCCGGCATCCCGGATGGCCCGGTACAGGTCGCGCATCGAGACGAGGCCCGGTACGTAGATTACGGTCGCGCGCTCGGTGGCCAGGTTCACCGAGGCGTCCACCACGCCCGCCACCGCCCGCAGGGTCTGCTCCACACGGACCACGCACGAAGCGCAGCTCATCCCGCGCACGGCGATGTCCACCCGCTCGGTGCGCACGTCGTAACCGCGGTCGCGCACCGCACGCACCAACCGCCGCAGCTCCGCGGTCTGCGGGTCGACCGTCACGGTCGCCCGCTCGGTCGCCAGGTTCACGGAGGCCTCCCGCACACCGGGAACCACACGCAGGGCGGATTCGACCTGCGCCACGCACGACGCGCAGCTCATGCCCTCAATGGGGATGTCGATCGTCTTGTCCGGCATCGGTCCTTCGTCCTCTATCCGCCGACTCTCTGCTCGAAGACGTCGAGCAGTTCGCGGATGACGCGCTCTCGCTCGTTGGGGTCGTCCGACCGGATCGCCGCGCTCACGCAGTGGTTGAGGTGCCGCTCCAGCAGCATGGCGTTGACCCGGTCGATCGCTGCCTGCACGGCCTTCGTCTGCTTGAGCACGTCGACGCAGTAGGCGTCGTCCTCGACCATCCGGACGATCCCGCCGACGTGCCCTTCGATGCTGCGCAGGCGCGCGAGGATGCGCTCTTTGGCTACGGGATCCGAACCCAGGACTTTGGTCGCCATCGGGCCCTCCGCCCCCCCCCTTATGGGGAGGGGGTCTTTATCAGGATAGCGGAGACGGGGCGCACCCGCAACCCACTCGCCGAAGATCAGTGAATCCGGTCCCGGTCCTCCAGCCCGCTGATGCGCATCAGGCGCCGGAAGCGGCGCCTGAGCCACCAGCGATGCAGCCGGGCGGCCGGACTGGGGAGAAGACGGCGCGACAAGCGCCCCAGGGAGTACCGGCCACGCCGCGCGAACCACCAGGCCAAAGCGGGGCCGAAGAGCGCGAATGCGCCAAGCGGGAACGAAAACGAGAAGACCACGACTACGGCTGCGATCGCCCCAAGCCAGCGGGACTCCACCGGCAGTACGAAGAATGCGAGCACCCGTTCCCGCGGATTGATCTGGGACCAGGCCACGACCGCCGCCGCCAGCGGCATCCACAGCCCTTCGAGCAGTGCCGCACGCCCGGTGAGCGCCGCACCGACCCACAGGCCCGCTGCCGCAACTAGTGAACACAGCATCAGGAAGATCAGGTAGTCGCGCGCTCCCCACGCTCGTTCCAGGCTGCCCCCGAACATCCAGACCACGTAGGCACCGACCAACAGCCACAGGATCGGACCGGAACCCACCAGCGGATACGTAACGGCCGTCCACGGCCGCCACGCGGCGTCGGCGGTATGGAAGGCGAGGGCGTCCCACCGCGCCACACCGACGAAGGACGCGACGAACGTGAGGGCATTGGCCGCCAGCAGAGCCCAGGTGACCGGGCATCCGCCGGGCAGCGCGAGCAGCGGGTGGCGCGAACGTCCCCTCAGCACGAGGCGGCCTCTCGAACAGGATGTATTGTAGCGACCGCCGCGGGCACTCGGCAGCGGCCGCCGGGGCTGGGAGTATAAGAACGGGGCGACGTGGAATCCCCAACAGGGTGGGCAGCGGACCGTGGGGAGGCCGCCAGTGGACAGGGAAGTAAGGCTTCGAAAGATCGAGGAGTGGCTCGCCGAGGACGAGCGCACCGTGCGCGTGCTGGTCGGAGCCCTCTATCCCGGACGCGCCCTGGCGACGCTGGCCACGCGGCTGGGCGTGACGTACGTCGGACATCGGATCACGAAGGTCCCGCGGCCGGAGCTGCTGGATGCGGTCGCCGAGACGGTGCGCCAGCACCCTGGCGAGCGGACCCGCCTGGCCGAGGAACTGCTCGAGGGCGCTCAAGAGCAGCTGACCGCCGTCCAGGCGATCGCCAGCCAGCACGTGGCGCGCTGGATCGCCGGCACCGGCTCTGCCGAAGAAGGGATGAAGCGGTTGGTCGCTGCGATCGTGGATGAGCGCCCGCGCGTCGGACGCAGCGCGCGCAGCTGGTGGCGCCGCTTCCTGGCCGACGCCACCCGGCAACAACAGCTCCGGCCGGAGGAGATGCCGACGCAGGTCCTCAACGAGCTCGTGCGCATCGCCTCCGAACCCCTGCAGGCGGCCTCGGAGAGACTCACGTCGGCCGCGAAGGACCTGCGCGACGTCCTCCGAGAGGCCGCACAGTATCTCCGGCGCGTGGACCAGGACGTCGCGCGCCAGGCCGCTCACATCGATCGGAAGGTGCAGGGGCTGGGCGACGAGATCACGCGCGTGCGGTCCTGGTTCGGCGAGCAGCAGGGTTCCGTCCGGCGCAGCCTGGAGGAACTCACATCGGCGATCCGTTCGTTGGAGTCGCGGCTGGACCGCCATCAGCAGGCCACCGAGGAACTCGTCCGCCGCCTGGCCGGCGTCGCGGTCGCCCTCGAGCGAGGCCAGGTCGAGGCCGCACGCCGGGAGTTGACCCGCGTGCGTTCGGGCAAGGTGCGCGTGGGGATCTTTGCCGACGTCGCCAACCTGTACTTCTCGGCGCGGGACGCCCATGGATCGCGGGTGCACTACGGCGCCTTGATGGCGCGCGGCCAGCAGCTGGGCGAAGTCGCCGTGGCGCGCGCGTATGTGACCGAGGGATCAAACGCCGAGGGCCAGGCGGCGTTCGAAGCAGCCCTGCGGCACATCGGATTCGAGGTCAAGGTCCTCCACCTGCGGCGCCTGTCGGATGGCCGGCACAAGGCGAACTGGGACCTGGGGATGGCGACTGACATCCTCGTCTGCGCCGACGACCTGGACGTGGTGCTGTTGGCGACAGGAGACGGCGATTTCGTGGACCTGGTGCGATGGCTTCGCCGGCAGGGGCTGCAGGTCCACGTCGCCGGGGTAGCCGGACACACCGCGGGCGAACTGATCTCGGCCGCCGACGGCTGGATCCCGCTGGAGGGTGATCTGCTGATGCCAGCCCGGCAGAGATCCTGACGCCTAGCGGGTGAAGACGGGCAACGTGGCTAGGTAGATCAGCTCGGGGTCGCGGTACACATCCCCCTGGAGGATGACCGCCGCGCGGGCGGTGATCGGCGCCCCCAGCACCTCCATCAGGCGGGCTGCGGCCTGGAAGGTCCCCCCGGTACTGACAACGTCGTCGACTATAGCCACGCGTCGGCCGCGGATTGCCGTCGCATCGGGCCCGTTGAGCACCAGCGGGTGGGCCGTCGCCGCGGTGATGGACTGCGCCTCGACGACGACGGGGTCGCGCATATAACTCTTGACCTCGCGCCGGCACGCCACGTACGGGAAGAACTGCCCGTGGCGCGGCTCGGACAGGTACGTCGCGATCATGTGCACCAACGGGACGGACTTGGCGGTCAGCGAGACGAGCGCGTCGAACTCCCTCGTCCGCAGCTCGCTGGCCAGTTCGCGGGCGCAGGCGTTCGTCAGCTCGACGTCGCCCCACAGCCGAAAGAAGGGGATCCAGACGTTGTCCTGCACCTGCTCGACGGGTAGGGTGCGCCGGACCCCAGCCACGCGCAGGTCGAACGCGGTCTGTCCCTCGTAGCGCATCGTCCCTCCCTGGGCATCAGGTCCGCCGGTGTTATCGGGTACTTTAGCACACCGCGCCGCAGCCGCGAAGTGCTGGGGTACAATGGCGGAAAAGCCAGCCGCTGTCGTACGGATCTGGAGCCTCGGACGCCGGATTGAACGCCGCAGAGATCCCGCCGGGCACCGAGATCGTCGCACTGCTCGGCGATCCGGTCGCCCACAGTCTCTCGCCCCGGATGCAGGCCGCGGCGTTCGCCGCGGCGGGGCTGCCGTGGGCGTACGTCGCGCTGCGCGTCCTGCCCTCGGATCTGCGCGCCGCCCTGGCCGGGCTGCGGGCGCTGGGGTTCGCCGGCGCCAACGTCACCGTGCCGCACAAGGAAGCGACCTGCGAACTGGTGGACGATCTGGACGAGTGCGCCCGGCGGTGCGGGGCGGTGAACACGATCGTCTTCGGAGAAGGCCGTCGCCTGCTGGGCCGCAACACCGACGTCGCCGGCGTGGAGCGCGCCTTGGCCGAAGCCGGCGTGGGGCTCGCGGGGTTGCGGGCGGCCGTCGTCGGCGCGGGCGGTGCCGCGCGCGCTGCCTGCGTCGCGCTGGCGTCGGGAGGCGCGGCAGAGATCGCGGTGCTGTCGCGCGACGTCGAACGGGCCGAATTTCTGTGTGGGCAGATGTCGGCGCTGTCTGGCAAGACCCAGTTCGAAGCCTTCCCGCTTGAGCCAACGTCTTTGCGCGTGGTCCTGCGCGGGGTCGATCTGCTGATCAACGCGACGCCGGTCGGCATGCATCCCGACGTCGACCGCAGCCCGATCCCGTCGACCGAGATGCTGCGCGCGGGACTGGCGGTCTTCGACATGGTCTACAATCCCGCGCAGACCAAGCTGCTGTGGATGGCGCGCGAAGCCGGTGGGCGTACCATCTCGGGGCTGGAGATGCTGGTCTGGCAGGGCGCCGCTTCCTTCGAGCTGTGGACGGGAAAGCCGGCACCCCTGGAGGCCATGAGAAGGGCAGTGGGGCTGGTGGATCCGGCGACGGCCACGGGCTGAGATGCCGCTGCGTCTGATCACCGCCGGGGAGTCCCACGGTCGCGGGCTGGTCGCCACGGTGGAAGGGCTGCCGGCGGGGCTGGCGGTAGACGAGGAGTACCTGAACGGGCAGTTGCGCCGCCGGCAGGCCGGGTATGGCCGCGGCGGCCGCATGCGGATCGAGCAGGATCGCGCCGAGATCCTCTCGGGACTGGTGGACGGCGTGACGATCGGCGCCCCGGTTTCGGTGCTCGTCTGGAACCGCGACTGGCGCACGGGCGAAGCGCCGCTGGTGCGGCCGCGTCCGGGCCACGCGGACCTGGTGGGCGCGCAGAAGTACGGCTTCGACGACGTGCGCAGGGCCCTTGAGCGGGCCAGCGCCCGGGAAACGGCCGCCCGGGTGGCCGGCGCCACGCTCGCCCGCCGCCTGCTCGAGGAGTTCGGCATCCGCGTGCTCAGCCACGTCGTCGAACTCGGAGGCGTCCACGTCGCCGACCTGCCCCCAGATTGGGACGAGGTCGCGCGCCGCGCCGAGACGTCGGATCTGCGGTGCGCCGACCCTCACGCCGCACAGGCGATGCACCGCGCGATCGACGAAGCCAAAGCCAGCGGGGACACGCTGGGAGGGGTCATTGAGATCGTGGCGGTGGGCGTGCCGCCGGGCCTGGGATCCTACGTCCACTGGGACCGCAGGCTCGACGGAAGGATCGCCCAGGCGGTCATGAGCGTCCACGCGATCAAGGGCGTCGCGATCGGGGATGCGTTCGCGATCGCCTCAGGGCGGGGCAGCACCGCCCACGACGAGATCCACTACGATGCGGCCAGGGGTTTCTACCGCGAAACCAACCGCGCCGGCGGCATCGAGGGAGGCGTCAGCAACGGCATGCCGATCGTCGTGCGGGCCGCGATGAAGCCGCTTTCGACTTTGCGTGCCCCGTTGCGATCCGTGGACATCCGCACGCGCGAGCCCGCTGCCGCCGCCGTCGTGCGCTCCGACGTGACGGCGCTCCCGGCGGCAGGTGTGGTGTGCGAGGCCATGCTGGCATTCGTCTTGGCCGACGCGCTGTGCGAGAAGTTCGGTGCGGACTCCCTCGACGACATGCGCGGCGCCTATGACCGATATTTGCAGAGGATCCGCTGACCGCAAGCGGTGGGCTGACAGGATGCGCAACATCGTCCTGATCGGGTTCATGGGTGCTGGCAAGACAGCCGTCGGCCAGGAGGTGTCGCGCCGTTTGGGCTGGCCGTTCTACGACACGGACACGCTCGTCGAGCAGGAAGCAGGCAAGTCCACCTCCGCGATCTTCGAACAGGAAGGGGAGGTGGGTTTCCGCGAGCGGGAGCGGCGGGCCGTCGCCCAAGTCGCGCGGCGGAGGCCGGCCGTGATCGCGTGCGGCGGGGGTGTGGTGACCGACCCGCACAACGTCCATCGGCTCAAGCGGACCGGCCGGATCGTCCTCCTGGAGGCCCCCCTGGAGCGAACGCTCGCCCGCGTCGGCGCGGCGGCACAGCGCCCGCTGCTGCGAGAGGACCCGTCCCGACGCGCCGCCGAGCTGATGGAGCAGCGCCGGCCGCTGTACCGCAAGGCGGCCGAGATCGTCGTCGACACAGGCGAGCTGACCGTGGAGGCCGCCGCCGAGTGCGTCATCCGGGCGGCGGCCGAGCGCGAGCGCCGCACGATCCCGGTGGCCCTGGGCGGCGGCTACCCTGTACACGTCGGCGAGGGCATCCTGCCCCTGGTGGCCCTGGACTTGCAGCGCATCGGAGCACGCCGGATCGCCCTCCTCACCCACCCGCGGCTGTTGGACCTGTACGGCGGTCGGCTGTGCATGGCCCTGCGGGCGTGGGGCTTGGACCCCCACCCCATCACGGTGCCGCCGGGGGAACGGAGCAAGTCGCTGCGGTACGCGCAGCGCGTCTACGAGGGCATGGCCCAAGCGCGCCTGGACCGCACGGCTGCGCTGCTCGCCCTGGGCGGCGGGGTGATCGGCGACCTGGGGGCATTTGCCGCCGGGACGTACATGCGCGGCCTCGCACTGGTCCACCTCCCGACGACCCTCCTCGCGCAGGTCGACTCCAGCATCGGAGGCAAGGCCGCGCTCAACGTCGTCGCGCGCAACTTAGTCGGTCTGTTCTGGCATCCGCAGGCGGTGGTCGCCGACGTCGCGACGCTGCGGTCGCTGCCCCCACGGGCGCTGCGCGCGGGACTGAGCGAGTGCGCCAAGCACGCGGCGGTCGCCGACGCCGATCTGTTCGCCTGGCTGGAGGCGAACGTCGCGGTGGTGCTGCGCCGCGATCCCACCGCGCTCACCGAGCTCGTGGCACGCAACGTCGAGATCAAGTCCCGCATCGTCGAAGCCGACGAGCGGGAGACCGCCGGCGGCCGTGAGGCCCTGAACTTCGGGCACACGGTGGCGCACGCCCTGGAAGCCACCACCGCCTACCGCCTGCCGCACGGCGAGGCCGTGGCGATCGGGATGCTGGCCGAGTGTGAGATCGGCATCCGGGTGGGCATCACCGATCCGGACGGTGCCCGCCGCCTGCGCGCACTGCTCGAACGGGCCGGTATGAAGCTGCGGCCACCTCCCTTTGATCCGGACGAGGCCATCGGCCGGATGGCGCTGGACAAAAAGACGCGCGCCGGACGGCTGCGGTTTGTGCTGCTGGAGCGCATCGGCGCCGCCCGCACCGGTGTGGAGGTGGACGTCGCTGTCGTCGCAAAGGCGCTGCACGCGTTGCTGGAGGGGTCACGATGAGGATCCTCGTGCTGTCCGGGCCGAACCTCAACCTGCTCGGCACCCGAGAACCCCACATCTACGGCACCCAGACGCTGGCCGACATCGAATCCCGCCTGAGGATGCGCGCGAGCGAACTCGATGTCGAGGTGCGCTTCCTCCAGTCCAACCACGAGGGGGCGCTCATCGACGCGCTGCACGCCGCACGGGAGGATTGCGACGCCGTGGTGCTGAACCCCGGCGCCCTGACGCACACTTCCGTCGCGCTGCGCGACGCGATCGCTGCGATCGGCATCCCGGTCGTCGAGGTGCACCTCAGCAACCTCCACGCGCGCGAGCAGTTCCGCCGAAGGCTGCTGCTGGCACCGGTCGTGCGCGGCCAGGTCCTCGGATTCGGTGCCGACAGCTACCTGCTCGGTCTGGAGGCCGCCGTCCGCGTCGCGCGCGGGCGCGGAGGGGCACCGTGAGCGTCCGCGGGATCCGGGGCGCGATCCGCGTCGAGGCGAACACCGCCGAGGCGATCCTCGATGCGGCCCGGACCCTGCTGGACGAACTCGTGCGCGCCAACGGCCTCGCCGCCGACGACGTCGCGGCGGTGCTGTTCACCTGCACGCCGGACCTGGACGCGGCCTTCCCCGCAGAGGCCGCCCGGAGCCTCGGCTGGAGCCGCGTCCCCCTGCTGTGCTCTCGGGAGATGGACGTCCCGGGGGCGATGTCGCGTGTACTGCGCGTGTTGATGCTGGTGAACACAACTGTCCCGCAGGAGAAGATCGTGCACGTCTATGTGGGCGAGGCCGAGCGCCTGCGTCCGGACCTCGCAAGCGCCCAGTGAGCACACGATGACCGTCTCGCCCGCCCGCATCCGCGGCCGCCTGCGCGTTCCGGCCGACAAGTCCATCTCCCACCGGGCGGTGCTGCTCGGCGCGATCGCCCAGGGGGTCAGTGTGGCGCGCAACTTCCTCGTCGCCGCCGACACGCTGCGCAGCGTCGCCTGCGTCCGAGCACTCGGCGTCGACGCACAACTCGACGGCACGACGCTGCGCGTCGGCGGACGCGGTCTGCGCGGTCTGCGAGCACCGACCGAAGCGCTGGACGCAGGGAACTCGGGGACGACGATCCGCCTGCTGTGCGGAGTCCTCGCCGGCCAGCCGTTCGAAGCCATACTGACCGGCGACGACTCGATCCGCCGGCGGCCGATGGACCGCGTCGTCACGCCGCTGCGGGAGATGGGCGCGAGGATCGAAGCGCAGGCGGGAGGGCTGGCACCCCTGCGGGTCCGGGGCGGTGCACTGCGGCCGATCCGCCATCGGATGCCCATCCCCAGCGCGCAGGTGAAGTCCGCGATCCTGCTTGCCGGCCTGTACGCCGACGGGGAGACGACTGTCGTCGAGCCCCAGCCGTCGAGGGACCACACCGAGCGGATGCTCCGTGCGATGGGGGTGCAGACCGGCGTCCGCGAAGTTCCCCCCTCCTCTCCGGGGGCCGAAGGGCCAAGGGAGGTATGGGTGCGAGGGGTAGGACGCATCGAGCCCGTCGAGATGGGCGTCCCCGGCGACCCCTCCTCAGCGGCGTTCTTCTGGGTCGCTGCGGCGGCTCAGCCGGGCGGGGAGGTCGTGGTGGAAGACGTCGGACTCAACCCCGCGCGCACCGGCGTCCTGGACGCTCTGCGGGCCATGGGGGCGGCAGTCGACGTCCGCGAGGTGCGGGAAGTCTGCGGAGAACTTGTCGGCACCGTCGCCGTGCGGGGTCTGGGCCTGAGGGCGACCGCCGTCGCCGGAGCGCTCGTCCCCCGCCTGATCGACGAGATCCCCGCGCTCGCTGTCGCAGCCGCTGTCGCCGAGGGCGACACGATCATCCGTGACGCCGCCGAACTGCGCGTCAAGGAGTCCGACCGGATCGAGGCGCTGGTCAGCAATCTCCGCGCGATCGGCGTCGACTGCACCGAACTGCCGGACGGTCTGGTGGTGCACGGAGGACGCATCCGCGGCGGGCGCGTGCGGTCGGCCGGCGACCACCGGATCGCGATGGCGTTCGCCGTGGCCGGATTGCTGTCCGAGCGCGGTGTTACGATCGACGACGTGGCCTGCGTCGCGACGTCGTTTCCCGGGTTCGCGCAGGCGCTGACCGCATTGACCGGCGGACGTATGTACGGCGCGTAGGATCCCATGGGTGGGCCGTCGGTTTCCATTGGGCCGACGGGCCAGAGGGAGCGGCGGATGCAACCGGTCGTCGAGATGGCGCGCAGGGTTCGGGACGGCGTCGAGCGGGTCGTCGTCGGGAAGCGCGAGGTCGTCGAGTTGGCGATCGCCGCTGCGCTCGCCGACGGCCACATCCTGATCGAGGACGTCCCAGGGCTGGCCAAGACGCTGCTCGCGAAGTCGCTCGCCCGCTCGCTGGGGTGTTCCTTTCGCCGCATCCAGTGCACCCCCGATCTCCTGCCGTCCGACATCACCGGTCTGTACTACTTCAACCAGCGGTCCCAGGCGTTTGAGTTCCGGCCCGGCCCGGTCTTCGCGCAGGTGGTCCTCGCCGACGAGGTCAACCGCGCCACGCCGCGCACGCAGTCGGCGCTGCTGGAAGCGATGGAGGAGCGGCAGGTAACCATCGAGGGCGAGACGCACCCGCTGCCCAGGCCCTTCCTCGTCATCGCCACGCAAAACCCGATCGAACTGCAGGGAACGTTTCCGCTCCCCGAAGCGCAGCTGGACCGCTTCCTCGTCCGCCTCTCGATCGGGTACCCGTCGGCCGACGAGGAGCGGGCGATCCTGGGGCGCTTCCGCGCCGACAACCCCTACGAGGATCTGCAGCCGGTGACGTCGCCCGAAGAGGTCCAGGCCGCACAACGGGCCGTGCGCCAGACCCGGGTGTCGGCGGCCGTGGAAGGCTACGTGGCGGAGATCGTGCGCGCCACGCGCGGGCACGAGGCGGTCGTATTGGGGGCGAGTCCGCGCGGGTCGCTGGCGTTGATGCGCGTCGCCCAAGCGCTGGCGGCGATGGCCGGGAGGGCCTTCGTGACGCCCGACGACGTCAAGCGTGCGGCGCCGGCGGTGCTGCCCCACCGGTTGATCCTCAACGCGCAGGCGCGCCTGCGCGAACAAGGAGCCGACGAAGTGGTCGCCGACGTGCTGGCCACCGTTCCGGTGCCGGTGGAGACGGGCGCCGGGGCGCACAGAGGGCAAGCAGGCGAGGGCGGATGATCGGCGAGGGCTGGATCGCGCTTGGCGCGGCGGTGCTGCTGGCCGGGATCCTGGCGCGCCACCCCGTCCCCGTCACACTCGGCGCGGTGGTCCTGCTGGCGGCGCTGAGCAGCCGGCTGTGGGACCGCTACGGTTTCCATCGCCTCGAGTACCGCCGGCGCTTCAGCCCCCGCCGCGCGTTCGTCGGCGAGCCGATCACTTTCGCGATGGAGGTCACCAACCGCAAGGCCCTGCCCCTCGCGTGGCTGGAGGTCCACGACGAGATCCCCCAGGCCCTCCGACCGGTGCGCAGCCGCACGCTCCCTTCTCCCCGTCAGCGCCGTAAGATCCTCGTGGACATGTTCTCGTTGCGGTGGTACGAGCGGGTGCGCCGCAAGCACGTCCTGCGCTGCACCGCGCGCGGCGACTTCCAGTTGGGGCCGGCGCGGTTGCGCACCGGCGACGTCTTCGGCTTCCACACGCAGGCCCGGGAAGTTCCCTCCACCGACCGGCTCATCGTCTATCCGCGCGTGGTGCCTCTGCGCGACCTCGGCCTGCCCGCCGAACACCCCTTCGGCGACGCACGACGCCGTAGACCGTTGTTCGAAGACCCCCTGCGCGTGATCGGTGTCCGCGACTACCAGCCCGGGGATCCTATGCGCAGGGTTCACTGGAAGGCGACCGCACACAACGGGCGGCTGCAGGCCAAGCTCTACGAGTTCGCCACCACGCGGCCGCTGGCGTTGTTCTGCGACGTGGACACGCTCGGTGAGTACGCGCACTACCGCGGATACATACCCGACCTGCTGGAGACGACGATCGTCGTTGCGGCGTCCGTCGCAGCCTGGGCATACGGCCAGGGCCATCCCGTCGGAATGTACGCCAACGGCTTCACGCCCCAAGCGCGGTCGTGGGTGGCCCTGCCCCCCGACGCCGGACCCGCTCAACTGGCACGCATCCTGGAGGCGCTCGCGAAGCTGCTGCCGACCCCCATGCTGCCGGCGGACGCGTTGCTCGCCGAAGAGGCCAGGCGGCTGCCGTACGGGGCGACGGCGGTGCTGATCACCTCCACGCCGGACCAGGCCAAGGACGTGGCTCTCGGCGATCTCGCGCGGCGCGGTTTCGGGATCGCGGCGGTTCTGGTGGGGCGGCGGGCGGCGCGGTACGCGCCGCGCCACGTGGACGTCGTGCATCGCGTCGCGGACGACCGGTGGGACCGCATCGATGAGCTACCACCGGCTTAGGGCTTGGTTGCCCGCCGGCACGCTGCTGATGGAGGCGTGCTGGGTGTGGCCGTGGGCGCTGGCGCTGGGCTACGCCAGCGGGAGCGCTCGGCCGCTGCTGGATCTGCCCTGGATCCTGGTTTTGCTGGGGGCTTCCACGTACGGAACGCGTTGGATCCTCGGGCGCGCCGACCTGCGCGCAGCGAGGGGGGCGATCCTCGCGTGCGGCGCCGTGCTCGGATTTCTGTCCCTGCACGGCACGCACTTCTCCCACCGCCCGCTCACGGACTGGGGGTGGGTGGCCGAACTCCTCGACACCGTGACGCTCGGCAGGCAAGGCCCCGCGGTGCCGCTCGGCGGTGGGCTGGGCATGTACCTGTGGTGGCGCGGCATCGTGCTGGGTACAGAGCCCCACGACTTCGCCTTCGTCGGCCGGCGATTCGTGTGGGGGTTGGTGATGCTGGTGCTGTTCGCCTTCGTCGTAGTCTTCGCCGGTCGCAGCGATGTGGTTGTCTGGTCGCTGGACCGCGGCGGCTGGGCGTTGTTGGCGTTCTGGATTGTCGCGTTGTTGGTCCTCGCCTCGGCCCGGCTCGTAGCGGTGTGGGAGGAAAGCCGCACCGCACATGCCCAGGCGCTGCAGCTGAACCGCAACTGGTACGCGGTGCTCACGGGCGTGATCGCGGCGATCCTGGTGTTGTCCGTCGCCGCCGGAGTTCTGGCAGCCCAGGACGTGGGGTGGCTACTGCGCCCCGTCGGCGCGGCAGCCGAGTGGCTCCTGCTGCGCGTGCTGGAGGTCGTGTTCGCGATTTTGGTGCCGATCGTCAAACTGGTGCACCGCGTGCTGTCCGCCCTGCCGTGGCGCCCAAGGACACTGCCACAGCGAGAAGCGTTTTCGCCCGCGGACGAGATCGCCGCGTGGCTGAGGTCTCTGCAGGCGCAGGACGCAACGGCAGTGGTGGCGTTGCGCTGGACCGCATTTCTCGTCGTGTTCGGACTGCTGCTGGCGGTCATGGCGCTGTACGTCTTGCGTCGGCGCACGGCGGCGCACGGTGAGCAGACCGAAGAGCGCGAATCGGTCTTCTCCGGCGAGTTGCTGTTGGCCGAGCTGCGCTCGCTGTTCCGCCGCGCGCCCCACCCGCGCGACCCGGAAGCCCCGTCCGGTGCGGTCGGCGCGGTCCGGCGCGCGTATCGGGCCTTCCTGTTGCACATGGCGACGGTGGGTTACCCGCGGGATCCGGCCAGCACACCGACGGAGTATCTCGCCTCGGTGCACACCTTCCTCGCGGGGGGTCAATCGGCGGCTCGATCCCTGACCGACCTCTACCAGCGCGCCCGATACGGGGAGATTGCAGATCAAGCCGACGCGCGCCGAGCCCTGGAGTGGCTGGCGATGCTCATCGAACAGCCGGACGCCGAACGCTAAAAGGGCCGTCTCCATGGGCATTGCTCAGCGGTGGATCGACGTCGACGGGCTGCAGGTCCGGTACCTCGAGGGGGGCAGGGGAGATCCGCTGGTCCTGCTGCACGGCGCCGGTGCGGACAGCGCCGCGCTGAGCTGGAAACACACCTTCGGCCCGCTCAGCCAGGTGGCGCACATCTACGCGCCGGACCTGCCCGGCCACGGAGGCAGCAGGATGCTGCCCGGTCCGCCCACGACCGAGGCCTTCGTCGAATGGCTGACCCGCACGCTGGACGCGTGGGGCCTACGGCGCGTCCGCCTCGTCGGCCTGTCTTTGGGCGGGGCGATCGCACTCGGACACACGCTCACCCACCCGCAGCGCACCGAGCGGCTGGTCCTGGTGAGCAGTTACGGACTGCAGCAGCGCGCACCGCTGCACGCACCCGTCTGGCTGCTGGCCCGCCTGCCCGGGTTCGAGCGGGTCCTTGCCTGGGCGAGGCTGCGCCGCATCACCCCCATCGTGCGCCTGGGGTTGCGGTTCGTCGTCGGAGAGAAGCGGGCGATTACGCCCGATCTGCTCTCCGACGTCTCGGAGGCGGCGCGGTCCCAGAACGCGGCGCGGGTCTTCTACGCGTGGCTGCGCACCGAACTGCAGGTGGGGAGGCTGCGAACCTTCTACGGGGAGCGGCTGCACCGGGTCGGCGTCCCCACGCTGATCGTGCACGGTGAGCGTGACCGCCTCGTCCCGGTCGAGTGGGCCCGACGGGCCGCCGCGCGCATGCCGAACGCGCGCCTGTGCATCCTCGCGGGCTGCGGCCACTGGCCCCCTCGCGAGCGCCCGGGGCAGTTCAACCGGTTGCTGACAGATTTCCTCGACGGAGCAGGAGTGCCTTCCCTTGCCCGCCGCTAGCCAGCACACGCTGTTCGAACCCGGACCTGCGGCCCGGCCGTTGCGGATCGCCGGCACCGAGGTCTACGCCGGTACGTGTTCGTGGGCCGACCCGCACTTCGTCAAGGAAGGCGAGTTCTATCCGCAGGGCGTGCGCAGCAGACCGGACGCGCGGCTGAAGTACTATGCGACGGTCTTCCCCACCGTGGAGATCGACGCGACCTACTACGCGTTGCTGCCGCCCGAGTACGCCCGACGCTACGCGCAGTGGACCCCCGACGGGTTCGTGTTCCACGTCAAGGCCTTCGGGCTGTTCACCGGCCACGGCGCGGACCCGCGGCGGCTCCCGCGGCACATCGCCGAATTCCTGCCCGCCGAGCTGTATGGTCGACGCCGCATCGCCGACGAAGACCTGCCCGAGGAAGTGGAGACGATGTGCTGGGAGTACTTCCTGGAGTTCTTGCGCGGGCTGCGGGACGCGGACCGACTCGGATACGTGCTGTTCCAGTTCCCCCCGTGGCAGAAGTACTACGAGAAGTGGCCCCGGCGCGCGAGCTACCTGCGGCGCATGCTCGAAGGGTACCGCATGGCCGTGGAGTTCCGGCACCGCTCGTGGCTGGACCCGGCCCACCGCGATGCGGTGTTGCGGTCGCTGCGCGAACACGGCGTGATCTACGTCGTGCCCGACGAACCGCAGCTGGACTGGACGGTTCCCCCCGACGTCGAGATCACCTCGGACTGGTCGGTCGTACGGTTCCATGGGCGGAACGCCCAGGCGTGGGCGAAGCGCGGGGCGGAGACGAAGGAGGTCTACGACTACCTATACTCCGAAAAGGAACTGCGCGCGTGGGCCGAGCGGACCCGGGAGATCGCCGGACGGGTGGACCGGGTGTTCATGATGTTCAACAACCATGTGCGCGGAAATTCTGCACGCAACGCCCAGATGATCCTGCAACTCCTTGCGGGGCCCTGACGGGCCCACCGGGCTCACAGCGGCCACACCCAAAGGACGAGGGGGATGCCGACGGCGACGATGATCCCCTCCAGGGGCAGGCCCATCCTCCAGTAGTCCCCGAACCGGTAGCCGCCCGGTCCCATCACGAGCGTATTGGACTGGTGTCCGATCGGCGTCAGGAAGGCGCACGATGCGCCGACCGCCACGGCCATCAAAAACGGGTCTGCGGACGCCCCAATCCCCTGTGCCGTCCGGATGGCGATCGGCGCCATCAGCACGGCGGCGGCGGCGTTGTTCACCAGATCCGAGAGGAACATCGTGCCGACCAGAACGATCACCAGCGTCACAGGCCCCGGCATCTGCTCGGCGGCGCCGAGGATCCATCCGGCGATGCGTTCCGCGCCACCGGTGGCCTCCAGTGCCTGACCGACCGGGATCATCGTCGCCAGCAGGACGATCACCGACCAGTCGATGCTGTCGTAGGCTTCCTGCAGCTTCACGATCCCCAACAGCACGAACGCGGCTGCGCCGGCCACCACAGCTACCTGAACCGGCAGCAGCCCGGTTGCGGCCGCCGCGATCGCACCGCCGAACACCGCCACCGAGAGCAGCATCCGCCGGGGCCCGAAGCGCACGCCGCGCTGGGCGAGGGGCAGGCAGCCCAGATCTGCGACGACCCCGGCCAGGCCGTCGGCGGTTCCCTGGAGGAGCATGACGTCACCGGCCCGCAGCCGCAGACTCTTCAGGCGCTGCCGAACCTCCGCGCCCTGCCGTGCCACAGCCAGCAGGTTCACCCCGTAGCGCCACCTCAGATTCAGACTGCGGGCGGTGGCGCCCTCCAACTTCGACCGCGGCATCACCACCGCTTCCATCAGTTCCATCGGGTCCGAGGACGGTTGGCCCGCCTCCCCGACGGGCTTGCTCTCCGCCAGCTCCAGCTGGGCTCTGTGCAGCAATCCCTCCAGATCGTTCGAGTCCGCTCTGACCACCAGCACGTCACCGCTTTGGAGCGGCTCCGTCCGACGCGGGGTGGGGATTCGCCTGCCCCCGCGCACGATCTCGAGCACGTCCACCTCGAGCTCGTCGATGGATTCGAGGTCGCCGACGCTATGCCCGGTCATGTTGGATCCTTCGGGCACGCGCAGTTCGGCGACGTAGTCCCGTACGTGGAACTCGTTGGCTGCGACCTGGCCCTTGCGCTGCGGGATCAGGCGCCAGCCCACCAGGACCACGAACGCGATGCCCGCCAGCGCCACCCCAGCACCCACCGGCGTGAAGTCGAACATCCCGAACGGACGCCCTGCGACGTCGGCACGGAAGGTCGCGATGATGATGTTGGGCGGCGTGCCGATCAGCGTGGTCATCCCCCCGAGCAACGATCCGAAGGCGAGCGGCATGAGGAACATCGACGGCGGTGCGCCGGCCTGCCGTGCGAGGCGGACGGCCACGGGCATCAGCAGGGCGAGCGCGCCGACGTTGTTCATGAACGCCGACAGGAAGGCGACCAGGACGGTGACCCCTGCCAGGTGCACCAGCGGACGATTGCCGATCCGAAGGATGCCGCCGGCGATCGCGCCGACGGCGCCGGAGTGCATCAGTCCCCGGCTGAGGATGAGCACCGCGGCGACGGTGACGACCGCCGGATGCCCGAATCCGCCGAACGCCTGACCCGCCGGCACGATCCCGACGAGCGTCAGCGTCAGCAGGGCGAGCAGCGCAACGAGGTCGTAGCGCCAGTGCCCGACGAGGAACCCGACCAGGGCGGCGACGAGCACGACGAACACCACGAACTCGGCCGCCCCTTCCGACAGGACCACCATCGAGGGTCGCATTTGGCCGACGACCCGAGGACTCCTGCCGCAGGTCGCCATGGTATACACTCTCAACCGGAACGCCATGCACACGCCCACCCTGCAGGACGTCCTCGATGCCGAACGGCGCATCGCCCCCTACGTACTGCGCACCCCGCTCGCGCAGATGTGGAGCGCGGGGATCCGCGCCAAGCTGGAGTCGCTGCAGGTCACCGGGTCGTTCAAGCCCCGGGGAGCCTTCCACCACCTGCTGCGCCGCCTCCAGGTCTGCCGCAACGGCGTGATCACGGCCTCGTCGGGCAACCACGGGCAGGCGGTCGCCTACGCTGCCCGCGAACTCGGGCTGAAGGCGACCGTCGTCGTGCCGGAGGACGTCGTGGCCGTCAAGGCCGAGGCGATCGAGCGCCTGGGCGCGGAGTTGATCCGACATGGTCTGACCACAGCGGACAGGATGGCCTTCGCGCTGCAGTTGGCCCACGAGCGTGGGCTGCACTACGCGCCGCCCTACGACGACGCCGACGTGATCACCGGTCAGGGCACGATCGGCCTGGAGGTCCTCAACGAGTTCCCCGAAGTCCAAGTCGTCTACGTCCCATGCGGCGGGGGCGGCCTGATCTCCGGCGTCTCACTGGCGATCAAGACGCTGCGTCCGGACGTACGGGTCGTCGGCGTCGAACCCGAGGGCGCCGCGTGCTTCTGTGCCTCCTGGAAGGCCGGACGTCGCGTCCGCCTGGACCGCGTGCACAGCATCGCCGACGGGCTGCGAGCGGTCGAGCCCGGGGAGTTGACCTGGGCCTGTGCGTCGAGGTACGTGGACGAGTTCGTCACCGTGAGCGAGGAGGACATCCGCGCGGCGATGCGCCGCCTGCTCACAGAAGTCAAGGTCCTGGCAGAACCCTCCGGCGCCGTCGCACCCGCCGCGGCCTTCGCCGCCCCAGACCCCCGCCGCGCGGTCGCCATCGTCAGCGGCGGCAACATCGACCCGACCCTCTTGCGTGACATCGCAGGACCCTGAGCCCACCGCCCTGTTCCAAGAAATTCGTACGTACGTTCGCAGATAGGAAAACACGAGCAATCGAGTGATCCAAGAAGCCGCGCGGGTGTGGTGCCCTTTCGCCGGCCCAGGGGTGACTTGCAGAGGCGTACGCTTGTTCGCTATTATGCAGCCGGAGGTGTGGTATGACCCGGCTCAGCAGACGGCAAAGGCAGGTCCTCGACTTCCTGAGGAGTTCGATCGAACGGAGCGGCATCGTCCCAAGCGTACGAGAGGTGGCCTCCGCGCTGGGCCTGCGGTCGGCGGCCACCGCCCAGCAGCACATCGACGGTCTAATCCGCAAGGGCTACCTCCGACGCCTGCCAGACCGCATGCGGGCGCTGGAGATCCTGCACCCCCACTTCGCGGTCGCAGGGACGGCCGTAGTCCGACTGCCTGTCCTGGGGCGGGTGACAGCCGGCCGGGGCGCGGTGGCGGACGACGCCGTCGAAGAATTCCTGCCCGTCCCGCGGCACCTGGGCTGGCAGGAAGGGTGCTTCATCCTGCGGGTGCGGGGCGACAGCATGATCGGGGCCGGCATCTTCGACGGCGACATGGTCATCGTCAGGCGGCAGGACAGCGTGCCCGCCGGTCGGGTCGTCGTCGCCCTGATCGGGGAAGAAGCGACCGTCAAGCGCCTGCACCTAGAGGACGGCACGCCGGTCCTGGTGGCGGAGAATCCCGCCTACCCGCCGATCCGCGAGGAGTTCTCGATCCTCGGCCAGGTCGTCGGTCTCATCCGCCGATACGACGGATTCAGGCATCGAGGGCCGGTGTCGTGAGCTTGACGCTGCCCGCACATGCCGTATCGGCGCAGCCGGCCCCGCGAGGCCGCTCCGCCAGCACCCGGCCGACCCTGTGGCGCAAACTGCGGGACGACCGCAGCCTGATCCGGTTGAAGCTCATCGCGCTCGGACTGCTGTTCGTGGTGGCCGGAGTCCTCGAGCGGGCCGTCTGATCGACGGGGGCGACGGGAAGCGGGCGTCAAGGGTCCAGCAGGGCTGTTGCGGGAACTCCGCGGTGCTGGCGGGCGTTCAGGTAACGGAGATGGCTCGGCGATCCACAGTCCACATCCTAATCGGCGCCATCCCGATTCCGGGTGGCACTGCCTACGGGGTCGTCTTCCGCGACGGTGCGGGTAGGACGCTGCACCAGCTGGCCCGCCGAACCGCCCATACCGACCCCCGCGGGGCGGTGCTCGCGGCGATGTTGCGCGCGCTGTGGGTCGCACGCCGGTTCGGCCGCACCGTGCGCGTCGCCGCGGATCAGCCTGAGGTGGTGGACTGGCTCAACCGGAGGGCCGAACCGGACGATGGGTTCCTCGCAACCTTCGTGCAGATCCGCGCGCTCGCCCACTCGTATCGCAGGGTCGAGATCGCACAGGCGACCGAGGAGGAGCACCGGGCCGTCCGGGCGGTCGCCGAACGCCGGGCGTCTCCCGCGCAGGTCGGTGCACAAGAGGCGGACAGCCTCCTGCCTTTGTGGAGCGGTGCCGGCTGATCCGGCTGCCTCGTTCCGTCACGGGCGGCTCACCGGCGCGCGGCGCCGAGTGGCCGTGCCATCACCAACGCCCAGTACGTCTCGTACCTGCCTCCCGTCACACGCGCCGCTCCGGCCTCGCTGAACCGCGCGTCCATGATGATGCGGCAGTGGCCCGGACTGCCCAGCCAGGCCGCCACCGTCTCGGCGGCACCCGGATACCCGGCGGCGATGTTCTCCCCCACCAGGGTCCAGATGTAGCCGGTGCGCGTGACCCTCTCGCGCGGGTCACTGCGATCCGATCCGATGTGGGAGAAAAAGCCGTTTTTGGCCATGTCCGCGGCGTGCCCCTCCGCGGCGCGGGCCAGCCGGGGTTCGGCCGTCACCGCACTCGCCGGTCCGAAGTGCCCGTGGCCGCACGGGCGCGGCCGCGATCGGGCCTCGTTGACAAGCACGATCACCCGGGACGCCTCATGCCCGGGGTGTGCGAGCACCGGGGCGCCCAGGCCCGCCGCGAGCAGGGACGTTGCGAGCAGCAAGGTGGCCTTCATGGCTTCCTGGATTCTTGGAGCAAGCGGCGGGCCACCGGACCCTCGACCGTGCCAGCTGACAGGGACACGGGCACCACGGACCGAACCCCCGTCCTCAGGACAGCCATAAGGAGGTCACCCATGGCCGGAAGCTGGGATCGGATCGTCGGGATTCGGGACCTGATCCACAAGGCCGGGCTCGACCCGGACAACCCGGACGACTTCGGGCGGGCCGTCAACTGGTTGAGGACGCGCAAGATTCCCTTCGCGTCCATCGGCAAGGCGACAAAGGGCCGACGCCGCGGTATCCTGCTTTTGGCCGAGCACGTCGAGGCAGCAATCGCCAGCAAGCGTCGCGCCGATTGACGCCACGTTCCCGCAGCGGCCGCGGGTTCGGCTCAGGGCAGCGTGACGAAGTTCGCCAGAAACGCCCGCGCAGCCGGCGTGTCGACGCGATGGGTCTTGTTCGTCGCCAGGCACATCGCGTCGCCGGTCACCGTGATCGCGGCAACGATATTGGTCTCGTCCGCGCCGGCCCCCAAAAAGTTCGGGCCTCCCGAGTCCCCGTAGCAGGTCCCGCCATCACCGGTGTGCGCGTTCTGCGACAGCGTCAGCCATGCCGGCTGCAGCGAACGGAACTCCGACACCGACCGCCTGCGCTCACCAGAGAACGGGAACGTCGGCGGGCCACCTCCCAGTTGGGGTTCCTGTACGCCGTAGCCGACGGCGGTGAACTTCTTGCCGCGCAGCCCGTTCTTGTCGTTCAACAGATCGAGCAATCCCGCCGCGGGGAGCGCGGCGGGCGCAATTCCCCCGACGGGCGCGTCGAGCACCACGACCGCGATGTCGCCGGGGTCGTCCTGGCGGAATGTGTAGTTCGGGTTCGTGTGCATCGTCCCCGATTGCAGCGCCGACTCGGGCGTCGTCTCGTCGTATCGCGAAACGAACGTCACCCAGACCTGGGTGATGCCCCGGGATTCCAGGAACGCGGTGCAGTGCGCCGCGGTCAGAAAGACATTCTGGGAGATCAGAGTGCCCGAGCACAGGATGTCCTTCTTGCCGGCCTGACGCCACTCTGCGACCAGCGCGCCGACGAAGGGATGCCCGTCGTCGTCGGGAGTGCCGTAGGTGATCTGGCTGGTCACCCGCGATACGGTCCCCGCACCACATCCCGCCGCGAGGAAGACCACGAGCACGCATGCCACCGCGCCCAACCCGCGCATCCCAACACCCCCTCCCGTGGAGCTCTTCGACGCACCTACTTCGACGCACCTACAGAGTTTGTCGACCGGTCGGAGGTCTCCTGCGCTACGGTCTCCGGTCGGCCCGTAGGGCCTGTGCGAACGGCCGCAGGAAGGCCACCGCCGCCTCCACCGGGTCGCGTGCGTTCTCAAGCGCCTGATACAACGCGCTGGCGACGATGACTCCGTCGGCGATCCGGGCGACGGTGCGGGCGTGATCGGGCGTCGAGATCCCGAAGCCGACGACCGCGGGCAGGTCGGTCACCTCGCGCACCCTCCCGATCAGTTTGCCGACCTCGTCGCCGAGGTGCTCGCGCGCGCCCGTGACCCCGGTCACCGACACGCAGTACAGAAAGCCCGTCGTCGCCTCGACGACGACCCGCAGTCTCTGCTCGGTGCTCGTGGGTGCCACGAGGAAGATCGTGTCGAGCCGGATCTCCCGCGCGGCCGCGATCAGCGAACCGGCCTCGTCGGCGGGGATGTCCGCGGCGATCACCCCGTCCACACCCGCGTCGGCGGCGTCCCGGACGAACCGTTCCACGCCGTAGGAGAGCAGCGGATTCGCGTACGACATCAGCGCGATCGGTACGTCGACCCCCACCCGCAGCCGGCGGACCAGATCGAGCGCGTCGGCCAGCCTCACGCCACGACGCAGCGCACGGAAGGCGGCCCCCTGCATCGTGGGCCCGTCGGCGATGGGATCCGAGAACGGCACACCCAGCTCCACGGCGTCCGCGCCGGATGCGACGATCGCCGGAACCATCTGCTCGATCGTAGGCAGGTCGGGGTAGCCCGTCTGGAGGAACGGCATGAGTGCCGCGCGGCGCTGCGAGCGGAGGGCGCAAAACATCTCCGAGAATCGGCTCATGGCTCCCCGGCGTCAGCGCCCTTCGCCGGGGCAGCCTCGTGCCTGCGCACCGTTTCGACGTCCTTGTCGCCACGCCCGGACAGCCCCAGGAGGACGACGGCGTCTTGCCCCAGTTGCGGGGCCAGGGTTTCAAGGTAGGCGACGGCGTGCGCAGGCTCGAGCGCCGGGAGGATGCCCTCCAGCCCGGCCAGCAGGTAAAACCCCCGCAGCGCCTGCGCGTCGCTCACCGCCACGTACTCCGCCCGGCCGTTGTCCTTGAGGTAGGCGTGCTCGGGGCCCACGCCGGGGTAGTCGAGTCCAGCCGAGACGGAATGCGTGCCGAGGACCTGCCCGGATTCGTCCTGCAGCAGATACGTGTATGCGCCGTGCAGCACGCCCGGTGACCCCGCGGTCAGGCTGGCGGCGTGGCGGCCGGCTCCGAGGCCCGCCCCACCAGCCTCCACGCCGATCAAGCGGACTCTTTCATCCTCCACGAACGCCCTAAACAGCCCGATCGCGTTGCTGCCTCCGCCCACGCACGCCACCACCGCGTCGGGCAGCCGGCCTTCCCGCGCGAGGATCTGCTGTCGCGCCTCGCGTCCGATCACCGACTGGAAGTCGGCCACGATCCGCGGATACGGGTGCGGCCCCACCGCCGACCCGATGACGTAGAACGTGTCACGGACGTTGGTGACCCAGTCACGCAGCGCCTCGTTGATCGCGTCCTTCAATGTACGCGTGCCCACATCCACCGGGATCACGCGGGCGCCCAGAAGCTGCATCCGATAGACGTTGAGCGCCTGCCGCAGGGTGTCCTCACGCCCCATGTAGACCTCGCACGGCAGCCCCACCGTCGCCGCCGCGGTAGCCGTCGCCACGCCGTGCTGCCCTGCGCCCGTCTCGGCGATGATCCGCCGCTTGCCCATGCGCCGCGCGAGCAGCACCTGGCCCATGGCGTTGTTGATCTTGTGGGCACCGGTGTGCAGCAGGTCCTCGCGCTTGATGTACACTCGGACGCCGACGCGCTCGCTGAGCCTGCGGGCGAAGTACAGAGGCGTGGGACGGCCGCAGTAGTCCCGCAGCAGCGCCGTCAGTTCGTCCTGAAACCGGGGATCGACCGACAAGCGCGCATAAGACCGCTCCAGTTCCTCCAGCGCCGGGATGAGCGTCTCCGGTACGTAGCGGCCCCCAAACGGCCCGAACCGTCCTCGGGCGTCGGGAAGCGGATGCGAGTGCGCCGCTTTCATCCCAGCGGCCTCCGACTCGGCGGCACGCCGCCCGGAGCCCAAGCCGCAACCGCGTCGGCGGCTCGGACCGCGGCGACGAACGCCGCGATCTTGGCGGGGTCTTTCTGGCCGTCTGTTTCCACCCCGCTGCTGACGTCCACCGCGTATGGCCGCACGCGGCGGATCGCGTCCCCGACGTTGGCCGCGGTCAGCCCGCCGGAGAGGATCAGTGGTCGACCCACGTCACCGGCCAGCGACCAGTCAAAGCTCCGACCGGTGCCCCCGACCATCCCCTCCAGGTAGGTGTCGAGCAAGATCGCGGCAACGTCGTAGTCGCGGGCTTGCTGCACCACGGTGCCGTCGCGCACCCGGAGGGCCTTGATCACCCGGCCGCCGATCCGCGCGCACACCGCAGGTGGCTCGTTCCCGTGAAGCTGGAGCGCATCCAGCCCGACGTCCCGGCGGATCCGGTCGATCCATTCGGGGTCCCCGTCGACGAACACGCCCACTCGCACGACAAACGGCGGCAACACCCGCGCGATCGCGGCCGCTTCCTCGGGAGACACCCTGCGGCGGCTACCCTCCCAGAAGACGAAGCCCACCGCGTCCGCCCCCGCGTCCGCCGCGGCCAGCGCGGCTGCGACCGTTCGGATGCCGCAGATCTTCACCCTCGTCCAACGGCCCCGCGGCAGCCGGGGGCCCAGCGGGATCGGCTGAGGGGGGACGGCATGTGCGGCGTCGTTCGGGATCACAGACCGCGCAGCCCCATGCGGGCCCGCACCTCGTCCATCGTCGCCTCCGCAATGGGGCGGGCCCGGCGGGCGCCCTCGGCGAGGACGTCGCGAACGACGTCGGGCGAACGCATCAACTCCTCGTAGCGCTGCCGGATGGGTGCGAAGGCCCGGATCATCGCCTCGGCCAGCACATCCTTCATCTCGCTGTACCGGATGGTGCCCTGCCGGTACGCATCCACGAACTCCGCGTGGCGCTCCGGCGCGAAGACTTCCAGCAGCGTGAAAAGGTTGGCAATGCCCGGGCTCGCATCCTCGATCTTCGAGCCCTTGGCCGGCGGACCGGGATCGGTGACGGCTGCCCGGATCTTCTTGCGGATCGCCTCCGGTGGTTCCACCAACGCGATCACGCTGCCCGGCACGCTCTTGCTCATCTTCTTCGTGGGGTCGTTGAGCGCCATGACCCGGGCACCTTTAACCAGTCGGACCTCGGGCAGGGGGAACGTCTCCCCGAACTGCTTGTTGAATCGCTCTGCAATGTCCCGCATCAGCTCGATGTGCTGCACCTGGTCTTCGCCCACGGGCACCAGCCTCGCCTTGTAGAGCAGGACGTCCGCCGCCTGCAGGACCGGATAGTTCAGCAAACCGGCCATCACCCCTACCTTGCCGCCGAGCTGACGCGCCTTCTCCTTGTACTGCGTCATCCGCTCGAGCTGACCGACCGGTGTGACCGTGTTCAGCAGCCACATCAGCTCGCAGTGCTCGGGGACGTGCGACTGTACGAACAGCACCGAGCGCGCCGGGTCGATGCCGGCCGCAATGTTGGCCACGGCCGCGTCCAGGACCCGACGGGGAAATTCCTGCGGCTCGTAAGGCACGGTGATCGCGTGCAGGTCCACGATGCAGAAAAAGGACTCGTAGTCGCGTTGGAGCTCGGCCCACTGCCGGATCGCTCCGACGTAGTTGCCCACGTGGACGACGCCCGTAGGCTGAATGCCGGAGAAGACCCGCACGCCGACACCCGCCGGCGTCGTCGCCGCCGACCTCGTCGCCGTCCGTTCCATCAGACCCTCCTCAGCGCCCGCAGCGTGGCCGCGGGGTCGGTGCTTGCCATCAGCGCCGTCCCGATCAGGACCGCATGCACACCGGCCTGCCGAACGCGTGCGAGGTCCACCGGGCTCCCGATGCCGCTCTCGCTCACCACCAGCACGTCGTCCGGGATGAGGGGCCGCAGCCGCAGGGTCGTCTGCAGATCCACGGAGAAGGTCCGCAGGTCGCGGTTGTTGATGCCCACGATGCGGGCACCGGCACCGATCGCCCGCCGCACCTCTGCCTCCGTGTGGACCTCGACGATCGCCGCCATCCCCAAGGACTCCGCGAGCTGTCGGAGTCTCAGCAGCGATCCGTCGTCGAGGATCGCCGCGATCAGCAACACAGCATCGGCGCCCAGAGCCCTCGCCTCGTACACGTGGTAGGGCGCCAGCGTGAAGTCCTTGCGCAGAACCGGCAACGACACTGCCCGGCGCACCTGCATCAGATGCTCCGGCGCTCCGTCGAAGAACCTTCCGTCCGTCAGCACCGAGATCGCCTGCGCGCCCCCCTCCTCGTACGCGCGCGCCAGCGCAACCGGATCCGCTCCGGCACGGAGGACGCCGGCCGACGGCGAGGCCGCTTTGATCTCACCGATCACGGCGACCGACCCGGTGCGCAGGGCGGCGGCGAAGTCGCGCGGTGCGGGTGCCTGCAGCGCGCGTGTGCGCACGATGGCCTCCGGTACGTCCGCGGCCGCCCGGCGGAGTTCCTGCCGCTTGTGCGCGACGATCGCCTCCAGCACCCAGAACCCGCGGGGCGCCGTTTGGGCGCCGTGCCTTCGCCTCGCCGTCATGCCGTCACCGAAGGGGCCAGAAAGGCCCGCAGAGCCTCGAGCTTGCCGTACGCCGCTCCCGTCTCGATCGCCTCCGCCGCACGGGCCACGCCCTCCCGAAGGTCCGCAGCCTCCCCGGCGACCATCAGCGCCGCCGCGGCGTTGAGCACGACGACGTCGCGGTACGGGCCCCGCTCACCCCGCAGCACGCGCACCGCGATGTCGGCGTTGTCCGACGCGTCTCCGCCGCGAATGGCTTCCGGAGGATACCGCGGCAGATCGGCGTCGTCCGGCGACAGCACGAGGGTTCGAATCGTATCCCCGCGCACTTCCGCCGCCAGCGAAGGGCCGCTGATCGAGATCTCGTCGAGTCCTCCCCCGTGCACCACCAGCGCATGCTCGGCCTGCAGGGCCCGCAGGACCTCCGCGATCCGTCCCACCAGCGAGGAAGCGTACACCCCGACGACCTGACGGCGCGCGTGGGCCGGATTGGTGAGCGGCCCCAGCACGTTGAACACCGTCCTCAGTCCGATCTCCCGCCGCGGTCCCACGGCGTGCCTCATCGCGGGGTGGAATCGGGGGGCGAACAAGAAGCCGATGCCGATTTGCTCGATCGCCTCGGCCACACGCGCCGGAGCGGCGTCGACCCGGATCCCCAGAGCCTCGAGCAAATCCGCGCTGCCGCACCGGCTGCTGACTGCTCGGTTGCCGTGCTTGGCGACGTGCACACCCGCGCCTGCCACGACGAACGCCGCGACGGTCGAGATGTTGAAGGTGCCGGCGCCGTCGCCCCCGGTGCCGCAGGTGTCGACCACGAGGGGCACGCGGGGTCGGATCGTCTCGGCGCGCGCCCGCATCGCGGTGGCGAATCCGGCGATCTCCTCGGGCGTCTCCCCCTTGATCCGCAACGCGGTGATCAGCGCGGCGATCTGCGCCGCAGTCGCCTCTCCATCCATGATCTGACCCATGACCCGGGCCGCTTCGTCACGACCCAGCGACCCGCCGTCTGCCACCTTCTGTATGGCCTCTCGAATCATGTCCCGCCTCAGGCAAACAACCTCCCCCGGCGCGGTGGTCCTCTACCCGCGTCGCGGCCTCCCCTCCACCCCGACAGGGCCTGCGTGCGCGCCCCACACACCCGTCGCGTGCCACCGACGCACCAGCTCGAGGAAGTTGCGCAGCAGGTCACGTCCGCCTTCTGTGAGGATCGACTCTGGGTGGAACTGCACGCCCTCCACCGGCAGCGTCCGGTGGCGAAGCCCCATGACCAGACCGTCAGGCGAGCGCGCGGACACCTCGAGATCCGCCGGCAGTCCGTCGTCTTCCACCACGAGCGAGTGGTAGCGCGTCGCAGCAAAGGGGTTGGGCAGGCCCGCGAAGATCGTTCGCCCGTCGTGTCGGATCTGCGACGCCTTGCCGTGGACCTCGCGTGGCGCCAGCCCCACACGCCCGCCGAAGACCTGCCCGATGCACTGGTGCCCCAAGCAGATGCCCAGAACCGGCACGCGGTGCGCCAGTTGCCGCAGCACGTCGTTGGACACGCCCGCCTCGTCCGGGGTGCACGGACCCGGCGACAGCACGACCGCCTCCGGTTGCATCGCGCCGACCGATTCGGCCGTGATCGCGTCGTTTCGGAACACACACACCTCCGCCCCCAGCTCGCCGAGGTACTGGGCGACGTTGTAGACGAACGAGTCGTAGTTGTCGATCACGACGACCACGGCTCCGCTCCCATCACCTTCTCCCTTCGGTCGTCGATCACAGGCTGCCCGACCCCGCCAGTTCCACGGCACCGAGCAATGCCTTGGCCTTGTTCACCGTCTCCTCGTACTCGCGGTGGGGATCCGAGTCGGCGACGATGCCGGCGCCGGCCTGCACGTAGGCCGTGCCCCCGTGGATCACGAAGGTGCGGATCGCCAGGCAGGTGTCCATCGTCCCGTCGAATCCCACGTACCCGACCGCCCCCGCGTACGGGCCCCGGGCGACCGGTTCCAGTTCGTCGATAATCTCCATCGCGCGGACCTTGGGCGCCCCGGTGACGGTGCCGTGGGGGAAGACGGCCTGGAGCACGTCGAACGCATCCCGCCCCGGCTGCGGCTCGCCTCGTACCGTGCTGACCATGTGCATCACGTGCGAGTACCTCTCGACGACCATCAGCTCCGTGGTTCGCACGCTTCCGTACCTGGAGATCCGCCCGAGGTCGTTGCGGGCCAGGTCCACCAGCATGACGTGTTCGGCCCGTTCCTTTTCGTCCGTCCGCAGACCGTGCTCCAGCGCCGCGTCTTCGGCGAAGTCGGCTCCGCGCGGCCGTGTGCCCGCGATCGGGCGCATGCACACCTCGCCATCGGCCATCCGCACCAGCAGCTCCGGAGACGACCCAGCCAGGCGGGCGCCGCCGAACTCGAGGTAGAAGAGGAACGGCGAGGGGTTGATCGCCCTGGCGGCCCGGTACAGGAGAAAGGAGTCCAGCGCGCCGATGTCGGCCGCGAACCGCTGCGAGAGGACCACCTGGAACACGTCGCCCGACCGGATGTAGCGCTTGCAGCGCAACACCCGCTCCGCGAACGCCGTGCGCGTCAGGTTCGATGTCACCGCCGCCGGCGGAGCACCGGCGGCGGGTTGCGGGGTGAACGGACGGTGCAGCCGCTCCAGCATTTCGTCGATGCGCTCGCAGGCGGCGCGGTAGGCAGCCGCGGCGCCCTCCTCGGCGAACGCATGGGCGACGATCCGGATGCGCCGGCGCACGTGATCGAAGGCCAGGACCGTGTCGTACAGCCCCATCTCCGCGATGGGAACGCCCAGGTCGTCGGGCGGGCGGGCCGGGAGGTGCTCCCAGTCGCGTACGAGGTCGTAGCCCAGGTAGCCGACCAGGCCACCGGCAAAGCGCGGCAGGTCAGCACCCGCCACTGCGCGGTACGGCCGCAGCACCTCCCGGACGGCCGTCAAGAACGGGCCGGGCCGCGTGCGGCTGCCGGCACCCTCGATGCGCACCGACTGTCCGTCGTACGTCAGCCTCTCCCGGGGGCGGGCACCCAGGAACGAATACCGACCCAGCCGCTCCCCACCTTCCACGCTTTCCAGCAAAAACGGTTCGGGCAGGTCGCGGATCTTGAGAAACGCCGAGACGGGCGTTTCCAGGTCGGCGACGATTTCGCGCGACACTGGCACCAAGTTGCCTTCGCCCAGCGCCGCCTCGTAGGCGCGCGGCGTCGGCATTACCTCGTGCACCCTCGTGCGGATCCTCATCGATTCCTCTCGACGGTGCGCCCCAGATGGTGCGCGCGTTCCAGCAGCGGGCGCAGCGCGTCTTGCGCGATCCCGTCCTCGATCTCGTCCAGGCGCGCGCGAACCCCGCGCAGGGCGCGGACGACCTCATCCCGGTTCATGCGCGTGATCGCGTCCCACATCGCCACCGGGTTGCGCGCCATGCGGGAGAGGTCTTCGAACGCCGGCCCGGCCATCCGGAACGACTCCGGCTCGTCCCCCGCGGACAGCACCACCGCACAGGCCACCAGGTACGGCGCATGGCTGATCAGCGCCGCCAGCCTGTCGTGCACCTCGGGCTGCATCACGACCGGCGTCATCCCGATCGCACGCACCACCTCCGCGAGTTCCGACACGGCCTGACGATCCGTGAAGCCCGTCGGCGTCAACACGTACGGACGCCCCCGCAGGAAGTCCGGGTCTGCCGCCTCGATGCCCGCTCCCTCGCTTCCAGCCATGGGGTGCCCTCCCACGAATCGCACCGGCGGGGCAAGGCGCTCCACCGACGCCACGATCGGCGCCTTCACGCTGCCGACATCCGTCAGGATGGTGCCCGCCGGAAGGTAGGACAGCAGCGCCTTGCACACCGCGACGATCTGCTCGAGAGGGACCGCGACGAACACGATCTGCGCGTCTGCCGCCTCGCGGAGATCCGAGGTCGCTGCGTCGGCGGCTCCCCGCTCGACGGCACGGACCGCTGCCGTGGGGTCGCGGTCGACCGCGGTCACCCGCCGTGCCAGACCTCCCCGCCGCAGCGCCATGCCCAGGGCCCCGCCGATCAGCCCGGTGCCGACCACCGCCGCGTGCCCGAAGCGTGCGCGCCGCCCCGACATGGTCGTCGCTACACCGGTGCGGCCACCGGCCGCCCGATCGCGGCGCCGATCTGCTGCACGTGCTTCATCATCGCGGCGAACTCCACCGGCCGCAGCTGCTGGGGGCCGTCGCTGAGTGCACGCTCCGGGTCGGGGTGGACCTCGACGATGAGCCCGTCGGCTCCCGCGGCAACCGCCGCGCGGGCCAGCGGAGGCACGATGTCGCGCTTGCCGGCGGCCTGGCTCGGGTCGACCAGCACCGGCAAGTGCGTCAGACGCTTGAGAACCGGGACGGCGCTGATGTCCAGGGTGTATCGCGTGTGCGTGTTGTCGAACCCGCGGATGCCGCGCTCGCACAGCACGACGTTGGGATTGCCCTCCGACACGATGTACTCGGCGGCGAGCAGCATCTCTTCGAGCGTCGCGCTGGGTCCGCGCTTGAGGAGCACGGGGTGACCCGATCGCCCGACGTCGCGCAGCAGCGTGTAGTTCTGCATGTTGCGCGCGCCGATCTGCACCATGTCGGCGTAGCGCACGACGAGTTCGAGTTGGCGCGCGTCCATGGCCTCGGTCACCACGGCCAGGCCGGTCGCCTCGCGTGCCTCGGCGAGCAGCCTCAGACCCTCTTCCTCCAAGCCCTGGAAAGAGTACGGCGACGTCCGCGGCTTGAACGCACCGCCGCGCAGCATCACCGCACCGGCCGCACGGACCGCGCGCGCGGTCGCCATCAGCTGCTCCCGGCTCTCGACCGAACACGGGCCGGCGATGACCGCCAGCTCCGCGCCCCCGATGCGGGCCGCCCCCACCCGCACGACGGTGTCCTCGGGCTGGAAGTCACGGCTGACGAGTTTGAACGGCTGCAGGACCTTGACGATGCGCTCGACGCCCTCCATCGCACCCAGCATGCCGCGCAGTTGCTCCTTGGTGCTGTCGTCACCGATGACCCCGATCACGGTCCGCAGGACGCCCTCGGACAGGTGCGCCCCCAATCCGGCCTCGCGTACGCGTGCGACCACGGCGTCCACCTGCTCGCGGGTCGCCTTCGATCGCATGATGATGATCATCGCCGTCGCCCCCTGGCTTCGCGCCCGTTCTGCCTCAAAATGCAAAACCTCCCGTCCCCGTTGGGACGGGAGGTTCAGATCCTTCCCGCGGTGCCACCCGACTTCCCGACGGCCGTCGCCCGACCGGCCGCCCGGCTCTGTTCGGAACGGGGCACGTGCCCGATTCCGCCTGCTGTGATCACGGGCCAGGAACCCCGTCGGAGCCTACTCGCGCCGCATCCCGCAAACCCGCCGCGCAAAACGGTCGGCGGTCGGCAGCCTTTCGGTCCGCCCCTCCCGGGCCCATTCCGCCGGCTTGGCGCTGCCGCACTCCCACCCGTGCGCGGCTCTCTGCGAGCCCACCACCGGCGTACTCGCCCCGGTCATCGGGTTTGTGCGCGCATCATACCACGCCCGTCAAGACGGCGACAATCCGTCGGTTCCGTCAGCCCGCCACACCCGAACCGACGGCTGACAGGAACTTCTCCTCCACAGATCCCTCAGGCACCTGCCCACGCCAGATGACGTAGACCCGACGGAAAAGGGGCGGCAGATCGGTGATGTGGATGCGCGCCAGCTGCCCGGCCTCTAGCTCGTGGCGCACCGTGCTCTCTCCGAGGAACGTCAGCCCGACACCTTGGAGGACCATGCGCTTGGCCGCCTCCGCAGGATCCACCTGCACGGCGGGTGAGAACTCCTCACCCAGTCGCGTGCGCAGCGCCTGCTGGAGCGGTTGGAAGCCCTCTCCCCACCGCGCGAGCAGCACGAGCTCCCGGCTCAAAGCCTCCAAGGGCACCTGCCGGCCGGCCAGCTCGTGCGTCGGCGGTCCCACGAGGGTCACCGGGTCTTCGAGGATCAACCGGCTGGAGATCTCCTCGTGCTGGGGACGGACGACCACAAAGCCGACTTGGATCGTACCCTCAAGCAGCATCTGCGCCACGGCACGGGAGTGCCCCGTCCGCATGACGACGTGGACCTGCGGGTGGCGGGCGTGGAACCGATCCAGGATCGTCGGCAGCATGTCCAGACTGACCGACACCACCGTTCCGACGACCAGCGTCTGCACCGCCCCGTCTGCACGCACTTCCGCCAGACCGTCTTCGATCGCGGCCAGGCCGCGTTCGACGTGGGCGAGCAGAGCCTCCCCGGCGGGTGTGAGCTCGACGCCCCGTCCCGTCCGACGGAACAAACGGTGCCCGACCTCGCGCTCGAGCGCTCTGATCTGCGCTGAGACGGCGGGCTGAGACAGAAAGAGGGCCGCGGCCGCGCGCGTGATGCTGCGCTCGTGTGCCACCCGCCGGAACGTCCACAGGCGCTGGAGGTTGAGTGAGGCGTTCCCACCCACAGGCATAAGCCGTTTTTATAGGGCCCATTGCGAGTTAGTATTAGACATTCTAACAACGCCTCCGTAAACTGTCGCGCAAACCTCTTTGCGGGCGCGGCTTGGCAGCCTGTCGCCGGCTTTCGAGTTTGGAGGGACTCTCGTGGACGTTCGTCTCCGGCTCCAGGCGATCCGGCAGGCGATGGACGGCGAGGCCATCGACGCGCTCTACCTGCGCCCCGGTGCCAACCTGACCTACCTGACCGGGATCCGGCGCCAGCAGCCCCATCACACCGACACCAACGCCTACGCGGACTGGATCGAGGGCGTCTACCTCGGGGCCCACCGTGCGGTCCTCGTCGCCCCCCGGATGGGTTCGGAGTTCTTCCTGCAGCAAGCGCGGGGCAAGCCGTGGATCACCGACGTCCGGGTCGTCCTGGAAGGCGAAGATCCCACCGCGGTGATGCGCGACGTGCTCCAGCAGGTGGCCCCCGGCGCCCGCCGGGTGGCCGTGGACGACCGGGCCTGGGCCCCAGTGGTTCAAGCCTTGCACGCCGCGGGCCTCGAGGTGTCCGCGGCCCGTCGTCTGATCGATCCCATGCGGATGGTCAAGTCGGCGGAGGAACTCGACGCGATGCGCAAGGCTGCCCAACTGGCCGACGACGTGTACGCTCAGGCCCTGGCGGTGCTGCGCGAAGGCGCCAGCGAGCTGGACGTCGCCCACGAAATCGACTACCGGTTCGCCCTGGGGGGAGCCGACTACCCTTCGTTCGTGACCGGCGTCCGGTTCACCCGCCCAAACAGCGACCGCCCGCACGCCCTGCGGCACGGCGCCCGGACGCTGGCGCCGGGGGACGCGGTGACGTTCGACTTCGGCTGCGTGCATGAAGAGTACTGTTCGGACTTCGGCCGCACCGCATTCGTGGGTGAGCCGCCCCGCGAGTTCACGACCATGTTCGATGCGGTGCTCGCGTCCCAGCACGCGGCGATGGCCGCGATGCGCGCCGGAGCCGTTACCGCGGAGGACGTCCACCAGACGGCACGACGCGTGCTGCAGGAAGCCGGCTACGCCGACTACTTCACCCACCGCACGGGCCACGGCATCGGCATGACCGTGCACGAGCCGCCCTACCTGGACAGCGGGGACCGCACCGTCTTGCTCGAACACATGACGTTCACCGTGGAACCCAGCAGCCGCGTGCCCAACGGGTATGCCTGCCGCATAGAGGACGTGGTCGTCGTGACCCCGCAGGGCGCGGAGCCGTTGACGACTGCGCCCCGTACCCTGGCGGTGATCGAATGATCGAGCGCCCCGACCCGACGGTCTACGAGGCACGGGTGGACCGCTACCGGGCGGCGATGGACCGCTGGGGCGTCGACCTGTTGTTCTTGAACTTCGGGCCGGATCTGTACTACCTGTCCGGGGTGCTCACGCCGCGCTACTACTTCATCCTCAAGAGTGCGGCCGACTGGGTGAGCGGACTGTGGCTGCCGCGCGACGGTGCCCCGTTTTTGACGTTGTCCCGCTCGATGGCCGTCGACGCCGCGGAGCAGACGTGGATCTCCGACCTCCGCGTGATCGGCGGACCCGGCGGGCGGGACTTCAACGAACTGCGCACCGACGAGGATCCGGTCGCGTTCTTCAACGCGGCCGCCCGCAGCGTCGGCTCAGTCCGCTCGATCGGCACGACAGACAAAGTGTGGGCACAGACCGCCCACCACCTGCGGGAGGCGTTCCCGCAGGCCCAGCCGGTGATCCTCACGCCGTCGATGATGGACGGCCTGCGCATGATCAAGGACCCCTTTGAACTGCGGATGATGGCCAAAGCCGCCGAGATCACAGACCTCGCGATGGGGGCGACGCTGAGGCAGCTGCGCCCCGGCATGACCGAGCGGGACGTCGCCGTCGAGGTAGAGTACCAGATCCGCCGGTTCGGCGGGGACGGCTACTCCTTCCAGCCCGGCATCATCTGCGTGAAGCCGGGCAGCGAGACGCACCGCAGCGTCCTGACCCGCAACACGGACCTGGTGCTGACGCCGGGGACGTCGATCGCCTTCGACTTCGGTGTGCTCTACCAAGGTTACTGCTCGGACTTCGGCCGCAGCGCGTTCGTCGACCCGCCCGACCCGGAGGCGCTGCGCGCGTACGCGGTGATCACCGAGGGTGTTCGGGAGGCCTGCGCCCTGTTCAAGGACGGCGCGATGAGCCCGGCCGGGATGTGCGAGTGGTTCAACGAATATGTCGGCGCACGGGGGTTCGGCGACGCGTACTGGTACCTGGGGCTGGGGCACGGCATCGGCCTAGAGGTGCACGAGGACCCGCGCATTCGACCCGGATTCGACAAGCCGGTGCGCACGAACATGTGCTTCACGCTGGAGCCGAAGATCTGGCGCCACGGACGGTACTACGTCCGCAGCGAGGACGTCGTGGTCGTGGGTCCCGAGGGCAGCACGCCCCTGACGCGGTTCACCTACGCTCCCCTGGTGATTGCATGAGCACCCGGGCGACGTCGCTGACCGCAGCGGTCGTGTCCGAACGCCCGCAGACGTACGCCGCGATCGTGCGGGCGCAGTTGCTGCGCAATCGCGGCGCGGTGGGTGGTTTGGTGCTGCTGGTCTTTGCCATCGGCGTAGCCGTGGGCGCGCCCTGGCTGGCGCCGTACGATCCGACCTACCAGGATCTGTTGGCACCGTTGGAGCCTCCGTCTCGCAAGCACCCGTTCGGCACCGACGAGGTCGGGAGGGACATCCTCAGCCGGGTCATCTACGGCTCCCGCATCTCGCTGAGCGTGGGCCTCATCTCCGTCAGCATCGGCGGCACCGCCGGCGTCACGCTGGGGCTGGTCAGCGGGTTCTACGGCGGCCGACTGGACGACGTCATCCTGCGCGTGATGGACCTCATGCTGGCGTTTCCGGGCATCCTGCTGGCCCTGGCCATCGTCGCGGTCCTGGGCCCAGGCCTGTTCAACGTGATGATCGCGGTCGGCATCGCGGCGACGCCCTCCTTCACACGGGTGACGCGCGGACAGACCCTCAGCGTGCGCGAGATGGACTACGTCGTCGGCGCGCGCGCCATCGGCTGCACGAACGCGCGGGTGATCTGGCGTTACGTGCTCCCCAACGTGCTGCCCTCCATCATCGTGTTGGCGACGTTGGGGCTGGCGTCCGCCATCCTGGCGGCGTCGGGCCTGTCGTTCCTGGGTCTGGGCGCACAGCCGCCGACACCGGAGTGGGGCGCGATGCTGTCGTCAGGCCGTGCCTATCTGCGCCAGGCATGGTGGATCACGACATTCCCCGGACTCGCGATCATGCTGACTGTGCTCGGCATGAACATGCTCGGAGACGGTTTGCGCGACGCGCTCGACCCGAAGCTGCGGCGGGCCTAGCCGCCGGATCACATGGAGGAGGTGGAAACGATGCTTCGCGACCTACGGACCGGGCGCCGCGGGCAGATCGCCGGGCTCGCGGCGGGACTTCTGGCGGTAGTGCTGAGCCTACCCGCGCCGGCGCAGGAAGCCCGCGGGACGCTCATCCACGCCCAGGGCACCGTGTGCGCCGACACGCTGAACCAGCACCTGTCGAACAACACACCCTGCCGGATGGTGGCACGGCACGTGCTGGACAACCTGGTGGCCGTCAACCCCGCCGACGGCACGGTGCACCCGTGGCTGGCGGAATCGTGGGAGATCACGGCCGGGGGCCGCATCTACACGTTCCGGCTGCGCCGCGGCGTGCGTTTCCACGACGGCACCCCGTTTAACGCCGAAGCGGTCCGGTTCAACTTCGAGTGGACGATGTCCCCCGACCGGCCGCGGCGGGGGTTCCGCTACCTCGCGATGGGCGGCCCTCGATACATCCGCACCGAGGTCGTCGACGAGTTCACGGTGCGCGTGGTCTTCCGCGAACCGCACGGGGGATTCCTCACCTACCTCAGCGACGGCGGACTGGGCATCGACTCGCCCGCCGCGCTGCGCCGGCTCGGGGACGACTACGGTTCCCGAGAGCTGGTGGGCACCGGGCCGTTCCGGCTCGTGAGCTGGACGCGCGGCGCCGAAGCCGTGCTCGAACGGAATCCGGACTACCGGTGGGGCGCCAGGGTGTTCGGCCACACCGGCCCCGCCTTCGTCGAACGGCTCGTCTACCGGCAGGTGCCGGAGGCCGCCACGCGCGCGGCGGTCGTGGAGACCGGACAGGCCACCAGCAGCCAAATCACGCCGCCGGACATCGCCGTGCTGCGCGGCAAGCCGGGGGTACGCATCGTCCTCGTCCCGAAGGCCGGGACCGCACGGATGATGCTGCTGAACACCAAAGAGAGCCCGACCAACGACATCCGCGTCCGGAGGGCCATCAACCACGCGATCAACAAGCCGCTGCTAATGCGGCTGCCCGCGTGGAGCGGTACGGGACGACCGGGATTGGGTCCGCTGCCCACGAACATGGTGCCCCGGGCCTTCCAGGGGCTGTACCGGAGCCAGCTCCAGCCGGTGGACCTCGAGTACAACCCGGACCGTGCGCGGCAGCTGCTGGAGGAAGCGGGCTGGCGGGTCGGCCCCGATGGCATCCGGGTGCGGGGATCCGAACGGCTGGTCCTCGACCACGTCATCCCCGAGGGGACAGCCGTGCGCGAGTCCGAGCCGCTGCAGGCGATGCTGCGGCAGGTCGGCATCGAACTGCGCTTCCGGATCGGAGACTTCAACTTCTGGATCGGGACCGTGAGCAAGGGCGAATACCGGTCCACGATCATGAGCGACTCCGGGTACGAGAGCGCGGGCATCCTGTCCTCGTTCTTCCGAACCGGGTCGGTCTACAACTGGTACGGGTTCAGCTCACCTGAACTTGACCGGATGCTGGACACCGCGGTGGCTTCCGCCGACCCGGAGACGCGGTGGCGCAACCTGATCGGTGCCATGCGGATCATCCTCGCGAATGCCGTCGGGGTGATGGGCTGGGAGGAGGACTACGTCTTCGCGGCCCGCGCCAACGTCGAAAACCTGCAGTTCAACGAGGTGGCGTTCCCTTACTTCTACGCGACGCGGTTGCGGTAGCCGCCCAACCGCACGACGGCGGCGGGGGCCGGGGCCCGATCCCCGATCCCCCGCCGCACCGGTCAACACGTCATGTCCAAGTACATCCTCCGCCGCGTGCTGACGGCCATCCCTGTGCTGGTCGGGGTCACCGTCTTGACGTTCTCGATGCTGCACTTCGTGCCGGGCGACCCCGTACTGGCGATGTTCGTCGAAAGCGGCGGTGTCACGGCCGAGCAGGTGGAGGCCATCCGCAGGAACCTCGGTCTCCACGAGCCGCTGCCGGTGCAGTACGGTCGGTTCCTCGTCCGCCTGCTGGAGGGCGACCTGGGTCGGTCCATCTGGGGCAACCATCCGGTGGCCGAGTTGATCCTCGAACGGTTCCCACCGACCTTCCAGCTGGCGGTGGCGGCCATGGGGACGGCGATTTTCATCGGCACGACCCTGGGCGTGCTCGCGGCGATCCACCGCGGGCGTCTGGCCGACAACGTGACGATGCTGGTGGCGCTGCTGGGTGTGTCGATCCCGTCGTTCTGGTTGGGCTTTTTGCTCATCTACGTGTTTGCGATCTGGCTGGGGCTGCTCCCGGTGACCAGCGGACCGGGACTGCAGGGGTTGATCCTGCCGGCCGTCACCCTGGGATTCGGCGCGGCGGCAATCATCGCCCGCATGGTGCGCAGCAGCCTCGTGGAAGTCCTCAGCGAAGACTACGTGCGCACGGCGCGGGCGAAGGGTCTGGGCCCGTGGAGCGTGATCGTGCGCCACGGGTTGCGCAACTCGCTCATCCCTGTGGTGACGATCCTGGGCCTGCAGTTCGGCGGGCTGCTTTCCGGCACGGTCATCGTGGAGTCGGTCTTCGCCCGGCGCGGCGTGGGCCGGCTGCTCGTCGAAGCGATCCAGAGCCGCGACTTCCCGGTCGTCCAGGGCGGCGTCCTGTTCATTGCGGCGATCTACGTGATCGTCAACCTGACCGTCGACCTGCTGTACGGCTACCTCGATCCGCGCATCCGGTACGACTGATGCCGACGACCCCGCCTTCTGGGTCCACGTCCCGGCTGGTCGCGTTCTGGCTGCCGCTGGCCCTGTCGTGGCTGATGATGTCGCTCGCACAGCCGATCGTCGCCGCGGGCATCGGCCGCCTCGCGAACGCCGAGGTCCATCTGGCCGCCTACGGCGTCACGCTGGACTTGGCCGTGCTCATCGAGAGTCCGATCATCATGCTCTTCTCGGCGTCCGTCGCCCTGACGAAGGACGAGGCGACCTACCGGCTGCTGCGCCGATTCATGCTGATCTTCGCGGTGGGGCTGACGGCGCTGTTCGCGGTCGTCGCCTTCACGCCCCTCGCCGACGCCGTGCTGTCCGGCCTCATCGGCGTGCCGCCGGCGGTGGCGGCCGAAGCGCGCACCGCGCTGCGTTGGCTGCTGCCGTGGGTGCCGGCGATCGCGTGGCGGCGGTTCTACCAGGGTCCGCTGCTGCGGGCGGACATGCCCCGATGGATCGGCTACGGCACCGCGTTCCGGCTGGCCGCCCTCGCCGGTGCGGTCGTCGCCGGCACGGCCGCAGGGTTGCCCGGAGCGACGATGGGCGCGATCGCGCTGTCGGCCAGCGTCGTTGTCGAGGCCCTTGTCGTCACCGTGTGGGCGCTGCCGGTGGTGCGCGCCCTCCCGGCCGGCGCGCGGGAGACCCTGACGATGGGCGACGTGGCGCGGTTCTATGTGCCGCTGGCCACCACCGACGTGATGCGCGTGGTCTCGCGCCCCATCGTGACGGCTGGGGTCGCCCGCGCGGCGCTGCCGGACATTTCGCTGGCGGCGTGGCCGGTGACGAGCGGGTTCGTCCACCTGTTGACCGCGGCCGTCATGGCGTTCCAGGAGATGGTGGTGGCCGTCCGGGACACCGCCGGCTACCGAGCCGTGGCCCGGTTCGTCACGCGCACCGGTGTGATTTTCTCCGCGGTGCTGGCGCTGGTCGCGTTCACGCCCCTGGCGGACGTCTACGTCGTGCGGATCCTCCAGCTGTCAGCCCCGCTGCGCGACGCGGTCGTCACCGCATTGCGCACCCTGGTGGCCCTGCCGGCCTTGCTCGCCCTGCGGAACCTGTTCCGCGGGGCGCTCATCGCCGGCCGGCGGACCGCGCGCGTGCAGCAGGCCATGGCCGGCAACCTGGTCACGCTGGCGGTCGTACTGATTGTCGGGGCCGCAGCGGCGGTGCCGGGGATCGTGCTCGCAGCCTGGGCGACGCTCATCGCGCAGGCCGCCGAGGTGGCCCTCCTGGTGGCCTTCTTGCGGATGGATCCATCGCCCGGCGTGTCGCTCCCGGAGGCGGCGGGGCGATGACGCCGGTGTCGTGGCGCTCCCTGCTGGCCTTGTACGTCCCGCTGATGCTCAGCGGCCTTTTGATGACCCTCGAGGCACCGCTCATCGTCGCCGGCATCGCACGCCAGCCCGCCGCGGAGCTGTTCCTCGCCGCGTTCGGCGTCGCCTTCGCGATCGCGCTGATCTACGAGGCGCCCGTCATCATGGTCCTGGAGGCCTCCATCGCCCTCACCGACGGTTGGGCGGCCTACCTGCGGTTGCGGCGCGCCTACCTGCTGCTGGGGGGCGCGCTGACGGCGCTGGGGATCGCGGTCTTCTTCACCCCGGTCTACGATCTGCTCACCGCGCACCTGATGGGCATCCCCGAGCCCATCGCCCGCGCAGCACGGCCGGCGCTGATGATCCTAACGTTCTGGCCGCTGCCGATCGGCTGGCGCCGGCTGCATCAGGGCGTGCTGATCCGCTACGAGCGCGCGGGCATCATTTCGGTGGCGACGGGCATCCGACTGCTCATCCTCGCCGCTGTCCTGTTCAGCGGCGTGTTCCGCACGGCTGACGGCGCCGTGCTGGGGGCGTTGGCGATGGTGGTCGGCGTCACGGTAGAGGCGGTCGTCGTCACGATCCCGGCTCTGACGCTGCTGGGGCCTCGCCCGGGGGCAACGGGGCAGCGCCCCTGGCGCGCGCTGTGGTCGTACTACTGGCCGCTGGCGGGCACCACGCTCCTCCAGCAAACCAGTCGGCCGTTGATCACCACCGGCGTCGCCGCGGCCCGGGACGGCGCCCTGTCGCTGGCTGCGTGGCCGGTGGTGCTCAGCATATCGATGTTCAGCTGGGGGCCGCTCAACGCGCTGCAGCAGGTGATCATCGCCGTGGCCGACCACGAGGCGAACCGTCGCCGTGTGCTGCGGTTCGTCCTGGCCATCGGGGGCGGACTGACTGCGACCCTCGTGCTGGTCACGCACACCGCGCTGCTGGACGTGCTCTTTCGGCAAGCGTTCGGCATCTCGTCGGCGCTGGCAGCGCTGGCGACGCCCGCAGCGAGGTTGCTCTCGGTGATCCCTCTGGTGATGGCCCTGCAGTCATACTTCCGCGGCCGGCTGATCCGCGACGGACGCACCCGCGTCGTGCAGCGCGCGATGCTGGCGAACCTGGCGGTCGTGGCCGGCGCGGTGGCGGGGGCGTTGACGTTCGGCCCCCTGTCGGGGGCGGTCTTCGGTGCCTTGGCGATCCTGTCGGGGGGCGTGGCCGAGATGGGCGCGCTGTGGTGGGGTGGACGCACCGCGGCGGCGCCGGCGCCGACACCCGAGATGGTGGAAGTCAGCAGACCGCTGTAACGAGGAGGCCAATATGGACCGGGCAGCAAGTCCCCAAACAGCGACGCACGCCGGACCGCCACTCAGCATCGACCAGCTCCTGGCCATCCGACCGGCGGTGCTGCCGGAGGCACCCCAGTGGGCGCCGGACGGCTCGGCGATTCTGTTCGTGTCCGCGATGTCGGGCGAACCGGATCTGTGGACGGTGTCCCCGTCGGGCGGACTGCCGACCCGCCTGACGACCGGGATGGGCGAGATCCCTTTCTTGGGCGCGCGGATGCCGCAGTGGTCGCCCACCGGTGATTGCATCGCTTACATCTCCGCCAAGAGCGGGACGCCGGAGATCTGGCTTTGGACCGGCCGCGGTCCGGACCGGCGGCTGACGCGTCTGGGTGCTGCGATCGAGGCCTTCCGCTGGGCCCCCGACGGGCGTGCGATCGTGCTGGCCGGCAACCGCTACGGCCAGTACGACATCTACCGCGTGGCCGTCCCCTCGGGCGAGGCGACCCGTTTGACGCGCGATCCGCGTTACGAGGTGTACCCTGCGTTCACTCCCGACGGCCGCATCGTCTACGTACGGCTCAATGAGGCGTGGACCGATCACGACGTGGTGCTGATGGATGCCGACGGAGGCAACGCTCGCGTCGTGGTGCGCGACACGGATATGTTCGACTACCACTACGGCCGTACCTTCGGAACGCCGCAGCCATCGCCGGATGGAACCCACCTGCTGATCCGCTCCCAGCGGTCGGGTTGGTTCAACTACTACATCGCACCGCTGGCCGGCGGAGACCTGCGCCCCGTGGCCGCGGCCGCCGCCGATCAGAGCGACGCCGTCTGGTCGCCCGACGGGAGGTCGGTGGCCTACGTCGAGAACCACGACGGCACGCTGCAGATCCGGATCGCTCCGGCCTCCGGAGGCGAACCGCGGGTGCTGGTCGATCCCGACGAGGGCGTGTGTTCGTTTCCGCAGTGGTCGCCCGACGGTGCCCGGATCTGCTACCTCTTCCAGACCACGACGGCTCCGCAGGACCTGTGGGTCGTGGATGTGGACAGCGGACAGACCCGTGCGCTGACCACGTCGGTGCCGGCCTGGGCCGCCCCAGCGCTGGTGCGACCGAAAAAGGTCCGCTATCCGACCGACGACGGGCTGACGATCTCGGCCTATCTGTACCCCGGCCGGGGTCTGGGACCGGGCGAGAAGAGTCCGGGAATCCTGTGGATCCACGGCGGTCCCACCTCGCAGTTCCTCGACACCTTCCAGCCGTCGGTGCAGTTCTTCGCCGGCCAGGGCTACTCGGTGCTGCTGCCCAACATCCGCGGCAGCTCCGGCTACGGGCGCGCGTTCGAGGACCTCAACAACAGGGACTGGGGCGGAGGTGACCTGCGCGACGCGATCGCCGGAAAACGGTACCTGGCCACCTTACCCGAGGTGGACCCCGACCGCACCGGCATCACGGGCACCAGCTACGGCGGCTGCCTGACGATGTCGGCGGTCTGCTACGCGCCGGAGGAATTTCAGTGCGCGGTGGCGTGTTCGGGCTATGCGAACTGGGTGCGCCACTACCGCGAACTGGAACTGCGGCACATCAAACTCCTAGAGTACGAGTTCGGTGGACCGCTTCAGGGCAACGAGGACGTCTACTACCGGTGCTCGCCCATCTACAAAGTCTCGCAGGCGACGACGCCGTGCTTCGTCCTGCACGGGGAAGGGAAGTGGCCGTGGAGCGACGCCGGGTTGGAGTTCGCCCGGGCGCTGGAGCGGGAGTACAAGACCTTTCGATACAAGGTCTACCCGAACGAGAACTACTACGTGCTCTCCACACCCAACGTCCGGCAGATGCTGCTGGACATGCTGGAGTGGTTCGACCTCTACCTCCGCGACCGCGCACCCGCCGGAGGCGGACACGGCGGCCAGCGAACACGCGGATGGACCGGCCCGGTCAGTCGGGATGTGGCGGAGTGAGCGGGGGGCCCGCGGCCCCGCGAACCGGATCACTCGGCGCCCTCGTCAGTGCACAGCCGCTCGAGCCGGTCGAGTTGATCGCCGCTGCCGATCGCCAGCAGGCGGTCTCCGCGCCGGAGCGGCTGCTCAGGCTCGGGGTTGATGACCTCGCGGCCCTCGTGCACCACGCTGACGACCACCGCGCCCGTGCGCTCCGGGATCCGGGCCCGCCACAGCGGACGGTCGGCGACCTGCGGGCTGCGGATCACGATCTCCCGCGCCTCCAGCCGCCCCGCGGGCTCCGGCCCATCACCCTCGTCCGCCCCCGGCCACCTGCTGCGGGCCTGCTCCAGATAATGGCGGACCTGCGGGCGGTCCACCCCCAGCCGCACCAGGCTGTGGCCGACGATCGTGAGCGCCGCCTCGACCTCGGGCTGGATGACTTCGGTGGCGCCGGCTTCGACCATCGACGCCCGATGCCGCTCCTGGTGGACCCGAGCAAGGATCGGCAGGTCCGGGCGCATCTGTCGCGCCGCTCGCACACACCGGTGAGCAGTCTGGAACTCCGGGATCGCGACGACGAGGAGTTCGGCGCGGTCGACTGCGGCCCGCTGCAGGACCGCGGGATTGCCCGCGTCGCCGAAGACCGCGCCCGCACGCCGCGCACGGGCCGCCCGCAGGGCCTCCGGATCCAGATCCACGACGACGTAGGGTAGGCCGAAGGCGTCGAGTGCGTCGGCGACGCCCCGCCCGACCCGCCCGAAGCCGCAGACGACCACGCGCGGGCTGGCCGTCACCGCGGCCGATGGCGCCTCCCGCGCGGGCTCCAGACCCGCGATCCGACGCTCCAGCCAGGAGGGCACGCGCCGGAAGAGCAGCGCGTTCAGCAGGATCGTCAGCAGCGAGGAGGCCAAGACGGCCTCGTACACCGCTGTGCTGACCAGACCCTGAGCGCGGCCCAGACCGGCGAGGATGTAGGAGAACTCACCGATCTGGGTGAGGCCCAGACCCGCCAGGATGGCCGTGCGCGCGCCGTATCCGGCGGCCCGGACGATGACGGACCACACCAAGAACTTGCCGACAGTGATCAGCACGACCAGCAGGACGACCACCTGCGCCTCTGCGAGCAGGGAGGCGGGGCGGACGAACGTCCCGATCGAGACGAAGAACACCGCCACGAAGATGTCGCGCACGGGCAAGATCCGCGCGAGGGCCTCGTGCGCGAACTCGGACTCGCTGATCACCAGTCCGGCCAAGAAGGCCCCCAAAGCCAGAGAAAGCCCCAGGCCCGCGGTCAGCGTCGCGGTACCGATGGCCATCGCGAGGGTGACCATCAGGAACAGCTCCATGTTGCGCGTGCGCGCGACCCGCGCCAGCACCTTGGGGACGACCCGGCGGGCCAGCCACAGCAGCGGGATCAACAGCAAAGCCGCCTGCAGCAGGCCGCGGCCGAACAGCGCCAGCCGGTGCTCGCCGCCGAGCGCCAGCACCGGCAGCAGGATGGTCATCGCGACCACCGCCAGATCCTCAACCAGGGTGATGCCGACGGCGACGCGGCCGTGCGGGGCACCCAGCTCGCCGCGCTCCTGGAGGAACTTGATGAGGACCATGGTGCTGGCCACGCTGATCGCACCGCCCACGACGAGCGACTGGGCAAGCGGCCAGCGCAGCAGCCAGCCGACACCCACGGTCAGCAAGACGGTCAGCGCGATGCCTGCAGGACCCCCCAGCAGGGCCACACGCCGCACGCGGAACAGTTCGCGGATCGAGAACTCGACACCCGCCGAAAACAACAGCAGCACGACGCCGATCTCCGCGAACAGTTCGAACGCGCGGACGTCCGTGACCGTAGGACCCGGCGTGAAGGGACCGACCGCAATACCCCCGAGGATGTAGCCGACGATCAGCGGCTGCCGGAGCGCATGGGCCAGCAGTCCCCCACCGAGGGCGGCCAGCATGAGCAGCCCGAGATCGGCAAACAGCCGGGCGGCATGGGCTTCCACACTTCTTTCATATCACGGCGCTGGTTTGACGGCCTTCGGCGGCGTCCGGTAGCCTGAGGACGATCCGGTTCGTCGCGCAGATGTCCACCGCTCTTCTTTGGGTCCCTCTGATTCCGATCGTCGGCGCCGCGTTCATCGCCCCGCTGTCGAGGCGGGCGGCCGCTGCGGGGGCGCTGGGGGTCTGCGCCGTCACCCTGGCCCTATTGGGTGCCCTCTCGCGACAGGCTCTGCCGGTTTCGGCGGGCGCACAGTGGTTGCCCGCCCTCGGCGTGCGCTACGCGCTGGCCTTGGACGGGCTGGGGTCGGTGTTCTCGCTGCTCATCGCGGGCGTGGGCATCCTCATCGTCGCGTACGCGATCGGCTATCTGCCCAAGGAAGCGCGGCTGGGCACGTTCTTCGCGTTCTTGATGCTGTTCATGGGATCGATGCTGGGGCTGGTGCTGGCCGACGACCTGATCGTCCTGTACGTCTTCTGGGAGCTGACGTCGGTCGCGTCGTTTTTGCTCATCGGCTTCCACCACGAAGACCCCGAAAGCCGCCGGTCGGCGATCCGTGCGCTGGTCGTCACGGTCCTGGGCGGTCTCGCCATGCTCGCGGGAATCGTGCTGATGGGTACCACCGCCGGCACGTTCGCCGTCTCGGCGCTCGTCGGGCGGGCCGACGCGGTGCAGGCCAGCACGGTGTACCCATGGATCGTCGGCCTCCTGCTGGCCGGCGCGTTCACGAAGTCGGCGCAGGTTCCGTTTCACTTCTGGCTGCCCTCCGCGATGGTCGCACCCACTCCGGTGAGCGCCTACCTGCACTCGGCCACGATGGTCAAAGCCGGAGTGTTCCTGCTGCTGCGCCTGGGCCCCGTACTCGGCGGAACCCAAACGTGGAGCGCCTGGGTGGTCCCGGTCGGGATGGCCACGTTCCTGTTCGCCGCTGCGGTCGCCGTCTTCCAGGACGACCTGAAGGCGCTGCTGGCCTATGCGACGGTGAGTGCGCTCGGCCTGGCGACGGCACTGGCCGGGACGGGCACGGTCGCCGGCCGCGACGCGGCGTTGCTGGTCTTGCTCACGCACGCCGCCTACAAGGGCACCCTGTTCTTGGTGGCCGGCGCCGTGGAGCACGAAACCCACAGCCGTTCGATCCGCCGGCTCGGTGGCCTGGCCCGGACGATGCCGATCACCGCCGTGCTGTCCGGCGCAGCGGCGATGTCGATGCTGGGGATCCCGGGGTTTGGGGGGTTTTGGGCCAAGGAAGCCGCGTCTGCAGCTCTGCCGACCGTCGAGGCCGCGCTGCTGTCGGCGGGGTCGGTCTTCACCGCCGCGTACGGCTTCCGGTTTTTGTCCATCTTCTGGAGGCCGCCGGACGCCGAGCCGGGCGCCCACGACGCGCCGACGCTGTTGGCGCCGGCCGCCGTGCTGGCGGCGACCGGTGTGCTGTTCGGGTTGTGGCCCGCGTCGCTGGAGCAGGTCGTCGCGCCCGTTGCGGGGACGGTGAACCTGTGGCATGGCCTCAAGCCCGACAAGCTCGGTCTGACGATCCTCACGCTGGCGTTGGGGGCCGCGCTCGCGCGGTGGGGGAGCGCGCCGGCGCTGCCCGTCGAAGGCGGCAGGATCTTCGATCGCTGGATGGACATGCTGATGGCGTTCGCAAAGTTCCTCGCCCGGCGGACGATCACCGGTGTCCTGCGCGACTACCTCGCCGCGGTGCTGGTGACCGCGATCGCCGGGGCGGGCTTCGCACTGTGGCGCTTCGGGGACTGGTCGGGCACGGATCCCTTCCGTCCCTTTCCCCACGAGGTCATGGTGGTCGTCCTCGCCATCGCGGCGGTCGTCACCGCGACGGTCGTGCGCAGTCTCGTGGCCGTCGTGATCGCGCTGGGCGCGGTCGGCTACACCGTCGCGCTGCTGTTCCTCTCCTTGCTGGCACCCGATCTGGCTCTGACGCAGGTCCTCGTCGAGACCGTCACCTTGGTCCTGTTCCTGACCGTCGTGACGCACCTGCTCACCCCCGACGAGCCCAACCGCCACCCGGGGATGGCGGTCGACGCGCTGCTGGCGGTGGGAGCCGGACTGACCGCCGCGGGCCTGGCATCCCAGATCCTACGCCGGTCCGAAGACACGCGGCTGGCGACGTTCTTCGCGGAACACGCACAGGCCGCCGGCGGCACGAATCTGGTGAATCTGATCCTCGTGGACTTCCGCGGTCTGGACACGCTCGGCGAGATCACCGTCTTGGGCATCGCGGCGCTGGGGGTGTTCGCCCTGGCGCAACGGCGGAGGCCGAGATGACCTCCCCGATCCTGCAGACGGTCACCCGCTGGGTCACGCCCGCGATCGTGGCCTACTCCTGGTACCTCCTGCTGTCGGGGCACTACAGCCCCGGCGGCGGGTTCGTGGCGGGGTTGATGACGGCGCTCGCCGTGATCGTCTGGACCCTCGCGTTCGGCCCGGACGTGTTCCGCAGACGGTGGCTGCGCGGCGTGTCGGCTGGGCTGCTGCTCGCGGCGGGAACGGGCATCGGGGCGATCCTGGCGGGCGAACCCTTCCTGACGCACGCGCTGGTGTCTTTGGGAGGCCTGAAACTGTCGACCTCGTTGCTGTTCGAGATGGGCGTCTACCTCACCGTGGCGTCCGCCGTGCTGGCCGCAGTACAGGCCCTGACCGGGGTCCGGCGGTGAGGATCCTCCTGCCGGCGCTCATCGGGCTGCTGGTCGGCTCCGGCGTCTGGTTGCTGCTCGGGCGTCAGCTCCTGCGTCAAGTGATCGGGTTGGTGCTGATCAGCCACGCCGCCAACCTCATGCTCCTCGCCGCCGGCGGCGTCCGGCGCGGCAGTCCGCCGATCCTCGGCAACCCCGCGCCGCTGGCCGACCCGCTGCCGCAGGCGCTGATCTTGACCGCGATCGTGATCGGCTTCGGTGTGATCGCCTTCGTCCTGGCGCTGGGGTACCGCATGCACGCGTTCGAGGAGGAGCCGTGAACGCCCCCGTGGTCCCGGTCGTCCTCCCGCTGCTCACAGGTGCCATGCTCGCCGCGGTCGGGCGGCGGCGGCTGCGGTGGACAATCAGCCTGGCGTCAGCCGCCTTGACGCTGGCGGCGTCGGTGCGACTCGTCGGAGCCGTGAGGGAAGCCGGCATCCACGTCGTGCCGCTGGGGAGCTGGCCGCCCCCGTTCGGCATCCCGTTCGTCGCGGACATGCTGGCCGCCTTGATGTGTGCCATCGCCAGCTTCGTGGCGCTCGTCACGCTGCTGTTCGTGGCCGCCGAACCCGATCCGCGGCGGGAGCGCTTCCTACACGCCGGTTGGCACCTGCTGCTGGCGGGGATGAACGGCGCGTTTCTGACCGGCGACCTGTTTAACCTGTACGTGTTCTTCGAGATCATGCTGCTCGCATCGTACTTCTTGCTGACGCTCGGCAACACGCGCGCACAGGCCCGCGAGGCGTTCACCTACGTGGCCATGAACCTCACGGCCTCCGCCTTCTTCCTCATCGCGGTCGCGCTGCTGTATTCGGCGACCGGCACGTTGAACATGGCCGACCTGGCGCGCCGCCTGCCCGAGGCTCCCCCGGCGACCGCGCGCGCCGGACTCGCCCTGCTGGCCACGGCGTTCGGTGTCAAGGCGGCGGTCTTCCCCCTGTACTTCTGGTTGCCACACGCCTACGCGATCCCCCCCGGCGGCGTCGCCGCATACTTCGGCGGCATGCTCACGAAGGTCGGCGTGTATGCGCTGTTCCGACTGTTCACGACGATCCAACCGTTGGGGGGGGCCGATCCGCTGCTGCTGGTGGTCGGGGGGTTCACCATGACACTGGGTGTGCTGGGAGCGCTGGCGCAGGAGGAGATTCGGAGGATCCTGTCTTTCCACATCGTCAGCCAGATCGGCTACATGGTGATGGCGCTGGGGCTGCAGACACCGCTGGCCCTGGCGGCCGGGATCTTCTTCGTCTTGCACAACATCGGAGCCAAGACGTCTTTGCTCCTCGTCGGCGCCGCGGTCGAGCGCGCCTACGGCAGTGGGAAACTGGAGGCGGTGGGGGGTCTGGCCGGACGGCACCCGGCCCTGGGCATCTTGTTCGTCGTCGCGGCGCTCTCGCTGGCGGGCGTACCGCCCTTCAGCGGTTTTTTGGGCAAGTTCGCGCTGGTGCGGGCGGGCCTGGAAGCCGACCAGGCCCTGGTCACCGCCGTGGCGATCGCCGTCAGCTTGCTCACGTTGCTGTCGATGGTGAAGATCTTCGTGAACGTCTTCTGGGGAGCGCCGGTCGCTCCCCGGAGGCCCGTGCGCTTCCCCACACTCGCGCCCGTGGCCGCCATCGCGGCGCTGTCGGTCGCCTGGGGCCTGGGTGGGCAGAGTCTGTTCGACCTGACCGAGATCGCCGCGCGGCACCTGCTGGATCCGGCCGAGTACGGCGGCGCGGTGCTGGGGCGCTAGGAGGGTTCGATGCGCAGGGTCTGGGCGTTCGCGCGCCTCGTACTGACCGTCACCGTCCAGATGATCCGGGCCAACCTGATCATGGCAGCGATCATCCTCAATCCGCGACGGCGCATCCGTCCCGGGCTGATCCGCCTGCCCCTGGAGGTCCGTACGGACCTCGCCATCACCACCCTGGCGAACATCATCACCCTGATCCCGGGCACGATGACCGTGGATCTCACGGCCGACCGCAGAGCCCTGATCGTCCACGTCTTCGACCTCCCCGATGCGGACGCCGAGGTCCGGACGATCAAGCGGAATCTGGAGGCCGTCGTCCGGGAGGTCTTCGAGTGATCGCAGAGATGGCCTCGGTGGCCCTCGTGGCCCTGCACGTCGCCGTTGCGTGCTGTGTGGCCGTGCTGGCCCTCGGTCCGGACTTCGCAGACCGCGTCGTCGCGACGGATACTCTGGTGCTGGCCTTGATCAACATCGTCGTCACCGTGGACGTCCTGGTGGGCACCCGCCACTTCCTGGACGTAGCGGTCGTGCTGGCCGCGCTGAGCTTCGTCGCCACGATCGCGGCCGCGCAGTTCATCCATCGCGGAGGACCCCTTGCCTGACTTCGTCGCGGGTGTGTTCTTGCTGGCCGGCGCCGCGTTCACCCTCATCGCCAGCTTCGGCCTGCTGCGGTTTCGTGACACGTTCAGCCGGTTGCAGGTCTCCAGCAAGGTGGCCACGCTGGGGACCGCGTGCGCGCTGATCGGCTCGCTGGCGAACTTCGGCTGGGGGTTGAAGGAAGTCGCGGTGATCGTCTTTCTGTTCCTGACCGTCCCGGCGGGGGCTCACATCCTGTCCAAGGCCATCTACCGGGCAGAAGGAGAACCGGCGGAGGAGGGCGGTGTTGAGCAAGATGGATGAAGAAGTCCTCGTCGTGCCGCGCAACACCCTCCTCGCGGAGGGGACGTTTTGCGGGATGCGCCCACCTCTGCCGGTCTACCTGGAGCGCATCCGCTCCGGCGCTTTCTTCCGACGGCGCGGCGCGGTCGAAGACGACCCGTCCCTCAAGCAGATCATCCCCTACGTCGTGGTCCGGCGCGGCGAGACGATCTTTCTGTTCCGGCGCACGGATCGGGGTGGCGACGTGCGGCTCCACCACCGCTATTCAATCGGCATCGGCGGCCACGTCAACCGCTCCGACGTCGCCGGCGTGGACCCGATCGAGGCGGCGCTTGCGCGCGAGGCCGAAGAGGAACTCGTCTTTCAACGGCCTTGGACGGCGCGTCTGGTCGGCGTGCTGAACGACGACCGCAACCCGGTGGGGCGGGTCCACTTCGGGCTCGTGTACGAGGCGCATACCGACGGGGAGGTGTCGGTGCGGGAGACGGACGTGCTTGCCGGCGCGTTCGTGCCGGTGTCGGTCGTCCGGGAGCAGTACGACCGGATGGAGACGTGGTCGCAGCTCGTGATGGAGGGCATGGGGTGGCGGTGAGACCGCCGATTGCCGACCATGAAGCCACGACCTTTGAGGGAACCTCCTTCTCGCTGCCGCGGCGCGGCCTCGACCTGCGGCGTACGCTGGAGTGCGGGCAGGTGTTTCGCTACCGGTGGGCCGACGGCACCGCGGTCATCGTCGCCGGCGCCGCGGTGCTGCGCGTCCGTTCGGACCGATGGCGTCTGCACGTACGAAGCCGCATGCCGGCGGAGCACGTCGAGCGCTACCTGTGGGGTTGGGGCCCGATTCGGCCGTTGGAACGCGACCTCGCGCGCGATCCGGTCCTCGCGGCCGTCCTGCCGCACACCCGGGGCATCTCCATTCTCGGGCAGGATCCGTGGGAGACGCTGGCCACCTTCGTGATCTCTCAGAACAACAACATCCCCAAGATCCGCCTCAGCGTGGACCGGCTGTGCGCAGCGCTGGGCGAGCCCTCGGGGACGGGGCAAGACGCCTACTTTGCGTTCCCGGATCCTGCTCGCCTGGCGGATGCTCCGGAGCGGTTGCTGCGCGATGCGGCCGTCGGCTACCGCGCCCCGTACCTTCGCGCATTGGCACGTCGCATCGCCGAGGGCGATCCGACCCTGGAGGACCTGGCGGCCGCACCGTTCGACCGGGCGCGCGCGGCGCTGCTGGACCTGCCCGGCGTTGGCGAGAAGGTCGCCGAGTGCGTACTGCTGTTCGGGCTGGGACACCGCCAGGCGTTCCCGGTCGACGTGTGGGTGCAGAGGGCGGTCGAATCCCTCTACTTCGGCGGGCACCGGCGGAGACCGCGGGACATCCAGACCTTCGCCCGGGACCGTTTCGGTCCGCTGGCCGGACTAGCCCAGCAACACCTATTCCACTTCGCGCGGATCGTCCGCCGTAGCGCTGTCTGACCTGCGCGCGTGCTCGCGCTGCGGGGGCCGGCTCGAAGTCCGGGCATTCGGTCGCTCCCGCCACCCCGGTGTGTGCGGGATGCGGGTTCGTCCTGTGGCAGAACCCCAAGCCGTGCGTGAACGCCCTCATCGTGCGGGATAGCGCCGGATCGGGGGGCGGAACCCGCCACAAAGTGCTCCTGACGCGGCGGGCGGTGGAGCCACACAAGGGCATGTGGGACACCCCCGGCGGCTTCGTCGACATCGGAGAGCTGACCGAAGAGGCAGTGATCCGCGAGTGCGCGGAAGAACTCGGCGTCGAGGTGCGAATAAGGGGGCTGGTGAGCATCTCGGCCGACACCTACGGCGGCGAGCACACCCTGGTGCTGTCGTACTGGTGCGAGCTGGGCTCCGGCGAGCCGCATCCGGCTGACGACGTGGACGCGGTCGCCTGGTTTCCCGTCAGCTCCCCGGCCCCGCTGGCCTTCCGCAACGGGCAAGAAGCGATCCGCGCGTTGCGCGGTCTGCTGGACGATCCGCAGACCGCCCCCCGTTAACGAGCCGCCCTGTGCCGCACCGTCAGGACCGGCACGTCGCTGTGGCGCACGACGTGTTCGGCCACGCTGCCAAAGAGCACGCGGGCCAGTCCACTCCGCCCGTGCGTGCCCATCACAATCACGTCCGCCCGTTCGTGCGCAGCCACCTCCACGATCTTCGGGCCCGGGGTCCCGTCCACGAGGAGAGTGCGGGCGTGACGGAATGCGGCGCTGACGCGCGCGATCTCGCCCTCGGCCTGCCGGCGAACCTGCTGGAGGATCTCTGTGACCGCCTGGGGGTCTGCCCCGGCGGCCGGCACCGGGCCGAGGGGAGGCACGGCCGGTGCGACCGCCACCGTGTCGATCACGTGGAGCACCAGCGCCTCCGCGCCGAACGCCTCCTGGAGCGTTCGGGCCCACTCGAGCGCCGCCGACGATGCCTCCGAGAAATCCGTGGGAACGAGGATCCGCGAAATCTTCATCCCTTTGCCTCCTGGGTGCTTCTGCACGCCTACGCCACGACCTCGATCCATCCCTCCCCCGAATCCAGGACCTCACCCACCTCCGCGGCCACGCGGACGCCGCGCGCGGTCAGTGCCGCCCGCAACGCCCCGATACGCTCGGGCGCCACGGCGATGAGCAGACCCCCGCTTGTCTGCGCATCGCACAGGAGCACACGGGCTTCCTCGGACACGGCATCGCTCCAGCGCACGTAGCCTTCGGCCGCGGCACGGTTGCGCTGACTGCCGCCGGGCACCACGCCCGCCCGCGCCAGCACCCACGCCTCCTCCAGAACCGGCACGGCCCCTACCCGCAGCCGTGCGGCCACCCGCGACGCCTCCGCCATCTCCCGCAGATGCCCGATCAGACCGTACCCGGTGACGTCGGTGCACGCGTGCACGCCGACTGCGAGCATCGCGGCAACCGCGGGCCCATTGAGCTGGAGCATGACCTGCGTTGCGGATTCCACCGTCTCCTCCGACGTGCGTCCGTACTTGATGCCGGTCGTGACGACGCCGAGTCCGATCGGCTTGGTGAGCACCAGGCGGTCGCCCGGTCGAGCGCCGGCGTTCGTCACGATGCGATCGGCGGCTGTGAACCCGGTCACCGCATACCCGAACTTCACCTCGCGGTCTTCGATCGAGTGACCGCCGCCGATCACCACGCCCGCCTCGGTCATCTTGTCCGCACCGCCCCGTACGATCTGAACGACGACCTCCCGGGACAGGTGCGCCCGCGGGTACGCCAGGAAGTTCAGGGCGAGCGCCGGATCCGCTCCCATGGCGTAGATGTCGGACAGGCTGTTGGCCGCAGCGATCGCCCCGTAGGCGTACGGGTCGTCCACGAAGGGGGTGAAGATGTCGAGGGTCTGTACCAGCACCCGATCCCCGCTCACGCGGTAGACGGCCGCGTCGTCGCGTGTGCGCAGTCCGACCAGCGGCCGCGAATCGGCCGCGGCCGGCAGGTTGGCCAAGATGGCGGCCAGGTCCTCCGGACCCAGTTTCGACGCTCAGCCGGCGCAGTCCACCAGGCTGGTGAGCCGCACCCGCTCCCGCTCGGTCACCGTCCGTTCCTCCTTTCGCAGACGCACTCCCATTGTACGGCCTGCTGCGGCGGCACGACCGGGGCGCCGTGGGCGGGAGGCTTGGGGCGACCCGCGCGGCCAGGTATAGTGGATGTGGAATGCTCAACGTGCACCAGCTCAAGATCTTCCACACGGTGGCGCGGGCGGGATCTTTCTCCCGCGCGGCGGAAGAGTTGCGCATCACGCAGCCGTCCGTGAGCATCCAGGTGCGCGAACTGGAACGGACGTTGGGCGTAGAGTTGTTCGACCAGATCGGCAAGCGGATCTTCTTGACCGAGGCCGGGCGCGTGCTGGACGAGTACGCGGTACGCGTGCTGGGCCTGCTGCAGGAAGCCGAGGCCGCGATCCGCGATCTCCGGGGGCTTGCTGGAGGGACCCTGCGCGTGGGTGCCAGCAACACGCCGGGTACGTACCTGCTGCCCCCGCTGCTGGGCGAGCTGCGCCGGCGCGTCCCCGACGCGGAGATCACGCTCGACATCGCCGGTACCCGGCGCGTCCACGAGCGCATTCTGCGCAACGAACTCGACGTCGGTGTCGTCGGCACGGGCATGCGGCACGATTCCCTGGTCGCCTTCCCCTACCGCAGCGATGAGATGGTGACCATCGCCGCCCCCGACAGCCCGTTGGCGCATCGCGGGGAAGTCCGCGCGGCCGACGTCCTCCGCGAGCGGCTGATTTTGCGCGAGCGCGGCAGCGGCACGCGCGAGGCGGTGGAGCAGGCGTTCCGCTCGCTCGGTCTCGTTCCCTCGCCCGCCATGGAGATTTCGAGCAACGAGACGATCGTCAATGCCGTGGCCGCCGGCTTGGGGGTCGGGATCGTCTCACAACTCGCCGTCGAGGACACCCAGCGTGCCGGGCGCGTCCGGGTCATACCGGTGGCCGACCTGAGGGCCGTGCGCACGCTGTGGGTCGTGCGACACCGCGAGAAGCGGCTGACGTCGCTGCTGCGGGCCTTCCTCGAGATGCTGGGCGACCCGCAGCTCGTACAGGCGGCCGGGTCCGGCCTCACCGACGCGGGCCTGCGCTAGGGTCTTGCCGTTCGAGATCCTCGAGCACACCGCCGAGGTCGGCCTGCGGGCCGAGGCTCCCACGCTGCCCGCGCTGCTGGCCGACCTGGGCATGGGCCTGTTCTCCCTGATCACCGACGTGCAGACGGTGCGCCGCGTCCGGACTTGGGATGTCGAGGTGGCTTCCCCGGACCTGCCGTCTGTTGTGGTGGACTGGCTGAATGAGTTGCTGTTTTTGCATGCGCGGGACGGCGCGCTGGCCGCAGAGGTCTGCGTCCACGAGGTCTCGCCGACCCACCTGCATGCCACACTGCACGGGGAGCCCTTCGACCCGCAGCGTCACCCGCGCGGCATCGAGGTCAAGGCTGCCACCTACCACCAGCTCCGGGTCGACTCCGTTGACGGGACCTGGACGGCGGTGGTCTATCTGGACATCTGACAGGCAGCCACGGTATCGTACGGAATAACCCGGCCGCGTGGCCCTTCAGACGAACGCGACGAAGGGGACGGGTTCGCGGCGGCCGCAAAGCGAGCCGGCGGTGGGTGCGAGCCGGCCGGTGGCTGCGGACGTTTCCATCCTCCGAGCTCCGGCGAGAGCCGGCGGGCGCGCCCGTGACAGCGACAAAGAGCGCCGTGGTCGGGTCGACGGCAAAGCGCGAGCCATCGCGGGACCGTCGCCCGATCCCGGAAGCAGAGTGGCACCGCGGGAGGCCTCCCGTCTCTGAGCAGACGTCGGAGGCATTTTCGTTGGGGGCAGGAGGACCCAAGATGGCTTCCTGCAGCGGGCGGCAACCCGCCGCAGGTCTACGGAGGTGCACCGTGGATGAGTTGTTGCTGATTCCCGGACCGACGCCCGTTCCCCGGTCCGTGCGCGAGGCGCAGGCACGCCCGATGATGAACCACCGCAGCGAGCCGTTCGCCCAGATCCTGCGCGAGGTGCTCGACGGGTTGCGGTGGCTGTGCGTCACACAGCAACCCGTGCTGCCGTACGCATCCTCCGGCACGGGCGCCCTGGAGGCGGCGGTGACGAACGTGCTCTCGCCCGGCGATCGCGTGCTGGCGCTGGTCTGCGGCGCGTTCGGAGACCGCTTCGCCCGCATCGCCCAGGCGTACGGCGCCGAGGTTCGGAGGATCGACACAAAGTGGGGCACGGCGGTTCCGCCCGAACGGGTCGGTGACGCGCTGGAACGGGACGAATACCGGGCCGTGCTCGTCACGCACAACGAGACGTCCACCGGCGTGCAGAACGATCTGGCGGCCATCGCCGCCGCCCGCAAGGACCATCCAGCCCTGCTGCTCGTGGACGCGGTGTCATCGCTGGGGGCGATCCCGCTGGAGATGGACGCCTGGGGTGTCGACGTCGTCGCCAGCGCGTCGCAGAAAGCGCTTCGGTGCCCGCCGGGTGTGGCCTTCGTCGCAGCGAGCGAACGGGCCTGGGCGGCGCACCGCCAAGCCCGCATGCCCCGCTACTACTGGGACTTCTCGATCACGCGCAACGCCCTGGAGCAGCGCCTCACGCAGACGCCCTTCACGCCCCCGGTCTCCCTCTTCTACGCGCTTCAGGAGGGGCTGCGCCTGATCCGCGACGAGGGCCTGCCCGAGGGCTTCGCGAGGCACCGTCTGCTCAGCCGGGCCACCCGCGCGGGCATCGAGGCGATGGGGCTGCGGCCGGTCGCCGAAGCCGGCTGCGCGTCGTGGGCGGTCACCGCGGTCTGGCTCCCAGAGGGTATCTCCGCCGGGCAGGTCGTCGGCCCCATGCGCGACCGATACGGCATCGTCCTGGCTGGCGGGCAGGGCCAACTGGAGGGCAAGGTGTTCCGCATCGGCCATCTCGGCGCTGTCTACCCCGCCGACATCCTGCGGTGCATGGAGGCGCTCGAACGCGTGCTGCGCTCTCTCGGTCTAGCGGTGCCGGAGGCAGCCGGCGTGCGTGCCGCCCAACGGGTTTTCGACGAGGAGGCCGCGGGGGTCGCGTGAAGACGGCACACCGCTTTGCGCCCATCGCGGATCGACCGCTCACGTCCGACGGCGAGCCTTTCCGCGTGCTCGTCACCGACGACATCGGGCAGGCCGGGCTGCAGCATCTGCAGGCCCGCACCCACCTCGAAGTCCGTTCGGATCTGGAAGAAGACGCGCTCATCGCGCACATCGGCGGTCGCGACGCGCTGGTCGTCCGCAGCCGGACGCGCGTCACGCAGCGCGTCATTGAAGCCGCAGACCGCTTGCGGGTGATCGTACGCGCCGGCGTGGGCACCGACAACATCGACCTCGATGCGGCCACGCGGGCCGGCATCTTGGTGATCAACACCCCGGACAGCAGCGTACGCGCGACGGCCGAGCACACGATCGCGATGCTGCTGGCGCTTTGCCGCAACATCCCGCAGGCACACGCCTCCGTCGTCCGTGGGGAGTGGCAGCGCGAGCGCTTCGTGGGCACCGAGATCTACGGCAAGACCCTGGGCGTCGTCGGCCTGGGACGCATCGGCGGGCAGGTGGCGCGCCTTGCCGGTGCGCTGGGCATGCGCGTGATCGCCCACGATCCCTACGTGACCGAAGATCGCGCCGCGCAGTCGGGCGCCACCCTCGTCCCGCTCGATCGGCTGTGGGCGGAATCCGATTTCATCACCCTCCACCTGCCGCTCAACACCCAGACGCGAGGGACGATCGACCGCCACGTGCTGTGGAACATCAAGCCGGGCGTGCGGATCGTCAACTGTGCGCGTGGCGGCCTGATCGACGAGGCAGCGCTGCACGAGGCCCTGGAGGACGGGCGGGTCGCAGGTGCCGCCTTGGATGTCTTCGAATCCGAGCCACCTCTCGACCGGAGGCTGATCGACCACCCCCGTGTGATCGCAACCCCGCACCTGGGGGCGTCCACGCGCGAAGCCCAGGAGGCCATTGGCCTGGACGCGGCCGAGCAACTCCTCCAGGCGCTGGAGGGCCGACTTCCACGGGGGACCGTCAACGTCGCCGCGCTGCGCCCCGAGGCCTGGGAGCGCCTGGCCCCGCACCTGGAGCTGGCGCGGGTGCTCGGCGCCCTCGCGCGCCAGCTCGGCCCCGGGCCGGCTGAGGTCGTGGAGGTACGCCTGGAGGGTGAACTCGCCTCCGCCGAGCCGTCGCTGCTCACCTCGTCCGTGCTGGCTGGCCTGCTCGGAGGCGTCACCGCTCAGACCGTCAATCTCGTCAACGCACCGCTGGTGGCCTCCGAGCGCGGGCTGCGCGTCGTCGAGAGCCGACAGGACAGCAGCGACGACTTCGCCAGCCTCATGGTCGTCACCGCGCGTACGGGCGTGGGGGAACTCTCGCTGGCCGGGACCCTGTTCGGCCACCGCGAGCCGCGCATCGTGCGCATCGGAGAGTATCGCATCGACCTGGCGCCGGCCGCGCACATGCTGTTCGCCTGGAACACCGACCGCCCCGGCATGATCGGGCGCGTCGGCACGATTCTGGGGCGCTTCGGCGTCAACATCGCGGGGATGCACCTGGGCCGCCAGAACCCGGGAGGCGTCGCCGTGATGGTGCTCACCCTGGACGACCCCGTGCCGGCGGCGGCGGTCGCCGAGATCCAGTCCGTAGACGGGATCTACGACGTCAAGGTGGCGCAACTGTAGGGAGTGGCATCCAATGATCGACCTCAAGCGGCTGCGCGAGGACCCCGAGTACTTCCGGTGGGCGCTGCGACACAAGCAACGCGACCCGGCCCTGGTGGACCGCGCGCTGGAAGCCGACCGTGCGTGGCGGGCGGCGCTGGCACGCGTGGAAGGACTGCGCGCCGAACAGAACCGAGCGAACCAGGAGATTCCTCGGCTCGATGGCACCGAACGCCAGCGCCGCATCGACGAGCTCAAGCAGATCGCGGCGCAGATCCGCGCCGAGGAACCCGAAGTCCGGGCCCTGCGCGAGGCGCTCGACCGGATCCTGCTGCAGATCCCCAACCCCCCCCACCCGGACGTCCCGCCCGGCGAGGACGAGCGCGGCAACGTGCCCGTGCGTTACTGGGGACATCCCCCCCGGTTCGACTTCCCCACACGGGACCACATCGAACTGGGGACCGCGCTGGGCATCCTGGAGTTCGAGCGCGCGGCGAAGGTGTCGGGTTCGCGCTTTTACTTCCTGACCCGCGAGGGCGTGATCCTCCAGCAGGCGCTCATGCGGTTCGCGATGGAGTCGTTGGTGCAGGAGGGGTTCGTGCCGGTCTTCCCCCCGACTCTCGTGCGGCCGCACGTGGTCCTCGGGGCGATGGGCGGGGCCGAGATGGACACCCAGCAGGTCTATCACCTGGCCGACGACGACCTGGCACTGATCGGGACTTCGGAACATCCCATCGTCGCGATGCACATGGACGAGGTGCTCGACGCCCGGCACCTGCCGCTGAGGTACGTGGGATATTCCACCTGCTACCGACGGGAAGCGGGAACGTACGGGCGCGAGAGCCGCGGGCTGTATCGCGTACACCAGTTCGACAAGGTCGAGATGGTCTCGTTCGCGCACCCCGACCGTTCGTGGGAAGAGCACGACCACCTCGTGGCCCTCCAGGAGCGCATCATGCAGCGGCTGGGGATGCCCTACCGGATCGTGAACATCTGCGGGGGGGACCTGGGCGACCCAGCCGCCAAGAAGTACGACTTGGAGACGTGGATGCCGGGGCGTGCAGACTACGGTGAGACGCATTCGTGCAGCAACTGCACGGACTTCCAGGCGCGGCGGTTGCGGATTCGCTTCCGCGACGGTGCGCAGGTAGACTTCGTGCACACGCTGAACGGGACCGCCATTGCCGCGACCCGCGCGATCCTCGCCATCCTCGAGAACGGTCAGCGCGCCGACGGCAGTGTGGATGTCCCCCGGGCTTTGGTTCCCTACACGGGCTTCGACCGCATCGCTCCGCGGCATGCCCCGGGGCGGGAGGGCTAGGGTGCCGTCGCTCGAGTTCGTTGAGGCGCTGGCGCGCGGGGAGGAACTCCTCGACCAAGACGACCTCCGGCAGGCGGAAGCCTCGCTGCGCCAGGCCGTGGAGCTCGACCCCAACTCGGCTCGTGCCCGCAGCAAGCTGGGGGTGGCGCTCGCGCGCCAGGGGCGGTACGAGGAGGCCATCGAGCAGTTCCGGCGGTCGTTGGAAGCCGATCCCCTGCACGCCCCGGCGTACTCCAACCTCGGCACCGTCTACCAGGAGCAAGGTCGGACCGAAGAGGCGATGGCCGCCTACCGCAAGGCGATCGAGGTAGACCCGGACTACTGGGTCGCCCACCAGAACCTCGCCGCGCTGTACAAGAGGCAGGGCAACTACGTCGAGTTCGTCCGCCACATCAAGAAGGCGACCCGGCTCGCCGCCAAGGCCGACCCCAAGCGCCGTTCGCATACAGGCGACGTGCCGCGCCGCACAGGTTGTCTGCCGGCTGTCGCCCTGCCCGCGGTGATTGCTGCGGCATGGCTCGTGGCGGGCAGGGGCGGATAGCCGGCGGGCTCGCTCGGCCGCTCAGGCCGGCACGTCCGCGCCGAGCTCGGTGCGCAGCCGGATCAGGTGCATGAGGTCACTGCGGGTGAGGATCCCGGCCAGCTCGCCGTCGGCATTGACGACCAGCAGCCGTCCGACACCGGCTTGCACCATCCGCGCCAGCGCATCGTAGGCACCCGTACCCGGCCGGACCGTCTTCACCTGGGCGATCGGGGTCATGGCGTCACGCACGCGCGTCTGGTTCCACCTGTCCCGCGGCACCTGCTTGACGTCGTGCAGGGTCAGGATGCCCACCAGACGGTCGCCCCACGTCACCGGATATCCTCCGTGCTTGTGGGGCAGGAAGTAGTTCGACACGGCGTCTTCGATGGTCAGGCTGGCGTCGAGCGCGATGACGTCCCTGGTCATGATGTCCTCGACGCGCACGCCGCGCAGGGCGTTGCGCAGCACCAGTTGCTGGTAGGAGGCACCGGCACCCTGGTCCAGGAACCACCCGATGAGGACCAGCCACAGCCCATTGATCACACGCCCGGTGAAGATCGCAAAGACACCCAGGACGACGAACGCTGCGGCGGTGGCGTGCCCCAGCGTGGTGGTGACCCTCGTGGCGCGTTCTAGGCCCAGGAAGTTCCACAGGATCGCCCGCAGCACCCGGCCGCCGTCCAGCGGAAAGGCGGGGATCATGTTGAACCCAGCCAGCAGCAGGTTGACCCACGACAGATATCCCATCAGGGCGGTCGCCGGCACCGGTTCGGCGCGGGGCGTGGCGAACCAGAACAGTCCCGCCAGAGCCACGGAGGTGACGGGACCGGCGATCGCCACCCAGAACTCGTGCGCCGGGCGCTCGGGCTCGCGGGCGATCTGTGCCACGCCACCGAACAAAAACAGCGTGATGCTGCGCGTGGGGATGCCCAGTGTGCGCGCCGTCAGCGCGTGGCCGAACTCGTGCACCAGCACGGACGCGAACAGCAGCAGTGCGCCCGCCACCCCCATCGTCCAGTAGGTGCCCGAAGGCAGACCCGGGATCTGTTGCGGGAACACCCCCTGCGCCAGTGACCAGGAGATGACCCACACCGCGATGAACCACGTGAAGTGGATCTGGACCGCGATCCCGAACAGCCGCCCCAGCCGAATCGATCCTCCCACGGGAACTCCTCCCCGGCGCCCGCCGCGGTGTTTCCGCCAAGCGCCCCTGTGCCCCTGTTCGGTCGCGCGACCATAGGATCCTGTTAGGAATATCTCAGGCCGCCGGGCGGTTTACAAAAACATCGACGCGAACGACAGGAGGCTGTGTATGGCGGGCAAGACCGTCGTAGCCACCGACGCCAACTTTCACACCGAGGTGCTCGAGTCTCAAACCCCGGTCGTCGTGGACTTCTGGGCCGTGTGGTGCGGCCCGTGTCGCATGATCGCTCCGATCGTGGAGGAACTGGCGGCGGAGTACGAAGGCAGGGTGAAGTTCGCGAAGCTGGACGTGGACCACAACCCCGGGACCGCGATGCGCTACCAGGTGATGTCCATCCCCACGCTCGGCGTGTTCAAGGGTGGCCAGATGGTGGACCGCATCATCGGCTACATGCCCAAGCCCGAACTGAAGAGGCGGATCGAGGCGGCCGTCGGCACGCGAGCCTGACCCGGGCTCGCTACTCCTGCGCGGCCAGCCAGCGCTCGGCCTCCATCGCTGCCTGGCAGCCGTAGCCGGCGGCGGTGACGGCCTGCCGGTACGTGTGGTCGTGGACGTCCCCGGCCGCGAACACACCCTCGACGCTGGTCATCATCCCCTGCTTGAGCACGACGTAGCCGCCCTCGGTGAGCTCCACCTGCCCACGGAACGGCTCCGTGTTGGGGAGGTGGCCAATCGCCACGAACAACCCCTCGGCGGGGATTTCGTGCGTTTCGCCCGTCTGCACGTGCCGCAGGCGCACGCCCCGCACACGGGAGTCCGCGCCGAGCACCTCGTCTATCACGTGGTTCCAGATGAACGAGATCCTGCGGTTGCGGAAGGCCCGGTCCTGCATGATCTTGCTCGCGCGCAGGGCGTCCCGGCGGTGAACGACCGTGACCGACTCGGCGAGGTTCGCCAGATACAGCGCCTCCTCCATCGCGGTATCCCCGCCGCCGACGACCACGACCCGCTTGCCCTTAAAGAAGAACCCGTCGCACGTCGCGCAGGTCGAGACGCCGTAGCCCAGGTACCGCTGCTCGGAGGGCAAGCCGAGCATCTTGGCGCGCGCCCCCGTGGCGAGGATTACCGAGCGTGCCTCGTACACCTCGCCGCTGCTGGCCTTGACCTTGAAGGGCCTGGCATGGAAGTCCACCTCCACCGCGTCGTCGGGCACGAACTCCGCGCCCACGCGCTCGGCCTGGCGGCGCATCTGCTGCATCAGCTCCGGGCCCAGAATCCCGTCCGCAAAACCCGGGTAGTTCTCGACCTCCGTTGTCAACATCAGCTGCCCGCCGGGCTGGGAGCCTTCGAGCACGAGCGGTCCGAGCGCTGCCCGCGCCGCGTAGATCGCGGCCGTCAGGCCTGCGGGGCCCGATCCCAGAATGATCAGTTTGCGCATCGTCTGTTTCTCCCTCGGCACCCTGACAAACGCCGACGGCGGGCTACCCATTCCATTTGCGGCCAGGGCACCGGCCGGCAGGGTTTTGCCCCTCCAAGGGCGCATACAATCTTGCGATGAGCGAGCCCTTCCGACGCGACGTCGACTACTACGAAGTCCTCCAGGTCCACCCGCACGCCCATCCGGCTGTCATCCGCAAAGTCTACCACGTGTTGATGCTCGAGTTGAAAAACCATCCTGACCTGGGGGGGCACATCGAGACCGCACAACTGATCAACGAGGCGTTCGCTGTGCTCTCCGATCCGGATCGCAGGCGCGCGTACGACCGGTTCCGCCTGGACGCGGGGCTGCACAGCGAGGCGCCGGGGGCGGTCCGGACCGGCGCGTCTGCCCCGGCCGCCGACCCCAAGGTGTTCCAGGACCTGATCGTCGAACTCGAGGACGCCATGACCGCCCTGTCGGCGTGGCCGCCGCGTCGATCCGCCCCGCTGTTCTGCCGCGGTCAGGTCGGCGTGCTGGAAGGCGGTCCGCTGTCGGATCGCTTCGGCTTCCGCTTTACCGGATCGCTGCGGGACACCCAAGAGCGGTTCGGGGCGGGGATGGACTTTCGCACGTACGCGCAGCCCCGGACCGACGTGCGGATGCTGGTCGTCGCGGTCGGCAGCACCATCACCGCGGGGCTGCTGACCGGTCCCCACAAGGCCATCGAACAGGAAGGGCTAGTCGCTGCGTTCGCGGCGGAGATCTCCGGTGGCGGGCTGGACACCCAGTCGCTGGCCAGGCTGCTGCATGCGGTCACCTACCTGGACACCGGGGAACCCCGCCGCCGCACCAAGGCCGTGGACCTGTGGCTCGCCTGCGTGACCCGGGAAGGCGAGCGCACCGGCCTGACCCTCGCCGCCTACCCCCTGTGACACCCGTTCCGAACGCGGGCGCGACGCGTGACACAACCGTGAAAGTGCCCCGCTACAGTCTGCGTGTCAGCCAAGGGGGTGATTGTATGCGCGTTGCGGGCACGCTGCTCGCAGTGATCGTCTCGCTCGCGCTGGTCGTGGCGACGGCTCCAGCGCAATACGGCGGAGAGTACTCCTCACCCACGCCACCGCCGCGGGGGGAGGCGGCGTGGCGGGTCCAGGCGCGCACCGCGGCGCAGCACGCCGGCTTCGCGGCCGCCGCCGACGCCGTCGCCAGCGTCCGGCAGCACCTCGGCCACGCGCTGAACTGCATCGAAGGAGCCCGGGGCAGAAACTTCAACGCGCAGTGGGGGCACGTCTGCCAGGGACAGGGCAACGGCATCCTGGTCGACCTGCGTGCGGACCGCAACGGGCAACCGTGGCTGCTCGTGGCCGAAGCCGCCGGCGAGCTGGCCGTGGCGGGTGTGCGCACCCAGGACCTCGCACAGATGAAAAACGCCGCCCGGGGCGTAGGCGAGTTGATGAAGCTGATCGCCGAATCGAGGTGAGTGCGGCGCAACGTCCACAGCCCGCTCCCGGTCGCGGCATCCCGACGCTGCTCCCGGCGCGACCCGCCGTGGGATAATGTAGATTGCTGTGTCCTCGGTCGCCGGGAGCTCCACGCGAGGCACGACGACCGCACCGCCCCCCAGCTGCCGCTGGCTGAGGGCCGGCGCGGTCTTTGTCGTCGTTGTGGCGATGATCGTCGCCTTCGCGTACGCGATGCGCCCCCGTGCGACAACCCCCGCCCCGTCGCTGGCAGGGCGTCCAGCCCCGGCATTCGTACTCCCGCTGTTCGACGGCGGGGTGCTGTCGTCGGGGGAGCTGCGCGGCAATGTCGTCGTCGTCAATTTCTGGGCTTCGTGGTGTGTCCCGTGCCGTGACGAGGCGCCGATCCTCCAGGCGCTGTGGCAGTCGGCCCGACGCGCCGGCCTCGTCGTCGTCGGCGTCAACGTCTGGGACCGCGAGGCGGATGCGCGCGCGTTCATGCGCCACTACGGCCTGACGTTCCCGACCGGCCCCGACCGCGACGGCCGCGTCGCCGTCGCCTTCGGCGTGCGCGGGATTCCGGAGACGTTCGTCGTCGACCGTGCAGGCCGCATCGTTCACCGGTTCGCCGGACCCCTCGACCCCGCGCGCCTGCGGGAAGTGCTGGACCCCCTGGGGGTTGCGCCGTGACCGCGCTCGCAGCGGCGGGGGTGTGGATCGCGCTGCTGTCGGCCGTGTACGCCATCGGAGCGCTGGCCTACGGGCTCGCCGCGCGCAAGCGGACCTGGATCGACAGCGGCATGAACGCAGCCGTCATGCCCGCCGTACTGCTGACTGTCTCCTCGTCCATTCTGGTGCACGCGCTCGTCACTCACGACTTCAGCCTGGTCTACGTCGCACGCAACAGCAGCCTCGAGACCCCTCTCCTATACCGCGTCAGTGGGCTGTGGGGAGGTCAGGCTGGGTCGCTGCTGTTCTGGACGTGGATGATGGCGGTCCTCGCCGCGGTCGTGGTCTACCGGCACCGCCGCGCGGACCCCGAACTGATGCCGGCTGCCGCCATCGTGCTGATGGCGATCCTGGCGTTTTTTGCGTTCATCGTGGCTGCAGTCGAGAGCCCCTTCCGGACCCTGCCGTTCCCGCCGACCGACGGCCGGGGACTCAACCCGCTGCTGGAAGATCCCGGGATGGTGATCCACCCGCCTTTGCTGTATCTGGGCTACGTGGGGTTCGCAGTACCCTTTGCGTTTGCCCTCGCGGCGCTGGCCACCGGGCGGCTGGATCCGGAATGGCTGGCAGCCACGCGGCGCTGGGCGTTGCTCAGCTGGGCTGCGCTGGGTGCCGGGCTGTTGGTCGGCGGCTGGTGGGCGTACCGCACGCTGGGTTGGGGCGGCTACTGGGGCTGGGACCCCGTGGAGAACGCCGCGCTGATGCCCTGGCTGGTGGCCACGGCCTACGTCCACTCCGCGATCATCCAGGAACGCAGGGGGCTGTTCGCTGCGTGGAATGTCACCCTCGTGATCCTGACGTTTGCGCTGGCGTTCTTGGGGACGTTCCTCACGCGCAGCGGCCTGGTCGTCTCCGTGCACACCTTCGCGCAGTCCGAGATCGGCGCGTACTTTTTGGCCTTGTTGGCCGTGCTCCTGCTGGGATCGTTCGGGCTGCTCGCATGGCGGTGGGACGACTTGCGGGACCCAGCGCCGCTGGATTCTTTGGCCTCGCGGGAAGGGGCGTTCCTGTTCAACAACGTCCTGTTCTTGGGATTCGCGTTCGCCGTCTTGGTCGGTACCCTGTTCCCGATCCTCAGCGAGGCGGTGCGCGGCGTGCAGATCTTCGTCGGGCCGCCATACTTCCGGCAGATCTCCGCGCCCATCGGGATCGCCCTCCTCGTGCTGATGGGCGTCGGCGTGCTGCTCCCGTGGCGGCGCGCCACCGTGCGCACGCTGGTTCAGTTCCGCTTCCCCCTGTTCGTGACGCTGTGCACCTCCGTCGCGGCCGCGGTCCTGCTGCGCAGGCCCGGTGTGGTGCTGGCGCTGGCCGCCGTCGCCTTCGCACTCGGCGCGACGCTCCAGGAATACCACCGCGGGGCGAAGTCCACGGTTCCTCCGAGGGGGCGTTTCGCGCCTGACTCTCCCACCGGGGGGGTGGGGGCATACCTCCTGGGCTTGGCCCACCTGTTCGTCCACCAGCGCCGGCGGTACGGCGGGTATCTGGTCCATTTGGCGACGCTGGTGATCGTCGTCGGCGTCGTCGCCAGCCACGCGTACGTCCGCGAGCGCGAGGTCACCGTACGGCCTGGCGAATCGTTTCGGGTGGGGTCGTACACCGTGACCTACCACGGCCTGCGCCGAGGGACTGCTCCCAACGCCACGGCCACCTGGGGTCTGCTCGAGGTCCGCGGCGGTGGGCGCGCCTGGACGGTGGAGCCGCTGCGCCTGTTCTATCCGAAATGGAACCAGCCGGTCAGCCGGCCGGGCATCCGGTCCACGCTGCAAGACGATGTCTACGCGGTGCTGGCGGCGTTCGAACCGGACGGGCGCGCCACCTTGCGCGTGTGGGTGAACCCGATGGTGAGGTGGATCTGGATCGGCGGCATCGCGTTCTTGCTGGGCACGGCCGTCGCGGCCTGGCCCGACCGGCTGCGTGCGGGCACCCGGACACGATGGCCGCTGCAGACACTGCGCGACCTGGAGGCCGACTGGAGGACCGGTAAGCTGTCGCAGCGGGACTACGAGCAGACCGTCCCGCAAGCACAGCGCCACCTGCTGCGCGCCGCCGAGGAGGAGCGCGCGGGTGCGTCCGCACAGAAGGAGGGAGGATGAACCGACGCCGACATCCCCTGTCCGGCTCCGCCGTGGCGGCCGTCCTGGCGCTGCTGGTCGGGGTCGGGCCACCCGCGCTCGGCCAGACGCTCGACGACCGGGTTCGGGAGATCGCGTCCCAGTTGATGTGCCCGGTGTGCGAGGGCCGAACGGTGGCGGACTCGCCCTCCGAACTGGCCGGTCAGATGCGCGAGATCATCCGGCAGAAGCTGCGGGCGGGTGAGTCGCCGGAGGAGATCGTCGCCTACTTCGTGGACCGCTACGGGCCCGCAGCCCTCGCCGCTCCTGCCCGAAGCGGCTTCGGCCTCCTGGTCTGGCTGGCGCCGGCCTTCGCCATCGCGGCCGGCGCGCTGTTCTTGTTCTTGCGCTTCCGCACCGATCACGCCCCTGCCCACCTGGTAGGGCCTGCGCTCAGCAGCGAGGAGGGCCGACACCTTCGGCGTCTGCTGGGGGAGGCCGAGCCCGAAGACGATGGCGTACCAAGCTGACAAGGGGCCGCACCCCCTTGCGGCCCTCGTGGGTGTCCTCGCGACCTCCGTGTTCGCCGCGCATGCCGGCGCCGCGACAGGCGGGGTGGTCGTCACCGGCCACGTCCTGCAGGGAGAGACCGGCAGACCGGTAGCCGGCGCACAGGTGCGCGTGCTCGGGATGGAGACCGGACAGCAACCCGTCGAGCGCCTCACCCGCACCGGCGCAGACGGACGCTTCACGTTGCGCGTGGACGTCTTGCGCCGGACCTACGTGATCCAAACGGAGTACCGCGGCGTGGTCTACACCTCAGGCCCCCATCCCGCAGATCGCCGCACGCTGGACGCAACGCTCCGCGTATACGAGGTCACCGACGACCCCGGTGGCCTGTACATCGCGCGCCGCGCGTTGTTGGTCGAGCAGGCCGAGCCGCACGCGCTGGACATACGCGAGGTCGTCGTCGTGGGTAATGCGCTGCCCCGCACCTACGTCGGCCAGCCCGAAGGCGACGGCCGCGCTACCCTGCGTCTGCCCCTGCCCGCCGGCGCACAGGGCGTCTCGGTGCGCCAGGGCATGGCACCGCTGGGGCTCGATGCCGAGGGCGCGGTGGTGGATTCGCTGCCGATCACGCCCGGCGAACGGCAGATCGTGCTCACCTACCGCGTCCCGTTTCGCGGGACTCGGGTCGCCCTGCGCATCCCGGTGCAGCTGCCCACGCTGGCCGCGGACGTGTTCGTGGCCGCACCGCTGTCCGCGCACAGCGACGCGCTCCCACGCCGTGAGGAGCGCACGGTGCAGCAGCGCCGCGTGCTGCGGCTCGCCGGCGCGAATCTCCCACCCGGCACCACCATCGAACTGCGGCTGTCCGGCCCGACCCGACCGACCGCGAATGTGCTGCCGGCCGTCGGCATCGCCACCCTCGCGCTGCTGGTTTTCTGGGCTGCGGCCCTTCCCTGGCTGCGCACCCTCCGCACGCCCACCTAAGACCTCCTGCGCCCGACGCCGCCTACTCCTGGCCGATGACGGCCGGGTCGGTGGATGGGAGCTTCAGGTAGCAGGTGTCGTTGATCGCCACGACCCTGACACCCACGTCGTCTCGGTACTCCACCAGATTGATGGCGCCGTTGTGCTGCTGCAGGCGGAAGTACGAGTCCAGCGGCGCGCCCAGAAGCGTGAGGAGGATGAGCTTGTTGACCCCTCCGTGCGCCACGACCACCACCGTCTCATTCGGGTGCGACGCGAGGATGCGCCGGAAGGCGGCGTAGGCGCGATCGCGAGCGGAGGCCAGCGGTTCCCCCTGTGGGATCACCACGTTGGCGGGATCGCGCCACCAGCGCCGCACCACCTCCCCCAGATGCTCTTCCATCTCGTCGATGCGCAACCCATCCAGCAGCCCGTGGTTCAGTTCGATCAGATTCGGCTCGACGACCGGGCGCAACCCGTGGTGCGCGGCGATGCGCTCCGCGCTCCAGCGGCACCGCTGCAGGGGGCTGGTGTACACCGCGCGCACCGGCTCTGCGGCCAGCGCCGCAGCGAGGCGGCGCATCTGCTCGCGCCCGAAGTCGGTGAGGGCCGATTCCCTCTGTCCCTGATAGCGGCGCTCGAGGTTCCAAACCGTCTGGCCGTGGCGTACCAGGTAGACGCGGGTCATGTGGACCCCCGATCAGCGATAGCGTCGACGCTCGCCTTCCTCGGCCTCAGCGAGCAGCGTCAGATAGCTGTCGTACCGCGAGCCTGCGATCCGGCCTTCCAAGACCGCCCGCCGCACCGCGCAGCCGGGCTCCTGGCGGTGTCGGCAGTCGGCGAACGCACACTGCGTCCCCACCTCCCGGATCTCCAAAAACGCCCGGCGCACGGTGTTGGGATCGAGGTGCACCAGCTCCAAGACCTGGACGCCGGGCGTGTCTACGACGAACGCGTCGGCGCCGACCGGCAACAGTTCGGCGGTGGTGGTGGTGTGGCGCCCGCGGCCGCGGCGACCCACCTCCCCGACCGTTCGACGCGCCTGCGGGGCCAGCGCGTTGACCAGGCTGCTCTTGCCGACTCCCGAGGGCCCGGCGATGACCGTCAGGTGCCCGGACAGCGCCCGTCGCAGCGCGTCCAGCCCTTCGCCGGTGCGCGTGCTCGTCCGCAGGACCCGATAACCGGCCCGCTCGTACAGGGTCGACAGAGGACTCACATCGGCGAGGTCACACTTGTTGAAACAGAGCAGGTGTCCCAGCCCTGAGGCCTCCGCCAGGGCCAGGAATCGATCGATCGCGTGCGGCTCCGGATCCGGTGCGCGCGCCGCGAACACGACGCAAGCCTGGTCCACGTTCGCCGCGATCACCTGCAGGCGATCCGGGTCGCCGTGCAGCGGCCGGGACAGCTCGCGACGCCGCGGCAGCGTCTGCTCGATCACGCCCTCCTGCAGCGACAGCGGCGCGAAGCGCACGCGATCCCCGGGCACGATCTGCGATGTGCGCACGCCGGCCTCCCGGTCACGGCGCCGCAGGCGGCCGCGCGCCACGCACCGGTAGATCCTGCCCTCGTGGTAGACGAAGAAGAAGCCGCCGAGCACCTTAGTGACGATCCCCGTCAGGCCTTCGCGGTCTGCCATGCCCGACGCAATCTCCCGCTGTGGCGTTGGCGCACCGCACCGCAGCGCAACCGGCGGCCGCCGCACCTAGGGGCGCCGGGTTGCCTGGCGGCCCACGGCGGCCAGGTAGCGCCGGTAGTAGCGCTCGACGGTGCGGCGGTCGATCCGCAGCGACAGCGACCGCTCCGGCCGTATGCCACCGCTGAACGTGGTGGGGATGTGCAGAAGCTCGTGGATGATCACCCGGTCCTGCTGGCCGGGGGGGAGCCGATCGAACGCCGGTTGGAGGAACTCGATGACGTACACGGCGGGAAGTCCCAGCGCATGCTGGAAGATCGGCGGCAAGCCCCAGATGCGGGCCCAGGCGTTCGCGCGCGATCCGTACACGCGAACGCAGTGCACCCGCCCGGGATCCACGTGCACGAACTCCAAGGCCGTGGCGATGCGCCTGAGCCGCGCCTGCAGATCGGGAGCTGGCAGCCAGGTCATCTGGGCAGGCATCCTGTGTGTTCCCTTCGAAACACACCGCCGCCTTCTCCTGCTGGACGGGAAGGGGGCGGCAGCCCCGGTGGCCAAGCTGGAGAACCGGGTCATGACCGTATCCTTTTGGCTGGACGAACCCTACACGCCGCGCCCACCGCTGGCGAGCGACCTCACGGCACCGGTGGCGATCCTCGGGGGCGGGATCAGCGGCGTCGCGACCGCGTACTGGCTGTCGCGGGCCGGCTGCGCCTGCGTCCTCGTGGAACGCAACGTCCTCGCCGGCGGCGCGACCGGGCGCAACGCCGGGTTCCTCCTGGAGGGCACGGTCCCTCCCTACGACGCGCTCGCAGAACGCTACGGGCTGGATACGGCCTCCGCGGTGTGGGAGTTCACCGTCGAGAACCGGGAGCGGTTGATCCAGACCTGCCAAGACGAACGGATCGCTTGCGAGTGCATCCGCTGCGGCAGCGTCGTCGCCGCGTCATCGGCCGCCGAGTTCGAGGACCTGCGACGACACGCACAGACGCTGAACGCCAGCGGTTTCCCGCGCGAGATCTGGGATCGCGCCGCGATGCTGGAACGCCTGGAGGGCGTGGGGGGCTTCTTCGGCGCGGTGTACAACCCGCAAGACGCCGGGCTGCATCCGGTGCGGTTCGTGCGCGGCTTAGCCACCGTCGCCGAGCAGGCGGCGGCACGGATCTTCGAAGGAAGCCCCGTCCGCTCTCTTGTCCGCCACGGGAACCACTGGTCCGTCACAACCCCCTCCGGTTCGGTGCGGGCCACCTCCGTGGTGCTGGGGTTGAACGCGTACGCCGCGACGGTCGACCCGACGTGGTACGGCCTCATCGAGCCGGTGCGGGGCCAGGCCCTCGCGACGGCGCCGGTGGGGAGGGAGGTGTTCGCGCACCTCCTCTACGCGAACCGGGGATTCGAGTACTGGCGCCAGCTGCCCGACGGGCGCATCGTGCTGGGCGGGTTGCGCCATCTCGCACCGGCTGAGGAAGTGGGGACGTTGGACACGCTGCACCCGCGCATCCAGGATGCTCTCACCCGCTACTTGCGGGATCTGGGCATTCCGCCGCACGTGGGGGTGACCCACCGCTGGAGCGGGATCATGGGATTCGTGCCGGACCGCATGCCGCTGATCGGCCCGGTGGTCGACCGGCCCGGCCTCTACCTCGCCGGCGGCTACTCGGGGCACGGGCTCGCGTTCGCCTTCCTCGCCGGGCGCATGATCGCCCAGTTGATCGTCGACGGCGACACCGAGTATCCGCGCATCCTCTTTCCCGAGCGCCTGGTGCCTTGAACGCTCCGCCTGTTCCGGCCGCGCCTTCGCTATCCGAACCGCAGCCACTGGGGCCCCGCCAGCAGCGTCACGATGCCCAGCAGGGCCCACAGGGCACTCTTGGTGCCCTCCACCGGTTCGTGGTAACGGAATTCCCGTGCGGCTTCGACCACCGGAAGGATCGTCATCACCAGCACCGACCACGGCCCGATCACCCCGAGCAACTCGGGCAGTCCGCCGCTCAGGCGCCGGTAGATCTCCAACGCCGCGGCCAGTACCCAGAAGGCCGCCAGCCCCGCTCGCATCAACTCCCCCGGATCAACTTCACGTGCATGCGCAGCTGCCCGTGGTGGTAGGCGTAGTGCGCCAGCGTATGCAGGATCGCGTAGTGCTTGGAGACTTCCATCGTGCGACCCGCGCGTGTGGTCACCACCTCCTCGTCCAGCGCGGTGTCCGGAAGAGCGCGGAGGATCTCGCGCGTCCGCCGCGCAACAGCCTCCAACTCCGCCAGGGCAGCGTCCTTGCGGACCGGCGTGGCCGGATCGAACTCCGCGGCGCGGTCTCGCCGGTATGCGTCGCCTCCGACCAGCCGATGGATCCACTCCCGTTCCGACCCGGCCAGGTGCCGCAGCAGAACTCCGGGCGTGTTCACCAGCCCCCGCGGCTGCGTGTTGAGCTGGGCTTCGTCCAGCGGTGCGACCGCCTCCCGCACCGCCTCCCGCAGTTCTTCCAGGTAGTCCAACAGCCGTTGTGAGTGGCCCATTCGCTTTTCCTCCGTGCCCTCACAGGTCTTTGCGGACGATCACCATCTCGCCCCATGCCTCGCGGCGGGGGAGGCCAAGCCGGTCCAGGATCCCCAGCAATCGGCGATCCCGGCGCGCGTCCACTTCGGCGCGGTCCCACCTCCGACCCTCGAACACGGCGCGCAGCAGTGCCCCCACCTCCGGGGCGCCTCCGTCGATCGCACCGATCACCCCCGTGACCTGCCCGCGACGTCGACCCGCTCCGACCACAGACAGAACGCGCCCGCACCCACCACCAGCGCCCGGCCCTCGCGCACGTACCGCGCCGCTTCCTGTGGCGTTGCCACCAGCGAATGGTGGCCGTCGTGACCCCGAAGGATCCCCCCGTGTGCGGTGGCGTACACGCTGGCCGACCAGCGACGCCAGAGGTCTTGTGGACAGCCCGCACGGTGCGGCTGCGGACCGGCGGCCGCCGGAAGCGGCAGACCGCGCTCCCACCGATAGCGCACTGGGAAGGCGACGGCCCGGAATCCGCACGACAAGAACATGCGCTGCGAAGCCTCGTTGTCGACGTGGGTGGCCGCCAGGGCCCGCTGCGCCCCAAAGCGGCGCTGTGCCTCCGCCGGCCAGTAGCGCGTCAGAGCGCGACCGAACCCCCGGCGCTGGAAGGCGCGGTGGACCCGCACACCCATTCCCCACGCATCCTGTGGTGAGACCATGCGCACATGCATCACTGCGACGGGGCGGCCTGCATGCTCGGCGACCAGCGTGAAGGCGCGAGGCTGGGCCAGCCAGGTCGAAAACGCCTGCGGCACGTAGTCGTCCGGGTCGATGCTGCGGCAGATCCCGACCACCGCGTCCGCGTCGGAGGGCAGGGCTTCTCGCACGGCGATGGTTTCCTCGATGGGATCCGCGCCACCACACCGCATCCCGGACCCCTGCCACATCCAGATCAACGGACGTCTGTCCGCGCGAACACCGCAAGCCCTTGGGTACACCACTGGTGGGACGCAAACCCCTCCTCCCGCAGCCGTCGGCTCTCTTCGGACTCCCTCGGCGCGAACGTGGCCACCCGGCCCTCTGCGGGCAGGTCTGCGCAAACCGCATCGAGCAGGCGCCATGGCTGTGCACAGACGAGCACATTCACCACGCGGTCCACTCCACGCCGCAAAAAGAGCGCCACCCCCGCCGGGTCTCGCTGTGCGAGCAGACGGCTTTCACGGGCGGCACCGGCGGCGATCTCGTCGGCAAACCGCCGGAACCTCCACCCCAGCGCCATCAGCCCCCCTGTCCGCTCCGCGAGCTCCTTGCGCAACCACCCGATCCAGGCTGCGCCGTCGTTCCGTCGGACGATCTCGACATCCGGCGGCGCCGTCACGGGCGAGGCATCCGCCACCAGGACGTCGAACGCGGCCACCTGCTCGAACCCGTGACGCCGCAGCCACCCGGATGGGGCGGATGCCGGCGCACAGGCGCGTACGACGAGGGCCCCGTACCGCCGCGCCAGCGCTAGGGCCTCCCGGACCAGCGCGTCCTCGGTCTCCACCTCGCCCGGCGTGCGCGTGCGCACGCCCTCCACCCACCCTTCCGCACGACCGACCATCGCGACGTGCGCCGCCCCCACGACCTGTCCGCCCCGGACCGCGACGATCGTGCGGTGCGGTTCGTCGGCCCAGAGGTCCCACTCCGCGGGCAACGCACCCGCGCCCGGACTCCGGTCCAGCTCCGCGAGGTCGGGACCGTCGCCCGGTTCGGACTCACGCACCCGCAGCCCCATCGAACGCGACCCTCGCAGATGAAGACGCCCGGAGGAACCCACTCCGGGCGCCGAGGGCGCCGGCGTACTTCCCGGCGCGTTGGACGGGAAGTCGACCGCCTGCGCTGCGACCGAACAGCCCTTGCCTACTTGACCGCGTTCCTCAATTCCTTTCCCGCCGTGAACGCGGGGACGCGGCGCGCGGGGATACGGATCTTCTCTCCGGTCTGCGGGTTGCGGCCCTCGCGCGGCTTGCGCTTGCGCACGACGAAGCTCCCGAACCCGACCAGCGTCACCTTCTCACCCTTCTTCAGCGCACCCGTGATCGCCTCCACGATCGCGTCGACCGCCTCGTTGGCCTGCTTCTTGCTCAGGTCCGCCTTCGCCGCCACCCGCTCGATCAACTGCTCCTTGTTCATCTTCTCCCCTCCCGCTGTCGTGTGCTCCGTCCGGCCCTTGGGATTCTACGATCCGCGTCCTGACTCCTTTTCAGCCCTCGGACTTCTCGCCCTCGATGACGGCCACCGCCGAGATCCGCTCGCCCGGGTCGAGTTTCATGACCCGTACCCCCTGCGCGGCGCGGCCGACGGTCCCGATTTCGCGCACGAGCATGCGGACGATCTTCCCGCTCTGGCTGGCCAGCAGCATCTCGTCGGCGCTGTCCACCGCCCGGATCGCCACCACCTTGCCGTTCTTGCTCGTCAGCCGGATGTTGCGGACGCCGTACCCGCCCCGTGACTGGAGGCGGTACTCCGAGGCCGGGGTGCGCTTGCCGTAGCCGAGGTCGGTGATGGTGAGGATCTCGGGCTTTTCGCCCGCCACCGCGACTCCGACGACCTCGTCGCCCTGGCGCAGCCGGATCCCGATCACACCTGCGGCCGTCCGGCCCATCTCTCGCACACCCGACTCCTTGAACCGGATGCTCTGCCCCTCGCGCGTGCCGAGGATGATCTCCTGACGCCCGTCGGTCAGTCGCACGCCGACGAGTTCGTCTGTCCCCTTCATGGTGATCCCTACGATGCCCGCGCGTCGGGCATTGACGAACTCCATCAGCCCCGTCTTTTTCACCATGCCGCGCTTGGTGGCCATCAGCAGCGTCCCCGCGTCCTCGAACGAGCGGATCGGGATGATCGCGTTCACGCGCTCGGCCTGCGAGATCCCGATCAGGTTCATCAGCCCCGTACCCCGGGCTGTCCGGCCCGACTCGGGGACCTCATACGCCCGCAGCCTGTAGACCTTGCCGCGGTTGGTGAAGAACAGCAAGAACGCGTGGTTGTTCGTAACCACTACGTGCTCGACGAAGTCCTCTTCCTTCGCCGCCGCTCCGATGATCCCCCGGCCGCCGCGACGCTGCGCGCGGTAGGTGCCCAGCGGCACGCGCTTGATGTACCCCTCCCGCGTCAACGTGACGACGACGTCGGTGTCGGCGATCAGATCCTCCTCCTCGAACTCCGCCTCGCGACCGGAGATGATCTTGGTGCGCCGTGCGTCCCCGTACCGGCGCTTGACGTCCTCCAGTTCCGTGCGGACGATCCCGTCCACCTTGCGCGGGTCCCTGAGCACGTCCTGGTAGTACGCGATGGCCTTCAGCAGCTCCCGGTACTCCTCGTCCACCCTGCTGCGCTCCAGCGCCGTCAGGCGCGCCATCCGCATCTCGAGGATCGCGTCGGCCTGCCGCTCAGTCAGTTTGAAGTTCTTGGTCAGGTCGGCGCGCGCTGCGGGAACATCCTTCGACTTCCGGATCAGTCCGATGACCGCGTCTAGGTGATCCAGGGCGATCTTCAGGCCTTCGAGGATGTGTGCGCGCTCCTCGGCCCGCGCCAGCTCGTAGCGCGTCCGCCGCGTGACGATCGCTCGCCGGTGATCTAGGTAGTGCGAGAGCATGTCGCGCAGCGTGAGCTGCCGCGGCACGCCTGCCACCAGTGCCAGCAGGATCACGCCGAAGTTGGCCTGCATCTGCGTGTGCTTGTACAGCTGGTTGAGCACCACCTGCGGGTTGGCCTCCCGACGCAGCTCGATGACGATCCGCATGCCCTCCCGGTCGGACTCGTCGCGCAGGTCCGCGATCCCCTGGATCTTCTTGTTGCGCACCAGCTCGGCGATGCGCGCGATCAGTGCGGCCTTGTTGGTCATGTAGGGCAGTTCGGTCACGACGACAGCCGTCCGCCCTCCGCGCAGTTCCTCGAACGCCGCTCGGGCACGCATCACGATCGACCCGCGGCCGGTCGTGTAGGCCTCCCGGATGCCCTCGCGGCCCAGGATGAAACCACCGGTCGGGAAGTCCGGACCCTTGACGATCTTCGCCAGCGCTTCGGCCGGCATTTGGGGTTCGTCGATCAGACCCACCAGCGCGTCGCAGATCTCGGTGAGGTTGTGGGGGGGGATGTTGGTGGCCATCCCCACCGCGATGCCACTGGCCCCGTTCACCAGCAGGTTGGGGATGCGCGCCGGCAGCACCACCGGCTCCTTGCGCGTCTGGTCGAAGTTGGGGACGAAATCCACCGTGTCCTTGTCCAGATCTGCCAGCATCTCCATGGCGATCGGCGTCAGGCGCGCCTCGGTGTACCGCATCGCGCCCGGTGGGTCGTCGTCCATGCTGCCGAAGTTGCCCTGTCCGTCCACCAGCGGGTAGCGCATCACCCACGGTTGGGCCAGGCGCACGAGGGTCGGGTAGACGACGGCCTCACCGTGCGGATGGTAGTTGCCCGAGGTGTCGCCGCAGATCTTCGCGCACTTCCGGTAGGGGCGGTTAGGCGCCAGCCCCAGGTCGTTCATCGCCACGAGGATGCGCCGCTGGACAGGCTTCAAGCCGTCGCGCACGTCGGGAAGCGCCCGCGACACGATGACCGACATCGCGTAGTCGAGGTACGCCTCCTGCATCTCCCGCTCGATCGGGCGTGGGACGATCCGTTCCTCGATGGCCAAGGGGAACCCTCCGGATCAGCGGTCAGCCGCCGCGCGAGGGGTGTGACAGCGCATCGCTGACGGCCGACGCCTCAGATGTCGAGATTCCTCACTTCGCGGGCGTAGCGGACGATGAACTCCCGCCGCGGCTCGACCTCGTCCCCCATCAGAGTCCGAAAGATCCGGTCGGCCTGTTCGGCCTGCTCGATCTCCACGCGCAGCAGCGTCCGCGTCTGGGGGTTCATCGTCGTCTCCCACAACTGGTCCGCGTTCATCTCGCCCAGACCCTTGTACCGCTGCACCTCGCTGTTGCCGCCGAATTCCTTCAGGGCGGCGGCCAGCTCCTCGTCGGAGTAGGCGTAGCGCTTGTGCTTGCCGTTGCGCACCAGGTACAGCGGCGGCTGGGCGACGTAGACCTTGCCGTGATCGATCAGGTCCCTCATGTGCCGGTAGAAGAACGTCAGCAGCAACGTCCGGATGTGCGACCCGTCGACGTCAGCGTCGCACAGGAGGATGACCTTGTCGTACCGCCGCTTGTTGATGTCGAACTCCGTGCCGATCCCTGTCCCCAGCGCTGTGATGATCGCGCGGATCTCGTCGTGGTTGAGCATCTTGTCCAGCCTCGCCTTCTCGACGTTGAGGATCTTGCCCTGGATCGGCAGGATGGCCTGGAACTGCCGGTCTCGGCCTTGCTTTGCCGTCCCCCCCGCCGAATCGCCCTCGACAATGAACAGTTCGCTGCGCAGCGGATCGCGCTCCGCGCAGTCGGCCAGCTTGCCCGGCAGCGTACTGATGTCCAGCGCGCCCTTGCGGCGCACCAAGTCGCGCGCCTGCTTGGCCGCCTCCCGCGCGCGCATCGCCTGGATCGCCTTCCCCACGATCCGCCGGGCCTCGGTGGGATGCGTGTTGAGGTAGTCTCCGAAGAACTCCCCGGTGATCGACTCCACGATGCCCTTGACTTCCGTGTTGCCCAGCTTGGTCTTCGTCTGCCCCTCGAACTGCGGGTCGGCCATCTTCAGGCTCACCACCGCGGTCAGCCCCTCGCGCACGTCCTCGCCCGCCAGGGCGCCGTCGGCGTCCTTGAGCAAACCGGACTTGCGCGCGTACTCGTTCACCACGCGCGTCAGCGCGGAGCGGAATCCAACCAGGTGCATGCCGCCTTCGGTGGTGGGGATCGTGTTCACGAACGATAGGACGTGCTCGACGTATCCCTCGTTGTACTGGATGGCGACCTCGACCTCCACGCCGTCCCGCTCACGCCGGACGTGGAACGGATCGTTGAGGACCCTCCGGTGGCGGTTCACCGTGCGGACCAGTTCCGCGATCCCGCCCGCGAACCGGAACTCCTCGCGACGCCCCGTCCTCTCGTCGGTGAGCGTCAGCAGCAGGCCGGCGTTCAGGTACGCGAGCTCCTCCAGACGCTGGCGGATCGTGTCGTAGTGGAAGTCCCTCTCCACCAACACCTCGCGGTCGGGCAGGAAGGTGACACGCGTCCCGGTGCCCCTCACCTCTCCAACCGCGCGCAGCGGCGTCGTCGCCCTGCCCCGGGCGAAGCGCTGCTGCCACCTTTTGCCGTCACGGCGCACCTCGACTTCCAGCCACTCCGACAGCGCGTTGACGACCGAGACCCCGACGCCGTGCAGCCCGCCGGACACCTTGTACGCGCCGGTCCCGAACTTGCCGCCGGCGTGGAGGATCGTCAGCACCGTCTCGACCGTGGACTTGCCGGTCTGCGGATGGACCTCCACGGGGATTCCGCCGCCGTCGTCGGCCACGGTCGCGCTGCCGTCGGGGTGCAGCGTTACGTCGATCCGGCTGCATCGACCCGCCAGCGCCTCGTCGACGGCGTTGTCCACGACTTCGTACAGCAGGTGGTGCAGACCGCTGCTGCCCGTGCTCCCGATGTACATCCCCGGTCGGCGGCGGACTGCCTCAAGACCCTCGAGAACCTGGATTTGCTGAGCTCCGTACGTCTGTTCGGCCATTTTTCCTCGATCGTGTTCCGTGTGCCCGGCTTACCCCGGGCGGGGGTTTAGTTGCTCACGACATTCAACGGGCACCCGCCCATCAGAGCGCGTGCCCCTAACCCTATATAGATGAAAGATATCACCCAGGTCCGGCGGTCGTCAACGGCGCAATCCCGCTTGGGAAGCCGATTTGCCGCCGTCGACCGCTACTGGATGCTTGGAGGCGATCGTATGTTCTACTGCGTACGTTCGGCTACATCCCCTGATACAGTTCGCGCACCCGGGTGGCGACGGTCGAGGGCGAGATCTGAGACGGGTACAGGCCGCGGGTGGTCACGACGACCGAACGGGCGTCGCTGAGGCGTTCCCCGCGCAGCCACCCGGCTGCCGCGGCCCGCTGAAAGAACTCCTGGTTCACCTCAGCGGTCTGCGCCAGCCGCGCATCGACGATGGCCACAATCTCGTCTGCCCGCACGACCACATCTTCCCCGATGTGCACGTACACGGCGTCCTACCGCAGCGGTGGGGCGTCGCTGGCTGGCCGGCAGAACGGGCACACCTCTCGGCGGTGGGGATCCGTGAGCGTTCCACACCTCGGACACGGCCGCCATCCCATAGCCAGCCGCGCCGCCCGCAACCGCGCCACCCGCATCAGCACCCTGCGTGCGGCCTCCCGGGTGCTGGCGTCCCCGATGCGGGCCACCTGCTGGTCGATCTGCTCGGCCTCGCCGGCTGCCACGGGCGGCTCGGACGCCCGCGCCCCCTCCGCCGCCCGCCCGACCCCCTCGCCTGTCTCCCATCCATCGGCGCGGTGAGCCACCCGAATCGACCGCACCACCTCCCGCCCCAGACGGGTGTTGATCTTGCGGCGAATGGCCTCGCGCCGCAGGCTGACCTCCTGGGCGGCGGCGGGACTCCGGGCGGCCAGCAGCATCTCCCCCGCTCGAAACCCTTCCACCCGACAGAGGCTGCCGAGTGGTCCGGCCACGGCTTCCCACGCGGCGAGGGCTTTCGCGCCTTCCAGTCCTGCCCCCAGCGTGCCCTCCCTGGCCAGGTCCCGCAGTACGTCTGCGATCGGCACAGGCCGCCTTCTGTTCACGGCCCCACCACGACCACTGTCGCCGCCGTGTGCACGGCCGACCGGTCCGTCGCCGTCAATACCGCCTGACCGCAGCTCGATACGATCTCCAACAGCCTCGCGGCGCGGGCCCGGTCAAGATCCGACAGCACGTCGTCGAACAGCAGCACCGGATCCTCCCCCATCTCCTTCCGCACCACCTCCCGCTCGGCCAATCTCAGCGCGACCACCACGGCGCGCTGCTGGCCGCGGGAACCAAACGCCCGGACGGCGATGCCGTCCAGGGTGATCTCGAGGTCGTCCCGGTGCGGCCCGGTCAGCGTCACCCCGCGGCGGTACTCCTCCCGCCGGGCCTTGAGCAGCGCCACCCTCGCCCCCTCCGCCTCCCCGCTCCATGACGGCAGGTAGCGAAGCCCGACCCCGCCACAGCCCAGCGCCGCCCCTGCCTCCGAGGCATGCTGTGCCAGCCGCCGCACCAGCGACGCACGGCGATCCGTGATCGCTGTGCCCAGCTCGATCAATTGCTCATCCCAGACCTCAAGCAGCTGCGCCGGCGCGCCGGCCCGCAGCAGGCGGTTCCTCTGCTGCAGCACCCGTGCGTACCGAAGCAGGTTCCGGTAGTGGGAGGCGCTGAGCTGGCACAGCACCCCGTCCATCAGGCGCCGACGGTGTCCGGCCGGTCCGGCTACGACCTCGCTGTCCTGCGGACCCGAAAGCACGCGCACCACCCGGCCCAGCAGCCCGGCGCGGCTGGTCCGCGCACCGTTGATGCGGATGTGCTTGAGCCCGCTGCGATACAGCCGAACCTCCGCCACGTGCCCGCCCCCCGCCCGTTCGTAGGCCGCCCGCGCCACGGCCTGCTCCGCACCGAACCGGATGACCTCCGTCTCTCGAACGGTCCGGTGGCTGCGGCCGGTAGCCGTCACGTCCACGGCCTCCAGGAGGTTCGTCTTGCCGACCCCGTTGGGCCCCACGATCACGTTGAGCCCGGGCTCAAACGCGACTTCTGCGCGCGCCTGATTCCGGAAGTCCACCACGAACACGGACCGGACGCGCATCAGACCTCCGCCACCACGACCAGGCGAACCCCGGCGGCGTCCACAACATCGCCCGGCACCACGGCCCGCGACCGGCGGGTCTCTACCGCTCCGTTCACACGTACCCGCCCCTCCTGCACCATCCTCTTGGCTTCGCCCCCCGTGCCCACAACACCGGCCCACTTCAGCAACGCGCCCAGTTCGATCCGCTCACCCCGAATCGCCACCCACCGTCCCCCACGCGCCGAGGCGGACATCGCCGACTACCCGTACACACGAACCGGTGCCAGCACGTACACGTAGTCCTCCCGCCCCACGGGCCGAAGCGCGCCCGGGGACAGCGGTCCCGTCAGGTCGAACGACACCTCGTCGGCGTCCATGACCGACAGCGCGTCCATCAGGTAGCGTGCATTGAACGCTGCCTCGATGCCCTCGCCCTCCGTGTGCACCTCGATCTCCTCCTGCGCCCGACCCACCTCCGGTGTGTTCGATTGCAGCCGCAGGACGTCGCCCACCGCGCTGAACCGAACCACGGTCGCCGAGTCCCGCGCCGTGATCGACACCCTCCGCACCGCTGCGTGCAACCGCTCCGTCCTGACGCGTACCTTCTGCTTGAACTCCTTGGGGATCACCTGCTGGTAGTTCGGAAACTGCCCGCCGATCACGCGCGACACCACACGCACCTCACCCACCGATACGACCACCTGGTTGTCCACCAACCCGATCGCGACCTCCTTGTCCGCTCCGGCCAGCAACCTCACCAGCTCGTGCATCGCCTTGCCGGGCACGATGGCAGCCATGCTTGCGCCCTTGCCGATCCTGGCGGTGCGCAGCGCCAGCCGACCGCCGTCCGTGGCCACCAGACGCATCTCGCCACCTTCCACCACCACGTAGACCCCCGTCAAAAACGGCCGTGTCTCGTCGGTGCTCACCGCGAAGATCGTCTGCCGGATCATCCCCCGCAGAAGCCCTGCGTCCACCCGACAGACCGGATCCACCTCCGTGTCGGGCAGCCGCGGAAAGTCCCCCGCCGGCAGGCCCAGGATCTCGAAGGCCGATCGCTCGCACAGGATCTCCGCCTGGCTGGCGCCCTCCTCCACCCGGATCTCCACCGGGGCGGCCGGCAGGTTGCTTACGATCTCCGTCAACAACCGCGCCGGCAACGTCACCATCCCGCCCCGGTCCACCTGCGCCGGCACCTCCGTGCGGATGCCCAGCTCCAGGTCCGTCGCCGACACCCGCACCCCATCGCGGGTCGTCTCCAGCAGCAGGTTGGCCAGGATCGGCATCGTCGTCCGCGACGACACAGCCCGACCCGCGGTGTGCACCGCCCGCGACAGATCCTCCTGCGAACACCGTATCCTCATACCCACAAGCCTCCTCCGCCGGGCGGGACGGATTGCCACTGTGTATCAGGTCGTAGCAACCGTCGTAGGGGGTGTGTGCGGTGTGCAAAATCCCCGAACTGATTCTACGACGCGGCGTTGCGTCCTGCCGAAAGCTGTGGACAACGGGCCGCGGCCCGTCCCCACCGTCCCCGGCCCCAAGGGGTATGGGCGGGAGGGTGTGGGCGGAGGGCGGGCTGTCCCCAGGTGGGTTTACCCGATGCGCTGGAACTGCTGGATGAGAGCGTGGACGGTGGCTGCCAGATGGGGATCGCGCTGCATCTGCTCTCGGACGCGGTCGCAGGCGTGCATGACGGTTGTGTGGTCGCGGCCCCCGAACTCGTCGCCGATCCTGGGAAGCGACGAGTCGGTCAGTTCGCGGGCGAGGTACATCGCGACCTGGCGGGGGAAGGCCACGCCCTTGGTGCGTCTTTTGGCCTTCATGTCGTCCAGCCGGAGCCCGAACTTCTCGGCCACCGCCTTCTGGATGGCGGCGATGGTGATCGGCTGCGGCCGAGTCTGCGGGAGGAGGTCGCGTAGGACGGTCCGCGCCAGGTCCACCGACGGCGGCACGCGCGTGAGCGTAGCGTAGGCCACGACGCGCACGAGGGCTCCTTCGAGTTCGCGGATGTTGGACTGGAAGTGCTGGGCGATGAACTCCGTCACGTCGTGGGGCACGCTCATGCGCTCCAGCTCGGCCTTCTTGCGCAAGATGGCCACGCGGGTTTCGTAGTCGGGGGGTTGGACGTCGGCGATGAGGCCCCACTCGAAGCGCGATCGGAGGCGATCTTCGAGGGTGGGGATGTCCTTGGGCGGCCGGTCCGAGGTCAGGATGATCTGTTTGCCGGCATCGTGCAGCGCATTGAAGGTGTGGAAGAACTCCTCCTGGGTGCTGGGTTTGCCGGCGATGAACTGGATGTCGTCGATCAGCAGGACGTCGACGCTGCGGTACTTGCGGCGCAGGTCCTCGGTGCGGCCGCCCTGGATGGCGCTGATTACCTCGTTGGTGAACTTCTCGCCGGTGCAGTAAAAGATCCGAATCTCGCCCCGCCGGGCAACGAGCTTGTGGGCGATGGCCTGTAGGAGGTGCGTCTTGCCCAGACCGACGCCTCCGTAGATGAACAAGGGATTGTAGGCGCGTGCGGGGGACTCTGCGACGGCGAGGGCGGCTGCGTGAGCGAAGCGGTTGCCCGACCCCACGACGAACGTGTCGAAGGTGTAGCGCGGGGACAGGTGCATGCCGTCGGGCGGCACCGTGCGCGGTCCGTCCAGGCTGGCGCGCGGATCGGACGGCAGTTCGTCCTGGTAGCCGCCGTCGTCGGAGACCAGCAGGCGGACCGAGATCTCCCGGCCGAGCAGGCGGTGGAGTTCCTCGCGGATCGTGGCGAGGTACCTCTCCTCCACCCACTGCTTGGCCATCGCGTTAGGGACCGCCAGCAGGATGGCGTCGTCTTCCAGCAGCAGCGGGCGGGCGCTCTTCAGGAACATCTCGACACCCACACCCGGCCGGCTGAGGCGTTCCTGCAGCCGGCTGAGGGTGTCTTGCCATACCTGCTGCACGCGGGACTGCGGCATGCGCGAGGTGGTCTCCATGGTGGCGAACTCCTCGGGGTCGGTGATCCCAGACTAGCACCGGCTGCGCGGGCCGGGAACCGATCACGAATTCGACTTGAAGATCTCGTCGACGAACCGCACGCCCTGCTCGGTGAGGGTGCGGCGGCCGCCCGGATGCGCGCGGAGCAAGTCGAGCCGTTCGAGCGCGGCGAGCTCCCGGTACGCCGTGCTCAGACTGATGTCCAGTTCTTTGGCAACCGTCGTCGGGCCCGCGCTTCCCATCTCGGCGACCAGGAGCAGTACGCGGTTTTGGCGTTCGGTGGTCTTCGCGAGGGTGGGTCGGCTCGGAGCCGAAGGGGGCGTGGTCCGCTCCGGGGCCATGCGGAGCGTGACGACGGTGCCGCCGTCGAGGTTGTCCTCCAGCGTAATTGCGCCGCCCAGAAAGGTCAGCTGCTCCCGCGCCACCGGCAATCCCGATCCGACGCCCCGGATCACCTTGCGCATCGCCGACGTCGCTGTGGTGAAGCCGGGCTGCATCGCGCGCTCCTTGTCGCGGATGCCGGGGCCTTGGTCCGAGATGCGAATGGTGTTGCCCTCGTCGGTGATGGTGATCACGGCGTTGCGAAAGTGTGCATGGATGAGGTTCTCGACGATCTCCCGGATCACGACGAACGGGATACGACTGCCACGGCGTTGGGCGTGGTCGAACGTGCTCGTTGCGAGCTTGGCCACCAGGTCGTGAAAGTCATCGCTGGACAGCGAGATGACACGCGGCTCGGCCAGCGGCGAGTCGTATACGGCCAGCCGGACTTCGGGGGCCGCGTCGGACGCCTGCGTTGCCTCCCGCTCGCCGAGGATCTCGTTGAGGAGGTCGCGCAGTGACATGGTGTCTGCATGCCCTCAGGCGAATTGGCCATGCGCCCACCGACTCCTCCGCCGACGGGCTGGTCCGGTGTGGTTTTCGGCACCTTCCGCGGGAACTCTTGCCGATGTCAGAGGGTCGCCGAAAAGTACGCCATCTGCGGTGAAACCCGTCTGGCCGAGGGCGAGGGTCAGCCGGCGGGATTGGCGGGAACCTGCGTGGAAGGGTTGTTTTGCCGGTCCGCAGAGATTGTCCACAGAAGGTGAAAAAGCTGTTGACAACTTGCTTCTGCACCGCCACGTGCAGCCGTCGGTCGCCAGACAGTCGGGGGCAGGCTCATGTGTTCGAGGGCACCGTGGCATGGGCATTCTGTGGAAAACCCCCCGGTTTGCGGACAAGTTATCCACAGGTGGGTGTACCGCATCGTCTGCCGGCACGTCGTAGGGTGCCGCCGGCATGCGGCTTTCTTGGTATACTACATTGCGGCTTTTGCCGCCGTGGGGATTTCGTTTGACGGGAGTCGAAGGTGAAGCGCACCTATCAGCCGAAGAAGCGCCGCCGCGCGCGCGTCCACGGGTTCCGGGCGCGGATGCGCACGCCCGGAGGCCGCAACGTCTTGCGCAGGCGGCGCGCCGCCCGGCGCAGGAGGATCGCCGGTTAGCGGGCCCGAGCACGGTGACGGCGGTCGGGGGGCAACCCGAGCACGGCATCGATCGCCTCCGGACCCCGCGGGACTTCCGCCGTGTGTACGATGAAGGTCGGCGGCATGTCGCCGATCTTTTTGTCCTCTACCGGCGTCCGCTGCCGGGTCCGGCGCGCGTGGGGATCTCGGTCGGGCGCCGCGTGGGAACGGCCGTGGTGCGCAACCGGGTGCGGCGGAGGGTGCGGGAGATCCTGCGACACATCCCCCTGGGGCGGTGTCAGGAGGTCGTGGTCGTGGTGCGCCCGCAGGCCGCGCGGGCGGACTTCGCAGCCTTGCGGTCGCAGCTGGAAGCGCTGGTGAGGGAAAGCGGGGCGCTGCGCGCGCCGTCGGAGGGACGGGGCCGTGCAGAGGGAGACGATGGGCGCTCGGGTGGGAGCTGAAGCCGGTGGCGCGGCGGCGTCGGTTGCAAAGGCCGTGGTGGCGCTGATCCGCGTCTACCAGAAGACGATTTCGGCCTGGACGCCGCGCACGTGCCGGTACTACCCCACGTGCTCGGAGTACGCGGCGCAGGCGGTGACGCGCTACGGCGCAGTGCGCGGGCTGTGGATGGCGGCGCGACGGATCGTGCGGTGTCATCCGTTCGCGCCGGGCGGTCACGACCCGGTGCCCTGAGCACCGAGGTCTGACGAGGGAGGCAACCTTGTTCGGTTGGTTCAATGCGATCGTCTCGGTGATCAATGGGGCGCTGCAGTTCTTCTATGGCATTACGGGGTCGTACGGGTGGGCGATCATCGCCCTGACGCTGGCGGTGAAGCTGGCGCTGCACCCGCTGACGCGCAAGCAGCTGCGGTCGATGAAGGAGATGCAAAAACTCGGCCCCCACCTCCGGGCCCTGCAAGCCAAGTTCAGGGACGATCCGCAGCGGCTGAACCGCGAGATGATGGATCTGTACCGGGCGCACGGCGTCAATCCCTTCGGGGGCTGCCTGCCGATGCTGCTGCAGATGCCGATCCTATTTGCGCTGTTCCAGGTCCTCAACAACGCGCAGAACTTCGTCAAACCCAACGGCGAGGCGCTGACCGCGGTGCCGTTCGGACCGTGGGACCTACTCGTGCACCCGATGACGGTCCTGTCCAACGCGGGCGGCGCGGGGGTGGGGGCCGTGGTCGCGTACGCGGCGGTGCCGGTCCTGATCGGACTGTCGACGTACGTTCAGCAGAGGGTTTCGGTGACCGACCCGCAGCAGGCCAGGATGTTCATCTTCATGCCGTTCTTGATCGGCTACTTCAGCTTGAACTTCGCCGTCGGCCTCTCGCTGTACTGGTTCGTCTCCACGCTCACCTACATCGCGGAGTACCTGCTTGTCGTGGGTTTGCCCAAGCCGCCCCAGGCGGTGCCCGTGGAAGCGGCAAGGCCGGCCGAGGCCGCCGGGAGCCCCGGGCGCAGCAGAAGGCGCAGAAACCGGGTGAAGGCCGCACGCACCGGGGGCGCGTCGAGCCAGTCGTGAGCCGCAGCGAACACCGACCGGGCCCAAACAGCGCGCGGGAGGTCGTGGCCACCGGGCGCACGGTCGAGGAGGCGATCGCTGCCGCGCTGGAGCGGGTCGGGCTGACCCGGGAGGACGTGGAGATTCACGTCCTCGACGAGGGGTCCCGCGGCGTGTTCGGTCTGGGCGGCAGAGAGGCACGGGTCCGGGTGGCGCCGAAGTCGGCCTTGCCGGAGGGCGAACCGGCGGATGCGGCTACGATCGCGGCGGCGATCGAGATCACACGCGGGCTGGTTCAACGAATGGGATTCGACGCGACGACGACGGGGCATGCGACCGAGCGAGGGCTCCACCTGGATGTGCGGGGCGAGGGCCTGGCCGCCTTGATCGGCCGTCATGGCCAGGGGATCGAGGCACTGGAGACGGTGGTGTCGCTGATGCTGGCCAGGTCCACCGGTGCTCGCACACACGTGGAGGTGGACGTCGCCGGGTACCGGACGCGGCGGCGCGAGCGGGTGGCGGAGATGGCGCGCCGCGCGGCACGGCGCGCGGTCACCGAGGGGACGGCCGTCCACCTGCCGCCGATGGACGCGCGCGACCGCAGGACGGTGCATTCCACGCTCAGCGAAGACGTAAGGGTCACGACGCACAGTGAGGGTGAAGGCGCGGCCAGGCACGTTGTGATCCAGCCCGTCCCCAAGCGGCACCCCGGACAGGCGCGCAGAACCGACGGCACGGCCGGGTCCAAGCCCAGCAGATGACCCTCGAAGAAGGTGCGTCCGCGCTGGGTCTGCACCTGAGCGCGGAGCAAACGGCCCGCCTGGACCGCCACCTGCGGTTGCTGATCGAGTGGAACCGCCGCATGAACCTGGTGGCGCACGCCCCGCCCGAACGAATCGTCGAAGACCACTTCCTCGACAGCCTGCTGTTGCTCGTGATGGCGCGCCCGGCATGGGGGTGGCGGGTGGCCGACATCGGCAGCGGCGCCGGTTTTGCGGGGCTGGTGTGGGCGGCTGTACGTGCGGATCTTTGCGTGACCCTGATCGAGGGACGCCAAAAGCGGGCGGCGTTCCTCGAGCGCGTCCTGCTCGAGACCGACATACACAACGCCCAGGTGGTGGCCCGGCGTGCGGAGGATCTGCGCGGGGACCCAGACCACGGCGCGGCGTACGACATGGCGGCCGCCAGGGCCGTGGCTAGGTGGGCTCGGGTCGTGGGCCTGGCCGTGCCTCTCCTCAGGCCCGGGGGTACCGTCTTTGTGGCCTTGCCTCCGGATGCAACCCCGCCGGCAGCCAAGATCGTGCAGATGCCGGTTCCTTGGGCTCCGGGCCGCATGCGGAGGGCGGCGACCTGGCGGGTGCCGTGAATAACTTGGTCTGATGGTCAGACCAATATTGCGCGAGAAATGTGCTAGCCGCTAGCCGTGCCTGGCACCGACCAACAGGAGTTCCCGCACCGACCCGCGAAGACCGTACCACGCACAACCCGTAGACGCAGCACATGGACGCAGCACGCATCGTAGCGGTGGTCAACCAGAAGGGCGGGGTCGGCAAGACCACGACCCTCCTGAACCTGGGTGCCTACCTGTCGCGATTGGGCCGCAAGGTCCTGCTCGTCGACCTCGATCCCCAGGGAAATCTCACCAGCGGTCTGGGCATCCGCAAGGACTTGGTGCGCGTGTCGAGCTATGACTGCTTGATCCGGGGCGTGCCGGTGCGTCATGCGGCTCTGCCTACCGAACTGGACAGGCTGGACGTCGTGCCAGCCAGTGTCGACCTGGCCGGGGCCGAAGTCGAGCTCGTCACAGCCGACCGGCGCGAGCTGCGGCTCCGGGAGGCGCTGGAGCCGGTGCGGGCAGCCTACGAAGTCGTCCTGGTGGACTCCCCTCCCTCCCTGGGGCTGCTGACAGTGAACGCGATGGCCGCCGCCGACGAGGTCCTCATCCCCATCCAGTGCGAGTTCTACGCCCTGGAAGGCCTGTCCCACCTGTTGCGGACCATTGAACTCATCCAGCGCCAGCTCAACCCCTCGCTGCACATCGGTGGGGTGATCCTGACGATGCACGACGGCCGGACGAACCTCAGCGAGCAGGTGGCCGCCGACGTCCGGGCGCACTTCGGCGAGGTTGTCTTCCAGACCCCAATACCGCGCAGTGTGCGCCTGGCAGAAGCGCCCAGCCACGGCAAGCCGATCATGCTGTACGACCCCCACTCCCGAGGCGCGGTCGCCTACGAGGCTGTGGCGATTGAGTTCGATAGTCGGCTGAGGCATAGAGCACCGGAGCACGAGTTGGCGGCGGCAGGCGGCCAAGCCCGCGAAGGAGGATGACCATGCCCGAGGTGCGCAGGCGGGGACTGGGCAGGGGCCTGGGAGCCCTGATACCGGGTGCCGACGCGTCACGGGCGCAAGAGCCGGTCGAACGGCTGCCGGTGGAAAGCCTTCGCCCCGGCCGTCACCAGCCCCGGGACGGCATCGCCGGCCAGGCGTTCGAAGAACTCGTGGCGTCGGTGCGGGCTCACGGGATCCTGCAGCCGATCGTGGCCCGTCCGGTTGGCACCGGTTACGAGATCGTGGCCGGTGAGCGCCGCTGGCGGGCCGCCCGGGAGGCAGGGCTCGAGACGGTCCCAGCGGTGGTCCGCCCGCTGACGGACCTGCAAGCGCTGCAGGTTGCGCTGGTCGAGAACCTGCAGCGGGAAGATCTGAATCCCGTGGAGCGGGCGCGAGCCTACCGGAGGCTCATCGAAGAGTTCGGGCTGACCCAACAGCAAGTCGCCGATGCCGTCGGCCGCAGTCAGCCGTCGGTGGCCAACGCTTTGAGGCTGCTGACTTTGCCGCCGGAGATCCTGGAGACGGTCGAACGGGGGACGCTGTCGGAAGCCCACGCGCGGATCCTGGTGGGGGTGGACGATCCCCAGGCCCGGCGGCGGCTCCACAGGGTCGTTTTGGAGCGGAACCTTTCGGTCCGGGAGCTGGCCGACATGGCACGCGGTGCCAGGCACCATGTGCCTGGCACGACAGCCCGGCGGGGCAGGAAGCCACAAAGGCCGGACCCCAACGTACTCGCACTGGAAGAAGCCCTCCGCCAGCGCCTGAAAACCCAGGTGCGCATCCATCGGGGTCGCAACAAGGGTACCGTGGACATCGAATTTTACTCCGACGAAGACCTAGCGAGAATCTGCGACGTGATCCTAGGTGCGGCGATGTGGGGCGAGTAGGCGGCACGATATTTCCCGGCGAATAAGGTCTTCAGGTGCACCTCAGGAGGTCTCCGGATGAGGCGCGACATCGACCGTCTGATGGCCGAACGCGGGTACGACGCGATCGTCGTATCCAGTGCTCAGGGTTCCGACTCCAGCCTCCTGTATGTGCTCAACGGCGTGGCCATCGGAGGCGCGGTGTACATCCAGAAGCGGGGCGAGCCAGGTGTGGTGTGCCACGGCACGATGGAACGCGGCGACGCCCTCAAGACCGGGCTGCGGTGTCGCAACTACGGGCTGTACAACATGCGGGAAATCTTCGCCCGGGCTGAGGGCGACCGACTGCGGGCCCGCGTGTTGTTCTTCGAGCGGCTGTTCGCCGACGAGGGCGTGACCGGGCGCGTGGCGTTCTACGGGCAGATGGATCAGGGCGGCGCCTACGCGCTGCTGACGGCCATGCAGAGCCAGATCGCGGGGTTGGAGGTCGTCGGCGAGTTCGACGGCGGCGTCCTGATGACCGCGCGACGGACCAAGGATCGCTCGGAGGTCGACGCGATCCGCCGCACGGGATCGGCGACGCAATCTGTGGTCGGGGACATCGAGCGAATGCTCCGGGGCGCGGCCCGGAAGGGCGGCCGGCTGCTGAACGAATCCGGGGAGCCGATGCGGGTGGGGGAGGTGAAGCGCCGGATCCGATCGACCCTGCTCGAGCACGGTCTGGAGGACATGGGGACCATTTTCGCGCTGGGGCGCGACGCGGGGCTTCCGCACTCCCGGGGAGAGGACGATCAGGAGATCGTCGAGGGATCGCCGATCGTCTTCGACATCTTCCCCCGGCCTGCGAGCGGCGGGTACCACTTCGACATGACGCGCACCTGGTGTGTCGGGCAGGCTCCACAGCGGCTGCGCGTGGTGTTCCAGGACGTGCTGGACTGCTACCGCGCCGTGACCGACGCGCTACGGCCGGGGATGCGCTGCGCGGAGCTGCAGCAGATCGCCTGTCGATTCTTCGAGCGGCGTGGCCACCCCACTTCCTGCTCCGATCCCACCACGCAGGTCGGCTACGTGCACAGCATCGGCCACGGTCTGGGTCTGGATGTGCACGAAGAGCCCAGGCTGAGCGACGTGCCGGGCAACGACGCGGTACTGGAGCCCGGCTGCGTCGTCACGATCGAGCCGGGTCTGTACTACCCCGACGAAGGTATCGGTGTGCGACTCGAGGATGTCTGGTATTTGGACGAAGGTGAGAACTTCGTGAATCTCACGGACTACCCGATGCACCTGGAGATCTGAGCGGGCACCCGCGAAGGACTATACGTATATACGTTCGCCCACTGCCACCTTGGGGGACTGCGGCGTGGATCGGGAGGCGGCCTACCGGCTGATGTGCGAGTGGACGCAAAACCCCAATCTCCGCAAACACATGCTTGCGGTAGAAGCGGCGATGCGCGCCTATGCTCGCCGGTTCGGGGCCGACGAGGAGGCCTGGGGTATCGTGGGCCTGCTGCACGACTTCGACTACGAGCGGCACCCGTCCCCGGAGGCCGGTCACCCCTTCGTCGGTGTCGCAGAACTCCGAAGGCGCGGGGTGCCTGAGGAGTGGTGTCGAGCGATCCTCTCGCACGCAGACTACAGCGGCGTTGCCCGGGAGAGCCTTATGGAGAAGGCGCTGTTCGCCTGTGACGAGCTCACCGGCTTCATCGTCGCCGTAGCCCTGGTGCGGGGCCGGTCGCTGGCGAACACCGACGTCGAGTCCGTCAAGAAGAAAATGCGTGACAAGGCCTTCGCCCGGGCTGTCAACCGCGACGACATCGTGCGGGGGGCGGCCGATCTGGGCGTGCCGCTGGACGACCACATCGCGTTGGTCATCCGGGCGATGGCCACCGTCGCCGGGCAGTTGGGTCTGGAAGGACCTGCCATCTAGCAGGCGAGGGAACGTTCGGCCGCTGCTTCCGAGTCGGCGCGGCGGGTCGCGTACAGGGCGCCGTCGGCGGCCTGCATCAACGCTTCGGAGGTTGTGGCGTCGTCTGGGAGGGTGGCCACGCCGATGGCGGCGGCCAGGGCGACGGGTGCGTCGCGGACGGTGAAGGAGGCGTTGGCGATCTGGCGGGAGAGGGTGGTGGCCACGCGCAAGGCGCCCTCGCGGTCGGTCTGCGGCAGCAGCGCGGCGAACTCGTCCCCTCCGATTCGGAACGCCACGTCGCTGTGGCGCAGACGAGCCCGGATCACCGCAGCGACCTGCGCGAGGACGTCGTCGCCGGCGGGGTGCCCGTAGGTGTCGTTGACGCCTTTGAACCCCCGGAGGTCCATGATCAGCAGCGACAGGGGTTGAGCGTGTCTGAGGTGGCGCTGGACCTCGCGTGCCAGCACTTCGTTGAAGTGGCGGCGGTTGAACAATCCGGTCAGCGGGTCGGTGATCGACAGCTCGTGGACCTCTCGCAACGCCTGCTCCAGGCGCCGGTTGGCCTCGCGCGTCTCGACGAAACCCTTCAGTGCGACGGCGGCCAGCAACCAAACGGTCACCGTCAGGACCTGCGGGGCAGGTCCGGTCTGGTGCGTGATCGTCAGGAGGTAGGAAAGGGGCATCAGCCCCGCGAACGTGATCCCGCCCAACCAGGCCAGGCGGCGGGTGTGAAAGCATGCCCGGTCGCCGCTGTCCAGCAGGCGGCTGAGGGTGACCGTGAGGACGTTGCCGGCGACGAACAGCGCGGCGGACAGCACCGCAGCCAGCAGGTCCTCCCATGAGGCGCTGCCGGCCGGCAGGGGCTGCAGGCGGCGGAAGAGCAGACCGGCGGCCACCACCCACGCGCTCGCGTTGCCAAAGAACAGTGCTGCGCGCCACAGGGTGATGCGCTGGCAGGTGGCGAGCACGATCGCGGCAACGAAGTACAGCGGCGGCCCCGCCTGCCACCCGAACAGCCACACCGGGGCGAGAGAAGCCTGCATCGAGAGGGTGATCCCGGGCAGCAGCCGGATGGAAATGAAGTTCCCGGCGACGGACAGGGCGACGAACAGGAGGTAGGCTGCCGGCAGATGCGGGACGGCCGGCAGCGCCACGACGAGCAGACCCGCGCCGAATCCGGCCCAGGCGACCGCATACGCCTTGTACGTGGGCGAGTGCGCGCCCGCGGGTGCGTCGCGTGGCGCCGCAGGAGGTGTCGGGTTGCTCAACAGCGTCCTCCGCGCAGGGCCTTGCGGGATCCTTGAAGCAATATCCGTGCCAGGCACGGGGTGGTGCCCAGGAGGCAGAGATGGACACGACGGCTGAAGACTTCCGACGGGACTGCGAACGGGTGGGCCGATGGATCGCCGACTACTTGCAAAGTAGCGAGCGCTACCCCGTGCTGGCACGCACGCGCCCTGGGGACGTCCGCCGTGCCTTGCCGCCGTCCGCCCCGGTCGATCCGGAGCCGTTCGAGGCGGTGTGGCGCGACTTCGAACGGGTGGTGTTGCCCGGGGTGACGCACTGGAACCACCCCGGTTTCTTCGCCTACTTCGCGATCACCGGGTCGGGTCCGGGTGTCCTCGGCGAGATGCTGTCAGCGGCCCTCAACGTCAACGGGATGCTGTGGAAGACCTGCCCGGCCGCGACCGAACTGGAGGAGGTGACGCTGGACTGGTTGCGGCAGATGTTGGGGTTGCCGGCGATGTTCGGCATGATCCTGGACACTGCCTCGATGGCGACACTGGGTGCGATGGCGGCGGCACGCGAGTCGCTCGATCTGGACATCCGGCAGCGCGGCCTGTCCGGCCGGGCCGACGTTCCGCGCCTGCGGGTGTACGCCTCAGAACAGGCGCACTCGTCGGTCGACAAGGCCGCGATCGTGCTCGGCTTCGGACAGGAGGGGCTGCGCAAGATCCCCACCGACGACGCGTTCCGGATGCGCCCCGACGCCCTGGCCGACGCGATCGAGCAGGATCTGCTTAACGGATGGCGCCCGGTCTGCGTGGTCGCCACCGTGGGGACGACCTCGACCACGAGCATCGACCCGGTGGCAGCGGTTGCGGACGTGTGCGCCCGCCACAACCTGTGGCTGCACGTCGACGCGGCGTACGGCGGAGCGGCCGGGATCGTCCCGGAGATGCGCGCGGTGCTGGACGGCTGTGACCGCGCGGACTCGTTCGTCGTCAACCCGCACAAGTGGCTGTTCGTGCCGGTGGACTGTACCGCGTTCTACACGCGCCGACCCGAGATCCTGCGCCGCGCGTTCAGCCTGGTCCCCGACTACCTCCGCACCTTTGAGGACGACGTCACGAACTACATGGACTACGGCATCCAGCTGGGCAGGCGGTTCCGGGCTCTGAAGCTGTGGATGGTTCTGAGGATGTTCGGTGTCCGCGCGCTGCAGGAAGCGATCCGCCGCCACGTCGCGCTCGCACAGACCTTCGCCGCCTGGGTGGACGCTTCGGAGGAGTTCGAGCGCGTGGCCCCGGTGCCGTTCTCGACGGTGTGCTTCCGTTGGCGCCCTGGGGGCGTCTGCGACACCGAGGCCGACCGGCTGAACGAGGCGTTGATGGACGCCGTGAACGCCACCGGCCAAGCGTACCTGTCGCACACACGGTTGGGCGGTCGGTTCGTGCTGCGCCTGGCGGTCGGGCACCTGCGCACCGAGGAGCGCCACGTCGCGCGGTGCTGGGCGTTGCTGCGAGAGCACGCCCAGCGGCTCGGCCTCCGATAGTACCGGAGGGAAGGCCGGCCGGGACGCGGAAGTCTCAATGTGCTCATCGCCGAGGGGCGGAGGGAGCGTTGCACGAAGCGCTGTCGTACGTCCTCGCCGCTTCGCTGGCTGTGTTGGCGGCCTGTACGATCGTCCTCGCGCGCCGTACGGGGCGGTTGCAGCGCGCGCTGCAGGCGGCCGGCGCCCAGCCGGCGGCGGAGCATCTGGCCACCCACCAGGCCGCACTGGAGGCGCTGCGCACGGATGTCGAGCGCATGCGGACGGCCGTGCAGGACCTGGCAGGCCAACTGGCCGGCAGCGTTCAGCGCGTCGGGGTCGTGCGGTTCGACGCGTTCGAAGACATCGGAGGACGGATCTCGTTCAGCCTGGCGCTGCTCGACGCCAGGGGGAACGGGGTCGTCCTCAGCGTACTGAACGGGCGCGAGACCGCGCGGGCCTACGCCAAGGCCGTCCGCAACGGTACGTCTTCGCACCCGTTGTCCGAGGAGGAAAAGCAGGCAATCGCCGCGGCGATGCGGATCGACGGGTAACCCCGCAGACCGTTCGCGGCGCAGGAGCGGTGGGCCGTGTTCTCGGACCGGCGCCAGGCAGGCAGGGACCTCGCTGAGGCTGTGGTGCGTTCGGCGGGACAACTCAGCGGGAGTCTGGTGCTGGGCATTCCCCGCGGCGGGGTCGTCGTGGCGGACGAGGTGGCACGGCGCCTGGGCGCGGAGTTGGACATCACGGTGCCGCGCAAGCTCCGCGCGCCCGCCAACCCGGAACTGGCGATCGGTGCGGTGGCCGAGGACGGAGGCGTGCTGGTCGACGAGCGGACCGTGGCGGCGCTGCGCGTGGACCCGGACTACCTCGCGCAGGAGACCGACTACCAGATGGCGGAGATCGAGCGCCGCCGGCGTGCGTACCGCGGCGACCGGCCCGCGCCAACACTCACCGGCCGGACCGTGGTCGTGGTGGACGACGGGATCGCCACGGGCTCGACGATGCTCGCCGCCCTGCGGTCGATCCGCGCCCGGGGCGCCGGTCGCGTGATCGCGGCGATCCCGGTGGCCCCGCCCGAGGGCGTGCGGCGGCTGAGCCAGGAGGGATTCGAAGTCGTCTGCGTGCACACCGATCCGATGTTCATGGCCGTGGGGCAGTTCTACGCCGATTTCTCCCAGGTCACCGACGAGGAGGTCCGCGCGATCCTCCGGGCGGCCTGGGAGCGCGAGCGGAGCCGATCGGATGTCCACTGAGCCGACACTCGAAGATCTGCGGGCCGCCTACGAAGACTTCCGCGGCGTCGCGGCGGCCCTGCCCGACGATCTGTTCCAGCGGAAGATCCGCAACTGGACACCGCGCGACGTCGTCGCCCATCTCGTGGGCTGGAACCGGCACACGGTCACCGGTTGCGAGCAGATCCGCGCCGGCCAGCTCCCCTTCTATCTGCAAGATGCCGCGCACGACTTCGCCAACGTGAACGCGGAGTCGGTCCGCTGCTACGCCACTACCGACCGAAGGGTGCTGCTGGGCGAACTCGACGCGTCGATGCGCGAACTCGAAGACTACCTGCGGGGGCTGCCGGCGGGTGCATGGGACGCCGGCGTCGGAGGCGGCCACGGGACGGTCCGCAAGACGGTGCGGGCCTTGGCGCGCGACTACGTCTCACACGCCCGGCGCCTGGCGCAGTGGGCGCGAGAGCGCGGGGCCCACGTTCCCGAACGGTTGGAACGCACGCCGCTGTACGCGCGCCACGTAGCGCTGGGTGCGAGGATGACGGCGTTCGCCGGGTGGGAGATGCCGGTTCAGTACGGGGGCATCGTCGAAGAGCACCGGGCCGTGCGGGGGGGCGTGGGGATCTTCGACGTCTCGCACATGGGGGAGTTCTGGATCACGGGACCCGGAGCGCTGGAGACCATCGACCGGCTGCTGTGCAACGATCCCAGGCGCCTGACCGACGGGCAAGCGATGTACTCGCCGATGTGCAACCCAGCCGGCGGGATCCTTGACGACCTGATCGTCTACCGGGTGAGCGCGGAGCGGTTCTTGATGGTGGTCAACGCCGCGCGGCACTGGCCCGATCTGGAATGGGTGCAGTCCCACGCCCAGAACTGTCGGGTCCACGACGCCACCTACAGGACCGCGCTGCTCGCCGTGCAGGGGCCCCTCGCCGAGCAGGTCCTGCAGCGCATGACCGGCATCGACTTGGCACAGATCCCCTACTACCACTTCATGCGGGGGGCCACGGTGGCGGGTGTGCGCGCGATCGTGTCGCGCACCGGGTACACGGGCGAAGACGGGTTCGAGATCTACACCGCCTGGGATGAGGCAGCAGTGGTCTGGGACGCTCTGGTGGAAGCCGGCGTGCAGCCATGCGGTTTGGGCGCGCGCGACACCCTGCGGTTGGAAGCAGGCTACCTGCTGTACGGGGCAGACATGGACGAGGACACCACGCCCCTGGAAGCGGGGCTCGGGTGGACCGTGAGAGAGCCGGGGCGCGAGTTCATCGGCGCACAAGCCCTGCGGCGGCAGAAGGCGGAGGGGCTGCGCAAGAAGCTGTGCGGGCTGGTCGTGCGCGACCGCGCGATCGCGCGGCACGGCAGCCCGATCTTTCATGAAGGTGAGCGGGTGGGCGCCGTGACGAGCGGGTCATACGGTCCGTGGGTGGACAAAAACATCGCGCTGGGCTACGTCCCGCCGTCGGTCGCCCGACCCGGCACGGAGGTCCAGATCGAGATCCGCGCCCGCCGCGTGGCCGGACAGATCACGAAGCTCCCCTTCTACAGGCGGCCGCGTACGTAGGGATAGTGGACCGGGTTGCTAGACTGGGGGAGAACGGCGGAACGGCAGGGGCTGTGCGAGGAGGGAGGCCGTGTATCCGACGGATTATCGCTACAGCACCGAGCACGAGTGGGCGAAGGTCGAAGACGGAAGGGTGCGCGTCGGCATCACGAAGTTCGCTGCCGACCGCCTCAGCGACATCGTCTACGTTGAGCTCCCCCCGGTGGGCACGGAGGTCTCCTTCATGCAGCCGTTCGGCGTCGTCGAGTCCGTGAAGGCTGCGTCGGACCTGTACGCACCGGTATCGGGGAAGGTCGTTGAGGTGAACGATGCGCTGAAGGAGCGGCCGGAGATTGTGGGCACGGACCCGCACGGCGAGGGATGGATGATCGTCGTCGAACCGTCGGACCCGTCGGAGCTGGAGAAGCTGATGGACGCGGCCGCCTACCAGAAGCACATCGGGGAAGGATAACGGCAGAGGGGCGATGCGCTACATTCCGACCACCCCTGAACAGCGCGAGCACATGTTGCGCACGATCGGTGTCGAAACGATCGAGGAGCTGTTCACCGACATTCCCGCCGAGGTGCGGCTGGACCGCCCGCTCGCGCTGCGCCCCGCGCTGAGCGATCCGGAGGTGCTGACGGCGCTGCGGGCACTGGCCGAGCGCAACGGCCATGCGGACCGTCTCGTGTGCTTCCTGGGCGCTGGCGCGTACGATCACTTCGTACCGCCCGCGGTGTGGCAGCTGGCGGGAAGGGGGGAGTTCCTCACCGCGTACACGCCCTACCAGGCCGAGTTGATGCAGGGCGAACTGCAGGCGGCCTACGAGTACCAGACGATGGTCTGCGAACTGCTGGCGATGGACGTCGCGAACGCGTCCATGTACGATGGCGCCTCGGCGCTGGCGGAGGCGGCGGTGATGGCACGCGATCTGGCGCGGCGCGATCGGGTCGTCGTCAGCCGCGCCGTGCATCCCGAATACCGGAAGGTGTTGCGGACGTACACGGAGCCTTTGGGCATCAGGATCGACGAGATCGGACACACCCGGGGGGTCACCACGACCGAAGACGTGCGCCGCGCGCTGGACACCGCCGCAGCGGCGGTGATCGTGCAGCACCCGAACTTCTTCGGGTGCCTGGAGGACGTGCAGGCGATGGGCGAGGCGGCGCACAGCGTGGGCGCGCTGCTGATCGTCGCCACGGCGGACCCGCTGGCGTTCGGGCTGCTGCGTCCGCCCGGCGCGCTGGGCGCAGACATCGTGGCGGCGGAGGGCCAGCCGCTGGGCAACCACCTGAACTTCGGCGGGCCGTACCTGGGGATCATCGCGACCCGGCGGGAGTTCGTCCGCCGCATGCCTGGGCGTCTGGTCGGCGCGACGACCGACGCGGACGGCAGGCGCGGGTTCGTGCTCACGCTGCAGACCCGCGAGCAGCACATCCGGCGGGAGCGGGCCACGAGCAACATCTGCACGAACGAGGCCCTGAATGCGCTGGCCGCCGCCATCTACCTGAGCCTGATGGGACCGGACGGGGTGCGGAGGGTCGCGGAGTCGTGCGCGCGCAAGGCCCACTACCTGCGCCGTCGGATCGCGGCGCTGGACGGATTCGCGATCGCCTTCCAGGCGCCTACGTTCCACGAGTTCGTGGTTCGCACGCCGCGGCCAGCCGACACGGTCGCGCGCGCCCTCCTCCGCGAGGGGTTCTTGGGCGGGCTGCCGCTGGGGAGCCTATATCGCGGCATGCGCAATCACCTACTGGTCAGCGTCACGGAGTCGCGGACGCGGGAGGAGATGGACCGCTTCGTCGACGCACTGGGACGCGTGGGCGCACGCCGACGCCGACAGGCCGTGGTGACGGTGCGGTGAGCGCCCGGGGATGCCCATGCCGGACGCCACTGACTTCCCTCTGATCTTCGAGCTGAGCACGCCGGGCCGCCGGGCGCACGGGGTCCCCGAGCCCGACGTACCGGAGGTGCCGCTGGGCGACATCCTGCCCGAGGTGGAACTCCGCGCGACCCCACCGGCGCTGCCCGAGGTGAACGAACTGGACGTGGTCCGCCACTACACGCGCCTTGCGCACCGCAACTTCTCGATCGACGAGGGGTTCTACCCGCTGGGTTCGTGCACGATGAAGTACAACCCAAAGCTCCACGAGGAAGTGGCCCGCCTGCCGGGCTTCGCGCGTCTGCATCCATATGCGCCGGACGAGTGCGTCCAGGGAGCGCTGCAGCTGCTGTGGGAACTCGAGGAGGCGCTCGCCGAGATCAGCGGCATGGATCGAGTCACCTTTCAGCCGGCTGCGGGCGCGCACGGCGAGCTCGCTGGGTTGCTGATGATCCGGGCGTACTTCGCGTCGCGCGGCGAGCGGCGCACCCGGGTGATCGTCCCCGACTCCGCCCACGGGACCAACCCCGCGACCGCCGCGATGGCCGGTTACCAAGTGGTGACCGTTCGCTCCGACGCGCGCGGCAACATGGACGTGGGAGCGCTGCGGGAGGCGATGGACGAGTCGGTCGCGGCGATCATGCTCACCAACCCCAACACGCTGGGTCTGTTCGAGGAGCAGGTGCAGGCCCTGTCGGAGATCGCCCACGCCGCCGGCGCCCAGATGTATCTGGACGGTGCCAACTTCAACGCGATGCTCGGGATCACCCGGCCCGGCGACCAGGGCTTCGACGTGATGCACATGAACCTGCACAAGACCTTCTCGACCCCGCACGGCGGGGGTGGCCCGGGGGCCGGCGCGGTGGGCGTGAGAAAGCACCTGGAGCCCTTCCTTCCGGTGCCGGGCGTGGCGCGCGAGGGTGACCGGTACGTGTGGGACTACAACCGCCCTCACACCATCGGCAAGATCCGCGCGTTCTGGGGGAACTTCGCAAACCTGGTGCGGGCGTATGCGTATGTCCGCACGCTGGGCGGGGCGGGGCTCCGGGCGGTCGCCGAGCACGCGGTCCTGCACGCGAACTACCTGCGCTGCCGCCTGGAGCCGTACTTCGACATGCCCTACGACCGCGTTTGCAAGCACGAGTTCGTGGCGTCGGGCGCACGGCAGAAGAAGCGGAACGGGATCACGACGAAGGACATCGCCAAGCGGCTGCTGGATTACGGCTTTCACGCGCCGACGATCTACTTCCCGCTGATCGTGGACGAGGCGATCATGATCGAGCCCACGGAGACCGAGAGCCTCCAGACAATGGATGCGTTCGCCGAAGCGATGATCGCGATCGACCGAGAAGCGCAGGAGGACCCGGAGTTGGTCAGGACGGCGCCGCACACGACTCCCGTCCGGCGGCTCGACGAGGTGCGCGCCGCCCGCGAGCTCAACCTGCGCTGGCAGCCACCGACGTTTTCCCCGACGGAGCGCCGCTGAGGAGGGGTGGCGAACGCCTGTGCTCGGAGGGGGGAACCGCCGGGTTCGCCGCTGCGTTGCACGCGGAGGACCAGCGCACGATCTTAGCGTCACGACGCCTCGGGGCACGTCCAGCAGAGGCAGTCGACTTCGGGAGGTGGGCATCGGGTGATTCCCGGAGGCGTTTCGGTGCGGGGCCAGCCGCTGCCGTCCCTGCGGGCCGGCGTCCTCGCGGTCATCCTGCTCGCGATGCTCCCGGTTGCTGGCCTGCTCCTCCATACGGCCTCGCGCCAGCGCGACGCGGAACGTGCCCGTGTGCAGGGCGACGCACAGCGGCTCGCCCGCGCGGTCGCCGCGACCCAGGACCGGTTGATCCGGGAGACCCGGCAGCTGTTGGTGATGCTGTCGCAGATCGACAGCGTGCGGGAACCCGACGCCGCCCGCTGCGGCGATCGCTTCGTGCGCACGGTGGCGAACAATCCGCTGTATGCGAACCTCGGCGTGCTCGACGTCGCGGGGCGGGCCGTGTGCGCAGCGGTGGCGGTCGACGACCGCATCGGCCAGCACGTTCCGCTGAGCGCGGTGCTGACCGAGCGCCGGTTCATCGTCGGCGCATACGCGGTGGCCGCGGATGGTAGGCCGGTGCTGTACCTGGCGGCTCCCGTCCTCGACAGGGGACGCATCAGGGCGATCGTCTATGCGGCGCTGGACGTGGCACGGCTGAACGACCTAATCGGTGACTTCGAGATGCCCGCCGGCGCGCTGCTGGCCGTGACCGACCGGCTCGGGACGATCATAGCTCGCCGGCCGAACCCTCAGCCCTGGTTGGGCAGGCGTTTGCCGGAGCCGGCGCTGCTGTCGGAGATGGCCGATCGACCGGACGGAACGGCGGAGATCACGGGGCCGGACGGGGTGCGGCGCCTGTACGGCTTTACGGCGACCGACGGCGTCGCCGAGGGGCTCCGTGTCGTCGTCGGCATCCATTCCGACGCCGCTTTGGCGGAGATCAACGAGGGCTTGCGGCGTAACCTCCTTGGCCTGCTGGGGGTCAGCGTCTTGGCCATCGTGGCGGCATGGGCCGGAGGCAGCATCCTGGTGATGCGGCCGGTGCGCGAACTGCTGCGTGTCGTCACGCGCCAGCGCGACGGCGTCACCGGGATCCGCGCGAGCGGGTCGTACCCGCGAGGCGAGATCGGAGAACTGGCGCGGGCGTTCGACGAGATGGCATCCTCGCTGGCGGACCGCGAGCAGCGGTTGCGCGCCCTACTGGCGGACGTGCAGCGCTCGCACGCGGAGGTCGCGCAGGTCTACGAGACGACCCTGGAAGGATGGTCGCGTGCCCTGGACCTGCGGGACCGCGAAACCGAAGGCCACACGCTGCGGGTGACCGAGATGACCGTCCGACTGGCGCGGGCCGTGGGCATGCGCGACGACGAGATCGTGCACGTGCGCCGAGGCGCGCTGCTGCACGACATCGGCAAGATCGGCGTGCCAGACCGCATCCTCCTCAAGGCCGCTCCGCTGACGGACGAGGAGTGGGAGGTCATGCGCCGCCACCCCGTGTACGCGTACGAGATGCTGTCGCCCATCGCCCACCTGCGTCCGGCGCTGGACATCCCCTACGCCCACCACGAGCGGTGGGACGGCACGGGATATCCGGGGGGCCTGAGGGGTCCGCAGATCCCCTTGGCCGCCCGTGTGTTCGCCGTGGTCGACGTGTGGGATGCGCTGCGTTCGGATCGCCCCTACCGTCGCGCGTGGAGCGATGAGATGGCGCGGGCGTACATCGCCCAGCAGGCGGGACGTCAGTTCGATCCGGAAGTGGTCCGCGTGTTCCTGAACGAGGTGTTGCCGACCGCCTCGGCCGCGGGTTGACGCGGCGATCCCCTATTTGGAGTGCTTGTCGGCGACCTTGGTGGCGCCGTAGGCGTCGGGCTTGGTCTTGGCGGCGTAGCCCGATCCGGTCACCATGCCCACGACCTCGCGGATGATGCTCTTGGTCTCCCCGCGGTCGCCGACGTCCAGGTGGATCTCGATCGGCAGCAGGGAGTGGCCGTTGCGCGCGAGTTCGCCGGAGATCCGCGACGCCACCTCGAGGCTGAGCGACGTCTCGTACAGGATGCGCTGCCTGAGGCTCTCCATCTTCCGGTTGAACTGCTTCCGGTAGAAGTAGCGTCCGCCGTGCCCGACCCTGTGGATCACGATCGCTGTGACGAAGCAGGTGCGGTCTCCGAGCAGCGAGTCGGTGCCGATGATGAGGTTGTACTGGTGCTGCGGCTCCTCGGCGACGAACTCGACGAGGTGCTGAAACATACGCTCGAACGACACCCGACCGTACGTCGGGCTCGTGTACTCCATCCCCTCACCTGCGTTGCCGCCCGCGCGGTGGCCCAGCCTGAGTATATGGCGGCCCCTGCAGGCTGGCTACAGGTCGCGGCGGCCTTCCAGCGCCTGGGCGAGGGTGACCTCGTCCGCATACTCCAGGTCGCCACCGACCGGAAGCCCTCGGGCAATGCGGGTCACGCGGATGCCCAGCGGACGGATGAGTCGGGCCAGGTACAGGGCGGTCGCGTCGCCTTCGACTCGAGGGTTGGTGGCGACGACCACTTCGCGGACCCCTCCGGCGTGGAGGCGCTGGAGGAGTTCGCGGATCCGCAGGTCGTCGGGGCCCACACCGTCCAGCGGCGAGATCGCTCCCTGCAGGACGTGGTAGCGCCCGCGGAACTCGCGGGTGCGCTCCATCGCGACGACGTCGCGCGGATCCTCGACGACGCAGATCACCGACGGGTCGCGCGTCGGGCTGGCGCAGATCGCGCACGGGTCTCTGTCGGTCAGGTTGAAGCAGATCGAGCAGGGTCGGATCTGCGCCTTCGCGTCGACGATCGCCTGGGCCAGCGCGTGCACGGCGTCCTCGTCCATCCGGAGGATGTGGAACGCCAGGCGCTGGGCGGTCTTCGGGCCGACCGTTGGCAGGCGTGACAGGTGGTCGACGAGTCTGGCCAGCGGGTCAGGCAGCTGCATGGGAGCGGCAGGCGGCGGCTGGACGATCCATCATCCCATCATTCCCGCAAGCGGCAGGCCTCCGGTCACGCTCTGCATGCGGGCGGCGGCGAGTTCCTTGGCCCGGTTGTGCGCCTCGTTGACCGCCGCCAGAACGAGGTCCTGGAGCATCTCGACGTCATCGGGGTCGACGGCTTCCCGAGCGATGCGAACCTCCAGGAGCTCGCCGTGCCCGTTGGCGACGATCCGGACCGCGCCGCCACCTGCCGTCCCCTCCACACGCTCGGCGCTGAGTTGCTCCTGGATGCGGGCGATCTCGGCCTGCATCTTCTGAACCTGCTTGAGCATCTTTCCCATGTTCATCATGGCCGTCCCTCCCGCGGGGCTGCTTTCACTGCTCGGGGGTATCGAAGGAACGAAACGACACGGCCGGGCCGAGCAGGTGCGTAGCCTGCTCGACGAGCGGATCCCGCATCCGGCGGTCCGGGCGCGGGGTGGCGTTCTGGATGCCGGGGTTCTGTTCGAGGACGAAGTGCACGCGGACCGGTGTCCCCAGGGCGATCCGGCACGCTTCCTCGATCAGCGTGCGGTGTCGTGGATCGCGGAGGGTTTCTGCGGCGAAGTCGCTGCCCACCGGCAGGTGCAGCGTCAGCATGTCGCCGCGGATCTCGTGCGGTCGGGCGTCGGCGACGAGCGCGTAGGTGTAGACCCGCCGCTGTTTGATCTCCTCGAGGACCCGGGGCCAATGCGAGACCACCTGCTCGATCGACAGCGAAATCGTCTCCAGCGGAAGTAGGGTCGGTGCCGGCCGGTAGGTGGCCGCGTCGGCGGGCGAGCGGTCGGCGGGTGTCGGCTCCGGTGCCTGCATCTGCGGGTCGGTCATCGCCGGGCTCTGTCCTCGGACCTGCTGCTCGAGGCGCAGGATGCGGCCCCGCAGCCCTTCCAGGGTGGGGTCCAGATCTGGACGCGCCAGGCGCAGCAGGGCCATCTCCAAACTCAGACGGGCCTGGGTGGTCCAGCGAGCTTCCGATTCCGCGGCACTGAGGACCGAGATCGCGCGCAGGATCTCCTCGGCGGAGTATGCCTGCGCGTCGTCTCGAAGCCGCTCGTAGCGCTCGTCGGTCACGTCCACCAGATCGCGCCCGTCGGGCACTGTGCGGAGGATGAGCAGGTCGCGGAAGTGTCCCACCAGCCGGCGCAGGACCTGACGGACGTCCTGCCCGCTGTCGGCGACCTCGCTCGCGATGCGCAGCGCAGAGGCCACATCGCCGTCTCGCACGGCGCACGTGACCATGTCGAGCATCTCGTCGTCGGGCGTTCCGAGCAGACGCACGACGGCGTCGTCGGTGATCTCGCCGTCGATCGTGCCGGCGATCTGGTCGAGGAGGCTCTCGGCGTCGCGCAGGGCACCGTCGGCGCTTTGCGCGATCCGGTAGAGGGCGGAGGGTTGCGCCGGGATCCCCTCACCGGCGGCGATGCGCGACAGGCGCCCGGCGATGGTAGCGGTGGGGATGCGACGGAACTCGAACCGCTGACAGCGCGACAGGATCGTGGGCGGCAGCCGGTGCGGTTCGGTGGTGACCAGCACGAAGACGACGTGGGACGGCGGTTCCTCCAACGTCTTGAGCAGGGCGTTTTCGGCCTCCGTCGTCAGCATGTGGGCCTCGTCGAGGATGTACACCTTGTACCGCCCGGCGGCGGGGCTGAGGCGGACCTTTTCGCGGATCTCGCGGATCTCGTCGATGCCCCGGTTGCTGGCCGCGTCGAGCTCGATCACGTCCAGCGAGTACCCGTCGCCGATTGAACGGCACTGCTCGCAGACGTTGCATGGATCGGGGGTTGGACCCTGCTCACAGTTGAGCGCCTTTGCCAGGATCCGTGCCGTCGTGGTCTTGCCGGTCCCGCGGTGGCCGCTGAACAGGTAGGCGTGCGCCACACGGCCGGCGGCCACGGCGTTGCGCAGCGTCCGGGTGACCCGTTCCTGGCCGACGACGTCGTCGAACGTCTGGGGACGCCACTTGCGGTACAGGGAGATGTGCGCCATGGTCACCGGGTGCGGACGTCAAACACTGTTATTCTACTCCTGAGGGGGAAGCGGGACGACGGCAGCCAATCACCGCCGGAAGCAGCGTGTGAGTCCATCGGGGTTGATCTACGTCGCCGCGGCCGCCTACGGGGGGCTGTGGGTATACCGGGACCGCATGGCACGCGGCCTGGGGTCGGCGGCGCTGTGGGGGCTTGCGACCGCACTGGTCTTCCCGGCGGTCTTTCCCATCTACGTCCTCACCGTGCGGCCCCGCGACCCGGAGGCATCGGAATGGGACGTCCCCGAGGTGGTGGGCTTGGGGGTGGTGATCGTCCTCACGCTCCCGCTCGCCGTCGCGGTCGCCAGGGTGTCGGGGATGGACGTCGCATCGGTGGGCGTGCTCGTCGTCGCGCAGAGCGCGGTGCTGTTGGCGGGCTGCCTGTACGTGGCGCGGCGCTACGAGTTGCCGGTCACGGCGCTCGGCTACCGCATGGATCGGTGGCCGGTCCTGGTGGGCAGAGCGGTGTTGCTGAGCGTCCCGGTGGTCGCGGGTGCGCACTACGTCGTCCAGCCGGCGGCCGTCCGCCTGCTCGGGCTGTTCATCGGCCAGGACCAGGCGCGCCTGCTGGCCGAACACGAGGAGAGGATGAACCCGATCGTCCAGGCGCTGCCCCCGCTGGACGATCCGGTGGGCGTGGCGTGGTTCGCCTTCCTGGTCTGCGTGCTGGTCCCAGTCGCCGAGGAAACGTTCTTTCGTGGGCTCGCCTACCCTCCGCTGCGGCGTCGTTACGGCGCGCCGTTGGCCATGGTCGTCACGGCGGTGGTGTTCGGCGCCGCGCACTTTCAGATCGTCAACTTCCTGCCGATCACCCTGCTGGGCTGTATCCTGGCGGTCCTGTACGAGCGCACAGGATCACTCCTGCCCGCGATCGTGCTGCACGGGCTGAACAACCTGGCAGCCCTGATCGCGAGTTATGTGGCCCGCTAGCCTGCGGCGCCCGGAGGTGGCGCGACTCCGCGTCGGCTGTGCGGTCCTGCGGGCCAACGGCTAGGGCAGCACCAAGCTCAGTCGCAGGTTCGCCTCCCGGGCCATCTCAACTGCGCGCCGGACCGTCGTGCCGAAGATCACACCGTGCTCACCGGAGGTGCTGAGGCGGATCCCCAGATGGGTGATCACGCCGACGGCACCCGTGCCGTGGAAACCCAACCCGTCGTTCACGCACCCGACCATCGGGGACCCCGAGTCGCCGAAGGCCCCAGCGAAGTCGCCGGACCAGGCGTCCGGGTCGCTCCCGCCGCCGATGCCGACGCGCGCCTTGGTCAGGAAGGTCTCGCCGACGACCAGCCCGTGGCCGTAGTGGCAACCATAGTCGCCGAGATGCAGTTCCTGGACACCGTTGGGACCCCTCCACACGGGCATCTCGGCCCGCACGTAGTCGCGGAACTCCCGGGGGATCTCCACGACGCCGAAGTCGTGGCCGACTCCGCTGCCCTCCAGGTTCTGCTGTCGGGCGTAGGCGACCTTGCCCAGTCGGACCCACGTGCCGAGCAGCAGGTTGGAACGGAAGTTCCCCTCGCAAGCCTCGACGCAGACCTCGACCACCACACCGGAGGCATCGTAGTCGGCACCCGGTCCGTGGGTCGCGCTGGCCGCCGCCGGCAGGAAGCAGTGACCCGCAGAGCCGAGGAAGCGCCTGCCGCGGGCTTCCCAGACGAAGTTCGCGGTACAGCCGAATCGACCCTCGCCGGGTATGGTGATCACGATGGCCGAGCCCGGACCGATGTTGCGCGCGGCTTCGGGGACAAACAGATGGAGCGGGATGAGCGTCCTCTGATCCTCCCAGTTCGTCACGTCGATCCTCGGACGCTGGAGGTCGCCCTCCGAGGACGTCGCCGCGATCGAAGTTCGGGTGGCGGGGTTCGTACCCGGCCGATGGGACATGACTCCGGAACCCGCGCAGCCAGCTACGAGAAGGGCTGCCAGTGCCAGAGATGCCGCCTTCATCAGACCCATTGTCCAATCCTTCCTTCCGCGGTCTTCGCACCGCATACTAGGCCTGACCCAGCGTCGTTGCTGGCCGTGGCGTCCTGCGACCACCTCCTTCATCGGTTTTGGTGTCGACCGCCGTTGGTTTGAACAGGCACGCGGTGTTGGTCGGGGGGGCGATATTGCTGTCCAATACTGGCAATACGCCACCCGTGTGCGTCTTCCTTCCGGAGCGCAGCTGTCATCGTGGGGAAAGGGGTGCGGTCACGGCCGTGCACCCGCCGTCGACGCACACGCCCGCGGCGGTTTCCGCGCAGCCGGCTCCGACCAGGTATCCCTGCGGCACACGAGAGGGACTGCTTACCGTTGCTTCCTTCCGGACCTGGCGGGGTTCGCAGGCTCTCGTAGCGCAGGACCCGGCCGTCCTCGCTGCACGCGCGGGCCGGTGCCCGTAGGCGCGCCGCCTCGGGCGGGGATTCCGCCCCCCTGTGGCGGATCGGGGGTACAGGGAACCGCCAGCTCCCCGCCTAGCACGGCCGCCCACCGAGTATACCACCGGCAGCCACGGTCCTCGGGCGGCACCCGCACCGGACGATGGGGTAGGCGCGCCGATTTCCTCGTCGCGCCAGCCGGTCGTATAGTTAGGGGTGCCGACTTGGTGTCGCAGCGGATCCCAAGTACGTCGACGGCGGGGTCCGGCCGCTTGATCGCAACGCCGGGGAGGGGTTGTTGCAGCGGACAGGCTCAGGCCGCGGTCACGGGCCGTTCGACAACGGAGGTGCCCACACCGGGCAGCGTGTGGTGCAGGGCCTGCTGAAGGTCGCGATGGCTTTGCGCCACGCGGCCTGGCAATACGCACAGCCGCGTGCGCTGACGCCCACGCAGTCGCAGATCCTGTCCTACCTACGGTTTGGCGCAGCCGGCGGCGCGCGGCTGTCGGAAGTCGCCGACGCCCTCGCGGTGACGCGAGCGACCGCCAGCGAGGCAGTGTCTGCGCTCGTGCACAAGGGCCTGATCCGCAAGGCCCGCCACGTCCGCGACCGCCGCTCCCGCGTCGTCACACTCACCGAGGCGGGCCGCCGGGAGGCCGACCGGGCCGCGGCGTGGCCGGAGTTTTTGCTCCAGGCCGTCCGTACCCTGACCCCACCCGAACAGGCGGCGTTTTTGCGGGCGCTGGTGAAGACGATCCGCCACCTCCAAGACCGCGGCCAGATTCCGGTCTCGCGCATGTGCCTGACCTGCCGTTTCTTCCGGCCCTATGTGCACCCCGATCCTCGGCGCCCCCATCACTGCGCCTTCGTGGACGCGCCGTTCGGTGACGCCCACCTGCGGGTGGACTGTCCGGACCACGAGACGGCCGACGCCGTGCGGCGTCGCCAACTGTGGGTCGCGTTCACTCGCGTATCCACTCGAAGCTAGTCTCCTCCGTCGCCGCTGTTGGCCGTCACACGCCTCGCGCAGGGGAGGGCACCGCCCAGGGAGTAAGACTGCATAAGGGTGTTTGTGGCCCTCCAAGTCCCAACAGGAGGTGCATCATGAACGTGCGTGTTCGGTCGTTCGCTCCGTTGGCGGTCGCCTTGGCGCTGCTGGCTGCCGCGTGTGCTCCGCAGCGAGCGCAAGAACAGCAGCCGGCCGCCAGCCGGCTCGACACCGTCCTGCAACGCGGCAGGCTGATCTGCGGAGTGAACCGAGCGCTGCCCGGCTGGGGCTTTCTGGATGAGGCCGGCAACTATTCCGGGTTCGATGTGGATTTCTGCCGGGCACTGGCGGCGGCCCTGTTCGACGATCCGAACGCGGTAGAGTACCGGCCGCTGACGCCCGCCGAGCGGTTCACTGCGCTGCAGACCGGTGAAGCGGACGTCTTGTTCCGCAACACCACGTGGACGATGTCCCGCGACACCACCGTGGGCATGACCTTCGGCCCCACCACGTTCTACGACGGTCAGGGGATGATGGTGCGCCGCGCCAGTGGGATCCGGCGCCTGGAAGACTTCCAGGGCCGCAGCGTGTGCGTGCAGACGGGCACGACCACCGAGCTCAACCTCGCCGACCAGATGCGCAAGCGCAACGTCAACTACCAGCCGGTGGTGTTTGATGAACCCGACCCGACGTTCGCCGCTTACGAGGAAGGGCGCTGCGACGGCGTGACGACGGACATCTCGGGTCTGGTCTCGCGACGGACGGTGATGCGCAACCCGGCCGACCACGTGATTCTCGACGTCGTGATGTCTAAGGAGCCGCTGGGACCGGTCGTCGTGCAGGGCGATGTCCGCTGGTTCAACGTCGTGAAGTGGGTGACCTTCGCGACGTTCCAGGCCGAAGAGTTCGGCATCACGTCCCAGAACGTCGAGCGGATCGCACGGGAGAGCCAGGATCCCGACATCCGGAGGTTCCTGGGGGTCGAAGGCGATCTCGGGCAGGGCATGGGTGTGGCGAACGACTTCGCGGTGCGGATCATCAAACATGTCGGCAACTATGCGGAGATCTACGACCGCAACTTGGGACCGAACACGCCGTTCAACCTCCCGCGGGGCTTGAACCGGTTGTGGACAGAAGGCGGGCTGCTGTACTCGCCGCCGTTCCGCTGAACGCCGGATGGCCGAGCGAGAGGGGTGCGCGTGATCTCTGTGCGGCGGGTACCGGCGTTCTGGCGGGACACCCGGTTTTGGACGATCGCCGGCCAGGTGCTGTTTTTGCTAGCGGTGGCCGCGCTCCTGTACTTGGTCTACGAGAATTTGCAGGCCAATCTGCGCCGCATCGGGCTGGCGCTAGGGTTTGGATTCCTGCGCCAGCCGGCGGCGTTCGACATCGGCGAGGGGATCATTCCCTACCGCCCCGCCGACACCTACTTCCGCGCCTATCTCGTCGGCCTGACCAACACGCTGCGCGTGGCGGGAGCCGGCATCGTGCTGGCGACGGTGCTGGGGTGTTCGGTGGGGATCGCACGGCTGTCGAGCAACTGGCTGATCCGGCAGTTCGCTGCGGTCTACGTGGAACTGCTGCGCAACACGCCCCTGTTGCTGCAGTTGTTCTTCTGGTACTTCGCGGTCCTGATTCGGTTGCCGCGCATCGAGGACGCGGTGGTGTGGCCGGGCCCCGTCTACCTGAGCAACCGCGGGTTGGCCGTTCCGTGGCTGGCCCGTGGCCCGTCGTTCGATGCCTGGATTGTGGCTTTCTTGGTCGCGCTGGTTGCCGGCGCGGCGGTGTACCGATGGCGGCTGTCGGTCCGGCTGGAGACCGGCGGCGGGGGCAGCCCCGCGCTGGCGGGGCTCGGGGCCTTCGCGTCGATCGCCGGGTTGAGCTGGCTGCTCGCGCCCGGTGCTCCGATCGTGGTCGACGCGCCCTACGTGGAGGGCGTCGCGCTGCGCGGCGGACTCCGGCTGAGCCCGGAATTCAGCGGCCTGCTGATCGGGCTGGTGGTCTACACCTCGGCGTTCATCGGGGAGGTCGTGCGCGCCGGGATCCAATCGGTGCCCCGCGGTCAGGTGGAGGCAGCCCGGGCGGTCGGCCTGCGGCCCGCCCTGGTGCTGCGCCTGGTGGTCTTCCCGCAGGCATTGCGCGTCATCGTGCCGCCGCTGACCAGCCAGTACCTCAACCTCACGAAGAACTCCAGCCTCGCGGTGGCGATCGGCTATCCGGACGCCTTCTTCGTGGGCCAGACGACCTTCAACCAGACCGGTCGCTCTGTTGAAGTCGTCACGCTGATCATGGCGACGTACCTGACGATCAGCCTCCTGACGTCGTTGCTCATGAACCTCTACAACCGGTTCGTGCAGCTGGTGGAGCGATGAGGCGTACGGTCGGGCAGGCAGAGATGGTCGCAGCGGCAGCGGCGCCGGCGCGGCGCCTTTCGGAGCCTGCCGGGGCGGCCGTCGCGTGGGCGCGGCAGAACCTGTTCAGCACGTGGTACAACGCGTTGTTGACGCTGGCCGCCCTGTGGGCGACCTACGCCGCCGGCCGCGCGGTCGTCGGGTGGGCGCTGTACTCGGCGGAGTGGACCGTCGTGCAGGTGAATTTCCGCCTGTTCTTCGTGGGAGGGTTCCCGCAGGCTCACATCTGGCGCGTCTGGCTCCCGGTGGCCCTGACCGGCCTGCTGTCGGGGATGTCGTGGGCGGTGTGGGGACGCGCCAGCCGCACGGCGGCGATCGCGGTCGCCGCGGCGACGTTCGCACTGGCCGCTGTGCCCCTACGTCCGGAGACCCGGTTGTGGCTGGTGGCGACCGGCACGCTGGTCGGTGTCGGTTTTTGGATCGGTGCGCGCGCGCCCCGGATCGGGCGCTGGCTGCTTGTGGCCTGGCTAGGCTGGTTTGGCGTTTCGATCCTGCTGCTGCGCGGTGTGCCGGGCAGCGCCCTGCTGCCACCGGTCGGGACGAACTTGTGGAACGGGCTGCTGCTGACGGTCCTGCTCGCCGTGGTGGGGATCGTGGCCTCGTTTCCGTTGGGTGTTCTGCTCGCCCTCGGCCGCCGTAGCCAGATGCCGGCGATGCGCCTGGTCAGCATCGCCTACATCGAGTTGGTCCGTGGCGTGCCGCTGATCACCGTGCTGTTCATGGCACAGGTGATGCTGCCCCTGTTCCTGCCCGAGGGGATGCGGCCCGACCGCGTGCTGCGGGCGATGGCCGGGCTCGTGCTGTTCAGCGCCGCCTACCTGGCGGAGAACGTGCGCGGGGGGCTGGCGGCGATCCCGCGAGGGCAGATCGAGGCGGCGCAGGCCCTGGGGCTGCGCGGGCCGCTGGTGCTCGGACTGGTGGTGCTGCCGCAGGCGCTGCGCACCGTGATCCCGGCGATCGTCGGTCAGTTCATCGCACTGTTCAAGGACACCTCGCTGGTCGCGATCGTCGGGCTGGTCGATCTGCTGGGTGTGGCCCGATCCATCCTCGCGCAGCCGCGCTTTCTGGGGCGGTACGTGGAAGTGTATGTCTTTGTGGCGGCCCTGTACTTCCTGTTCACCTATGTGATGTCCTACGGGAGCCGGCGCCTGGAGAAGGCGCTGGGCGTGGGGGAGCGCTGATGGAGGTCCGACAGGCCAGACCTGGCGGCAGGCCGACGGATGATCCCATCGTGGTGATGGAGGGCGTGCAAAAGTGGTTCGGCAGCTTCCACGTGTTGCGGGGCGTGGACTTGGCGGTGTGGCCGGGGGAGAAGGTGGTGATCATGGGCCCCTCGGGGTCCGGCAAGTCGACGCTGCTGCGGACGATCAACGCGCTGGAGGACTACCAGGGTGGCCGCATCGTCGTCGACGGCATCGAGGTCACGCACGACATGCGCAACATCGAAGCCATCCGCAGCGAGGTGGGGATGGTGTTCCAGTCGTTCAACCTGTTCCCGCACCTCACGGCGCTGCAGAACATCACGCTGGCGCCGATGTGGGTGCGCCGTTGGCCGCGCCGGAAAGCGGAGGCAAAGGCGTGGGAGCTGCTCGAGCGTGTGGGCATCCGCGAGCAGGCCCACAAGCATCCGGCGCAGCTGTCGGGGGGACAGCAGCAGCGCGTCGCGATCGCGCGGGCGCTGGCGATGGAGCCCAAGATCATGATGTTCGACGAGCCCACCTCAGCGCTGGATCCGGAGATGATCAAGGAAGTCCTCGACGTGATGCGGGAGCTGGCGCACTCGGGCATGACGATGATCGTCGTGACGCACGAAGTCGGATTCGCCCGAGAGGTGGCCGACCGCGTCATCTTTTTCGACGCCGGCGTCGTGGTCGAGGAGGCGCCCCCCCAGGCGTTCTTCGCCGACCCCAAGCAAGAACGCACGAAACTGTTCCTCTCCCAGATCCTGTAGGCGCGTGCCGGACGGGATGACGACGGCAGCCCTGTTCGTCGCCGGTCTGGTCGCGCTGGTGGCGGGAGCCGAAGCGCTCGTGCGGGGTGCGTCCCGCTTGGCCGGCGCTGTGGGTGTTTCGCCGCTGGTGATCGGTCTGACGGTCGTCGCCTATGGCACCAGCGCGCCGGAACTCGCCATCAGCCTGCAGGCGGCCTTGACCGGTAAGGCCGGACTGTCGGTGGGCAACATCGTCGGCAGCAACATCTTCAACATCCTGTTCATCCTCGGGCTGTCGGCTCTGATCACGCCGCTGAGGGTGGACCAGCAGCTGGTGTGGCTGGACGTCCCCGTCATGATCGGTGTCTCCGTCGTCCTGTTCGTGATGGGGCTCGACGGCGTCGTGGGGCGGTGGGAGGGCGCGGTGCTGGTCGCCGGCGTGGTCGCCTACACCGCCTTCCAGATCCGTGCCAGCCGGCGCGAGAGCGAACACGTCCGCGAGGAGTACGAGAAGGAATTTGGACATCCTCCACCGGCGGTGCCTGCGACGTGGTTGCGCAACGGGCTGCTGTGCGCGGCCGGTCTGGCCCTCCTGACGGTGGGGTCTCGGTGGCTGGTGGACGGAGCGGTGGCGATCGCCCGCTCCGTAGGCGTGAGCGAGCTGGTGATCGGTCTGACGATCGTCGCCGCGGGCACTTCGCTGCCGGAAGTGGCGACGTCGATCGTGGCGGCGCTGCGCAAAGAGCGCGACATCGCGGTGGGCAACCTGGTCGGCAGCAACATCTTCAACGTCCTCTCCGTAGCGGGGGCGACCGCCCTGGTCGCACCGGCCGGGCTCGCGATCCCCGAGGGCGCGCTGCGGTTCGACATGCCGGTGATGGTGGCGGTGGCGGTGGCCTGCCTGCCGATCTTCGCGCGCGGACACAGGATCGACCGCTGGGAAGGCGGTCTGTTCTTCGGATACTACGTGGCCTACGCGCTGTACGTGGTCCTGGAGGCCGCGGAGCACGACGCGCTGCCGGTGTTCAGTGCGGTCATGACCGCGTTCGTCCTGCCGATCACCGTGATCACGCTCGTCGTGGTGGGGGTGCGCCACGTGAGGAGGAACCAGCGGTGAGGCCCGCTGGCGGAGGGGGTGGGATTTGAACCCACGAGGCAGGTTTTGCCCGCCTACACGCTCTCCAGGCGTGCCGGATCAGCCGAACTCCCGCACCCCTCCGGCCTGGCAGAAGACAGTGTACAGGAAGGACGGTCGCCCGTGAAATCCGGACGGTGAGCGGCGGCGTCGGTCCGCCGGGCTAATGCTGCCCGTAGCCGCGCTCGTACGCTTCCCGCACCTTCTGGATTTCGTGGGACGCCAGCGGCACGGCGCCGCCCAGGACCTCCGCGTACAGCTGGACGCGTGCCACTTCTTCCACGATCCGCGCCCGGAACAGTGCTTCCTCGACGGTTTCGGCCACAGCCACCAGGCCGTGGTTGGCCAGCAGCACCGCCCGGGCCGCCCGCAGTTCCCGCGCGACAACCTCGCCGAGTTGCGCCGTGCCGGTGGTCGCGTACGGTGCGACGGGGACGGCCGCTCCCAGCACTGCCGCCCCTTCGGCCATGGCGACCCGAATGGGCTTTCGCGCCACCGCGTACGCGGTCGCGTAGGGGGAGTGGGTGTGGATGACCCCGCCGACTTCGGCCGACGACCCGTAGATCGCCAGGTGCATCCGAAACTCCGTGGACGGGCGGCGGTCTCCCTCGGCCACGTTGCCCTGCAAGTCCATCAGCACGATGTCTGTGGCCTCCAGGGTGTTGTAGGGCAGACCACTGGGTGTGATCGCGACCAGGCCGGTTCCCGGATCCCGGCCGCTGACGTTGCCGGCAGTACCAGCCACGAGGCCGTAAGCCGCCATGCTCCTGGCCGCGGCCACGACCCGCGTGCGCAGATGCTCCAGTCGCACGCGACAGCCATTCGCGCGACCCCGCCGGCACCCCTGCTGCGTTCCGCAGCAGGAAAAGGGCGCGCCGGCGCGCAACAGTCCATCGGGGGGTGATATCGATATGCGACGCAGATGGCTCTTCCTGGTCGTCGCGTCTGTGGCGCTGTCGGGTTGCGGAAGGGGCACAGGCCTCCTTGACGGGCGGGTTGCCGGCCCTGCGCAGGGGGAGGCGGGCCGGGTGATCGTCGTGTTCCGGCCCGGCACAGCACCCGGCGCAGCGGGACGCGACCTAGCGGCGCGCACCGGGGCCCAGTTGGTGCATGTCTACGCCTCGGTCTTTCCGGGCGCCGCCCTGCTGCCGCCGGCGGGTGTGAACCACGACGCCTTCGCCGCCGACCCTCGGGTGCGGTTCGTCGCGCCCGACCGCCTGCTGCGGACCTTCCAGCAACAACTGCCGACCGGGATCGACCGCGTGGAGGCCGACCGCAATCCCACCGCGGCGATCAGCCAGAAGCGCAACGGAGTAAACGTTCACCTTGCGATCCTGGACACCGGGCTCGATCGTGGGCATCCCGACCTGAACATCGCCGGGGGCTACAACGCGACCACCATGCGGCGCGACGACTGGCAGGACCGCGACGGCCACGGCACCCACGTCGCCGGAACAGCCGCCGCCATCGACAACGGCTTTGGCGTCGTGGGCGTCGCCCCGGGGGCTCCGGTGTGGGGCGTCAAGGTCTGCAAAGGGCTGATCTGCCTGCTGAGCGACATCATCGCCGGGATCGACTGGACGATCGAGCAGAAGAGAAACGGCCGGGTCGATTTCGCGGCGATCAACATGAGCCTCGGCGGCGGCGGTTCGTCGGACGACAACTGCGGCCTGACGCAGGGCGATCCGTTTCACACTGCGGTTTGCGCGGCCGTCGACGCCGGGATCGTCGTGGTGGTGGCCGCGGGCAACGAGTCCGCCGACGCGACGAACGTCACGCCGGCGGCCTACCCGGAGAGTTTCACGGTGTCGGCCATCGCCGACTTCAACGGCAAGGCCGGGGGCGGTGCTGCCCCCACGTGCCGCAGCGACGAGGACGACACCTTCGCCAACTTCAGCAACTTCGGCCCACCGGTGGACATCGCAGCGCCGGGGGTGTGCATCCTGTCGACCTACGTGCGTGGCGGATACGCGACGCTGTCTGGGACTTCGATGGCCACCCCGCACGTGACCGGCGCGGTGGCGCTGTACCTCGCCGCGAACCGCCGCCCACCGGCGCGGGACCGCCGCGGGGTCGAGTCCATCCGCAAGGCCATCGTCGACGCCGGTATCCCGCAGACCCACGACTGCGGCTTTGCGGGCGACCCGGACGGCCTGCCCGAACCCCTGCTGTTCGTGAACGCCAAGGCGTTCAAGGGAGACGGCACCTGCGAGATGGCCGACAGCACGACACGGACGCTGAACCGATGAGAACACCGGGGCGGGAAGGCAGCACGATCCACCGCGACACCGCCGAAAGGAGTGTGGCATCGAGATGGCGCGTTTGTCGATCCGAGTCCTGAGCACCCTGATCGCGGCGGTGCTCGTGGCCGGCTGCGCCGCGTCGGGGGTCGTCCCCTCCGACCGCGCGGCCGTCGCGGGGACCACCTACACAGGTCGGTCGGTCGAGTACGTGAACGACGGCGACACGCTGCAGTTCTATCCGGCGATCAGCGGGTCGAAGTCCGTACGCTTTCTGAACATCGACGCCCCTGAGATGGACGGCGACACGCAGGAACCGTGGGCGACCCGCTCGCGCGATCACCTGCGCCAGCTGCTGCCCCAGCGGACGAAGATCACTATTGAGACAGACGTGGAAGCGAAGGACGCCTATGGGCGGATCCTCGGCCACGTGCGGCGCGAAAAGGACGCGCTGAACACCAACCGGGAGCAGCTGCGCATGGGGCACGCGGTCACCTACGTGATCTGGCCGAACCAGGCCTACTTCGAAGACTACCGGCAGGCTCAGATCGAGGCGCAACAGAACAGCCGGAACATCTGGGATCCGAGCCATCCCCTGACCGAGCTGCCCTTTGTCTACCGGTGCCGGATCAACAACTGCACGCTGTCCAAGCCGGTCGGGGACTACTTCACGAAGAAGTACGTGGATCCGGCGGACTGGGGCAAGGTCCACGTGAACAACCGAATCTTTTTCTGGAGTGAGAACGACGCACACGCCGCCGGTTACACGAAGTGCCCCAAGGACGCGGACGGGAACTATGACCAGAGCTGCTTCGCGGCGGGCAACTGACCCACGGTGAGGAGGGCGGTGCGCGGATCCGGTCGTCAGTAGGCGGGCGGCGCGTAGACGTTGACCGTGTGCAGCGACCGCGTGCCGGTGTTGCGGATCTCGTGCGGCTCGCCGGCTTCGATGAGGAGCAGCGAACCGGGCCGCAACCGCACCGTTTTCCCTCTCACGACGGCTTGCCCCTCACCGGAGACGACGTAGAGCCACTGGTCGGAGTCGGGGTGGACGTTGTCCGGCCCTCCGGTGGACTCCCCGGGTTCTAGCACCATCGTGGCCGCCTGCGACCTGTGCGTGCCGGCCACGACCTCGAAGAAACCGGCCATCGGCTGGGTGTCCACATGCTTCATCGTCTGCCTTCCCCCCGGGACGACGCCCCCTCGCACCACGGGTGCGTGTCCCCTCCGGCCAGCTTCAGCATAGGAGACCGGCGGCCGCCTGTCGAACCGCAGCCGTGAGATCGAACGTCCCCACGTGGGGGTCCGATCGGAGGAGACGATGGCCGCGCGAGAGGGCGTCTTCGCCAGTCCTGAGGAAGAGCGGTCCTACCTGAGCGCCGTCAAGGCAGAACTGGGTGCGGCCCAGACCAAGGACGAGGTCGTCGCGGTCTGGCGCAAGCACTACCTCAAGATCGGTCACCGCAAACTCGGCCGGCTGCTGCTGGGCCGTTCGATCGACGAACTCGTCCGGTCGAAGTGACCTGCGATCGGCGGACGACCGCCCCAATCCCCCGTCCCCACCGCCGCGACGTCCCTCTCCCTAGGGCCCGGGCGACATGGCCAGCACCCCGGCGCTGCGGTTGAGCGGCGTGGGATTCACCTACCGCGACGCGGCGTCTCCTGCCCTCGACGGGGTCGACCTCGCCGTCCACCGTGGCGAAATGGTGGCCGTGGTCGGGCCGAGCGGTGCCGGCAAGTCGACTTTGTGCCTTTGCGCCAACGGCCTGATTCCCCACTTTGTCCGGGGTACTCTGTCGGGACGCGTGGAAGTGTTTGGCGCCCCGACGCGGGATCGTACGGTGAGCCAGCTGGCGCGCGATGTCGGGCTGGTTTTCCAGGACTTCGAGGCGCAGCTGTTCAGCACGAGCGTGGAACTCGAAGTTGCTTTCGGTCCGGAGAACTTCGCCGTGCCCCCCGACGAGATTCGCCGCCGCGTCGCCCACGCGCTGCAGACGGTAGGACTTACGGGGTTCGAGCGCCGCGAACCGGCGACGCTGTCGGGCGGCGAAAAACAACGCCTGGCGATTGCCTCGGTGCTCGCGTTGCAGCCAGGAATCCTCGTGATGGACGAGCCGACCACCGACCTGGATCCGCTCGGCAAGGAGTCAGTGTTCGAGGTCGGTCGCCGTCTCCGCCGTGAAGCCACCACGCTTCTCGTCGTCGAGCACGAAACCGAGGAGGTCACCGCTGCCGACCGAGTCGTCGTGCTCGACGGCGGGCGGATCGTCGCGCAAGGTCCACCCTCGGAAGTCCTCGTGCGAAGCCACTGGCTTGAAAAGGTCGGTGTGCGGCCCCCGGGTGCGGCCCACCTGTTGGCTCTGCTGGGCGAAGAACCAATCCTGGACGAGGACGAGGCAACCGCGCGGCTGCGTAGGCTCGGCCGTCGCATCCCGCTCGGGGTGCTGGAGGCTCTGCGTCGGCGCGACGCCGCCCGGTCGGCACGTTACGGCGATCCCGTGCTGGTCGTCGAGGGTCTGGTGCACCGCTACGAGGGCGGGGTGGAAGCCCTGCGCGGGGTGGACCTGGTGATCCGGCGGGGCGAGTTCGTGGCCGTGCTGGGCCAGAACGGATCGGGCAAGACCACGCTCGTCAAGCACTTCAACGGGCTGCTCCAGCCGACGGCCGGCGAGGTGCGGGTGGGCGGCCAGTCGACACGCAGACAGAGCGTCAGCCGCCTGGGCCGTGTCGTCGGGTACGTGTTCCAGAATCCCGACCACCAGATCTTTGCGGAAACCGTGTTCGATGAGGTCGCGTTCGGCCCCCGCAACCACGGGCTCGCACCCGAGGAGGTGCATGCTCGCGTGGCCGAGGCGCTCGCGGCGGTCGGAATGACCGGGCGGGAGGGCGACGATCCGTTCGTGCTGACCAAGGGGGAGCGGCAGCGCGTTGCGGTGGCGTCGGTGCTGGCGACGCGCCCTCAGGTGATCGTTCTGGACGAGCCGACGACGGGGCTGGACGACCGTGAGCAACGGAACATGATGGAGCTCGTACGCCGGCTCAACGAGCGGGGACATACCATTGTCTGCGTCACGCACAGCATGTGGGTTGCCGCCGAGTACGCGCACCGGGTCGTCGTCATGAAGGACGGGCAGGTGTGGATGGACGGGACGGCCCGCGAGGTCTTCGCAAGGGAAGGCGACCTCGCCGCCGCGCGGCTTCGCCCGCCCCAGATGGTGCGGATTGCAAACCGATTGGGGGGTACGCTGCTGGACCGCCGGGAAGTGGCCGAGGTGCTGACGCGAAAAGCGCCGACCGGTGCGGACGAAGCGTGAGGCGGGCGACACCATGAAGCTGTACTTGTACGTCGACGGCGACTCGGTGCTGCACCGGCTGGATCCCCGCCCGAAACTCCTTTCGGTGATCGCGGTGATCCTGCTGGCCGTCTCGGCCGAGCACCCGGCGCTGCCGGCCGCCTTGCAGGCGCTGGCCCTGCTCGGCATCGCGGTCGCCGGGGCCTGGTCGTCCCTGCGCCGCGTGCGGGCGCTGCTCGTCGTCATCACGGGCTTTTCGGTCCTCGTGTGGACGCTGCTGTCGCGCGGCGCAACCCCTCTGGTGGGCTTCGTGGCGCTGGAGTCGGTGCTGTTCGGGCTGTCGACGGGACTCAAGCTGTCGGCGACGATCACCGCCAGCGTGGTTTGGCTGGCGACGACACGCAACGAGGAGATCGCGGCGGGATTGATCCGCATGGGCGTCCCGTACCGGATGGCGTTCGCGTTCTCCGCGGCGCTGCGCATGGTGCCGACGTTCGTGGGCGCCGGCGCGACGATCATCGAGGCGCAGAGGGCGCGCGGGCTGGACGTCGAACGGGGCGGGCCGGTGCGGCGGATGCGCAACTACCTGCCCATGATGGTGCCGGTGTTCGCCGCCGCGCTGCGGTCGGCCCACCAGATGGCGATGGCGCTGGAGGCCAAGGGGTTCGGCGCTCAGCCCAAGCGGACGTACCTGTTGCAGCTGCGCATGCACGGCGCAGACTGGCTGGCGGTGGGGCTGGCCGCGGCAGCGGCCGCCGCGTCGGTGTGGATCGCCGCTGGCGGGTATGGCCGCCTGCCCGGCCTGTACAGGTAACCGACCGCCGGCGCCGTATTGGGGATGTCGATGCCGGTTTCGGAAGGGGGGAGGAGCGTGCGCGAACTGGTGACGATGTGGAAGAGCACCAGGATGATCGTCCTCGCGGTGCTCACGGCGGCCATCTACGCCGCGGTGCTAATTCCGTTCAAGGCGATCCCACTCGTTCCGGGGTTCACCGAGATCCGTGTGGCGCAGGTCGTTCCGCCCGTCGCCTCGCTTCTGTTCGGCCCAGCCGCCGCCTGGGGTAGCGCGTTTGGGAATCTGATCGCCGACTTCTTCGGCACCTTCGGTCTGGGCAGCCTGTTCGGCTTCGTCGGCAACTTTTTCCTCGGCGCCCTTCCCTACGTCCTGTGGGGACGCTTGGGCCCGCTGAGCGCGGGCGGGCCTCCCGCGATGCGCGACGGCCGCCAGGTGCTGGAGTTCGTCGTGCTGGTGGTGCTGTCGGCCCTCGCGTGCGCTGGGATCATCGCCTGGGGTCTGGAAGTGCTGGGGATTTTCCCATTCACGGTGCTGGGGACCATCATCGCGATCAACAACTCGTTGTTGCCGGCTGTCGTCGGGCCGTTCCTGCTGCGGCTGCTGTACGACCGCGTGCGGCGCATGGGGCTGCTGTGGACCGACATCATGGCTTCCGCGGACATCGGCGCCGGGCCGGCCGGGTTGGGGACCGCGTTGATGGTCATCGGCGCCGTCGGCGGATGGTTGGTCGGCATGGTTGTCGCAGCGGGCCTGGGAGGCGCGTTCGGCATGCCGGGGTTCGGACAGTTCGGCCGCGGTGGGGCGGCCAGCGTGGTCTGGGGTGTGACCCCGTTCATGGCGGCGCTCGCGCTGGCGCTGCTGACCTGCCGCCCCCGCCCGGAACTGTACGCGCGCAGCTGAGATGCTGACGACCGCCGGTCGGTCCCGCGCTCAGGAGACGGCCGCGCGGACCCTGTCGAGGTCGTCGGCGCCGATGACGATACGGTTGGCTGTCGCCAGGTAGACGACGTCGACGTTCGCGCCGGCAGCGGCGATCTTGCGCGCGATCTGTCCCAGAGCGCCCGGCCGGTCCTCAGCCTCGAGCACCAGCACGTCGCGCTCCCCGCGCACCTCGATGCCCACGTCCTCCAGGGCGGCGCGGGCGGCGGCGGCATCATCGACCAGCACGTGGAGGATCCCCTTGCCCGCCGCTGTGAACCCGCATATGCCCTCGATGTTGATGCCGGCTCTGCCCAGCGTCTCGCCCAGGGCCGCGAGCGTGCCCGGCCGGTCTTCCAGCACGACGGTGAGGTCCTTCGCCATCGCTGTCCCTCCTGGGTGTCATCTGGTGAAAGGCGTTTGACACGGTGGCTTCGACTCCTGGCGACGTGCTGTCAGCGCAGACGCCAGAACGCGCCCGCTGCCGCTCCGGCGACGAACAGCACGTAGGACGGACGCTGCACAAGCCCGAGCAGGAGGCTGTCCACGGGAATCACCGATCCGGCCTGGCCCACGGCCAACACGTTGGGGGCGACCAGCGTAAGCCCGATCGCCACCGAGGCAGCGGCGGCGATCGCGACCGGAGAGCCTGTGCGCCCCCCTACGACGCGGCGGATGCCCTCGCCGGCGAGCGTGCCCACGGCGGGGCCAATGAGGATCAGCAAGAGCACATATCCGGACAGGATGGATAGCCCCACCGCCCCGGCCGCGGCACCGATCCCCGTACCGGTCAGCAGCACCACGGCGAGCAGGCGCGACCCGACCCTCAGGGTCTCCGGTACGGGGGCGATCCCACACCGCCCGCACTTCATGCCCACCGGTGTCTGCACCAGACAGTCCGGGCAGATCGGGGTGCCGCAGGTGGCGCAGGTGAGCCCCGTCTCGACCGCAGGATGCGTGGCGCACTTCATCGTTCACCGCCGGAGGATGCGAACGCAGGCGAGCGCACCTGCCCGCGGTGCGTCCGACGCCGCCGTTGTCTGCGTCAGTCGGGATCGGCAGGTGACGCGGCCCCGCCGGTGGGCAGGATGGCGTGGATCTCCTGCGCGACATCGGGGCGGCCGCCGTCGCCCGTCGGGGTCTCGGTGCTCGTCCTGCGCGCGTGTTTGCGGGCCAGCTTGCGCTCCCGCTCCGCTTTCTTTTTCAGTTCGCGCTGCCGCTTGTTCGCGCTGTAGCGTGGCCGTGCCATGCGACCCCCGCAACCTCGAATTCACCGCCGCGCGGTGTGCTGTCATCGTCTCACAGGTCCGCGTGCGTGCGCCACCGCCGTGGGGTGCGTCGGACCGCTCGTTGCTCGTACGCGGTGAAAAGGAAAGGGGCGTCGGGGTGGCGGAGGGGGTGGGACTCGAACCCACAAGGCCCACGAGGGCCACCGGTTTTCGAGACCGGCCCCTTAGCCAGTTCGGTGCACCCCTCCGCAGACTCCAGTCTACCGTCACCGACCGTTCGTGAGAAGCACACGCACCCGCCCTTCCCGCTGTGCACTCGGTGTGGTGGGTTCGCAGGGCTTACCGAAGGTCGCGGAAGAACCGCCGCAACAGTTCGCCGGCCTCCTTCGCCAGCACACCGGTGGACACCTCGACGCGGTGATTGAGACGAGGGTCGTCGCAGATCCGGAACAGCGTGCGCACCCCGCCGCTGTTGGGGCTGTCGGCGCCGTAGACCAACCGCGTGATCCGGGCGAGCACGACGGCTCCGGCGCACATCGCGCACGGCTCCACCGTGACGTACAGGGCGCATCCTTCCAGCCGCCACGATCCCAACGCGCGCGCCGCCTGGCGGATGGCCAGGATCTCGGCGTGGGCGGTGGGGTCGCGCAGCGACTCACGCATGTCGTGACCCCGGGCGACGATGCGCCCTCGGTGGGCGATCACGCAGCCGATCGGCACCTCACCGTACGCGGCCGCCCGCTCGGCCTCCGCGAGCGCCTCGCGCATCAGCGTTTCGTCGTTCACGGCGCCGCCCCGACCATTCGCCGGGCCCTGGCGAAGATGCAGTCCAGCATCTTCTCCGTGAGCTTGCCGGTGTTGGTGTTCTGTCGGCTCGGGTGGTAGGTGCACAGGATCCGTGGCACCGGTCGTCCGCCCATCGCACCTGGGAATCGGATCAGTGCGCCGTGCGCGAAGGCGGGCCGCGGGCGTGGGAGGGCAAGGCCCAGATGCGCCAACGCACGGAGGACCGCGTCGAACGCAACCCTCCCGAGCGGGACGATCACCCGTACGTCTGGCAAGAGCCGCAACTCCCGCACCAGGTAGGGAAGGCAGTTGGCGAGTTCTGCAGACGACGGCCGATTGCCGGGCGGCGCGCACCGGACGGCCGCGGTCAGGTAGGCGTCCACCAACCGCAGCCCGTCGCCCCGGTGCGTGCTGGTGGGCTGGTTGGCGAACCCGGCGCGGTGCAATGCTCGGATCAACCAGACCGACGCGCCATTGGGGAGATCGCCGGTGAACATCCGGCCGGTGCGGTTGGCTCCGTGTGCGGCGGGCGCCAGCCCGACGACCAGCAGCCGCGCGCGGGGGTCGCCGAAGCCCGGGACGGGCTTGCCCCAGTAGTGCCAGGCCGCATACTCCGGTTTCTTCTCCCGGGCCACGCGCTCACGGTATTCGACCAGTCGCGGACAGCGCCGGCATGCGACCACGTCCCGTTTCACCCCTCGCAGCGTATCGCGGGCCATGTCCGAGATCTCTGATGCGGCACCCGCGCAAGCCCGCAGATGCCAACAGACCCTATGCTAGCAGCGCAGCCGCCGGCGGCAACCGCAGTGCCCGCGGGCGCGGAGGAAGCCGCCGGTCCGGCCGCCAACAGAATCCGGTGGAGGTGGATCGGGATGGAAACCTCGGTGCTGGGTGGGGCGGTCGTCTGGCGTCCCAGCGAAGCCTACGTCGAGCGCAGCCGGCTTCGGCGCTTCATGCGGGAGCACGGAATCGCCGACTACGACGACCTGTACCGCCGATCGATCGAAGACATGGAGTGGTTCTGGAACGCGGCGTTGGCGGAGATGAAGGTCGAGTGGTACCGACCGTACGGGCAGGTCTGCGACGCGTCCCGGGGCGTCGAGTGGGCGCGGTGGTTCGTCGGCGGCAAGACCAACCTGGCACACAATTGCCTGGACAAACATCGGCGTGCCGCGACGGCCGACAAGCCGGCGATCCACTGGGAAGGTGAAGACGGGTCGACGCGTACGCTGACCTATCGCCAGCTGCACGCAGAAGTGTGCCGGGCAGCGGCGGCCTTGCGCAGCCTGGGCGTCGAGCGGGGCGATCGTGTGGCACTGTTTTTGCCGATGATCCCCGAGGTCGCCGTCGCGCTGCTGGCGTGCGCCAAGATCGGCGCCATCCTGACGCCCGTCTTCTCCGGCTTCGCAGCGGACGCAGTGGCCTCGCGCGTGCGCGACTGCGAGGCGAAGGTGATCGTGACCGCGGACGGCTTCCACCGGCGCGGGCAGGTCGTGCCGATGCTGCGGACTGCGGACGCCGCGGCCCAGGCGTGTCCGAGCGTACAGCACATGCTCGTGGTGCAGCGCGTCGGCACTTATGAGGGATGGCAGCCCCGCCGCGATGTCTGGTGGCACGAGGCGACCGCGGATGCCCCAGACGAGGTGCCCACCGAGGTGATGGACGCCGAGGATCCCTTCATGATCATCTACACGTCCGGGACCACCGGCCGTCCCAAGGGCACGGTGCACGTGCACGCCGGCTTTCCGATCAAGGCAGCCCAAGACATGGCCTTCCACTTCGACGTGCAGGAAGGCGACGTGATGTTCTGGCTGACCGACATGGGTTGGATGATGGGGCCGTGGGAGGTGCTGGGCGTCCTCGCGCTGGGCGCGACGATGGTCCTGTACGAGGGCGTGCCGGATCACCCGCATCCGGGCCGTCTGTGGGAACTCGCAGCGCGCTACGGCGTCACGGTGCTGGGGATCGCCCCGACCGCGGTGCGGGCGCTGATGAAATACGGAGACCGCCTCCCGCAGCAGCACGACCTGAGCTCGCTGCGGGTGCTGGGCTCCACAGGGGAGCCGTGGAACCCCGAGCCCTACCTATGGTACTTCCACAATGTCGGCGGGCGCCGGTGTCCGATCATCAACTACTCGGGAGGAACCGAAATCTCCGGCGGCATCGTGTGCGGCACCGTGCTGCACCCATGCAAGCCCTGTTCGTTCGCGGGGCCGTGCCTGGGAATCGCCGCGGACATCTACGACACCGACGGTCGTCCCGTTCGGCCGGGAGAAGTCGGTGAGCTGGTCATCACCCGACCGTGGCCGGGGATGACGCGCGGCTTCTGGCGCGATCCGGGGCGTTACCTAGAGACGTACTGGTCGCGGTGGCCGGGGGTGTGGGTTCACGGCGACTGGGCCGCGCGGGACGCCGAGGGCTTCTGGTACATCCTGGGACGGTCGGACGACACGATCAAGATCGCAGGCAAGCGAGTGGGCCCGGCGGAAGTGGAGTCGGCGCTGACGGCCCATCCCGCGGTGGTGGAGGCCGCGACGATCGGTGTGCCCCACGAGGTGAAGGGGGAGGCGTTGGTCTGCTTCGTCGTGCTGTGTCCGGGCTACGCGCCCTCCGAGGTCCTCCGCGAGGAACTACGCGTTCTCGTCGCGGACAAGCTGGGCAAGGCGCTGCGACCCGAGGAGGTGAAGTTCGTGGCCGACCTTCCGAAGACGCGCAACGCCAAGGTGATGCGCCGCGTCCTCCGCGCCGCCTACATAGGACAGGACCCGGGCGACGTGTCCAGCCTGGAGAACCCGAAGGCCCTAGAGGAGATCGCGCGGGCGCGCTAGTACGCCCCGGGGGGCCCGGCGACGATCGGATCGGCGGCGCTCATGCGGTGCTCTGCGACCGCGAGGGGGTCTGTGTCGACGTCGCCGCGGACGGCCCATCCGATGCGCAGGCGCAGGTAGAGGTCGGGCTGTTCGGGCAACCGCAGTTGGGCCGTGGCCGCCCGAAGCCGCGTCACGACCTCCTCGGCCCGTGTGCTGCCCGCGCCCGGCAACAGGACGGCGAACTGTCCCCCGCGCAGCCTGCCGATGTGGTCGGTCCTCCGCACCTGGGCCCGCAGCATCCGCGCGACCTCGCGCAGCACCAAATCGCCCACGTGGCGACCGAACGCGGCGTTGATCGTGGCCAGATTCTCCACCCCCAACCGGATCACCGACAGGTCCTCACCCGTATGGGGCGAGCGGGCCATCGCGGCGGCGTAGGCGGCGGAGAACGCCTGCTCGCTGTCGGCACCGGTCAGGAAGTCGCGTGCGGCCGCCGTGTATCCTTCCCGCAACGTGCCGGTCAGGCGCGCCCGATCCATCGTGTGGCGCAGAACGAATGACGATGTCTGTGGGGTGTCGTCGATGTAGAAGAAGTCGTCCGCTCCGGCGGCGAGCGCATTCCCAATCACCTGCCGATCGGCACGCACCCCCGCCACCACGATGGGGACTTGACGATAGGCGTGGATGTCTTGCACCAGCTCGATGGGATCGGCACTGGGGGTCCGTAGGTCGAGGAGGATCAGGTCGTAGTGTTCGACCCTCAGCAGTTCCATCGCCTCGGCGGCGTCGGGTGCCACGGACGTCGCCCACCCTGGTTCCGTATAGGTGGGCACCCACCGCCGCGGTTGGGGGTCATGCGTGATCAGCAGCGCGTGCCAGGTCTGCTCACCTCCGGTGCTGCCCCACGCCGCGGCTTCTGGGAATGCGAGCGCTTCTCGGATCCGCCGCACCACTTCGGCGAGCTTGTCGCGCCACCGCTTCGAGGCTCCCATGCGGGCATTTTCCCCTGTGCTCGGTCTGGGATGAGCGTTATCGTCAGGGTCTTCGGCTGATCGTCGGAGCAAACCCACTGGCCTGGAGCGTGCGGGCGATCGCCAGCGCCACGGCCTCCCGGGCCGGGCCGACCACCACCGTATACACGGGGACGCGGTTGGGCTGGACGACCGCCGGGTAGCCGCGCGCCCGCACCTGGCGCGCCCGTGTTTCGGCAGCGGACGGGCTATCGAATACGCCCAGGTCCAGGCGGTACGAGCCGTCGCCGTCCGAGACGACGCTGGCTTCGATCCCGACAGCTGCCAGGGTGCGCCGCCGTTCTTCGGCCGCGCTGCGCAGGCGCAGCGGCGTCGCGACCACGCGAAATCCCGCCTGCCGGTCCGACGTCAGGATGCGTCCGACGACCGCGTAGGACTGCGACAGCCGCGCCACCAGCGCCTCGACTTCGCGCAGGTCCTCGGTGGGGCCGAACCGGATCCAGTATTGGACGGGTCGCGCCGCCGCGGTGGGTGCAGCCGTGGGCGTCCGGCGTGCAGGCCGCGATGTCGCAAGGGATCGGGGCGCAGGGGCGGAAGCCAGGACGGGCTGGTTCGTGGCGGCGATCTCCGGCAGGAGGGTGGGCGGAGCGAGCGGCGTGGGGGCGGCCCGGTTGGTGGGACCCGCCCCTCGCAAGGTGCCCCAAATCGCCACCAACAAGATCGCCGCGGCTAGGCTCCACAGCGCGACGCCGAGGCGGCGGCTCGCCCGATGCGGTTCTTGAGGCTCAGTGGCGTCCGCCAAGGGGTGCCCCCTCCCGAGCTGGCCAAACGTGCAGCTGACGTAGAGTCTTGTTGACTGTTTCCTGCAGAAATCCTTCGGAAGGGTTATGCCCAACCTGTGGACGTCCTAGACTGTACTGTTTCAGTTTAGTGTTGACAGCAAAGGAGGGTCATGTGACGTATCCTGCCCGTTGGACAGCCCCCGTGCGTGGGGAGATGGGAGTAACCGCCTATGACCCTTGAGGCCAGTGTACATGCCTTCCGCCTGCGGGTGATAGCCCGGGCGCAGGCCCTGGGCAACGTCAGCCAGGCCTGCCGGGAGTTTGGGATCTCCCGGACGCTGTTCTACCGCTGGCGACGGCGGTACCTGGCCTATGGGCCCGACGGGGTCTACCCCCGACGATGGGGTCCCAGGCGCGGCCGGCCCTCGGGGCTCAGTGCCCAAGACGAACGAGCGATTCTGGCCCTGGCGCTGGCACAGCCTACCTGTGGGCCGGCCCGGCTGGCTGTGCAGTTGGCCCGCCCCGAACACGGCGCCTGGCACCTGGCCCCGGCCACGGGGACACCCCACGGCTGCGGCGACGCCCGGGGATCCGTGTTCGCGGAACGTCAGCGGACGCCGATCACACGCGCGTAGAACGTCTGCAGCGGCGCGCCCGCCCCCGACAGGCTGTACGCGGTGATCCCTGGCTCACCTGCAGCTCGCCGTAACTGCCCATCTGGCCGCCCCGCACGATCCACGTGTCACCGGCGACCTGCACGGTCACCGCGCCGTCGAGGACGACGAGCTGCGGCCCGAACGGACTGGGGAAGGTGATCCGTCCGCTCACCCAGTTGCTGGCGGCGAATGTTACCTCGATTCACACAACTCAGAAACCAGATCGGAAGATGGCGGTGCGGCCTCGCGGGGGCTGGGTGGCGCGCCCGGAGGGAATCGAACCCCCGACCAGAGGCTTAGGAGTCCCCTGCTCTATCCACTGAGCTACGGGCGCGCAGTCCAAAGCGGATTTTAGCACCGCTTGCGCGGCCATGAGAAATGGCGCGCAGAATCCCGGACGATGTTTACGTCACAGGACAACGGCCGCCGTTTGGCCAATCTAACGACGAGGGGTCCCGACGACCCCAGAAGGAGGAGGAGGATGAGGCGAGTCGCTGTGCCGGTTGTGTGCGTGCTCGTCGTCGCATTCGCACTGCCGGCGCCTGCGCAGGCGCCCGCGGACGTGAACGTGGGTGCGATCTACCTGTGCAACGAGCTCACGCTGCGCATTCGGTTCCCCGCCGGGGGTCAGTCGATCGAGCAGCGACGCGAGGCGGTGCGGCTTCGGATCGTGCGCGCGTACGCCACCGAGCAGGTCACCGCGGCCAACATCGTGGCGCGGCCGGTGGGAGCCGACTGGGCGATCTACGTCGGCCGGCAGCTGATCATCACGGTGGACCAGAACCACGCACGGGCGAACAACACGACGACCGCAGCGCTGGCTCAGCTGTGGCTGGCGCGCCTTCGGGACCTGATGCCGCGGTGCCGGCCGGACCCGAACCCTCCGGGCAGCCGTCCGTAGCAGGCCGTGGTGGGCGAGGGCCGTCGTCTTGGCGACCCGGAACCTCGGGCGCCGCGGCGGCGTATGCACGATTGGAGGTGCTAGGGGGATCGGGAGGTGTGGCGCGCCCGGAGGGACTCGAACCCCCAGCCTTCTGATCCGTAGTCAGATGCTCTATCCATTGAGCTACGGGCGCGGCAAACAGGATTCTATCAGGCGATGTGTCGGGTGTCCACGAAGCCGCTGCTGGTCACGGTGCTCGTGCTGGCCGCCGCCGTGGTGGTTCAGGCGGCCACTCCGACATCGCTGCTGATCGTGCCCGGCCGGTCGGTGGGACCGATCGTCTTGGGTATGCGCATGACCCAGGTGTTCCAGGTCCTGGGGCCGCCCGAGGGACGCGAGCCCGGCGACCAGACGATCAAGTTCTTCTGGCCGCGCCGCGGCCTGACCGTGCGCGTCGACCGGGACGGCCGCGTGGATGCGATCTTCGTGGAAAGCCCCGCGTACCGGACGGCCCGAGGCGTCGGGGTCGGCAGCACGCGCGACGAGGTCGTGGGTGCTTATGGGCCGGCCCCCCAGGCCCAGGAGGACCGTACGACCCTGATTCTCTCCTACACACCGCTGGGGATCACCTTCGCGATCGCCAAGGACCGAGGAAGCCGCGTTCACCTGGTGATGGTCTATCTGGGCAGCGAGTGACGCCATCCGTTATACAGCCACTCACCTGGCGCAGCCCTTCCCGCTGTGACCTTGCTTGTGCGGGCACTCCGTTGGCGGAGGGGGTGGGATTCGAACCCACGGGCGGGTTTTACCCCGCCACGGTTTAGCAAACCGCCGCCTTGGACCTCTCGGCCACCCCTCCCAAGCGCAGTGTACAGTCAACCGCCGCAGGTGGAAAGCGCGGCTGCCCGCTTCCGACCGATGGATCACCGGCCGTACAGCTCCAGGATCAGCGCGACGTGTTTGATGCCGTCGACGTAGTCGCGTATCCGGATGTTCTCGTTGGGCGCGTGCACGTTCGTGCCCGGATACCCGATGCCCGCCCCGACCGCCGGCGTGCCAAACTGGGCGCAGACGACGTCCATGGGTCCGGTGGCGGCCATCAGCGGGTAGACGATCGGCTCGCGTCCGTAGACTTCTCGCGCCGCGTTCGCCACCACCCGCGCGATCTCGGAGTCCATCGGCGTCTTGGCGGGGTTTTCGAGTCCGAGTTCGTCGACCTCGATGTCGCCGAACCCGTGACGCGACAGGTGCGCGCGCAGTTTGGCGAGCACGTCGTCGGCGCGCTGATTCGGCACGAGGCGGAAGTCGAGCTTCGCCCGCGCGACCTTGGGGAGTACGGTCTTCGATCCTGCGCCCGTGTAGCCCGACACCAGACCGCAGATCGTGCAGGTCGGCTGATACAGATGACGCTTGAGCAGCTCCAATCCGGACAGTCCCAGGAGATAGCGGTCCAGCTCCAGATCCCGGAGCAGCGCCTGGTCGTCCCGCTGGGCGGCGATGCGCCGCAGCTCCTGTAGTTCGTCCGGTGTCGGCTCGGCCACGTCGTCGTAGAATCCCTCGATCAGGATGTTCTCCTGCCGGTCCTTGAGCGTCCCCAGTGCCCAGACCAGCCGCCACGCGGGGTTGGGGACGATCGTGGCCAGCGAGGAGTGCAGGTCGCGGTTGGCCGCGCGCGCCCGCAGTTCCACGTAACAGATCCCCTTTACGCCCAGGTAGAGGTTGGGGGTCTCCTGGTGGTCCTTGCCGCCCGACTCCCACAGGCAGCCGTCCGCCCGGAACAGGCTCGCATGGTGGTGCGCGTAGCGGGGCAGGTTGACACTGCCGATCTCCTCTTCGCCCTCTACCAGGAACTTCACCGTGACCGGGATCCGCCCGCGCACGTCGTGCAGGGCACGTATCGCGCTCAGCCGTGCCACCAGATTCCCCTTGGTGTCGGCCACGCCGCGACCGTACAGCTTGCCGTTGCGGATCTGCGGGTCGAACGGATCAGACTGCCACTCCTCGAGGGGTTCGGGAGGCTGTACATCGTAGTGCTCGTAGATGAGCAACGTCTTTGAGGCGTGCCCCGGGATCTCGCCGTACACGAGCGGGGCAGCTCCCTCCAGACGGAGCACCTGAGTGCGCGCTCCGGCTTCTTCGAGCATCCTCGCCACCAGGTGCGCGCACTCCTCGATTCCGATGCCCTGGGCAGCGACGCTCGGCTGCCGCACCAGGCGCTGCAGTTGGGCGAGGTAGTCGTCCGCGTTGCGTTCGATGTGGTCGAAGACGTCCTTCATGGGCCTCCCGTTTTCTGACAAGCGTCGTAGGTGGACGGTGGAGAGCCGATTACGAACACAGGATACGGGGACGGCTCGCCTCGCGCAAAGCGGTCTTCCCAGGGTCGCAGCGCCCGGATCAGCCCTGCGACGTCCAGACCCAGGCAGCCTGAGGCGTAGGGGGTCAGCTTGTCGACGGCGCGGCGCAGCAGCGTGACCGCGCCGTGCCGGTTGCCCTTCTCGTGGTGGTAGAAGGCGGCGCCGACTTGGATGAGGCCGTGATAGAAGGCCCGATCCGGTCCCTGCATCTGCCGCCACACACCCTCGAAATATTCGTGGCACGAAAAGAACAGCCCGCAGTCCAGCAGAACCAGACCGCGGTACAGTACGTCCGGCAGCCGATCGTGCGACGGATGCCGGTGCAGGTGGGCGACCGCGCGGTACAGCCGCCGTGCCTGCGGCGCGAAGTAGCCCCAGTGGGGCCGGTGGGCGCGGGGTAGGGCGATGCGGTCGCCGCCGCGCCAGAGGATGCGTCTGCGGGTGGCGGGCCGCAGGTCGGCGGGGTCGAGCCGCCAGCCGATCGGTGCCGCGAGTTGCCGCGCGCTGACCCTCACGGTGCTTAGCGACACCGCCTCGCCAGCCGACGCGATGGCCGCGTACGCGCCGAGCCAGGCGGTGCACCGCGCCTGGTGGGGAGTGGCCACCGCTTCGAGGGTGAGTTCGCTGAGCGCGTGCTTGAGTCGGATGTACAAGGCGGTTTTCCGACGCGGGCGGCGCCTACGTCCCGGCGGAGCCGGTTTCCAGCAGGCGGCGCAGCGCATCCGGGTCGAACTGGGGCAGGGAGCAGGACGTCCCCACGCACACGAACGCGGCGGCCCCACCGCCCGTGCGCTCGGCCATCGCGCGCACGGGCGGTAGGAGGTCCTCGTGCGCAGACTTCCGTTGGACAATCCTGTCCGGATGCGCGGCGCGCCAAGCGGCCGCATGCAGGGCGTGCGCCGCGGGATCCGCCCGGTCGCCGACGACGACCACGTGCGCACCGGGCCGCAGGTGGCGGCTGGCGGCCAGGAAGTACGTCGCCGCGAAGTAGCCATGGGCGGAGGCCGTCTGGCCGAAGACGTGTAGGATCTCCTCCGCCCGCTCCCGCCACTGCATGTCGCCCGTAAGCGTGGCGAGGTCCTGGAAGAACAAGGCGGCCACCGCGTTGGCGCCGGGCGTGGGGGCGTCCTGGATCGGCTTGTAGGGGACCTCCAGCGCCGGACCCCGTGCTGCGCCGTGCGGCACGTCGAAGTACGCACCGCTGGAAGGATCGCGGTAGTCGGATTCCAGCAGGGCGGCGATGCGGCGCGCAACGAGCAGATGGTGTGGGTCCCCGGTACACTGGTGGGCCAGCAGGAGCGCTGCACCCATGTGTACCTGGTCGTCCAGCGTCCTCGGTCCCGTGGGGTCGCCGAGCACGTGCGGGAAACCGGACGCCTCGTCGAACCCCTCGCGCAGGAAGCGCTGCAGTGCGCGCAACGCCTCGTCGCGATACCGGGCGGTATCGGTGGCTTGGTGGGCCACCAGCAATGCCGCGATGGCCATGGCGTTCCAGCTGGTGTACAGGGTGCGGTCGACGAACGGCGCGGGCCGGGCGGTGCGCCCGGCACGCATCTTGCCGACCGCCGACGCCAGCCGCCGGGTGACCTCGGCTTCCGATCTGCCCAGCACGGCGGCGATTTCGGACGGGTCGGCGGCCACCCACAGTACGTTGCGCGCGGGGTCGTGAGGCATCTCGCCGCGCTCGTGCAGGTCAAACCGCCAGCGCACGACTTCGAGTTCCTCCGGCTCGAGCACCTCACGCGCCTCATCGAGTGTCCACGTGTAGTACCCTCCGTCGTCGCCCGGGCCCACGTCGGCGTCCTGGCTGGCACCGAAGCCCCCGTGGGGATCGCCGAGGGTGTCCAGCAGGAAGGCAGCGGTGCCGTCGACGACCGCGCGAAACAGCGGTCGGCCCAGCAGCAGGTTCGCGCGCGCATACGTAGCAAGCAGGGCGGCGTTGTCGTACAGCATCTTCTCGAAGTGGGGCACGATCCAGCGGGCGTCGGTGCTGTAACGGTGGAAGCCGCCTCCGAGGTGGTCGTAGATCCCTCCGCGCGCCATGCACTCCAGGGTGCGCTCAGCGACGACCTCCATCCACGCCTCCCGGCGGTACCACCAGTGATAGAGGATCAGGTCGAGCGCCGAGGGGTGCGGGAACTTCGGGGCCGACCCAAATCCGCCCCAGCGGATGTCGAACGCGCGGGCGATCTCGTCCAAGGCAGCCTCGATCTTCTCCGGTGAGGGGTCCGCAGACCCGGCAGGGCTTTGGGCGCGGCGCAACTCCTCGGCGAGCTTCGCCGCGAACTCCAGCGTGCGGTCACGCTCCTTGCGGTAGGTGTCGGCGACGCTGCGCAGGATCCGCTTCAACCCCGGGCGTCCGTGCGCGTCCTCCTTGGGGAAGTAGGTGCCGCCGTAGAACACCCGTCCGTCCGGGGTGAGGAACGCCGTCAGCGGCCACCCACCCTGTCCGCTGATCGCACTCACCGCGTTCTGGAACCGGACGTCCAGGTCGGGACGCTCGTCGCGGTCGACCTTGATCGCCACGAAGTGTTCGTTGACGATCGCGGCGACTTCGGGATCGTCGTAGGACTCACGGTCCATGACGTGGCACCAGTGGCACCACGCCGCGCCGATGTCCAGCAGGATCGGCTTGTCCTCCTCGCGGGCGCGGCGGAAGGCCTGCTCGCACCACGGGTACCAGTGGATCGGCTGATGCGCAGCAGCCCGTAGGTACGGACTGCGGGCGTCGTGCAGTCGGTTGGCCATCGCGATGTTATTGTACGGGAAACGGGCGGAGGCGACGCCGGCGATCCCCACGTGGGGAGCGCCGTCCAGCGCGGCTGCGGGCTACTGTCGGGTGGCGTCCAGGTAGTTGAAGCGGAGGTCGGCGATGTGCATGAGCAGCTCGCTCAAGACGTCACCGTGGACTTTGCCCTCGAGGAGCTCGGCGAGCCGGGCGGCGCCGTCGATCGCCAGGCGGGCTTGTTCCAGGTCTTTCTGCTCTCGGCCCGGGATCAGGCCTAGGTGCAGCCTGGCCTTGTGGGTGAGCAACCCGACGCACCAGACGATCACATCGGCGGTGGACGTCGTCTCGAACATCTCCACAGGGTTTACGGTCTCTTCCGTGCCCATACATCACCCGCAGGCAACCGGCTCGCGGCTGTAGGTGGGCACCGCCTGCGGCTCGGCTCCCCGCTAGAATTGTTCCCCGCATCGGCCTCCGATAGACTCAGCTCCTGGGGACCGCGGCCGGGCGGCGCCTCAGCCACTGGATCGCGGCCACCGCGAGGATCCCCGCGATCGCGGCGACGTCCTCCAAGGCGGACGGGTAGATCAGCACCACGCCGGCCACTGCGAGGACGGCCCGCTCCAGCGCCGTGGCTTGGGCCACGAACCAGCCGGTGACGGCTGCAGCGAGTCCACTCAGACCGAAGATCGCCGTCGTCGTCGTGTAGGCCACGGTCTGCCATGGTGCCAGCAGCAGCAACCCCAGCCCCGCCTGGTGGATGGTGAACATGAAGGGCACCACGAACGCCGGCAGCGTGTACTTCCATGCCATGAGCATCGTGCGGAACGGTCGACCACCGGTCAGGGCGGCGGCCGCAAGGGGTGACAGCCCCACCGGCGGCGAGACCTCCGACAGGATGGCGTAGTAGAAGATGAACATGTGCGCGGCGAGTTCGTGCACGCCGAGTTTCGTCAGGGCGGGCGCCACGATCACCGCCGCGATGATGTAAGTCGCGGTGATCGGCAGCGCCAGTCCCAAAACCCACAGCGCGATCGCCGCGAAGACGAGCGTCGGCAGGATCTGGCCGCCGGCGTAGGCGACGATGACGTCGGAGATCTTCAGGCCCAGCCCGGTGAGGTTGACGACCCCGACCACGATCCCTGCCGCGGCACAGGTCACCGCGACGTTGAGCACCTGGCGCGTCCCGTTGTCGAGCGCAGCGATCGTCTTGGAGGCGTTCACGACCACCGGTCCAATCCGGACGTCGCCCGGCTCTCGGTGGGTCCCAGCCCTCCGCACGGTGAGCAGGGCGGTCTCGCGGCGCAGCAGACTGGTGGCCCAGGCGATGAGGGTGGCCCAGTACACGGCCTTGATCGCTGTGAACCCGGCGATCATCAGAGCGGGGATGACCACGAGCGAGGAGAGCAGGTACCAGTAGCGCGCCACGAGCCGTACGGGGTCTCCAGCGTCGATGGGGACCTGCCGCAGCGACATCCGGCGCGCATCGAACTCGATCATGAGCATGATCGAGAAGTAGTACAGCACCGTCGGGATGATCGCCATCATCACGACTTGGAGATAGGAGATCTTCAGGATCTCGGCGATGATGAACGCCGCCGCGCCCAGAATCGGCGGGGAGATCACCGCTCCGATGCCGCCCGCCGACAGCAGACCGCCCGCCGACTCGCGGTCATATCCTGCACGCTTGAGCATCGGGTAGGTGATGGCCCCGACGGTGACGGTGGTGGCCACCCCGCTCCCCGACGGCCCGCCGAGCAGGAACGAGGCCACCGTGACGGCTTGTCCGGGGCCGGTGCGACGGCGACCGGTGAGGGCAAGGGCCAAGTCGACGAAGAACCTCCCCGCTCCGGAGGCGTCCAGCACGGCGCCGTAGATCGTGAACAGGATGATGAACGTCGCCGAGACCTCCAACGGCACGCCGAAGATGCCTTCCAGGGTGATGAACAGCTGGCCGACGACGCGCACGAGATCGTAGCCGCGGTGCGTCCACGGTTCCGGCAAATACGGGCCGACGAAGGCATAGACGAGGGCACCCAGGACCAGGACGAGCAGAGCATTGCCGACGGTGCGGCGGGTCGCCTCCAGCACGAGGAGGATCGTGAGGATGCCGAACAGCATGTCCAACTGCGTGGGGATGTATGCACGGTAGATGAACTGCTCGAAGTCGATCAGGACGTATCCCAGCGCCGCTGCGCTGCCGCCTGCCAGGCACAGATCCCAGACCGTTGGGCTGCGGCGCTGCAGCGAACGCTTCGTGCCCGGGTACAGCAGAAAGCTCAGGACCAAGACGATGAGCAGGTGCCGGGTCAGGTGGATCTGGCGGATGAACGGCACGGTGGCGGAGTACAGGTGGTACAGGGAAGAGGCGACGGCCAGAAACGTGACGAGGGCGGCCCACGCGCCACCGAGGTGTCGGGTCTTTCCCTCGTAGGCCTCGACGAGTTCCTTGATCTCTTGGTCGGACTTGACCGGTGCGAGGTCACGCTCGTTCATGGACCCCTCGGACGGCACTCGGCCGTGGGCGGTCGACAGATCCGTCGGATCGGGGCGCGATGCCTGCAGCTCGAGCGTAGGGCGTCCCACACCGCGGGCCGATCCCACCCTGCTCCGCTACCGTGTGTCCGTGCCCAGCCACAGGATCACCCGGGGCACGCGTCGCAACACAATCTCCACCGCTTCCCCCGTACCCACGCGGTACAACGGCAGGTCGTGCCCGTCCACCCACAGCCGCTGCCGGCCGGTTGGTCCGATGCGCACCGTGAGCCTTGTGTGCACCGCGCCGTCGGACCTCCCGACCAGCTCGTCGCCGCGTCTGTGATACGGGGGAGGTAGCCCCAGGTGCTCCAGGACCGCCTCCTCCGTGCTCGACACCTCCACGAGCCGCAACCCCCCGGCGGCGACCTCGAATCGCTCGGCGGTCGGCGCGCCGTACAGCGAGTAGGTGTACTCGAGTCGGACTTGCGAGCGCGGCCCGACGGGCACCCGCCACAGCAACCGACCCGTGCCGGCGTGGCGCACCTCGACCGCCGCAGCCGGAAGAACAGACGCCGCCGCAGCCGCACCGACGATCGCGGCGGCCAGGACCTTCGCCCTAGAAACCTTCGACGCCGCGCTCCCTGTAGTACCGGATGGCCCCCGGGTGGAAGGGCACCGGGGACCGGCCTGCGATTCCGACCAGTGTGATGTTCGCCGCCTCCTTGTGCACCTGCGCCAAATCCGCGCGACGTTCGAACAGCAGTTTCGTGATCTGGTAGGCGAGTTCCGTATCGAAGTCCTGGTGCACGACCAGCAGGTTCGCCACGCCGATGGTGGGAACGTTGGCCGGTAGGCCCGGGTAGAACTCCTTGAGGACCACCGCGCGGAAGTACAGGTTCCCGTACCGGCGCTGCAGGGCGGGCACCAGGCCGTCCAGGGCGACCATACGGATTCGCACGCCTGGGGTAGCCGCCAGGTCCAGGATCGCCGCGGTCGGCAACCCGCCGCTCCAGAAGAACGCGTCGATCTTCCTGTCCTTGAGGGCGTCCACCGAAGGGGCGACGCCCAGCCGCTCCTTTTGGATGTCCCGGTCGGGGTTCAGTCCAGCGGCCTCGAGGATCCGCAGCGCGGTGATCTCGGTCCCGCTGCCGGGCGCCCCCACCGAGACGCGCTTGCCGCGCAAGTCCGCGATGGTGTTGATGCCGGTGCCGTCCACCGTCACCAGGTGGTTGAAGTTGTTGTACAGCGGAGCCAGCGTCCGGATCGGGACAGGGTTGCCGCGGAATGCCTCCAGCCCCCGGAAGGCGTCGAAGGCGGTGTCGGCGAGCGTGAAGGCTAGGTCCGCGCGCTTGGCCTGGATCAGGCGCATGTTGTCGACCGAAGCCGGCGTGACCTCTGCCGTGGCGGTGACGTTGGGGAGGTGCCGGGAGATCAGGGACGCAAGGCCCCCTCCCAGCGGGAAGTACACGCCGCCGGTGCCTCCGGTGGCAATCGAGAGGCGGATCACCGAAGGTCCGGACGCCACCGGTACGGTCGTCGACAGGATCAGGACTACCGCAGCTGCCAGAACGGCAAGACGACTCGCACGCATGGTTCGACCTCCCACCCTGCTCGTGGTGCGGTGCACTTCTGCACCGTCCCCTGCCCCTCCTGTCGGCCCGCGGGCGCGTCGCCCGGCACCGCCTCAGGCGGCGAGGGCGTGCACGATCTGTTCCTCGCGGCGCTGCAGCTCCCGGGCGGCCTGGTTCAGCGCCGCCGCATACAGCATCAGGACGTAGGCACCAGCCGCCGGCACGGCTGCTGTGCCCCAGGAGGGCGGAGCCCACGCCAGCAGCCCCATGGCCGGCAGCAGCAAGACGGCGCCGGCGGCGGCGGCCGCGAGCTGAATCAGCGCGTATCCGCAGCCCCGCGCGAACGAGTGTTGCTGGAGCCCGCCCTGTCGGGTGACGACGCGCAACGGAAGCCATACGGACAAGAAGTTCCCGACGGCCGCGAGCACGACCGAGCCCAGGCCCATGCGGAGCAACACACCCGGTAGCGCGTACCACTGGCCGGTGAGCGCCGCGAGCGTCGAAAGCAGCGCGGCGTTGAACGGTAAAAGCACGGCGAGGAGGGCCAAGTTCTTGCCCAGGAGGAGGTCCCGCCGCCGACAGGGCGACTGGAAGAGGAACCGGGTGGCCTCGCCGTCGGACCCAAAGAGGTTGCCGAGGATCGGCATCTGCCCGAACAGCAGGATGACGACGGCCGGGACGAGTGCGAACATGAGCAGGCGCGGCGGCGGACGGAAGGCGACGAGGGGGAAGTACACCAGCGCGAGCAGGTACAGCAAGTTCAGCACGCGGGACTTGAAGAAGGGGTCGCGCAGCGCGACCCTGAGCTGCTTGGCGAAGACCGCTCCGATCGGATCCGGCAGCAACGACCCCGCGACCTCCCCACCCCGCCGGGGTTCGCGCAGTGACCGACGCGTCTGCGTCCGCTCCAGTCCCTCGCCCTCGTAGGTTCTGCGAACGGCCCACACGAGCGCCGTCGCTGAAAGCGCAGCCAAAGCCACCAGGCCCACCAACAGCGCACCACTCTCCACCCAGTCCCCTCGGTACGCGGCGTCGACGGCACGGGACGCCAGACCCGGGGGCAGCCACGCCACGACCTGCCAGGTCTGGCTGGTGAGGAACTGTTCGAGGTCGAACCGCACCCCGCGCCGCCCCGCGGCCTGGAAGGCGAGCAGCAGCAGCATCAGCCCCAGCGGCGCCAGGACGACGACCAGGTCCCGTGCCCGTCGGCTCTGCGCCGCTGCGGCGGTGGCGACGGCGATCGCCTGGTTCAAGGCGACGGCGTGCGCGAAGAACAGCCCCACGGACAAACCGGCCGCAGCCTGCACCGCGGGCGGGCCCGGGACGGCGAAGGCCACGGCGGCCAGTGTGGGCAGCGTCAGCAGCACCGGTGGGTCGAGCACCGCGCCGCCCAGCAGGGCCGCGAGCAACGTCGGTCGGGAGATGGGGTAGGCGAGCAGCTGCCGGACGTCGTAGGTGTCTCCGAGCGCGATGCCCACAAGCGGGCTGAGGATCCACATCATGTGCACGCCGAGGAGCACCGCACGGTGGAGGTCTTCGGCGTGCGGGCCCAGCGTGCGGGCCGTCACCCAGAGGGACCAGGCGATCCACAGCGAGCCCGGCACGAAGAATCCTGCGGCGGCCGCCAGGCCCAGACGGGACATCCCCTCGCGTCCTGCGGTGCGCCAGATCAGGCGCCACTTCAGCCACAAGAGCAGCCGCAGCTGATCGCGCGCGGCAGGTGGGGCCGTCAGGTCAGCCACGCCAGCGCCTGCGGGTCGGTGTCGGCCCCGACCAGCGTCAAGAAGACATCCTCCAGCGTCCCCTCGCCGCCCGACGCCCGTTCGCGCAGTTCGGGGATCGTACCCTCGGCGACGATGCGACCGCGGTGGATGATCGCGATGCGGTCGCACAGCCTCTCCACGACCTCCATCACGTGGGAGGAAAAGAAGATCGTGGTGCCGCGCCGTGTGAGTTGCTGCAGCAAGCCCCGAATCGCACGCACCGAAATCGGGTCGATGCCGTTGAACGGCTCATCCAAAAACAGCACGCGAGGGCCGTGGATCAGCGCCGCCGCCAGGGCCACCTTCTTCTTCATGCCCATGGAGTAGTCGGCGATCAGCCGGCCCCGGACTTCCTGCAGGTCTAGCAGGGTGAGGAGGTCGTCGGCCCGCCGGGCGGCCTCATCCGGCCGCAGACCGTACATGCGGCCGGCAAAGACCAGCAGTTCGCCACCGGTCAGGCGTTCGTAGAGGCTGACCTCCTCGGGCAGCAGCCCGATGCGGCGCTTGACCTCCAGCGGCTCGGCCTGCGCGTCGTATCCAAGGACGCGCACGGTGCCCGCCGTCGGCCGCAGCATCCCGGACAGCATCCGGATCGTGGTCGTCTTGCCGGCGCCGTTGGGACCCAGAAAGCCGAAGAACTCACCGGGCCGCACCCGCAGGTCGATCCCGTCCACGGCGCGCATGCCGTCGAATGCCTTCACCAGCCGTTCGGTCTCGACGGCGTACGGTCCGGTCTCCACGGTCCCTCCGGGCGGCGTCAGGATGGGCCGTCCCCTTCGACACTATCCGGGTTCCGACGGGTTCGATCAAGCCTCGCCGACGCGTCCGCCGTTGTCGGACGCCCGCCTTTCGCGCTAGCCTTGGGTCTGGGTCCCATGTACGTCGTCCTCGCAGGCGCCGGACTCGTCGGCTCCCAGATCGCCAAGGCGCTGGAAAGCCAGCACGACGTCGTCGTCATCGACCTCCGCCCGGAGGTCCGGGATCGACTCGCCACGCTCGACGTGCGCGTCCTGGTCGGTCAAGCCACCGACCCCGAGGTGCTCACCGAGGCGAAGGTGGACCGGGCGGACGCCTTCATCGCGTGCACCGACCGCGACGAGGTGAACCTGATCGTCTCGATGCTCGCCAAGGGGCTGGGCGCCCGGCAGGTCCTATGCTTTGTCGGCCGCGCGTCCTACGCAGAGATCCTCACCGACCCGCGCGCCGCCGAGGTGCTGGGACACCGCATCGACAAGGTGATCTGGGCGCAGCGGTCGGTGGCCGAGGAGATCATCGAGATCGTCCAGGTGCCGGGTGCGCTCGACATGGAGACGCTGGCCGGCGGCCGTCTGCGGTTCGTGGAGTACCGGATTGCCGCGGGCGGCGTCTTCGCGCAGCAGCCGCTGGCGGGTCAACAGTGGCCGGAAGGGGTGCACCTGGCGGGGATCTTGCGCGGACGCACCTTCCTGGCCCGAGAGGACGAGGGTCTGGCGCAGATCGTGCTGGAACCGGGCGATCGGTTGCTGTTCGCAACGACCCCGTTGGGCTTCACCGCACTGCAGGCCTGCTTCGCCCCCCGGGGCCGCGTCCGCCGGATCATGGTCGTCGGCGGCGGCAGCGTCGGCTACATGGTCGCCCGCGAACTCGTCAAGCACAAGCTGGAGATCACCATCGTCGAGCGCGACGCGCGCAGGTGTGAGTTCCTCTCCGAGCACTTGAGCAGTGCCTGGGTCCTGCACGGGGACGGTACCGACCTGGACCTGCTCACCGAGGAGGGTCTGTCTCGCTCCGACGTGCTCGTGGCGGTCACCGACAACGACGAGAAGAACCTGCTGGTGTCGTTGCTGGCCAAGCAGATGGGCGTGCCGAAGGTGATCACGCGGGTGGGCCGCCCGGAGCATCAGCAGCTGTTCGAGCAGGTGGGTATCGACGTCCCGGTGACGCCGACGGTGTCCGCGGTGCGCCAGGTCGTCGACTGGCTGGCGCCGGAGGTGGGCCACGTGCCCGTGCTGGAAGAGACGCTGGATCTGATCGAGGTGGAATTGCCGAAACGGTACCGCAGGATGCCGCTGTCCGGACTGAATCTGCCCCGGGGTGCGACCGTCGTGGCCGTGCTCAACGGCCAGCGGGCTTCCCTCCCCGGACCGTCGACCACCGTCGAGGGCGGAGACCACCTCCTCATCCTGGCTCCCCGCGAGATCGAGAATGAGGTCCTCAGGCGCCTCGCCTGACCCCTCCTATCCGGCCGTCGCCGCCTACATCATCGGGACCGTCTGTCTGGGTCTGGGGGTCCTGCTCGCGCTGTTTTGGGGTGCTGCGCTGCTGCTCGAAGAACCGCCGTCGGGATTCGGTGTCGGAGCGCTTACGGGGATCGGCGCAGGAGGGTTGCTGCGCGCCGTCGGCCAGGGTCACACCGAACCGCGTCGGAGCGAGACATTTTTCACCGTCGCGACGTTGTGGCTCATCGCGCCAGCGCTCGGTGCGGTGCCGTACTGGCTGTCGGGCGGGCTGACGTACCTGGACGCGCTGTTCGAGTCGGTGTCGGGGTTCACCACCACGGGTGCGACGGTGCTCACTGACTTCGACCGCTTCGGTCCGGTCCTGTTCCTGTGGCGGGCCGCCACCCAGTGGATGGGCGGTCTGGGGATCGTGATCCTGTTCGTCGCCGTCCTGCCGCAGTTGGCCGTGGCAGGCCGCCAGTTGTTCTTCGCGGAGAGCACGGGCGTCCACAAGGAGAAGCTGACGCCGCGCCTGCAGGACACAGCGCGTTCGGTCTTCCGCGTGTATCTCCTGCTGACGACGGCCTGCGTCGTGGCCTACTGGCTCGCCGGGCTGTCCCCGTACGACGCGGTGGCCCACGCGCTCACGACCCTGCCGGCGGGTGGGTTCAGTCCACGTGCGGAGGGGATGGCGGCCTACCCGGCCGCGGTGCAGTGGGTGGCCGTCGTGTTCATGTTTCTGGCCGGGCTGAGCCTGGTGTTGCAGTACCGATTGATCTTCGTGCGAGAGCCGCGTCCTCTGTTCGCCGATCCGGAGGTGCGCGCGTACGCCGCGATCGTACTCGTGGCCGGTGCAGGCCTCGCGCTCCATCTCGCCGCGGGCGGCGCCCACCGCGGAGCGGACGCGGTCCGCCACGCCTTCTTCCAGGTCGTGAGCATCCTGACCACGACCGGATACCACTCGGTCGACTTCACCCGGTGGCCCCCGCCCGCCCAGGCCGTGCTGGTGGGGTTGATGTTCATCGGCGGCAGCGCTGGATCGGCGGCCGGCGGCATCAAGGTCGTGCGCTGGCTGGTGATCGCCGCGCTGGTGCGACGCGAGCTGCACCGCACGCTGCACCCACAGGCCGTCATGCCGCTGCGTTTGGGGGCCCGCGCCGTGGGCGACGAAGTGCTGCGGGGAGTCGCGGCATTCGTGACACTCTACGTCGTCCTCTTCGCGGCCGGCGCGCTGCTGTTGGGGGTGTTGGAAGGCGACTTCGTTGTTGCGTTCACCGCGCCCGCGGCGACGATCGGGAACATCGGCCCAGGGCTGGGCGGCGTCGGGCCTGCTGCATCCTACGCGCAGCTGCAGCCGGCGTCGAAGGCCTTTTTGATCTTCGGGATGTGGGCCGGCCGCATCGAGGTGATCCCGGTCTTCTTGCTGTTCAGCCCGGAACTGTGGCGGAGGCTGCGGCCCTGATCCATCGTGCGGGCCCGCGCCGCGAACCTGGCCGGGCTCGGGAGCCAGGACGTCTCCCTCGTGCGCTGAGGCACAGCGGCCCTAGGCGACCGGGTGCAGCTTCGTGTACGCGAGCTTGCCGCCGGCCAGGATGTAGGCGCGCTCCCGCTCGTTGAGGTTGACCCGCACCGGGATCTGCGTGCCCTTCGTACGGTTGTGGAGGACAAGGCGCTGGTCCCCGCGTTCGATCGCCGCGCGGATGCCGGGCAGTTCGATCTCGTCGCCCTGCTCGAGGTGGGCCCAGTCCGCGGGATCCTCGAACACCATCGGCACGATTCCCCAGTTGATGAGGTTGGCGTGGTGGATGCGCGCGAACCCCTTGCTCACGACGCCGCGCACGCCCAGGTACATCGGGGCGATGGCCGCGTGTTCGCGGCTGGATCCCTGTCCGTAGTTCTCGCCGCCGACGATGATGCCCCCGCCCCACTCCCTGGCGCGCGCGGCGAACTCCGGGTCGATGCGCGCGAAGACGAACTCGCTGAGTTTGGGGATGTTGGACCGGTACGCGAGGTACTCGGAGCCCGCTGGGCTGATGTGGTCCGTGGAGATGTCGTCGCCGACCCGGATCAGCACCCGCCCTCGCAGGTCGCCCTCCAGCGGCGCCTTCACCGGGGCCGGCACGATGTTGGCGCCGCGCTGGACCCGAAACGCCTCGGCCTCCGGCTCGGTCAGCGGCGGCACGAGTCCCGGGTTGTCCTGGCTGATCCTCTCCGGAAGCTCCGCCGGGGGCGCGGGGATGTCCAGATCGCGGGGGTCAGTGAGCACGCCGGTGATCGCCGTTGCCGCCGCGACCTCCGGGCTCGTCAGGTAGACATCGTCCTCCTTGAGGCCCGACCGCCCCTTGAAGTTGCGGTTGATCGCGCGCACGCTGCGTGTGCCGGGGGCCGGCACGTGCCCGATGCCGATGCACGCCCCGCATGTCGCCTCGCTGACGTTCACGCCGGCGGCGATGAGGTCGGCCAGCAGTCCCTCTCTGGCGAGCAGTTCCAGGGCCGCACGGCTGCTCGCATGCACGAAGAACGTCACGTCCGGGTGGACGTGCTTGCCCCTGAGGACCTTCGCGACGGCCTGCAGGTCGGTGTACGAGCCGTTGGTGCACGACCCCACCATGACCTGGTGGACTTTGACGCCGGCTGCCTCGCGCACCGGCCTAACGTTGTCAGGGTTGCTGGGCAGGGCGACCAGGGGTTCGATGGCGCTCAGGTCTACCTCCACGACGTCGTCGTACTCGACGTCGGGGTCTGGCAGCACTTCCCGCCAGTCGTCCAGCCGTCCCAGGCGGCGGTAGTAGTCCCGGGTGACCTCGTCGCTGGGGAAGATCGAGGTGGTCACCCCGATCTCGGTGCCCATGTTGGTGATCGTCACGCGCTGCTGCGCGTTGAGAGTCCGGATCCCTGGACCGAAGAATTCCAACAGCTTGCCGGCATTGCCGCGTACCGTGAAGCGCCGCAGCAGATCGAGGATTACGTCCTTCGCCGTCGCCCAAGGCTGCAGTGCACCGACCAATCGCACGCCGACTACGTAGGGCATGTCGACGTAGTACGGGCCGCCGGCCATCGCCACGGCCACGTCCATACCGCCGGCGCCGATCGCCAGCATCCCGACGCCGCCGCAGTGCGGAGTGTGGCTGTCGGCGCCCAGCGCGGTCTCACCGGGGATCGCAAAGTGCTCCAGGTGGATCTGGTGTCCGATGCCGGTGCCCGGCTTGGCGTACCAGGCACCGTACTTGCGGCAGGCGCTGGCCAGGTAGAGGTGGTCCTCCATGTTCTCGGGCTTGACCTGCAGCACGTTGTGGTCGGCGTAGGCCACCGCGACCTTGCAGCGCACGCGTGGCAATCCCATCGCCTCGAAGTGCATCATCGCCTGCGTGCCGGTGAGGTCCTGGATCAGCACCTGGTCGATCCGCAGCCCGATCTCTTCGCCCGGGACCATCCGGCCCTCGACGAGGTGGGAGGCGATGATCTTCTGCGCCATTGTACCCTTGGCCATGTGGAGAGTCCTCCTGTCGCGTGGGGTTGCCATACTAAGGATAGCGCTGTCGGCGAGACACTGGAAAAATGGGGGTCGTGGTGAAAGTCGTCTGTCCGCGGTGCGATACCCGTCTGCTGTTGCTGGTCTTCAGGGACGTCGAGGTGGACGTCTGTGAGCGGTGCGGCGGGGCGTGGATGGACACCGCGGAACTGCAGGCGCTGCTTTCCCGCGCAACGATGCCGGACGCCGATCCGCTCATGCGATCGCTGTCGGCGACCGCGCACAGGCCAGACGGGGCCGTCCTGTGCCCGCGGTGCGATGCGGGGATGGTGGAGGTCTGCGCCGGCGACCTAAGGATCGATCGGTGCCCGGAAGGCCACGGCGTGTGGCTGGATGGCGGCGAGCTGGATCACCTGTTGCGGCAACCCGTGGGCGCGGCATCGGTCCTCGCCGAGGTCCTGGGCCGGCACGGTGCTCAGGGCTAGCGATGTGGGAGCAGATCCGCTCCAACCGCTGGCGCTCCAACGTCCTGGTGGCCGCGATGGCCGCTGTGCTCGCCTCGCTGGGATATGTGGCAGGCGAGTGGGCTCTGGGCGGGGGCGGGGGCCCGGTCGGCCTGCTGTTCGGTCTGGCCGTGCTGGGCGTGCAGCTGGCGGTGTACGCCACGGCTGGTGAGGCCATCGTCCTGCGCAGCGCCGGCGCCCGACCCCTGGCGCGCGAAGACAGCCCGCGGCTGTGGAACGTGGTTGAGGAGATGGCGATCGCCGCCGGGCTGCCGCGCCCTCCGCGCGTCTACCTGATCGACGACCCCGCGCCCAACGCGTTCGCCGTCGGGCGGCGACCGGAAGAGGCGGCGATCGCGGTCACGACCGGGCTGATGATCCGACTCAACCGCGACGAACTGCAGGGAGTGGTCGGTCATGAGGTCGCGCACATCGGCAACCGCGACGTGCAGTTCATGACCCTGGCGGCGGTGCTGCTCGGGTCGGTCGTGATCCTGTCGGACGTGCTGTGGCGCTCGATGCGCTACGGTGGGCGCAGCTGGCGGCGGAGCCGTTCCCGCGATGGAACAGGGCACGCGATCGTGGCGGTGGCCGCGCTGGTGCTGGCGGTTCTGGCGCCCCTGCTCGTCCGCATCCTGTACTTCGCGACCTCCCGGCGGCGTGAATATCTCGCCGACGCGAGCGCCGCGCAGTTTACCCGCTACCCCGAGGGGTTGGCATCGGCGCTGGAGAAGATCGCCCAGGCGCCTGCGCGCCCGGTTGCGGCCAACGCGGTCACCGCATCCATGTTCATCGTCAACCCGCTGCAGGCGGGTGACCGGGGGCTGTTCGCCACGCACCCGCCCACCAGCGAGCGCATCCGCATCCTGCGGGGCATGGCGGGCGCCGGCCTGGCGGACTACGAGGCCGCCTACCGCAGGCTTCGCGGAGGGCGCGTCATCGGCCCCAGATCGCTCGCGTCGGCCGGCGCGCTACGCATTCGCCCTCCGTCGGAGGAGGGGCCGGTCGCCACCAGGGCCCAGGTGCGGGAGATCGTACACCGCCTGGGAGACTACCGAACGATCCGATGTCCGTGCGGGGCCACGGTGTCGGTGCCGCAGCCGTACGAGCGCGAGGAGGTCCGGTGCATCCGTTGTGGGGCGGTCCACAGGGTGGTGCGAGGCTAGCGGCGACCGCCGACTATAATGTTCCCGTGCGCGGCCAGCGGCTTCCCGGCCAGGACCTCGTGGACGCGGGGCTCGCCGACCTGGAGCGCGGCGTCGAGTCGGTGCCCGCGCTGCTGGTCTCCATCGGTGCCCCTCGGCTGCGGCGCATCGGCTTTTCGATCCCCACGACCATCCCCTCGCCGGAGCGCCGGCTGTACGAACGGCTGGCGGCCGAGGATCCCGATTCGGCGCACTCGCGCTACAACGCCCTACTACGCCGTCTCGTCAGCTTCGAGCGGGCCGCGGAGTGCGCCAGGTAGCCGACGCCGCGCGCATCCGTGCGTTCATGCGCGCATTGGGCCGCGCATCCGATGAGGAGGCGCGCGTGTACTTCACCGGCGGTGCCACCGCGGTGCTGATCGGCTGGCGCGCGTCCACGATCGATGTGGACATCCGGATCGTGCCGGAGGTCGACTCGGTGTTTCGGGCCATCCCCAAGATCAAGGAAGAACTGCGCATCAACGTCGAGCTCGCCTCGCCCGAGGACTTCATCCCCGTGCGGCCGGGGTGGGAGGACCGCAGCCCGTTCGCTGCGCGGGAGGGTCGCCTGTGGTTTCACCACTTCGATCCGTACGCACAGGCGTTGGCGAAGATCGAACGGGGGCACGCTCAGGACGTCGAGGATGTCCGCGCGATGATCCGCCTCGGGCTAGTGGACCCGGCTGGCCTGCGGGCCTACTTTGCAGAAATCCAGCCCCGCCTCTATCGGTACCCAGCCGTGGACGCCACGAGCTTTGGGCGGGCCGTCGACGACTTCCTCGCAGAGCTGTGACGGCCGCGTAGGTCTCTCGCCCGGTTGACGTTGCGCCGGCACGGAGCGATGCTGGCACCATGACAGCGGGCAGGCGGCGCCGATTGACAAACCGGCGGGTGCCTGCCGTCGGGCGTTGATCCATGCGGCTGCCCTACCGGGAGTGGGACGAGGACTTCGAGGTGTTCGGCGTCGTCTACCGGTTTGCCTTCCGGGGCCCGGTCGAGGACCCGCCGCGCTGGGAAGTCCGGGTGTTCGACGCGGCGGGCGAGGCCGCGGTGCCCGGGGTTGTGCGGGGGAAGACCGAGGACGACGCTCGATGGCGCGCCGAAGAAGCGATCCAGACATGGGCTGCGGTGCGCCGCCTGCACGCGGTCGCCTCACGCGTCGCGGATCGGATCGCCCCGGGCTCAGAGGTGTTGCTGAGCGAGCGGGCGACCGAGATGGAGGTGGAGCTGATCGGCGGCTGGGCGCTGGGGGCACCGTTGCTTCTCGATCGGGACGACGTGCTCGATCCCGATCGAACCGAGGAAGAGTGGGAGGCGTGGATCGAGGCACACCTCCTGGAGCACGCGGTGCAGACGAGCGGGTAGACGACGGGGAGACCGTGACCCGGCGCGAGAAGACGAAGCTCCCGCGGCGCGTCGCGCTGTTCGACGGCGTCGGCGCGCGTGCCCTGGGCCGGATCGCCGACTCACTGCCGGACGACCTGCGCCAGGTGTTCTTGGACAGCCCGCGGGCCGCGATCCTCCGCGGGTGAGCCGACGAGCGTCGCCTTCGGGCTCGGTGCGCGGGAGGCGTCGGCCGACGACCGGGATTGGAGGTGCTCGTCGTGGTCGCACCGCAAGCCGTTCGCCGTCACCTGCTGTGGTTGTTGCGCGGAGGCGACGCCCACGCCAGCTTCGACCGCGCAGTACGGGGCCTGCCGGTGCGTCTGCACGGGGTACGCCCCGCCGGCCTGCCGTACTCACCGTGGGGACTGATCGAGCACATGCGCACCGCGCAGTGGGACATCCTTGAGTTCACCCGCAACCCCGATCACCGGTCCCCTCCGTGGCCGGCCGGCTACTGGCCGAGTGAACCCGCCCCCGCGGACGTCGACGCATGGCGTCGGAGCGTGGCTGCGTTCCGCGCCGATCTTCGGGCGATGCAGCACTTGGTCGCCGATCCCGCCACCGATCTGTTCGCGCCGATCCCCCACGGCCAAGGGCAGACGGTTCTGCGCGAGGCGCTCTTGGTCGCCAACCACAACGCCTACCACGTCGGGCAGCTGATCGTCGTCCGCCGCTTGCTGGGCGCGTGGGCGGACTGAGCGCCCGGCTGCTGCGGCGCCGAGGGAATCGGATGGCAGGCGGTCGGGGCGCCACCTCGAGTTCACCGTCGGCGTCGTTCAGATGAGCCCGGCGAGGGCGCTGGGCAGCTGCGCCTGGTGATCGAGGGTGCGGCAGTCGAACAAGGGGTGCACGGACAGGACGTGCTCCGTGACGTTTCCCGCGCGGTGCAGGTAGACGACGGGACGGTGTTGGCCGTGCGCGTCGGTCTCCTGGACGATCGCGACTGCGTCGGGCCCCGGCGCGTCGACGAAGTGCTGCAGAGGCACGATCCCCTCGTCGCAGATCCCGTGCGGGCCGAACGAGACCGCCCGGGCGAGGTAGCCCCTCTGGCCCCACAGTTCGGCGGCCTCGGTGACCTCGAGGAGCAGGTAGAGCACCACTTCCTCGGCCCTCAGCGAGCGCCGTGCGGGCTCGATCCCAAAGTGCGTGCGCACGATGTGCTCGGCCATCGGCGAGGGGGCAAAGTCCAAGGAGGAATACGACGCCACCACCCGAATTGCCCGTTGCCGGGCCGTTGCCCGGCCAGGGGCGGGCAGGGGGAACGGTCGTCTGCCCAAGGAAGTCATTGACAGCGAGGCGGCCTACGCTGGTTGACTGGCCGGTACGCTGGCGGAGCCAGCGCTGATCGCGAAGATGGAGAACGCGGGCTTCGTGCGCGTGGAGGCGGTCGGTAACCGCGTGACGCTGGACAAGACCCGGCTCCGCCTGTACCCGCTGTTCACGGAGGAGTTCTTGGACTGGCTGTTCGACCAGTTCGGCTGTGCGTCACCCATCTACACGGTCCACCTGCGCGGGATCCGTCCGGTGCAAGGGGGGTAGGACCGCTGGGGCGATCACAACGGAGTGCGAGCACGCGCGGCGCCGGGCTGCCTGCTACCCGCCGCTGCGCTGTCCCTGTGTGCGGTGGCGTTCGAAGTACCGGATGAACCCCGCGACGTTCATTTGGTAGTTGGCCGCTATCTCGTGCCGTTCGGCGGCATCGGACCCGCACGCCGCCTCCACCTGCGGTTGCATGTGCGCCCGCATGCGCGCGACCAAGGACTCGAGGCTTTCCCCCGCTTCCCACCCCGGATACAGGACCTCCGAGAACTCGCGCAACCGACGGCGCATCTGTGAGAGCACTTCGCGCGGGTCTTCACGCACCCCGAAGTGCGTGAGGCACAGCCGGCGCGCGCGCAACTCCTCAAGCCGGTCCAGCGTTCGCGTCCACGCCTCCAGGTCCAGTTCGGGCGGTGGTGTGGGCGGCCGGACGTAGTCGCATCCGGGCAACGCCACGCCGGCTGCATCTCCCGTATACGCCGCGCCCGATGTCTCCTCCCAGTACACGTGGTGGTGGTTGGCGTGCCCGGGGGTGTCCACGGCCCGCAGGGTCCGACCGGCGACCGTGAGCGTAGCCCCGTCGCCGACTGAGACGACGCGGTCGGCCGGAACCGGCGCCACCTCCCCCCACAGCGCGTCCATGTCGTCTCCGTAGATCCGCCGCGCGCTGCGCAAAAGGCGGGAGGGATCTACAAGATGGGGTGCGCCAACGGGGTGGACGAAGACTTTCAGGTTGGGGTTGCGCCGCACAAGCACACCGGCCGCCCCCGCGTGATCGAGGTGGATGTGGGTGACCACCAACGCGCCGAGGTCACCGATTCCCAACCCAACTTCCGCCAAGGCCGCACCCAGCGCATCCAGGCAGGATGCGGGGCCGGTCTCGATCAGCGCGGGCGGATCGCCCAACAGGAGGTAGCAGCCGATGACCTGGGCGCGCCCCAGGAAGAACAGATCGATGAGCACCGTCCGGTCGTCGATCCGATAGCTACGCTGCACGGCCCTCCCTCGGATTTGCCGGCCATTCGGACGGCTCTCACAGGTCGGTCACCACGGCCCGAAGACCACTTCGCTGCGCGCGGCGTCCGGCACCCGCCGCGCCGTGCCGCCCGACAGCGGCGGAAGCGCGTCGAGCGGGAAGAACGCGGCCTGGGCGACCTCCGGGTTGCGCCAGGCGGGTTCCTGGGCCACAGCCACCGCGCGGAACAAGAACAGGTGGTCGTGCTTGTACTCCCGCGCGGCGTAGTAGACGCCGATGAGTCCCGTGGGCCGGATGCGCACACCGCACTCCTCCCACACCTCCCGGATTGCGGCTTCGATCGTCGACTCCCGCCGCTTCACGTGACCGCCGGGCAGGTGCCACCGCTCCGGCTCCGGGCCGTAGGTGTGGCGGACGAGCAACAGGTGGCCGTCCCGCTCGACCCACACCTTCACGCTGATCGCAACAGGCTGTACCACCCACCAGTAGAGCCCGGCCAGCGCGCGGACCGCTCGCATGAGCAGGGTGGTGACAGCGTGGCGCACCGGGCCGCGTTCCCCCCTGGATGCCGGCCCGGATCGAGTCGGTTGCGGTGGAGTCATCCTGGCCGCAGTCTATCGTCCGCGGGCGGGCAACGCCAACGGTCAGTCGGCGACCCGTTCGGGACCGCGGTTCATCCGCTGCCGGATGAACGTCCGGATGGCGTTCTCGCCACTGCCGATGCCGCTGCGCCTCACGCTATCGACCCGAGACCTCGACGCTGGCGATGACGTCGTCGCACTCGCGCTGGCCGTCACGCCACCGTTCGATCGGCTTCGCGCACACGACGTGCAGCGCCCGCTCGCGGCCCACGATCAGCACGCCGACCGAAGCCCACTGGCCGATCGCCGACGTTCCGGTTCCTTCGAACCGGTAGCGGGCCTCGCCGCCGGATACGGCTTCACGCTGGAACTTGGCGACGCCGTGGAACGGCAGCTCCGAGAAGGCGATCCCGCGCATCCGATCCTCGTCCGCGCTCCGCACGCCGCGGACCATACGGATGCTGACGAACTCGGAGTACCGGAGGGGATCGGGCTGGGCTCCGCTGCCCTGCGGGGGGACGATCTGTACCCAGTCGGCGTCCGGAGCCGTGAGGACCGTCCAGCCGCGGGGATGACGCAGCGCGACGCCGATGGATTCGTTCCGGTACTCCACCAGCGGCACCGGTCCGCGGTCGCAGGCGGCGATCAGCAGGCAAACGATCAGCGCCAACGATCCGCCCGCAAGACGCCGGCCGGAACGGGCCACCGGCCCCTGATCACGGACCCATGCGAGGCTCACTTTGTCAGATAATACGGTACATCGGCCAAGACCTTGTAGCGGCGCCCTCTGCGCTGGCCGAACAGCAGCGCGAACTTCAGCATCATGGCCGTCTGGTTGTGCAGCAAGTTGTGCCACCACTTGCGGGGTACGAACTCCGGCAACACGATGGTGACCGCCGTGTCGGGTCCCGCTTCACGGTGGATCTGGTCTAGGTACAGGAGGATCGGCCCGACGACTGAACGGTAGGGTGAGGGCAGCACGACCAGCGGTACGTCGGTCACCCACCGTTCCCACTTCTGTTCGATCTCCTCGCGCTTGGCTGCGTCGGTTTCCACGTACACGGCGGTCACATCGTCGCTGATGGCCTTCGCGTAGCGGAGCGCCTCCAGGACGCCGCGGTGCACGTTGTTGATGGGGACGATGACCTTGTGGGCTCGGAACGGCCTGGGGAGTCGGGCATGCTCCAGCGACAGCTGGCGTCGGACGTCGTCGTAGTGATGGTGGACAGCACGCATCATCAGCACGAACAGCGGGATCACGACGACGGTGATCCACGCGCCCTCGGTGAACTTGGCGATGGCGACGACGATGGTCACGGCGCCGGTGACGAAGGCGCCGAATGCGCTGATCGGCATCTTGAACCGCCACCCCGGCGGCCGCTGCGTCAGCCACAGGCGCACCATCCCGGCCTGCGACAGCGTGAACGAGACGAACACGCCGACCATGTACAGGGGGATCAGCTGGTGCGTGTCGGCGTGGAAGACGACCAACAGCACGACCGCGCCCAGGCCCAGCAATAGGATGCCGTTGGCGAAGACCAGGCGGTCGCCCAGGTTGCTCAGCTGGCGCGGCAGGAAGCGATCTCGGGCGAGGATCGAGGCCAGGCGCGGGAATCCGGCGTATGCGGTGTTGGCGGCCAGCACTAGGATCATCGCCGTGGCGGCCTGGACGGCGTAGTAGAGCCATCCCGTACCGAAGACGTGGCGGGCGATCTGGGAGACGACGGTCTCGGTCTCCCTAGGCAACACGCCGAGGTGGCTGGCGAGGAAGCTCACGCCGAAGAACAGGGAGCCCAGTAGCGCCACCATGACGACGAGCACCCGGCTGGCGTTGCGGGCTTCGGGCGGGTAGAACTCGGGCACGCCGTTGCTGACGGCCTCGATGCCCGTCAGCGCTGTGGAGCCGGAGGCGAACGCCCGCAGCACCAGCAGCAGCGAGAGCGCCTGAACGGGGCCGACTTCCTCCGACGGCCCCGGGGCTGGCGTCAGCTCGCCCCGCAGCGCGGCCACTACCCCGACGACGACCGTGCCGCCGAACGTTAACAGGTACAGGTAGGTCGGGATCGAAAAGATGGTCCCCGACTCCCTAACGCCGCGGAGGTTGATGATCGTGATGACTGCGACGAGGACCGCGGCCAGGTCCAGCCGCAGCGGGAACAGCGCGGGCAAGGCGGACGTGATCGCGGCCGTGGCCGCGGACACGCTCACGGCTACGGTGAGCACGTAGTCGGTGAGCAGCGCGGCGGCGGCGACCAGGGCTGGCGCGACCCCGAGGTTCTCGCGGGCGACGACGTACGCGCCACCGCCCGAGGGATAGGCGTGGATCGTCTGATAGTAGGAGACGGCGACGACGACCAGCAGCACCACGATCGCCAGGGACACCGGCACGGTGAGGGCGAGCCCGGCCGCCCCCATCAGCACGAGTACGCGCAGGATCTCCTCGGTGGCGTACGCGCTGCTGGACATCGGGTCGGCCCCGAAGACCGCGACGCCCTTGATCTTGGTCAGCCGCTCGTGGATCAGCCGTTGGGTTTCCAGCGGGTTGCCGACGAGGACGCGCCACAGGCGAGAGGCAAGGAACCGGCGGGCTCTGAGCACAATAGCCTTTATACTCCTGCGTGCTGTGCCGTGCAAGGCGGTCGTGGGGCGTTCAAGGGGTGCGCGGCGTCCGCCGCAGGCGAGCGATCTCCGCAGGCGTGAGGGGGCGGGCCGCGCCGGGGGGCAGACCGGTCAGGCGCACCGGGCCGTAGGCCACGCGGATGAGCCGGGCGACCGGATGGCCGACGGCTTCCAGGACCCGACGGACCTCGCGGTGACGGCCCTCGCGCAGGGTGACCCGCAGCCAGGTGTGGTTGCCGGCCGGCCGCTCGATGGCCGCCTCGATCGGCCCGGTGTGCCCGTCGGGGAGGGAGACCCCGCGCCGGAGTCGGTCGAGCGTCGCCCGCGACGGCATTCCGCGCACCCGGGCCCTGTAGGTGCGCGGGACGCCGTATCGGGGGTGCATCAGGCGGTGGGCGAGTTCGCCGTCGTTGGTGAACAGCAGCAGCCCCTCGGAGTTCAAATCCAGCCTGCCGACGCTGAACAGGCGGGTGCGGGAAGGCACGAGGTCGCGCGCCTTCGGCCGCCCGGCGGGGTCGTGCAGGGTACTGACGTAGCCGGCCGGCTTGTGCAGCGCCCAGTACTCCAACCGCCTGGGTGGCGGCAGCGGCCTGCCGTCCACGCGCACCTCATCGTTGGCGGTGACGGTCTGCCCCAGCATCGCGGTGCGCCCGTTGACCGAAACCCGCCCGGCGCGGATCAACGCCTCGGCCGCGCGCCGAGAGGCGAGGCCCGACGCCGCGATCACTTTGTGCAATCTCTCGCCGCGGTTGCGCATCGCCGTCCGGATCCTATCGTAGGATGGATCCGATGACACCCGAGATCACGACCCTGCTGGTCCTCCTCGCGATCGCCCTGGTCCTGTTCTCCCTTGAGTGGGTCTCCGTCGACGTCACCGCGCTGGGGTTGCTGCTGGCACTCGTCCTTACCGGTCTCGTGCCGGCGGAAGGGGCGTTTGCGGGATTCGGCAGCGACACCGTGATGACGATCCTGGGGCTGCTGGTGCTGACCGCCGCGTTGCTGCGCACCGGCGTCGTCGAGATGGTCGGCCGCGCCATCCTCCGGCGCGCCGGGGACGACGGCACCCGGCTGCTGATCCTCATCATGGTACCGGCGGCGGCGCTGTCGGCGTTCATCAACAACACCGCGGCGACGGCGTTCTTCCTGCCGGTCGTGGTCGGCCTGGCCTCGCGGGCCCGGATGAGCCCGTCCCGGCTGCTGATGCCGCTGGCCTTTGCAACCATCCTCGCCAGCTCGGTCACACTGGTCGCCACCTCCACCAACCTCGTGGTCAGCGGTCTGCTGACACAGTACCGGATGCCGCCGATCGGCGTGTTCGAACTGACGCCCGTGGGCCTACCGATCGCGATCGCGGGGATCGCGTACATGCTGGTCGTGGGCCGCCGCCTGATCCCCGAACGCGTCGCCGGCCGGTCGCTGACGGAGGATTTCGGACTGGGCGCCTACCTCAGCGAGGCGATCGTGCTGGCCGACTCGCCGCTGGTCGGGCGGACCCTCGCGGAGTCCGGACTGGGGCAGCGGCTCGATCTGCAGGTGGTCGGGTTGGTGCGCGACAAGAACCGCTACCAGACCCCGCGCGCGGACACCCGCCTGCAACCGGGCGACGTGCTGCTGGTGGAGGGGGCGCGCGACGAGATCCTCAAGATCAAGGACACCACCGGTATCGAGATCAAGGCCGACGTGAAGCTGTCCGATCCGGACCTCGCACTCGGGGACGTGGCGCTGGTGGAGGCGCTTGTCGTCCCGCGTTCGCGGTTGATCGGCCGGACGCTGAAGGGCATCGGGTTTCGGGAGCGGTACGGCTTGCAGGTGCTGGCGATCAACCGGTATGGCTCTACGATCCGCCGCAAGATCAGTCAGCTCCGGCTCCAGATGGGCGATGCGTTGTTGCTGCAGGGGCCGCGTGACCGCATCGCCGCCCTCGCCAACGCCGACGCCGTGCGGGTGCTGGGCGCCGTCGGAGACGACAGGCCGAACGTCGGCCGGGCGCCGATGGCGGTCTTCGCCTTCGCGGCGGCCCTGGTGGCCGGCGCGGCGGGGGTCGTGGCGCTGCCCGCCGCTGTCCTGGCCGCAGCGGTGGTCGTCTTCGCGACGCGCTGCATCACTCCGGAGGAAGCCTACCGTGAGGTCGACTGGAAGGTGCTGATCCTGATTGGCAGCATGCTCGCCCTGGGCACGGCAATGGAGCAGACGGGCACCGCGAGGTACCTGGCGGGCCTCGTCGTCGAGGCGGCCGGCGATGCCAGCCCGCTGTGGCTTCTCAGCGGCTTCTTCGTGCTCACCGTGGTGCTCACCCAGCCGATGTCCAACCAGGCCGCAGCCGTCGTCGTCCTGCCGGTGGCCATTCAGACAGCGCTGCAGCTCGACCTCAACCCCCGCACGTTCGCTGTGGCGGTGGCGGTGGCCGCGAGCTGTTCGTACCTGACGCCGTTGGAGCCCGCATGCCTGATGGTGTACGGCCCGGGCCGATATCGATTCGTAGACTTCCTCAGGGTCGGTGGCCCGCTCACCCTCCTGGTCTACGCGATCGCGATCTTGCTGGTGCCGTTGATGTGGCCTTTCCGCTAGTGTTGGGTACGGGGAGGTGCGCGCACGGGTGAGTGAAAATCGTTGGGCAGCGATCTCGACCGAAGGAGCCGGACGTCGTCACGTGGTCCTGTACGACGCCGACTGCGGTTTTTGCCGGTGGGCGGTGGCGAAGATCCTGGCATGGGACCGCGCGGGCGCGTTGCGATCGGTGGCGCTCCAAGACCCCGAGGCGGAGCGGCTGCTGGCCGGCGTGGACGGTGGGCAGCGCATGGCTTCCTGGCATCTGGTGACGCCCGCAGGCCGTGTCCACTCGGGGGGTGCCGCCCTCGCGCCGCTTCTGCGCCTGCTGCCCGGCGGATGCCCCCTGGCCGCCGTCGCGGCCGCCCTCCCGGGCCTCGCGGAGGCGGTGTACCGGTGGGTGGCCCGCAACCGGGGGCGGCTGGGACGGATGCTGCGCGTCGACACCTGCGCCCGGGACCGGCGACGATGAGAGCGGGGGGTTGACGATGAAGGTCCTGGTGACCGGGGCGGCCGGATTCGTCGGCAACAACACGGTCCGGCGGTTGGTGGAACTCGGCAAGCCGGTGCGTGCGATGGTCCGCGACCCGGACAGGGCCGGTGCGCGCCTGGGCGACCTCGCCGGCAGGATCGAGATCGTCCGTGCAGACGTGACCGATCGCGACGCGCTTGCCCCTCTGATGGAGGGCGTAGATGCCGTCGTCCACCTGGTGGCCATCGCGCTCGAAAGAGGCGACCGGACGTACGAAGCGGTCAACCACCAGGGCACGGTGAACGTCGTGGACGCGGCACAGCGGGCCGGCGTGGGCCGGTTTGTCTTCATGAGCCAGAATGGCGCCGACAGCGCTTCGCCCTACGCATTCTTGCGCAGCAAAGGACGGGCGCAGGACTACGTGGCGCTGCGCGCCTCAGGCTGGACGACGCTGCGCCCGTCCGCGATCTTCGGGCCCCAGGACGAGTTCTTCAACGCGATCGCCAGGCTGGTCCGTCTGACGCCGGTCGTCTTCCCGCTGATCGGCGGCGGCCGTGCGGAGTTCCAACCGGTGTCGGTGTACGACGTCGTCGAGGCCATCGTGCGGTCGCTGCAGGACGACACGACCATCGGCAGGGCGCTCGATTTGGGCGGGCCGGAGGTGCTGACCCTGGGCGAGATCGAGCGGCGTATCCTGAGGGCGCTGGGGGTGCGCCGGTGGCTGTTCCCCGCACCGGTCTGGCTGCTGCGCCCACCGGTCTTCCTCATGGAGAAGGTGCTGCCGGGCACGCCGGTGTCGAGGAGCCTGCTCGACCTGCTGGCCGTGCCCAACACGACACCCAACAATGCGCTGATCGAACACTTCGGGATCGAGCCGCGCCCGTTCTCCGGCGAGCACATCGCCTACCTGCGCGCAAACGCGGCTCGCAGCGCGCTGCGACGCTTGTTCACCGGCGAGAAGGTGAACTGAGCCGTCAGCCGTCCTCGCGCAGATCGACGACGCGCGCGCCGGTGGCACGCACAAGGTCTTCAGGTGCGACGGCGAACATGGCGTCCGGGGCACCGGCGCCGGCGTAGACGACCTCGTGGCGGAGCAGATCCTGGTCGATGTAGGTCGGCAGCGGCGTTGTGTGTCCCACCGGTGGGATGGCCCCTACCGGAAAGCCCGTCGTGCGTTCCACCGTCTGGGCGTCGGCGGTCCGCACCTGCCCGGCGCCGGCGACCGCGGCGAGCTTGGCCCGTGAGACGCGGTTGGCGCCCGAGGCCAGCACGAGAACCGGTCGACCGTCTGCCAGGAACACCAGCGTCTTGGTGATGCGCTCTGGGGAGGTCCCGATCGCGTCAGCGGCTTCCTGGACCGTTCGCGTGCCGCCCAAAAAGCGCAGGACCTCGATCCGGACACCCCGCCGGGCCATCTCCTCCGCCACGCGCCGCGTGGCCGTGTCGTGGTCGTACATCCCACCCAACACCTCCCGCGACCGCTGCACGTCCTCGGCGATCTGTGCGCTCAGCGCCTGAGGCGTCTCGAACCAGCGCACGGGCCGCAGGTACCGCACCACTTCGACCTCCACGCGATTGGGGGTCGCTTCCAGAGCCGTGTCGAGCAGGTGTACTTCCAAAGACGGCTCGTCTTCGCCGAATGCCGGTACGGGCCCGTAGTGGAGCGCCGCCTCATAGGTGCGCCCCTCGATTTGCACCCGTGCGGCGTAGATCCCGGGCTCGATGGTGAGGTCTGCGGGGATGTGCAGGTTGAGGGTCGGAAAGCCCAGGTCCCTCCCGCGCCCCTTGCCGCGGACCGGAATCGTGGCGAATCGCGCGACCGGCCGGTGGTCTTCGCGTTCGGTGCCCATCGAACCTCGTGTCCCCCCCGAAGTCAGGACGGCAACAGGGAGAGCAGCCACCGCATGAAGCCCCGCAGCGCTTCCACCCCGAGCCCTATCAGCGACGCCACCACGGCGGCCAGCCCGATGCCCAACAAGAGGAAGATGCCGTCGCGGTTCATCAATCCGATGCCGACGACGATCATCGATATCCCGGGCAGCGTGTTCAAAAACGGCAGCGGCAGCCACAGCACGAATCCCATCGCGAGCACGACGACCGCCGCCACCCGCAGCAGGACAGCGTCGCTGAACGGCGTCCACCGCGGCCGCGACAGCCTCTCCATGCGTCGCAGCAGCCCGACGCCCTGGCGCCGCAGTCCCTCGACGACCCGGACAGACAGTCGGTAGTCGGCCACGCGCCGCGGCAGCCATGGCCGCTCGGGGGCCCACATCATCTGGGCCCCCACGAGTACGTACAGGATCCCGACCACGCCCGATGCGCCGGGTGGCAGGATCGGGATGAGGGTCGGCAACGCTAGGAGGATGAGCAGGAAACCGAAGCCTCGTTCGTCCAGACGGTCGGCGACGTCCCCGACGCGCACGGGGTGCGGCCCGTCGCTCGCCAGTGCCTCGTCGAGCAGTTCCGACAGAGGCTTCTCACCGGGTGCGACGCCCCTCAGTTGGGGGATCGAACGTTTCCGGCTCGCCACGCATCCATGATGCCGTAGGTCCGCCCGCCGTGACCAGAAGGACATGTCGGGGCGCGCTGCGACAGGCCGGTCAAGCGGATCCAGCCAAAGTGGCGGGCGGGTCAGCCCCGAGCCGGCCCCGCCCACCGCGACAGGGACAGGAATCCGACCGGGAGATCCGTGCGGCCTTCCGTTGCGAGGTCGGTGAGGGCCTGACCGGTGACGCAGGTGAACTTGAACCCGTGCCCGGAGCACGCCGAGGCGAACACGACGGTGGGGTGCCGCGGGTGGCGGTCGATCACGAAGTGCTCGTCGAGCGTGTTCGTGTACAGGCACGCTGCCATCGCCTGCAACCTGCTGTCGGCTTCGGGCAAGCGGGAGGCGATCTGCCCGCGCACCCATTCAGATTCGGACGCCCTCGGAGGGGCTACGTCGTCCGGATCGGTCGTCGCACCGCCGTGGTGACGCGCCAGCTTGACCCCGCGGCCGCGCAGGGCGGGGATGCCGTAGAATGTGCCCTCGGGCACCTGCCAGATGAAGACCGGGAAGCGCTCGGGTGCGAAGAGTTCGGGTATGCGGGGTTCGAACCAGAACACGACCTGCCGTTCCACCTCCAGCGGGAGCGCCAGGTCGGCCAGCAGCCGCCCGATCCACGGTCCGGCGGTGACCACGAGTGCACCGGCCTGGTAGGCGGCACGTTCCGTCCGCACGGTCACGCCGACGTCGTCGGCCTCCCACCCGGTGACGGGTTCCTCGAACTGCAACTCCGCGCCGTAGGCGGAAGCACCGTCCAGGTGCGCGCGGATGCAGTCTTCGGGGAAGAGGACCCCAGCTCGCGGCTCGTACAGCGCGACCTCCTCTGGCCCGAGGTGGAAGGCAGGAAACCGGGAACGCACGTCCTTCGGCGACAGCAGATCGTGCGGGAGTGCGTGCAGGCGGGCGCTGCGGGCCGAGCCGGCCACCACGGCACTGTCCGGCTGTCCGACCATCAACCCGCCGCACGTGAGCATCAGCTCCACCCCGCGCTCGCGTTCCAGCTCCGCCCACAGGTCGTAGGCACGCAGCAACAGCGGCACGTAATCTGGGTGCTCGAAGTAAGCCTGGCGAATGACGCGGGTGTGGCCGTGAGACGATCCGCGGTCGTGCAGCGCGGCGAACCGCTCTAAGCCCAGCACGCGCAGCCCCCGCCGTGCCAGATGGTAGGCGGCCGCACTTCCCACGCCGCCAAGCCCCACGACGATGGCATCGAATGTCCGGGATGGCATGGTTTTCGCAGGCAGATTCGGTTCACGAAGAAGGGTAGCACAGCCGCCTGACCGACGGTGTGGTCCGCGCGGTTTGGCGACGCCCTCAGTCTCCCACCAGCGTGAGGCGGACTTCCCGGGTGGCAGGGCCTGCAAGCTCCACGAGGTACAGCGCCTGCCACTCGCCCAGATCGAGGGCGCCGTCGGCGACCGGGACGGCGATGGACGATCCCATCAAGACGTGCTGGACGTAGCTCCACATCGCCTTCGGGTCGCGCCGGCCGTGCAGCGAGGTGCGGCGGATGGCCGACTCGTTGAAGATGTCCTCCAGGAGCAGCAGCGTCTCTTCGGTCACGCGCTCCCGCCGGTTGCCCACGACCAGCGCGCAGGCGGTGTGCTTCACAAAGACGTTCACGATCCCTCGGCGGACTTCGGACGCGCGCACGAATTCCCCTACGCGATGCGTCAGATCGATCACCTGATGGCGGTGCTCGCTTTTGACCTGCAACCACTCCTGCGACAACCGCATCCGCCTGCCTCCCTCGCCTGACGAGCTCAGCCCATCCCTCCGTCGGGCTCCGAGTCGGGGGCCCGCTCCGGGTGCACACAGCGTTCCAACAGCAGCCGCTGCTCGATCTGGGCGACCAGCCGACGGGTCCGGACGACGGCGTCGGGGTTGACGCTGACCGAATCGATGCCGGCCCGCACGAGCGCCTCGGTCATCTCCGGGTAGACCGACGGCGCCTGGCCGCAGATGGAGACCGTCGTCCCGAATCGGTGACAGGTGCGGATCACATGCCGGATCGCGCGCAGCACCGCCTCGTCGCGTTCGTCGAACAGCGCGCTCAGGCGGCCCGATTCTCGGTCGACGCCGAGGATCAACTGGGTGAGGTCGTTGCTGCCGACGGAAAAGCCGTCGACGAGCGGGGCGAACCGGTCGGCGAGGATCACGTTGCTGGGGACTTCGCACATCATCCAGATCTTGAAGTCTGGACCCCGCTCCAGCCCCCGCGTCCGCATGAGATCCAGCACGCGACCGAGTTCCTTGACGGTCCGGACGAACGGCACCATCACCCAGACGTTCCGCAGCGCCATCTCGTTGCGAACGCGCAGGATAGCCCGCAGTTCCAAATCGAACGCGCGCTCGAACACCGGGTCGACGTAGCGGCTGGCGCCGCGCCAACCGAGCATCGGGTTCTCCTCGGTCGGTTCGAACGCTTCCCCGCCCCGCAGCTCGCGGTACTCGTTGGTCTTGAAGTCGCTCAGCCTGAGAACGACCGGCCGTGGGGCGAACGCCCGGGCGACGCGTGCGATGCCGTCCGCCAGCCGGTCCACGTAGCGGTCGCCCTCACCCCGCTCGATCAGCGCGAGCGGATGGTCGCCGATGTAGGTGGCGATGATGAACTCCTGTCGCATCAACCCCACGCCGTCGGCCGGCAGGGCTGCCACGTCCTCGGCGCGGTCGGGGACACCGAGGTTCACCAGGATCTTCGTGCCGGTGACCGGGACCGGCTCCGGGACGACGGTCGGTGTGGGCGCACTGACCTGAGGCTGGCGCACCGCCTCGGGGAGGATGCCCTCATAGACGATCCCGTTGCCGCCGTCGACGGTCACGGTCTGACCGGTGCGCAGCACCTCGGTGGCATTGCCCGTCCCGACGACGCAGGGCACACCGAGTTCGCGCGACACGATCGCCGCGTGCGACGTCATCCCGCCGCTGTTGGTCACGATCGCCGCCGCCTTGAGCATCGCGGGCACCCAGTCGGGCGTGGTCATCTCGGTGACCAGGATCTCGCCGGACTGGAACTGGTCGATGTGCGCCACGTCCAATACGATCCGCACGTCGCCTGCTGCCAGGCCGGGCGAGGCGGCCAGCCCGCGCACCAGGGGCACGCGTTCGGCGGCGACCTCGACCTTGCGCGTGGCGGCTCGGGTGGCTTCCACGCGCTGCTGGGCCGGCCCGATGAACTGCCCCCGCGCGTCGGCTTCCCGCGCCGACCAAACGGTCTCCGGCCGGCACTGCACGATGTAGAGGTTGCCGTCGTCGGCGTCCAGCGCCCACTCGATGTCCAGCGCCGCGCCGTAGTGTTCCTCGAGGCGCAACCCCAGGCGGGCGAGCGTGCGGATCTGCTCTTCGGTGAGGGCTGGTTGCTCCTGTTGGGGGGGCGGCACGGTCTCGACGGCGTTGCCGGTGCCCGCGCGGACCATCCGCTTGCCCTTGCGGGAGACGCGCTGGGAGGCGATCGCCAGATCGGTCTTGCGCACCACGTACTCGTCAGGGGTCACCTCTCCCCTTACCACGAGTTCGCCCAGGCCCCAGGTGCCCTCGATCACGATCACGTCCTTGTCCCCGGTGACCGGGTGCAACGTGAACATCACGCCGCTGGCACGGCTGTTGACCATCTTCTGCACGGCGACGCTCAGGTAGACCCGTTCGTGATCGAACCCCTTCTGCGTGCGGTAGGCGATGGCGCGCGGGGTGAACAGGCTTGCAAAGCAGCCCCGGACCTTGTCCAGCAGGTCGTCTGCGCCGCGGACATTGAGGTAGGTCTCCTGCTGGCCCGCGAACGAAGCGGTCGGCAGGTCCTCGGCGGTGGCCGACGAACGCACCGCGACATATGGATCCCGCTCGCCGAGTTCGCTGCCCAGTCGGCGGTAGGCTTCGCGGATGGCCTCAGCGAGGTCGGACGGCATCTGTGCGCGCCGGATCATCTCCTGGATCTCGGAGGCAGCCTCGTGCAGTGCCTTGAGGTCGCGGGGGTCGATCCGCTGCAGCAGCCGGGTCAACCGCGTGGCCACGCCGGCGTGGGCGAGAAACGTCCGGTAGGCGTGCGCGGTGACGGCAAACCCGGGCGGCACCGGAACGCCGGCGCGTAGCATCTCACCCAGGTTGGCATTCTTGCCGCCGACGAGGGCGACGTCGTCCTTGGAAATTTCGGAAAACCAGAGGATGGGCGACTGCGGATCCGTCCTGCCCATGGCGACACCTCCGCCGGGTGGGAAGCAACGGTTCGCGGCCGACAGCGACAAACCCTGCCGCGCCAGGGCCGACCCTCCGCGAAACCCTGGCGAGTCAATGTCGCCGGTAGGCTTGGGGGGCCGCCGGGCTGGCCACGGGCAGGGCCCGGACGATTGCGATCCCCCCGGATGGAGGGGGGACAACCCCCGCCCCCTGGTAGGCACTACTTGCGGGCGGATGCGGGTAGGAATGGCACGGGTCAAGCATTGAGCGCTGTGAAACGTAACTTGCCACTTCGCCACCAGTTCCTCGGCGGGGCTGCAGACGGGGGAGCGCACGGTACCATGGTTGGCGTGCGGGACTCATCCGCAAAAACTTCCAGGCCTGCCCCTGAGCTGCCTTGCCACGCCCTTTCGCCGGAGGAAGCCGCCCGGCACTTGGGCACCGACCTTCAGCAGGGGCTGCATCCATCCGAATCCGCCCGACGCGTCCGTTCCGTGGGGTCCAATGCGCTGGCGGAGACCACCGGTCCGAGCCCTATGCGCATACTGTTCGCGCAGTTCCAAAGTCCGCTGGTCGCAGTGCTTCTCGCTGCCGCGGTGGTTTCGCGGTTGCTGGGCAACACCAAGGAGGCGGTGGCGGTGGGTGTCGTGGTCGCCCTCAACACCGCGCTCGGTTTCCTGCAGGAGTATCGCGCAGAGCGGGCGATGTTTGCCCTTCGCCACTTGGTCGTGCCCAAAGCCCGGGTCCGGCGGGCGGGTCGCGTGACCGAAGTGGCGAGCAGCGAGCTGGTTCCGGGCGACTTGGTGTTGCTGGAGGCCGGAGACCGGGTGCCCGCGGACGCTCGCCTGGTGGAGGCCGTGGGGCTGCGGGTCGACGGAGCTGGGAAGCTCTCTGCCGGAAAGCGCCCACTTGGCGATCCTGGCGGCCTGCTTGTGCAACAACGCGGAAGCCGACGAGCAAGGGCAGACCATAGGGGATCCGGTGGACGCGGCTTTGGCCTCCGCGGCGTTCGGCTGGGGTTTCCGTAGGGGAGAGTGGGATGGCTTGTTGCCGCGGAGGCGCGAGTGGCCCTTCGACGGAGCTCGCAAGCGCATGACCACCGTGCACGAAGTGGCCGACGCGGACCGAGTGCGGGATCTTGACGGTGCCCGTCACTTGGTGTTCGTCAAGGGCGCACCTGAGGTGGTGCTCCCGCGCTGTGCACACATCCGGGTGCAAGGCCGTGCCGATCCGTTGGGTGAGCCATGGCGGCAGACCGTCGCGGAACGGGTGGAGGAGATGGCCCGAGGCGGGTTGCGGGTGCTGGCGCTGGCCTGCGGGTTTCCGGGGGAGCTGCCGTCCACCGAAGAGGAATCCGAAAGGGACCTGGTGTTCTTGGGCCTGGTGGCGCTGGTGGATCCGCTCCGGGCGGAGGTGCCGAAGGCAGTGGCGCGGTGCCGGCAGGCCGGGATCCGGGTCGTGCTCCTCACCGGTGACCACCCGACCACCGCCCTCGCGGTGGCCAGGCAAGCCGGTATCGCAGACTCCCCTGCAGCACGGGTGGTCACCGGGCCCGAGTTGGACGCGCTGTCGCAGAACGAACGGTCGAGGGTTGTACGGGACGTCTCGGTGTTCGCGCGGGTGGTGCCAGAACACAAACTGATGTTGGTGGAGGCGTTGCAGGCGCGGGGAGAGGTGGTGCCGGTCACCGGGGGACGGGGTAAACGACGCTCCGGCCTTGCGTCGGGCGGAAGTGGGGGTCGCCATGGGAAGTGGCACCGAGGTGGCCAAGGAGGCTTCCGCGGTGGTGCTCTTGGACGACCACTTTGCCACCGTGGCAGCGGCCGTGGAAGAGGGGCGGGTGGTGTTCGACAACGTGCAGAAGGTGGTCCGCTACCTGTTCACCACGAACGTGGCGGAGCTATGGACGGTCCTGGCGGCCGTAGTGGCCGGACTGCCCTTCCCCCTGTACCCGCTACAGGTCCTGTGGATCAACCTGGTGACCGACGGGCCGCCGGCACTGGCGCTCAGCGTCGAGCCTCCGGAGGAGGCTGTGATGCGCCGGCCCCCGCGCCGCCGGGACGAGCCGCTTCTCACGGCCGGACACGCGCGGCAGGTGGTGGGGTTGGGGCTGCTCATGGGCGTGACGACCCTCGCTTTGGGTGCGTACTTCCTTGCGCGCGGACACCCCGGCTGGCAGACCGTGGTCTTCACGGCGCTGGCCGTGGCACAGTTCTTCAATGTCTACGCTGTACGCACATCTAAACCGCTGTGGCGTCCGGGATCGCGTAACCCGTCCCTCGGCGCTGCAGTAACGGTGGGCGCACTCCTGCTCGCTGCGGTGATCTACGTCCCGGGGCTTCGACCGTACTTTCAGACGTACCCACTAGGCGTCGTGGACGTAGCTGCCTGCCTGGTCCCGGGACTCGTGGCGGCGGCGGTGGTCGACGTCACCGAGTTGCGGGGCAGACGCCGAAGTGCGGAAGCATGAGAACTCACCTCCCTACCGGTCACCCCGCTGCTGCGATCGGCGCCGCCCCTACGGTGCCCTTAGGTCGAGGACGCCGGCTGGGGGGGCGCGCATGGCCCGCAGGGCGGCCAGCAACACCTCCACCGCCTGGGCCACCTCAGGGCTGCGGAGCACCTGCCATGCTTCCCTGAGGCTCAGGGGCCGGGTGCGCGGCCGGGCCAGTTTCTCGTTGGCCGCCTGGGCCGCGTACAGGGCTAGGCGGAACAGCGGCTCGTACCGCACCTGGCCCAGGGCGCCCAGCAGCATCATGAGGTTGGCGACCAAGGTCATGAGCTCCGGACGGGTGGCGGCGCTGAACTGCTCGTCGAACTCCGCCAGCACGCCGTCTACGGCGGCCAGCAGTCCGCTGCGCTGCAGCCGACCCACCACGTCCAAAAGCTGCTCCGCCGCCTCCGCGTGCTCGACCAGCTTGGTCAGCAGACGGTTGGTGGCCTCCCGGTCCGATTGGCGTGCGCTCATCTCCGTCATGGCTGCTTCCCTACTCACCGCCCGAACAGGCTGGCGAACCACAGGCGCTCGAACCCCACCTTCACCGACCGGAACAGCCGCATGCCGCCCAACATTCGGCAGTCCGGATAGGGGGAGCGGCCGTACAGCTTGTCGGTGAAGTCGCACCACACGGCAGCCCCCATGTAGCCGGTGTCCATGACGCACACGCCCACCATGTTGTACAGCTCGCCCAGGTAGGCCCCACGCACCCGGTCCAAGATCTGGGTGACCACGTGGTCGGCCTGAAAGTGGGCGAACACACCGGCCATACCGAGCCCGATGGTGGGCGCCACCACGTCGCCGATCCCGTAGACCTCCGGGTAGCGCGGGGAGGCCATGCTGGGCAGGACCACGTCCATGTAGCCGCCCGCAGCCGCCAGGGCCGAGTCGCCCACGGGCTCCGGCGGTGCGTGCGGAGGGATCAGGATGGCCAGGTCGTACTCCAGCGTCCGGCCCTCCGCGGAACGCAGCCCGCGGGCGCCGCGGTCGTGTGCTTGCAGCTGGAAACCTCCGAGGAAGTCGACGCGGAACTGCTGCAAGAATGCCCGGAACCCTTCCACCATGAGAGGGCCGAAGGTCTCCATGGGCTGCTGCCACGGGTGGAACACCGTGATGCGGGTGCGTTCGGACACGTGGCGTTGGTCCGCCAGGTACCGCATCATGAACGCGACCTCAAAAGGCGCGGGCGGGCAGCGGTACGGCCACTCCACGGGCCCCACAACCACGTGTCCACCGCGGAACGCCCTCAGGGCCTCGCGCAGCCGCACCGCATACTCCAGCTCCCACGGCCCCTCGAAGCTGTCCGTGCGGGGATCGCCGCGGAGTACCGCGCCGAGGGCCACCACCAGGAAGTCATAGTCCAGCGATCCTGTGTCGGTGTCCACCCGCCGCGATTGCGGGTCGATGCGGTTCACGGTGGCCTGCACCACCCTCGTGCCGTACCGTGCCTCCAGCAGCTTCAGAGGACGGCGCACCTCGTCGGGCTCGCGCTTGCCGGTCATCACCCACAGGTAGCTGGGCCGGTACTCGTGCCACGGGCTGCGATCCACCAGAACGACCTCAACCTCACCGGGCCTCGACCACTCGCCAAGCCGCTTGGCGGCCATGGCCCCTCCGCTTCCGCCTCCCAGGATCAACACGCGCTGCATCGCCCCTCGCCTCCTTTCCGGGTGCATCCCACCCGCCCCGGCAGCGGTGCCCCATCCAGCGTCCGCCCGTTTCCCAGTCCGTCTATTACCCTACCTTGTAGGTGTATCAAGCGAACCGTGCACCAACTGCCCCCTCGCCGGCCGTGGGTCACTCCCCGTACGGGACCCAGATGTTCTTCACTTGGGTGGCGTGGCGGAGGAACTCCTCGCCCTCTCCCTGGAGCGGGTCGAGCCAGTCGCGCACTCCGTACCAGTCGACCCAGGTGCGCTTGATGTTGGTGGCCGACTCGTACTCAACCATCTTGCCGCCTTCGGGGGTACCGAAGTACCAGACCGCGTCCACGTCGTCGTGCTGGGCCAAGACCTTGGTGAGGGCGTCGCGCTCCCCGGTGACGATGTTCACGACGCCGCCGGGCACGTCCGAGGTGTCCAGCACCTGGTAGAAGTCCGTGGCGGCCAACGGATGGTCCTGGGAGGGGATCGCGACGACGGTGTTCCCCATCGCGATGGCCGGTGCGACCAACGAGACGAAGGCCAGCAGCGGGTAGGGGTCAGGGCACGCGATGCCCACGACGCCCACGGGTTCGGGGATCGCGATCGTCAGGTCGCGGTGGGGGACGTTGACGTGGTGGACCCACCCGTCGTACTTGTCCGCCCAGGCTGCGTAGGAAAAGAGTCGTTCGATCGTCGCGGCGACTTCGACCCGCGCGGCCTCCGGATCGCCAGTCATCTGCGCGATCCGCTGAACGAATTCGGCTGCGCGCGACTGCAGGTTCTCGGCGACGTAGTACAGGATCTGGGCTCGCGCGTGGCCGGTGGTGAGTCCCCATGCCTCCACCGCGCGGGCGGCCTCGACAGCGTTGCGGATGTCCTTGCGGTTGCCCTCACCGACCTCGCCGACGACCCGCCCGTCCGGCGCGTACACCCGGCGTCCGTACGGCGCGTCGGGCCGGGTCTGCCGGCCACCGATGTACATCTTGGGCGACCGGTCGATCGGCGGGGGGCCGTCCGTCATCCCCGTACCGTCGGCGGTGAGGGGGCGGACGAAGTCGGGAGCTGAGCCCACCTGCACCTCCGCACCCCGCACCGGAGGCGGCTCGGCCTGGCGGACCGATGCGGCGCCCGCCTGCCAACTCGGCTTCAGATATTCCCACATCCCCTCGCGGCCGCCTTCGCGGCCAAAGCCGCTCTCGCGATAGCCACCGAAGCCGCTCGCCGCGTCGAACAGGTTGGTGCTGTTGATCCACACCGTGCCCGCCTTGATCTTGCGCGCGACGTCGAGGGCCAGGTTGATGTTCTCGGTCCACACGCTGGCCGCCAGCCCGTAGCGCGTGTTGTTGGCGAGCGCAACGGCTTCGGCGGGCGTGCGGAACGTCATCGACACCAGCACGGGGCCGAAGATCTCGACCTGCGCGATGGTGGCCGAGGGCGCGACGTCTGTGAACAGGGTGGGTGGAAAGAAGAAGCCGTCGCGCGGCACCGCCCAGGAAGGCTGCCACATGCGCGCGCCTTCCCGCACCCCGATCTCGCACAGGGTACGGATCTTCTGCAACTGCACCGGCGCGATGATGGCGCCGATGTCGATCGCCTTGTCGAGGGGATCGCCCACCCGCAGGGTCTCCATTCGGGCGCGCAGCTTCGTGGTCAACAGGTCGGCGACGTTCTCCTGCACCAGCAGCCGCGAGCCCGCGCAGCAGACCTGCCCCTGGTTGAACCAGATGGCGTCCACCACCCCTTCCACGACGCTGTCGAGGTCGGCGTCGTCGAAGACGACGAACGGTGATTTGCCCCCCAGCTCCAGCGAGACCCTCTTACCGGTCCCGGCGGTGGCGCGCCGGATGATCCGGCCGACCTCCGTCGACCCGGTGAATGCGATCTTCTGGACGCCGGGGTGCCGGACGATCATCTCCCCGACCCGGCCGTCCCCGGTGACGACGTTCACGACCCCCGGGGGCAGGCCGATCTCGAGGAGGATCTCGCAGAAGGCCATCGCGCTGACCGACGTGAATTCCGCGGGCTTCAACACGACGGTGTTGCCGGCGGCCAGCGCCGGGGCGATCTTCCAGGCCAGCATCAGCAGCGGGAAGTTCCACGGGATGATCTGCCCCACCACTCCGACGGCTTCGTGACCGGGGAAGGTGCGCTCCGCCAGCTGCGCCCACCCGGCGTGGTGGTAGAAGTGGCGCGCCACGAGCGGGATGTCGATGTCCCGCGTCTCGCGGATGGGCTTGCCGTTGTCCAGCGATTCCAAGACCGCCAGCAGCCGCGCGTGCTTGAGGACCTGGCGCCCGATGGCGTACAGGTACCGGGCGCGGACGTGTCCCGGCGTGCGGCCCCAGGTCTGGAAGGCTTCGGCGGCGGCGCGGACTGCCGCGTCCACGTCCTCGGCGGACGCCTGGGCGACCTGCGCCAGCGGCCTGCCGGTGGCGGGGTCGAGGCTTTCGAAGAACTCACCGCCGGTCGGCTCGACCCACCGGTTCGCGACGAACAGGGTAAACCGTCGGCCGCGGGCGTCCAGCCACCGCAAAGCTGGCTCGGCCGACTCCGGTGCCGGCCCGTACTCCATCGTCTGCAGGATGTCAGGCACCCTGGGTGTCATGGCGACTCACGGCATCGGGTGGTGATGCGCCGCCGAGTAATGCCCGGTCAGGTTGTGCCACAGTTGCCGCTCGATGTCGGTGATCAGACCGCTCGCGCCGATCCGGAACAGGCGGGGTTGCAGCCAGTCCGCCCCGAGTTCTTCTCTCACCAACAGGAGCCACTCTAACGCCTGTCGGGCCGTGCGGATGCCGCCGGCCGGCTTGAACCCCACGCGGAACCCGGTCCGCTCGAAGTGGTCGCGGATCTGCCGAACCATCACCAGCCCGAACGGCAGCGTGGCGTTGACGGCTTCCTTCCCGGTCGACGTCTTGACGAAATCGGCGCCGGCCATCATGCAGACGGCGCTGGCCTGGGCCACCTGGCGCAGCGTGCCGAGTTCCCCGCAGGCCAGGATGGCCTTGAGGTGCGCACCGCCCGCGGCCTCACGGAAGGCGCGGACCTCGTCGTACAGCGCCTGCCAGTTTCCGGTCAGCACGTGCGCGCGGGAGATCACGACGTCGATCTCCTCGGCTCCGGCCCGCACCGATTCGGCAATTTCCTCGAGCTTCAGGCGCAGGGGGGTCTGGCCGGCCGGGAAGCCGGTCGACACCGCGGCGACCGGGATCCCCGACCCCCCCAGCGCGTGTACCGCGACCGGGACCAGGTTGTGGTAGACGCAGACGGCCGCGACGCGGACCTCGGCGGGCGAAAGCCCAAAACCCTCCAGGATGTCCGATCGCACGGGCTGGCGGGCCTTGGCGCACAGCCGGCGGACGTTGCCCGGGGTGTCATCGCCGGCCAGCGTCGTGAGGTCCATGCACTGGACGGCGCGGATGAGCCATGCCGCCTGCCACTCCCGCTTGACGGTGCGCCGGGCGGGGATCGCGGCGGCGCGCCGCTCCACCGCGCTGCGGTTGACACGGATCTCCCGCACCCGATCCAGGTCGAGCGGCGTTCCGGGGTTGCGGGTCTCGATCTCCGGCGGTCGGACCGTCGTCGCCATCTGGCCACTATGCTACTCCTCAGTTCCAACTGCGCGCCATCGCCGGCGGCGCGCGGACCGTCCGTCCGGACGGGTGTCCGGGCTTTGGGTACCGTGCTCGTCGGGTTGTCGGAGCAGGCCCGCAGCCGGGAACGTGGCACCCTTCTTGCTCCGATGCTGCTCGACCCACCGCACGAGCGCGGTCGTCTCTTGGCCGGGGCTGCACGACGAGGGGGTGTGCGTGCGGACGAGAGTCAGACACCGCGTGCAGGGCAGCCGGCCCGCGCACGCCGGCGGCTTGCCGCTTTCGTCCGTTCCGGGCTCGGCCCAGGACGACCGTCCGGCGGACACTGCCGGGGAAGCATCTGTGCGCCAGCAAAACGAGGCCTTCCGGGCGCTGCACGAGATCGCCGTCGCGCTCGGTGGATGCATGGCGGTCTCGGACCTGTTGCAGGCCATCCTCAGCCACGCCTGCCGGTTCGCCGGCGCGCCCCACGGCATCGTCGCCCTGTACAGCCCGGAAGAAGATATGCTCATAACCGAGGCGACGACCGACACTCTGCGGGCGTACATCGGCGTCGGCATCCGTCCCGGAGAAGGGCTGGGCGGGCGTGCGTGGCAACTCCGCCGGCCCGTCGTCGTCGACGACTACGACACGTGGCCCTGTCGGCGTCCGCAGATCCCACGCGGGGCGGTGCGCGCCGCCGCGGCCGTCCCCTTCTTGAGCCGCGGCCGACCCCTCGGCGTGCTGACCGTGGTGCACACCGATCCCGGCAAGAGGTTCGACCCGGAGCAGGTGGCGATGCTGACGCGGTTCGCAGAGGTGGCCGCGATCGCGCTGGACAACGCCCAGCAGCACGCCGCCGTGCAGCGGCATGCCAGGGAACTGGAGTTGCTCCACCGGGTGCGCTCCGTCCTCGCCCGCGCCATGGACATACCGGCTCTGTTCGAGGCCGTGGTGTACGCGATCTCCGATGTGTTCGGCTACCCGAGGGTTGCGATCTACACGCGGGAGGACGCCCAACTCGTCTGCCGGGCCCACACCGGGACCGGCTGGGCTCTGCCCCAGATCCCGATCGAACGTGGGGTGAACGGCCGCGTCGTGCGCACCGGGGTGGGAGCGCTGGTCCGGGACGTACGGCTCGACCCCGACTACGTCGGACCTCTGGAGGGTGTGGCCTCGGAGGTTTGCGTGCCGCTGGTGGACGAAGCCGCGGTCGTCGGGACCCTCAACGTCGAGACCCCGGAGGGGGTGCGCCTGGGGGATGACGATCTCCGCCTGATGACGATGGTGGCAGAATACGTCGGCATGGCGATGACGCGAGCGCGGCTGCACACGCGCGTCCGGGACAGCGAGCGCCGGTTCCGGGCGCTGGTGCAGAACAGCTCCGACATTCTCACGTTGCTGGCCGCCGACGGCACGGTCCTGTACCAGAGCCCCTCGATCGCGAGGGTCCTCGGGTACGCACCCGAGGACCTTTTGGGACAAAACGTGTTCGACTACGTACACCCAGAGGATCGGCCGGCGGTGCGGGCCGAGTTCCAGGCGATGCTGCGGGAGAGACGATCCGGCCACGTGGTGCGCTACAGGTTCCGCAACGCCGGTGGCGCGTGGACGTGGCTGGAGTCGATCGGCAGCGACCTGCGCGCGGACCCGGACATCGGTGCGGTCGTCGTCAACTCCCGCGACGTCACCGAGCGGTGGGAAGCGGAAGCCGCGCTGCGGGCGCGCACCGCCGAACTGGAGGCGGTCTACGAACTCAGCACCGCGCTGCGCCAGGCTTCGAGCGTGGAGGAAATGTACCCGATCGTCGTGCAGCGCGCCGTCCGACTGACGCGCTCGGATCACGGCGCGATCGCTCTGCTGACCCCGGACGGCAGCCTGACGTTCGCACACGTCGAGGGCGCTCTGCCGCACCTCGTCGGAACCCGCTTGCCTCCGGAGAGTCTGTCCGGCCGGGTGGTCGCCAGCGGGGTTCCGTTCGTCGCCGCGGCCTTTCCCGAGGACTCCGGCGTCCGCATTGGCGCGGAGGCCGGGCTGGGTCCGGTCGTCATCGTCCCGGTCCGATCGGACGACGGAACGATCGGCACGCTGTCGGTGGCGCGCCGCAGGGTCCCGGATGGGTGCGCGTACGCGCCTCACGAGGTGAGGATCGTCGAGGCGTTGGCCGAGCTGGCCGGCAACGCGATCAGGCGGGCATCCCTGTTTGCCCACCTCGAGCACTCATACATCGAGATGGTCCTGGCGCTCGCTCGGGCCATGGACGCCCGCGACAGCTACACCGCCGGGCACGCGGACCGTCTGGCCGTGTGGGCCCAAGCGGTGGCGCGACGCATGGGCTGCCACGAGCAGCAGACGCGCGAGATCCGCTGGGCGGCCCTGCTGCACGACATCGGCAAGATCGGGATCCCGGACTCCATCCTCCTCAAGCCCGGGCCGCTGACGGAACAGGAGTGGACCGTGATGCGGCGGCACCCGGCCATCGGCGAGCGGATCCTGCAGCCGGTCGAGCGGTTGCGGAACGTCGCGCGGCTGGTCCGACACCACCAGGAGCGCTGGGACGGCACCGGCTATCCCGACGGGCTGGCCGGCGACACCATCCCGCTGGGCGCCCGGATTTTGGCCACGGTGGATGCGTACGGGGCCATGATCGATCGCCGACCGTACAAGCAAGCCCGCTCGCACGAAGAGGCGGTGGCCGAGCTGCGGCGGTGTGCGGGGACGCAGTTCGATCCCGACGTCGTGGCCGTCTTCGTGGACTTCCTACAGGAGCAGCGGAGCAGCGATGCGCGTGGATCGTAACCGGTCCGGAGAGTTCGTCGACGACATCTTCCTGGTGGCCGTCCCGACCACCGTGGCGGTGATCGCCAGCCTGCAACTGCTGATGTTCGATCGGTGGGCGGCGTTCGCGGAGCCGCAGACGTTCGACTTGCGTGGCCCGAGTCTGCTGTTCTTGGCCTTGAGCGTGTCGGCGGGTGCGGTCGCGCTCCGCCGCCTGCGCCGCCTGTACGAGATGAATGCCCGGCTGCGAGCGCTCGAGCGGACGGCTCAGATCGCCGCGTCAGCGCTGGAACCCAAGGAGGTGCTGCGCGAGTCGGTGAACGCGGTCCATAAGATCATGGGATACAGCCACGTCGCGGTGATGTGGCTCGAGGAAAACAGGTTGGTGCCCGCGGTGTGGATCGGTTACGCGCACGTGCCGGAGATCCCGCTGAACCGCGGCGTGACCGGGCGTGCGGCGCGCACCAAACAGATCGTCTTCGTGCCCGACGTCCGCACATGTCCGGATTTCATCCCGGGTACGGACGGTACCACGTCGGAGATCGCATGCCCGATCCTCGTCGAAGGTCAAGTCGTCGGCGTCCTGAACGTGGAGACCGTGGGTGGGCGGCGTCTGTACCCCGACGACGTCGACCTGATCTGCAGCGTGGCAGCGCAGATGGGCGTGGCATTGCGGAACGCCATGCGGTTCGAGGAGACGCGCGAGCGGGCGATTCGCGACGGTCTGACGGACCTACTCAACCACGCCTACTTCCAGCACCGCATCCGCGAAGAGATCGCTCGGGCGCGCCGTCGCGGCCAGCGGCTGGCGTTGGGCTTTTTGGACCTGGATGACTTCAAGGCCACGAACGACACCTTCGGACACGCAGAAGGCGACCGCGTGCTGCGGGCGCTGGCCGGCGTGCTGCGGGGCGTCGTGCGTGCCGAGGATGTCGTTGCGCGCTACGGTGGGGAGGAGTTCGCGATCGTGATGCCCGAGACCGGCGCGGACGAGGCCGGGAGGGTGGCCGAGCGGATCCGGGCCCGGCTGTCGGCGCGGCCGCTTGTGCACGTCGGGTCCACGCCCGTGGTGGTCACGGCGAGTCTTGGCATCGCGGAGTTTCCCCGTCATGCCGATACGGCGGAGGAACTGATCCGCAGGGCCGACGAGGCGCTGTACCGGGCCAAGCGCGCGGGCAAGAACCGCGTCTGGGTCGCGGGTGATCCGGAACCCGGCGGCCCGCCGGCGGCCCGCAACAGCCGAGTGTTCGCGTGAGTTCTGTTGGGAAGGGATCGGGTTTTCACCCCATCCGCCGCGCCCGCCGTAGACTCCGGCCAGGGCGGAGTCTGCATACGACCTTTCCCGCATCCCCAACCCGCTGAGGGGGAACGGCGTTCTGTTTGGAATCCCGTGGTGGGCCGTGAGGGACTCGAACCCCCGACGCCCGGGTTAAAAGCCCGGCGCTCTGCCCACTGAGCTAACGGCCCCCAGGTATTCTACGGGGCCTCAGCAGAATTTGGAAACGGCGAGGCCCGAGGCCGCGATCGGTTCCGGTGAGCGACAATAATGCGGGAGCGCCCATGCCCTACGCGGCGTTGCACGGTCACGACATCTACTACCAGGACGGCGGGCACGGTGAAGCCGTGATTTTGCTCCACGGCTTCCCCCTTTCTTGTGAGATCTGGGCCCCGATGCGCGAGTGGTTGTCGGAGACCTGCCGGCTCGTCACCCCCGACCTGCGCGGCCACGGGCTGTCAGCCAAGCCGGTCGGACAGTACGGCATGGATGTGCTGGCAGACGACATCGTGGCATTGGCCGAGCACCTCGGCTTCGAACGGTTCGTGTTGGGTGGCCACTCCATGGGCGGGTATGTTGCCTTCCGGTTCGCCGCCCGGTACGCGGATCGTCTGTCTGGCCTCATCCTTGTCGACACCCGGGCCGAGCCCGATACCGACGAGGGCAAGGCGAAGCGGCTCGCCGGCATCGAGAAGATCCGCCGCGAAGGGGCGTCGGCGTTTTTGGATGGTTTTGTCCCGGGGTTGCTGGGCGAGACGACCAAAGCCAGGCATCCGGCGCTGTTGGGTCACGTTCGGCGGATCGCACTCCGCGTCCCCGACCACGTGCTGGCCGCCTGCCTGAAAGGCATGATGGACCGCCCGGACAGCCGGGATTTGCTGCCCAACCTCGGCATCCCCGTTCTGATCGTGGTGGGTGAGGAGGACGCCCTCACACCGCCCGACAGCGCTCGACAGATGGCGCGATCGCTGCCCGACGCAGAACTCGTCGTGATCCCCCGTGCAGGCCACACGCCGAGTCTGGAGGCACCCGACCTGACCGCGAAGGCGATCGCGCATTACCTGCGCCGCGTTTCCCCCTAGGATTCCACGCCCGCGGCGTGGCATACGCGGCGGCGGTCGCGGGTTGCCGCGCGGGGGGATTCGTGAGATACTGCGCGGGCGCCGCAGTTGTGCGGCAGCTCGCAGGAGAGGGATGGTCGAGAGGATGCCGACGGGCACGGTGAAGTGGTTCAACAACGAGAAGGGGTACGGATTCATCACGCCGGAAGACGGCGGCAAGGATCTGTTCGTGCACTTCAGCGGGATCGAGGGTGAGGGCTACAAGACCCTCAACGAAGGCCAGCGGGTGGAATACACTGCTACGCAGGGCGCGAAGGGTCCGCAGGCGACGGGCGTGCGTCCGATCGACTGACGTCGCCGCCAACAGCCAACCGCTCGTCTTGGGGCCCGCGGCCGCGGTGGTCGTTCCCCGACACCTCTACAGCAGGACGAGCTGTTCGGGTTCGGGCCGGGGCGCGAGGCATGCGCGCCTGGCGATCCGGGTCTGCGCCTTCTGCTCGGCGACAATCCGCGATACCGCCTGCCGATACGTCCGCGGTGCGTACTTGCCCGAGTACAGGCGCGCGTAGCGGTAAACCAGTTCCGGGTGGTGCTGGTGCAGGAAGTCAAAGAACGCGTCCCGCGTGACGTCGCCCAGATGCAACACGTTGTGTCCCACGAAGTGTGCGCCGTGGTCGCAAGCGGCCCGGACCACGGCCGCCAGGCTCGCCGGATGGTCGGTCAATTCCGGGAGGATCGGCGCCAGCAGCACACCGGTGCGGATCCCTGCTGCGACGAGCCGTTCCACAACCTTCAGGCGCTGAGCCGGCGGCGCCACGGTGGGTTCGATCTGCCTGGCCAGATCCTTGTCGGTCGTGGCGACGCTCACGCACACCGTCAGCCCCGCCGCCCGCGCGAGGTCGGCCAGGACATCGAGGTCGCGCAAGATCATCGGCGACCGCGTAACGATGCTCGCGGGCGTGCGGAGGTCCCGCAGCGCCTGGAGGATCCGGCGGGTGATCCGGTAGCGGCCCTCGGCGGCCTGGTAGGGATCCGTGGCCGTCCCCACGGCCACGAGCTCTCGCTTCCAGGACTGCCGGGACAGCTCTGTGCGCAACACCTCGGGTGCGTTGACCTTGACGAACACCTTTGTGGCCCACTCCCCGACTCCGTCGTGGTCCAAGAACCAGTGCGTGCGGCGGGCATAGCAGAAGACACACCCGTGTGAGCATCCTCTGTACGGGTTGATGGACCACCGGAAGTCCATGCCTCGGACGCGGTTGAGCACCGACTTGACCCGGATCTCTATCACTTCAACAGGGGGCTTCACGTACCTACCGTATAGCGTACATACGTTCGCTGTCAATGGGCCTGAGCTGTGGCCGGGTGCGGCTGCGCCGACCCGCCCGCGCAAGGCACGCTCCCTTGGGGATACAATCTGGACGAGGACACAAGAGGACACAATATGGCGCTGATGCTGGGCTTCCACTGCGGGCGGTGCGGGAGGGAGTACGCCGTCTACTACCCTAAGGCGGTCGTCTACCCCCTGTACGGCCAGGGTACGCGCGAGCAGGGGGCGCGCGAGGATGCCGAAGAGCAAGCCCGAGGAGCGCTCGATGCGCTGCGCAGACGCGCAGAGTCCGCCGGCCGGGTGTGGGTGAACGCCGGCCAGACGACAGCCGTCACCTGTGAGTGCGGCAAGAGCCTGAACCTCGACTTGGCGGCCCATCCGCGCGTGCCGCAGCGCAAGCCGGCCGGTCAGCGCCAGACTGGCCTGATCCAGTTCGGCGCCCCTCCGAAGAAGACATAAAGACCCCCGCAAAAGCAAGAGACCGCCGGAACCGGCGGCCTCCCGTGATCTCGGGCGGCCTCAGCGGCGCCGCTTCGCCGTGCGCCGCACCGTTCCCTTGGCCGCCTTCCTGGCGGTGGTACGCCGCGCGGGTGCCTTCTTCGCCGCCCGTCGGGTGGTCTTTCTCCCCGCAGCCTTGCGGGCCGCGCGCTTGGTGGCGGCCGTCTTCCGCTTGGGAGCGGCCTTCGTCTTGGCGGCAGGCTTGCGTCGGGCTGCGGCCTTCTTCGCTGGCTTGCGGCGGGCCGGTTTGGCCGGCGCCTTCTTCGGCTTGGCCGGTGCTGCCGGAGGGACCGCCGGCGCCTCGGGCCAGCCGGGTCCGAACACGGTGCCCTGCTCTTCCTCCATCCGCGTGCGCTCGCCTTCCTCGTATTCGCCGTACAGCATCTCGTCCGCCTCCTCCTCCGTGGTCGACGGCAGATGGTCCTGCTCGCGCTGTTCCTCTTCCTCGGAGTCGTCGGGGAATCCTCCCGGATAGCGTCTATTCATCGCCGGCCTCCCCTGCGCCGTTTACCTGCATTGTAGTGTCCCCGCCGATCCGCGGCACCGCAGACCGGGACGGTGTCTTTTGGCTGTCACCGCGCAGGGACGGCGGGCTGATGCGGTGGGGGTGAGGGAAAAACGAAGGCCGGGTCCCGCCAGGACCCGGCCTTCGACCCGTGCCGACAGGCTACTTCACGGAGTTGTGGTAGTTGACGCGGCCCCACTTCCAGTAGTTGCCGGTGCCGGGGATCGGGTCCGCGGTGCTCTCGATCTTGTTCCGGACGCACGACGCGCTCGTGCACTGACCCCGGGCCCAGATCAAGCCCGCCTGCCCGGCGACGTGGGGCGTGGCCATCGAGGTGCCGTTGAGCGAGTCGTACAGCGTCTTGTATCCGTACTGGCTGTTCAGGTACACGACCGTGTCGGGCATCGTCGACAGGATCCGAACCCCCGGGGCGGCGACGTCCACCCAGTCGGCACCGTAGTTGCTGAACGACGCCTTGTTGTCGTTCTCGTCCGTGGCCGCCACGGCGATGCAGTTCGTGTACGCCGCGGGGTAGGTCTTCTGCTTGGTCCCGCTGTTGCCGGCCGCGCAGGCCAGTACGGCGCCCTTGTTCCACGCGTAGTCGACGGCGTTGCGCAGCGTGCTCGACGGCAGGCTGCCGCCCAGGCTCAGGTTGATCGCCTTGGCACCCTGATCCGCGGCCCAGACGATGCCGTTGGCGACGGCAGAATAGCTACCCGATCCGGTGGCGCTGAGGACCTTCACCCCCAGCAGGCTGACCGCCCAGTTCGCGCCGGCCACGCCCTTGCCGTTGTTCGTCAGCGCGCCGATCGTCCCGGCGACGTGGGTGCCGTGCCCGTTGTCGTCCTCAGCGTTGTTGTCGTTGTTCACGAAGTCACGCTGGGCCGCCACCGGCGGCAGGTCCTCGTGGCTGTTGTCGATGCCGGTGTCCACGACCGCGATGCGCACCGTGCCGCTGCCCGTGGTAAAATCCCAGGCCGCGTACGCCTGCACCTTCTCCCACCCCCACTGCATCACGCAGCCGTGTTTGGACGACTCGTAGCACGTCGTGTTGTCGTAGGGGTCGTTCGGGTCCGCGAACAGCGTGGCGATGCCGTTGCGCTCGGCGTACTCGACGTTGGGGTTGCGCGACAGGGCCTGCAGGACCACCTCGGCCCGCGCCGGTTCGACCCTCAGCACGTGCACGTCGATCCCGCCGATCCGGTCGACGACGGATGCCCCGACCTCACCCGCGATCCGCGCGGCGCTGGCTCCGGGCCGGAAGCGGACGAGGAGTTCGTCGGGCACGAAGTCTCCGGATGCCGCACCGGCCGCAGGAGACATCGTAGGCGGCGGACCGAGCTGGAAGCCCGATCCGCAGGAGGAAACAACCAGGGCCGCGGCGAGTGCGGCCGCCAGGCGGCCGATACTTAGTGCTCTCACGAAAAACTCACCTCCCCCGTTGTGCACCTGATACGGTCGTTCCGTATTCGAGATCGGACTCCGATTTCCTTTCCTGCGGAAAACCTCTCGCATTCTTGCAGAAAAGCCCACGAAAGGTGCTTGTCGGGATCCGCGGCTGCAGATCGCCGACGGCCCGGTCAGGCTAGGCCCCGGATGCGCAGGCGCAGGTCGTTCGGGGAATCGGCGTTGCGCAGGGCTTCTTCGTAGCTGATCAACTCGCGCTGGTAGAGGTCATGGAGGGCCTGGTCGAACGTCTGCATCCCCTCCTGCCGTCCGGCGTGCAGCGCCTGGCGGATCGACCCGATATCGCCCTTCTTGATGAGTTCGCGGATGCGGGGCGTCGCCACAAGGACTTCCACCGCTGCCACCCGTCCCCGGCCGTCGGAGCGCGGGATGAGGCGCTGAGAGACGATGCCCTCGAGCGTGATGGACAGGCGGTGGAGGATCTCCTGCGTGTGGTCGGGCGAGAAGAACGCCAGCATCCGCTCGAGGGTCTGCGCGGCGTTCATGGAGTGCAGCGTGCTCAAGACCAGGTGGCCGGTCTCGGCGAAGTACAGCGCGGCCTCCGCGGACTCCTGATCGCGCATCTCCCCGATCAGCACGACGTCGGGTGCCTGGCGGAGGGCACCGCGCAGCGCGTCGTGAAACGTCGGGGTGTCGGTGGCGACTTCGCGCTGGCTGACGATGCTCTTCTTGTCCGCGTGCAGGTACTCGATGGGATCCTCGATCGTCACGATGTGGCCGTCGCGCTGCGCGTTGCGTTGGTCGATCATCGCGGCGAGCGTCGTCGACTTGCCGGATCCGGAAGGCCCCGTCACCAGCACCAGGCCCCGCTTGCGCATGACCAGATCGCGCAGCACCTCCGGCAGGCCGAGGTCCTCGAAGGACGGGATGTCCGTTCGGACACGGCGCGCGACGATCGCGAGCGATCCGCGCTGACGGTAGACGTTGACGCGGAAGCGGCCGATCTTGGGCACGCTGTAGGCCAAATCGATGCTCTGGCGGGATTGCAGTTCGGCGAGTTGGTCTTCGCGCAGCAGTTGAGACACGAGTTCCGCCGCCAGGTTGACCGTCACCCGCTCGTCGGAACTCGGACGCATCTCGTCGTGCACCCGGTACATCGGCGGGGAGCCCACCTTCACGTACAGGTCGCTGGCATCCAGTTCCACCATCCGAGCGAGCAGGTCGTTGATGTGCACGATCCGTCCTCCCGACTCTATCGGCGGTCCGTCATCCCCACGCTCCGTGCAGGGACGGCTTGGCGACCCCACCGGTGACCCCGTCGCGGGCGAAGGTGTGCTTGTCGACGGCCCACCGCGCGGCCGTCTCCGGTGTGATCTGTCCGGTCTTCAGCAGGTTGCGCAGGCTCTGGTCGAGGCTCTGCATGCCGTCCTTCATCCCCGTCTGGATCGCCGAGAGGATCTGGTGGATCTTGTTCTCGCGGACCAGGTTGCGAATCGCCGGGGTGGCGACCATCACCTCGACCGCGGGCACTCGCCCCGATCCGTCGGCCGTGGGCAGCAGGATCTGGGCGGCCACGCCGACGAGTCCCTCGGCCAGCTGGACGCGGACCTGCTCTTGCTGGTGGCTGGGGAAGACGTCGATGATCCGACTCACCGTCTGTGGGGCGCTGGACGTGTGCAGCGTTGCCATCACCAGGTGGCCGGTCTCCGCGGCCGTCAGCGCCATCGAGATCGTCTCCAGATCGCGCATCTCGCCGACGAGGATCACGTCCGGATCCTCGCGCAGCGCGGCCCGCAGCGCACCGCTGAACGATTTGGTGTTCAGGCCCACCTCGCGCTGGTTGATGATGCACTTCTTGTGTTCGTGGACGAACTCGATCGGGTCTTCGATCGTGATGATGTGGGCGCTGCGGCGCTGGTTGATCAAATCCACCATCGCCGCCAGCGTCGTCGACTTGCCCGATCCGGTGGGTCCGGTGACGAGGATCAACCCGCGGTCGCGCAAGGCGAGCTCCCCGAGGACGGGCGGCAGGCCGAGTTCCTCCAGCGTCTTGATCCGGGATGGGATCAAGCGGAAGACCGCGCCCTCGCCCAGGCGCTGCTGGAACACGTTCACGCGGTAGCGCCCGAGGTTGGCCAGTTCGATCGAGAAGTCCAGGTCCCAGTTCTCCTCGAACTTCGCCTTCTGATGGTCCGAGAGGATCTCGTAGATCATCGTGTGCAGCGCTTCCTTGGTCAGCGGGGCCCAGCCGTCGACGTCCACCAGAGCGCCGTGCAGGCGCAGCTTCGGTGGGATTCCGACTGTGAGGTGGAGGTCGGAAGCACCGCGCTCCTTGGCCAGGATCAGAAGCTGCGTGATGTCCACGTCACGCCTCCAGCAGGTCCCAGACCGCCTTTGGGGTCGTCCGCAGACGCTGCACGGCTTCCCGCGCGCCGTCCGCCAGCGCAGGCGCGAGAGTGGATCGGATCCGCTCAGCCAGGGCAAAGGGCGAGGGTTCCAGCAGGGCTCGCTGCAGTTCTGGCCCTGCCGGGTACCACTCGTGCAGCACGGCGTATCCGTCGTAGCCGGTCTGGCGGCAGTCGTCGCAGCCTGCGGGCGCCCCCCATCGGGCAGGCGGCTGCCCGGGCCAGCCGGGAGGGGGCTGTCGGTGTTCGGTCGCGCACCGGCACAGCGCGGGCACGCGTACGGTGCAGAGGACGCCGGTCAGCGCCGCCTGCAGGTGCAGCCGGCCTGCCCGGGCGGCCAGGTCCTCCAGGGCCCAGGCCGCGCGCAGGTGCGGCGTCCCCACCACCAGGACCTGGCCAGGATGGCGGGCCGCGATGAGCAAGGCGGCCAGGTCCAGGTCGGCTCCGGTGTCGGCTGACACGAACTCGGCCCGGGTGTGGGCAACGAGGTCGGGGTCTGGCGTCTGGACTTCCACAGCGTTGCCGATGGCCGTCGCGCCTGGCGCGCCGGCGACGACGACCAGGGTGCGAGGGGAGTCCGCGCTCGCTGCCAGGGCCCGCAGGATCCCGCGCCGCAACGCCGGCTCGGGGGAACCGACGATCAGCACGCCGGGCTTCCGGATGGTCTCGCAAAGACGGTCCAACACCCCCTCGGGCAGCAGGTCGCCGAACGAACCCCCCGACAGGGTGCCGAACACCGCGGTGCCGTGCGGCGTGGCCGCAGCCCGTAGGTTCACGTCCAGCCAATGACCCGGAAGTGGGATCTGCACCCGCACGGGCTGCGGCGCCCGTGCGATCTCGTCGAGTGTGCCCGGTTCCAACGACGGGCCGTGGCTGGCCACCAGGCCGCCGGGGGTTCGGTAGCGGACGCGAATGCCCGCAGCGAGCGGCTCGAAGTAGATCTCCTCCGCGCCCGCAGCGGCCGCGGCACTCAGGTGGAAGCGCAGGGCTGGGGCCCCCAGGGCGACCTCGGGGCTGCCGGTACGGGACTGCAGGGCGGCGAGCGTCGTCTCGATGTCGCTGGCCAGCGCGATGGCCGTGGCGACCCGTAGCCCGCTGATCCGTTCGACCTCGGCGACGGCGGCTTCGTCGGTCGGGTCGACCATCGCGACCGTGATCTCGTCGGTGGTGGCGATCACCGGGCACAGCCCCAGACGCCGCGCCGCATGGACGGGCACCCGCTCGACCGCCGCGGGGTCTACCAGCTCGGGAGACAGGTGCACGTAGGGGACCTGCAGCTGCGTGCTTAGCGCCCACGCGATGTCGTCCTCGGATGCATGGCCAAGCTGCAGCAGCGCGGCCCCCAGCCGAATCCCGCTCTGCTTGTGGGCTGCGATCGCTTCGTCCAGCTGTGCCCGGGTGATCAGGCCGGTCTGAACCAAAATCTCGCCGAGGCGTGTCCTCGTGGCTGTGCCCAACTCTGCCTCCCCGCGGTGTGGATCTGCCCAGGCAGGAAAGCAAGATCCCTGCCACCGCCCAGCCGGTCGCGTTTGGGCGGGCTACAGGCCGTAGATCTGGCTGTACTTCGCCTTGAGGTAAAGCAGGTAAGGCTGCGGCTCGAGCGGCCGTCCGGTCACCCGCTGCACCAGTTCGTGGGGTAGGAACTTGCGGCCGTGGCGGTAGACGTTGTCGACCAGCCACTCCCGCAGGGTCTGGAAGCGGCCCTCGCGGATCTCGGAGGGGATCTCGGGACGGGCAGCCAGCGCCGTCTGGTAGATCTGGGCCGATAGCACGTTGCCCAGCGCGTAGGTCGGGAAGTACCCGAACGAACCGCTGGACCAGTGGCTGTCCTGCATCACGCCGTCGCGGTCGTCGGGGGGCGTGATCCCCAGGTAGGAGCGCATGCCGGCTGCCCAGGCCTCGGGGAGGTCCGCGGCGCGCATCTTGTCGGTCACCAGCTCGAGTTCCAGGTCGAACCGCAGCATGATGTGCAGGTTGTAGGTGACCTCATCCGCCACCACCCGGATCAGGCTGGGCTGCACCTTGTTGATCGCGCGGTAGAACTCCTCGACGGTCACGTCCCCCAGCGCATCCGGGAACGTCTGCCGCAACTGGGGGAAGTAGTGCTCCCACAGCGGGCGGCTGCGTCCGACGACGTTCTCCCACATCCGCGACGACGACTCGTGGAAGACCATGCTGCACCCCCGGGCCAGCGGGGTGCGTCCGAGGGAGGCGGCGGTGTTCATCTCGTACAGGGCGTGGCCGGTTTCGTGGAGGATCGCGAACAGCCCCTCGGACAGGCCGTTTCGGTCGTAGCGGGACGTGATGCGGACGTCGTCCCGACCGAAACTGGTTGCGAAGGGGTGGGGGGAGGTGTCCAGGCGCCCGCGGGTGAGGTCGTAGCCGTAGTCCTGCGCGATGCGCAGTCCGAACCCTGCCTGCGCTTCGACGGAGTAGTCGCGGTGGAGGAAGTCCGTGCGCGGTTCCGGCCGTTCGACGATGGCCCGCACGAGTGCGACCTGCTCCGGGCGGATCGCATCGAAGATCCGACGGACGTCGGCGGTGCGCATCCCGGGCTCGTAGCCCTCCAGCAGCGCGTCGTAGGGGTGATCTTCGTATCCGTAGAAGTCCGCGGCCCGTCGCGCGTAGTCGACCATCTTCTCCAGGTGCGGCCGGAACGCGGCGAAGTCGTTCGCGGGGCGCGCCTGGCGCCAGACCTGGTTGCTCAGGACGCGGTCGCGCGCCCACGCGGCGACGAACGCCTCCGGCAGCTTGCGGGCACGGTCGTAGTCGCGGCGGACGATCCGCACCAAGCAGCGGTCGTCGTGTTCTTCGGGCAGGGAAGCGACTTCCGGTTCGGCCGCGTCCAGCAGCGTCGCCGTCCGGTCCGAGGTGAACTTGGCATGGGCCAGCCGGCTGAGCGTGGAGATCTGTTCGGCGCGGTGCGGTCCCCCGCGCGCAGGCATATAGGTCTGCTGGTCCCAGCCCAGCACGCCGATGGCCTTGCCGATGTCGTGGATCTCGGCCAAGTGCTCCCGCAGTTCCTTCACGGCATTACCCACGGTGGTCTCCGGATTCCGCTTGATGGTCGTCTGGACGAGGACAGTATAACGGACGCCGCCGATCGGTGCGGTTCGGCAGACTCGGGGATGGCTCCGGCGGTAGGACTCGAACCTACAACCCCCTGGTTAACAGCCAGGTGCTCTACCATTGAGCTACGCCGGAACGCGCAGCACCAAGGATGATACGGACGGGGCTTGACGGCTGTCAAACTGTGCGGGAGTCCGGGGCCACCGGGGCGAAGGGTACGTCGGCGGCGCAGGAGGCTGAGTCCGGATGAAGCGGACGGACGTGGCGGTGAACACGCTGGTCGTGACGCTCGTGGTCGGGGCCGTCTACGGGCTGCTTTGGCTGCTCGTCCGCATCTCCGACATCCTCGTGATCATGTTGATCTCAGCCATCCTCGCCGCGGGCTTGGCTCCCAGCGTCGCGGCCCTGCAGCGCATCCCGGTCGGGCGCGGCCGCCGGTTGGGCAAGGGGTGGGCCATCCTCCTGGTCGTGCTGGGAGTGTTCGCCGCGCTCGGACTGATCGTGACGATCCTCGTGACGCCGATCGTGCAGCAGGCAGCCGGGTTTTTGCAGAGCATCCCCGGCTACGTCCGTGACGCGGAGGCCTGGGTCGCGGGGATGCGCGCGCAGCACCCTTGGATTCCGGACCTGAGCCGTTGGATCGCCCGGTTGCCCGCGGAGGTGGAGAACCTCGCCCAGTACTTCACCACCGCCGCCGGATTCTTCGGCCGGTTCGTCAGCGGCGTGTTCACGACCACGATGGTGATCGTCATCTCCATCTACATGTTGATCGAGGGGCCCCAGATCAAGCGCGGCTTTCTGCGCCTGTGGCCGCCGGCGCAGCGCCCGTTGGTGGGCGACGTCATCGAAGAGATCGGGCGCAAGTTCAGTGGCTGGCTGCGCGGCACGTTCGTGCTGTCGTTGTTCATCTTCGTGACGATCACCACGGGGCTGCTGGCGCTGGGGATCCCCTACCCGTTTTTGCTCGGGCTCGTGGCGGGGCTGATGGAACTGGTGCCCAACATCGGCCCGTTCCTCGGCGCGGTTCCGGCGGTCCTGGTGGCCCTGTTCCAGCCGACGTGGAAGCTGATCGCGGTCGTCGTCCTGTTCGTGGTCGTCCAGCAGGTCGAGCTGAACTACGTGGTGCCGCGCGTGATGAAGCGTGCCGTGGGGCTGTCGCCGATCTTGGCCATCTTCTCACTGCTCGTCGGCGGGGCGCTGATGGGCATCATCGGCGTGTTGCTGGCCGTCCCGGTGGCGGCCGCCCTGCAGGTGATCTCCCAGGAGGTCGTGCGCGCCACCCTGCCCCACTCAGAGTCGGAGGCGAACTTGCCCCCGCTGGAGCCGGTGGAGCTGGAGGTCGTCGAACCGGAATCCCCCGCAGCCGGCCGCGGCCCCAAGGAAGCCGCCGGGGGCCCGTAAAAGGGGCGGATCCGGGTCCGCGCCGACCGGCTCAGGGCAGTCCCACTGCGCCCCAGGTGTCGAGTTTGGCGCGTACGCGGCGGATGACCTCGTCGGTGAACTCCGTCGTCGTGGCCGCCCCGCCCAGGTCGGCGGTCCGGACGCCGTCCTGGGCAGCCTCGAAGGTCGCCTCGTAGATGGCCCGGGCCACTCGCGCCGCCGCCCGGTCCTCCAGGTAGCCCAAGGCGGCAGCCGCCGCCAGGATCATCGCCATCGGGTTCGCAAGGTTCTTCCCGTGCAGCCTCGGTGCCGTGCCGTGCGGCGCCTCGGCGACCACGGTGCGCACGCGCAGAGGTTGGGTACCGCCGGGGGCCTGCGGGTCGTCCTCTGCGAGTGCCAGCACGAGCGACTCGGCGCCCGCGATGCTGCCGAACATCTGCAGCACCAGGTCCGACAGCGTGTCGCCGTCGCGGTTGAGCGCCGGGATGACCAGCGGCTCACCGGTCGTTTGCAGGAGCAGCGCGTACACCGCGTCGATGAGTTGAGGCTCGTAGGCGACGTCCGGATGCCGGCGGGCTGCGGCGTCCATCTCCTCCTTGAGCATGCCCTCGTAGATCGGGCTCACCGTGTACTTCGGGCCGCCGAAGACCTTGGCGCCCATGCGCCGCGCGTGCTGGAACGCGAACTCCGCGACGACGCGGCAGGTGCGGCGGCTCACTTTGGTTGTGCGGTAGGCGATCTCGTCCGGCGCCGCTCCCTCGCGCCACTCCGTCGCGCCGTAGGCGTCCTCGACCGCCATCCGCACGACCGAGATCGGTGCGACCACCCCGGCGACGGGCCGGACGCCGGGGATGCGCCGGCCCGTCCGGAGGATGACCTGCGCCCCGATCGCCTCCCGCAGCAGCGCGTTGGGGCTACCGACGTCGTCGGCGCCTTCGGGTGTGATCGTGGCCGCCTTCAGCCCCACGCGGTGCTCGCGCAGCGCGCGTGCCGCGTCCAAGACGACCTGGTTGCGCGTGGCGCGGCGGTTGGGGAGGCCGAGGTCGTAGGTTGCAAAGCGCAGCTGCAGCCCGCAGACGCCGGGGGCCAAGACCCGCAGCGCCTGCTCCAGCAGCTCCTGTCCGGTCTGGTCCCCCTGGAGGACGACGAGGGTGGGCGGAGCAGGTGTCGGAGAGGCCATCGGCAGGGCAATTGTAAAACGCGAGGGTTGGCGCTGACCCGCCGATCACCACCGCTGGCTAGCCGTCTGCAATCCGCCCCGTCCCCGCTGTGGGCTCCTGCAGGATCTCGCGCACCTTGCTGGCCAGCTCGGTGATCAGGTAGGGCTTCTGGAGGAACCCGCACGCCCCACGGCGCAGGACGTCCTGCGCTGCGCCCTCCTGCGTGTAGCCGCTGCTGAGCAGCACGCGGGCGTCGGGGTCGATCGCCCGGATCGCATGGAAGGTCTCCTTGCCGCTCATGCCCGGCATCGTCATGTCCAGCAACACCAGGTCGATCTCGTCCCGGTACTGCTGATAGATGCGGACCGCCTCCTCGCCGCCGGTCGCGGTCATCACCCGGTACCCGCGGCGGACGAGCACGTCGCGAAGCAGGTTGCACAAGGGTTCCTCGTCGTCGACGACCAGAATCATCTCGCCTGCGCCCTCCGCCACCTCGGTCTCCCCCTCCCCTTGCTCCTCCGCGGTCCCCTGCGCCACCGGCAGGTAGACTTCGACGGTCGTGCCGCGCCCCACGGCGGTTCGAACGTCGAGGAAGCCGCCGTGGTTGTGGACGATCCCGTACACCATCGCCAGACCGAGGCCCGTTCCCTTGCCCGGCTCCTTCGTGGTGAAGAACGGCTCGAACATGCGGGCGCGCGTGCGTTCGTCCATGCCGACGCCTGTGTCGCCGACCGACAGCGCGACGTAGCGCCGCAGCGATGTGACGTCGCCTGAGGCGGGATCCGGCGCCAGGGCGGGGGCGAGGGCGATCTCCAGGATGCCGCCGTCGGGCATCGCGTCGCGCGCATTCATGCACAGGTTCAAGACCACGTGGTGGAGCTGGCCGCTGTCGCCCTCGACGGCAGGCAAGCCTTCGGGGAAGTGCGTCCGCAGTTCGATCTTGCCGTCGAGGGTGGTGCGGAACAGCTGCACGACGTCTTTGCACAGCGCCGCCAGATCGACCGGCTGGACCTCGAACTTGCCCTTGCGTGCGAACCCGAGCAGCTGCCGTGTCAGCTCCGACGCCCGCATCGCGCTGCGCTCTACGACTTCGAAGTAGGCGTGCAGCTGCGTGTCGGGCGGGAGGTCTTCCTTCAGCAGCCCCAGGTAGCCCACCATCGTCCCGAGGATGTTGTTGAAGTCGTGCGCGATACCGCCGGCCAGCGTGCCGATGCTCTCCATCTTCTGGGCCTGCAGGAGTTGGTCTTCCAGCCGCTTCTGCTCGGAGATGTCGCGGTAGACGCCGACGATGCCGACAGGTCTGCGCTCGGCGTCGGTCCGCACCGACAGGGTGGCGGACAGCCACAGGGTGCGCCCGCCGTCACCCCGGTGCTGGATCTCGCCGCGCCAGCTTCCGTCGCGCAGCAGCACCGGCCGCAGTCGGGCGATTGTGGCTTCGTGGGGCTCGGGTTGGACCAGTCGGTCGAAGGGGCGTCCTGCGACCTCGTCGCGCCGCCAACCGTACAGCGTTTCGGCACCACGGTTGCAGTAGACGATGCAGCCGTCCCAGTCCATGGCCACGATGGCCTCGTGGACCTGGTCCAGGAGATCGGCCTGCAACTGCAGCGTCTGTGCGGCGCGGCGCTGCTCGGTGAGGTCGCGCACCGTTCCCAACAGCATCGGCTTGCCGCGCAGCAGGACGCGGTTGGCATGGATCTCGCAGGTGCGCACCGTTCCGTCGGATGCCCGCGCCCGGAAGATCGCGGTCGTGCGCGGGCTCAGCATCGCCAGCCGATCGCTGAGGTAAGCGCTGAGCGCCGCCCGGTCTTCGACCTCGCACATCGCCAAAGGACCGATCCGGCCGATCACGTCCGCGGACCCCACGCCGAACAGCTCGACGAACCGCCGGTTGACCAGGCGGAACACGCCGTCCTCCAGGAGAAACATCGCGTCCGGGGACTCCTCGATGAGCGCGCGATAGCGCGATTCCGACTCGCGCAGCGCCCCCTCCATCCGTCTCTGCTCGGTGACGTCGAAGGCGAACGCGACCACGCAGCGGAGCTCGCCCGCACGGTTGCGGACCGGAGCCAGCCGGATGTCGACGAGGCGGGTGGGCCGGGGCGGGACGGTGCGCGGCCCGGAGGCCGGCAGCCACTCGAACGCCGGGATGTCGGCCGCTTGCCCGCGGAATGCGGCTTCCAGGGCGGACCGCTGAGCCGGGCCGTAGACTGAGCCGCGGTGCAGGGCGTTGCCCCGGTGGCCCCGGGAGGCAGGCATCCCGAACAGCGCGCACCAAGCGTCGTTCGCCGCCAGCACGTTGCCCTTGGGATCGTACACCTCGATGGCGATGGGCAGGTCTCGGATGAGCTGCTGCGTCCGCGCGGCGAGTGCGGCCGATGTGTGGACCTCGGCGCCGGGCACCGCGACGGTGCACACGCCGACGTCGCCGATCCATCCCACGCGCGCGGCCGCGTCGAACGTCTGGCCGTCTGGCCGACGAAAGGTGAGGCGACCTTCCCATGCGCCGTCCGACGGCGGCTGCCGGAAGGCGCGTTCGGCGGCAGGCGAGGGCGGGATCAAATCGCGCACCGACAACCGCGCGAGCGCCGCCGGCCGCATCCCGAACGCCTCGCCGGCTCTTTGGCTCGCCCACGTCACGGCTCCTTGGGCGTCGAACAGGAACACCGCGTCGGAGATCAGCTCCGACACGACGGCAAGTGGCTCTTCGACGCGACGAAGAGCCTGCTGCGGGGAACGCCTGAAGATCGCCATGCCCGTTGGCCCTTGTCGCGTGGGAGAGCAAGTCGCGTGCCGCCGCGGGTCAGACGGGTCGTGGGAGTCTTCAGACGTGGAGTTCGAGGACGTCCCCGTCGGCCAGCCGGTGGTCGCGGCCGACCATCTGGCCCTGGTAGCCCTGCCCCCATAGCCGGGCGAACTTCAGGCGATCCGCGAAGTCCTTGTGGATCAACTCGGCGGCGTCTAGCACCGTCGCACCGCGCCGGAGGACGAACGGCGCGGCCAGGTCGGGTCGCCGGCCCGGCGGCTTGCTGTACACGCGCACCAGGTCGAGCATCCGAAACACCCTCGCGCGCAGCTGCTCCAACCCGTCGCCGCGCACCGCCGAGATGGGCAGCACCTCGCCGGGCAGTCGGTCTGCCAGGAGGTCGCGCAGGATCCGGAGGTTGTCGGCGGCGTCGGGCAGGTCCCACTTGTTGGCCACCACGAGCGTCCGCTTGCGGGCTCCGCGTGGGAGCGCCGGGTCCTCCTCGATCGGAGCGTCCTCCGGCATCAAGTAGACGCGGTTTGCGGGCAGCAGGCGCAGCGCGTCCTCGATGTACAGGATGCCGTCGTCGCTGCAGTCCACGACGAAGATCGCCGCGTCCGAGCCGCGGATCAGGCCGTACAGCCAGCCCTCGTCGAACTCCGGGCAGACGGGCGGCGTGTCGACCAGCTGGATCTGAATGTTCTCGAAGGGCATCATTCCGGGCAGCGGCGCGCGTGTGGTCATCGGGTAGGCGGCGACTTCAGGGCTGGCGTGGGTGAGGGCCGCCAGCAGCGACGACTTGCCGGCATTGGGCGGTCCGATGATTGCCACCTGGGCCGCGCCCTCGCGTTCGACGTGATAGAATGGCTGCGCGCGCGCTCCGCCGCGCCGCCCCGTCATCTCCTGCCGCAGCCGGGCCATGCGGCGCTTGATGTCCGCCTGCAGCTTCTCCGTGCCCTTGTGCTTGGGCACCGTACGGAGCATCTCTTCCAGCGCCTCCATCTTCTCTTGTGGGGACGCCGCCTGGCGGAACCGCTGCTCCGCAGCGAGGTACTCAGGGGTGAGATTCGCTGGCATTCCAAGCAAGACGATACAGTGCGCGGCCGGGCGGTGAACAGCAGACCGCGAACCCCGCCGCTGCGGCCCACCGGCTCGGCTATCATGGAGACCGTGAGCCGACGTGCACCTGCAGGCAGGCGCGCCGTCCGCCGCGCCCCGGTCCACCCTGCGCTCAAGTCGATTTTGCGAAGGGTTGGTGCGCCCCCATCCGTGGCGTTCGAACCATCTTTGTTCCAACGGGAGGCGCTGTCGCGTCTGCGTGAAGGCGATGTGCTCGTCGAAGCGCCGACGGGCAGCGGCAAGACCTGGATCGCGGAGGAGGCGATCCGCGAAGGGCTGCGTGCCGGACGGAGCGCGTGGTACACGACGCCACTCAAGGCGCTGTCCAATCAGAAGTTCCGCCGCTTCCAGAACCTCTACGGGGCCGACCGTGTCGGCCTGCTGACCGGCGAGCGGAAGATCAACGCTCAGGCCCCGGTGATCGTCGCCACGACCGAGATCCTGCGCAACGCGCTGTACGACCGGGGATCGCGCACCGAAGAGTCGCAAACCGCGCAGGAAATGGATCTCGTGGTGCTGGACGAAGCCCACTACCTGAGCGATCCGGAGCGTGGCACGGCGTGGGAAGAGATCCTGATGTACGCACCGCGACGGACGCGCCTGCTCTTGCTGTCAGCCACGCTGCCCAACGCAGGCGAACTGTCCGACTGGCTGGCCGAAGCCCGCGGCCGGCGTCCGGCCGTGGTCGAGGAAACCGTGCGGCCCGTGCCGCTTTGCTTCGTGGCAGTCGATGCGCGGGGACGGTTGCTGCCGGTCGAACTGGCCGAACAGGCCTCGGCGGGTTGCAAGCGCCCGGATTGGATCGCGAGTCTCCTTGGGGCGCTGCGGGCCGCGGATCTGCTGCCGGCGATCCTGTTCTTCCCGGCGCGCCGCGACTGCGACGAGGCAGCCGCTGTGCTCGCCCGGTCGTGGGCTGGCCCGCGGGGGTCGCCGCCAGATTCCGTCGCCGGTGCGAAGCGGCTGGAGGAGCGCCAGGCGGCGTGGGCAGCGTGGACGGCCGAGTTGCCCCACCTGGCGTCCCACGCGTTCCGGGCCGGCCTGCTCGCTGCCGGCGTGGCACCCCACCACGCCGGGCACACGACGTCGTGGCGGCTGGTTGTGGAAGACTTCCTGGAGCGCGGCCTGCTGACGGCGGTGTGCGCAACGACGACCCTGGCGGCGGGGCTCGACGTGCCCGCGCGGACTGTCGTGCTGACGACGCTTGTGCGCAACAGCCCGACCGGTCCCGTCAGCCTGTCCGCCACGGAATTCCACCAGATGGCCGGCCGTGCAGGACGGCGCGGCCGCGACAAGATCGGCGTCGTCGCGCTCCCGGCCACCCGGTACGGTGAGGTCGCGGAGGCGGAATCACTGGCCGGTGCGGCGCCCGAGCCCATCCGGTCGGCCTTCACCCCGAGTTACAGCCAGGTCCTCAACTGGTTGGCCGCACGGCCCCTGGACGCCGCGCTCGCTGAACTGGACCGGTCGCTGGCGGCCTTCCAGCGCCGCGGGCAGATCGCCTCGCTGCGTGCGCAGCTCGACGCGATCCCCCCGGATCCGCTCGTCGACAGGCCGTGCGACGACCGGCTGCACACGAGGGCTCGCTACGAGCGGATGGCCGCGCGGCGCGACCGGCTGCGCCGCCTCCGCGACCCGGACGCCGCTGAGGAAGTGCGCGTGCTGACGCACGAGATGTCCGTGTGGCCGTGCGCGTGCTGCGCCGTGGCGGCCGAGTGCCTATCCACCATCGACCGTCTGCGGGCCAGAGAGCAACGCCGTCTTCGGCTGCGCCGCGAGTTGCGCGAACTGCACGGCGGGCTGCGCGAGGAGTTTGCGGCCCGCGCGCGGGTCCTGCGCGGGCTGGGCTACCTCGACGCGGAGTTCCGCCCGACCGCGTACGGACGGTGGGCCGCGCTCGTTCGCCACCCCAGGTGCATCGTCATCGTGGAACTCGTGCGCCGCAGACTGCTCCCGGCCGAGCCGGAGCGGCTGGCCGCCTACGCGGCAGCCCTGAGCAGCGAACGGGCCCCCCGCGCCGGGGACGACGCCGACCTGGCGGCCCTGGCCCGCCTGGTGGAGGGGCTGGCGGAGATCGAAGCGCACGAGGGGGTCCGGCCCGATCCGCTGGTGTCCGAGTTCAAGGCGGAGTGGGATCGGATCCGGCGCCGGCGCGTGCCGTCACCGGCCGATCGGCGGGGCTGGGCTGCGATCCAGTGGATGCGGGAAGCGGAGTTCGGTACGCTGTGTGAGGCGTGCGAGGTGGCCGAAGGGGACCTGCAGCGGATCCTGTTGCAGGCCGCCGAGGTCTGCAACCAGCTCGCCGACCTGCCCCAGCCCGGTGTCGGCGAGGTGGCGCGCGCGACGCGCGATCGCATCCTGCGGGACCCGCTGCTGTGACGGGGTCATCCGACGCCGTCAGCTGCGTGCACGGTCGATCGCATCCAGGGCTTGGTCTGCGGCGCGCTGGGCCTGCTCGCGGTTGCGGGCGCGGATCCGGTCCGGGGCGTCGTCGGAGGGTGCGTCGCGCATGGCGCGGGGAAGCGGGTGCGGGGCGCGCGGCTGCCACCGGTCGATCCACGCGTCGGGCACGACGTCGCCGACTACCTGGTGGGAGAGGACGCCGTAGACGAGCGTCCACGCACGCGGGACCACGCGCCAGATGTCGTACCCTCCACCCCCGGCCGCGAGCCAGCGCCCCCCGCACAGCTTGTGGGCCAGATCGTGCACCGCGGCGGCGAACCGCTCGGAGGTGTGGGTCGTGCAGCCGAGATCGGTCAGGGGATCCAACCGATGGGTGTCGCAACCGTGCTGGCTGACGATCACGTCCGGCCGATATGCGCGGGCGATGGGCGGCACGACGAGCTCGAAGCACTCCAGCCACGACGCATCATCGGTGCCGGGCAGCAGCGGCACGTTCACGCTGTACCCGGCGCCCGCACCCCTCCCCGTCTCGTCCACGAACCCGGTGCCTGGGAAGAGGAACTCGCCACTCTCGTGCAGGGAGATCGTCAGCACCTGCGGGGTGTCATAGAACAGCGCCTGCGTTCCGTCGCCGTGGTGGGCGTCGCCGTCCACGTACAGCACCCGCCAGCCGCGCCGCCGGAGGAACTCGCACGCGAGGGCGATGTCGTTGTAGATGCAAAAGCCCGCGGCCAGCGATCGCATCGCGTGGTGGAGCCCGCCCGAGAAGTGGAAGGCGTGCTCGAACCGGCCTTCGGCGATCCCCTCGGCCGCCACCAGCGCACCCCCCACGATCGTCGCGGCGGCCTCGTGCATGCCGACGAACGGCGGGTTGTCGCCCGGCCCGAACCCGTAACGCAGGCCGGCGGCGCTCGGGTCACTGCCGAGCGCGCGCACCGCCGCGATGTAACCGGGGCTGTGCAGCATCGCGATCTCGTCGTCGGTGGCTAGGCGGGGCGGGAGGACTCCGGACGTCGGGCCGTCCAGCATGCCGGCCGACTCGAGCAGCGTGACCGTGAGCTCGAGCCGCATCGAGTTCAGCGGGTGGCCACCGCCGAAGTCGTACCGCCGGCACTCGGGCCCGTAGATCACCGGCGTGCGCATCGCTTCCAGACTTTCGCATGGGTTTGCGCTCTCCCTGCTGCGCCGCTTGCGGCCGGTTGACAGCCAGGCCGGGGGCTGCAAGAATCAGCCGGACCCTCGCCCTTGCGATCCGGGAGGAGGTGGGCAGGCGCCGACCGGCTCCGAGATCCAAGGCCCGTCCGCCGGCCGTCCGGGCGTGAGCGTGCGCCCCGCCTGACCGCGTATCCGAACCGAGCCCGTCCCCTCCGGGCGGCGCGCCCGGGTGCCGACAGGCATGCCAAAGGCGCGTCGGTCGGACGCCCTACGGCGTACCCGAGGAGAGAGCCATGCGGCGCACGCGGATGAGAATCGAGATCCGTCCCTTCGAGGAATCGGACTACCCGGCCCTGGCCGAGATGCGCAACGAGAACCATCCGACCGATCCGGTCACGGCCGACACGCTGCGGTTCTGGTGGGAGGCGGCGGCCGCCGCCGGTGTCCACCGCGAACGCTACGTCGCCACCGACCCGGACTCCGGAGATCCGATCGGCTCAGCTTGGTTCGGCCACAACGCGGAGATGTTCCACCCCGACAAGTACGACTGCCAAGTCATCGTGCGCCCCGCGTTCGGGGGGCGCGGTGTGGGCTCACAGCTGTGGGAGGTGCTGCACGCGCGCCTGCGCGAGCGCGCGGCGATCCTGGCCAGGGCCCGTGTGTGGGAAGCCCACCCGCATGCGGTGGCGTTCGCTCGGCGGCGCGGGTTCCGCGAACGGCGTAGGACCTGGCAGTCGATCCTCGACGTGCGCGGGGTGGACCTGGCGGCGCACGCACACCGCTGGGACCGCCTCCGCACCCGGGGGATCTGGATCACCACGCTCGCGCAGGAGAGAACGCAGGACCCCGACTGCCTGCGCAAGCTCCACCGGCTGCACGACCTGGCCCTGCGCAATATGCCCCTGCCGGACGAGCCGACCGGCGTGCCGTGGGAGAGTTTCCTGCGGTGGGTCACCGGTGAGAAGGCGATCCCCGAAGCGACGTTTATCGCAAAGGACGGTGACCGATACGTCGGGTGTTCGCACCTCGAGCGCGACGACGAGCCCGGGACCCTCGGGCAGGGGCTGACCGCGACCGACCCCGACTGCACGGGGAGGGGCATCGCCTGGGCGTTGAAGCTGTGCACGGTGCGCTACGCGCAAGAGCACGGCTACCAGCGCATCAAGACGTGGAACGACAGCGCCAACCACGCGATGCTGAGCATCAACCTGCGGCTGGGATTCGTGCCCCAGCCGGCGTGGATTACGATGGAGGCACCGTTGGGGCCCCAACGGGGATGAGGAGCGTGCCTCCATCGGCACGCGGCGGCCAGGTGAGGGGGGCAGCGGTGACGGATCTGCCGCTCGTACCCCTGCGCGGGCGACCCCGAGAGCAGGGACGGGCGCACGGCGAGGCGCTTGGCGAGGCGGTCTGCCACAACGTGGCGGTGTACGAGCGGCGCCTTCGCAACGACGCCCGCCTGAGCGCCGAACAGGTCCGGTCCCGATCGCTTGCCTACCTGGAGGTCTTCCGGTCCTGTGAGCCGGCCTACGCCGAGGCGATGGAGGGTGTGGCGGAAGGCAGCGGCTGCACGATCGAACAGATCGCGATGTTGAATGCACGGTACGAGCTGATGTACAGCGCCTACGCCGCCATCGGGATGGAGGAGGCGGCGGGGGAGTGCACCGCGTTCGCCGCCTCGCGCTCGGTGACCGCGGACGGGCACCTGTGGGTGGGTCAGAACTGGGACTGGATCCCCGAGGTGCGGGGCGCGCTCCTCGACGTCGTCCACGGGAGCCTGCGGATCCTCGCGTTCACCGAGGCGGGCATCGTCGGCGGCAAGATCGGCATGAACTCCCGAGGCCTGGGGTTGGTGATCAACGGCCTGCTCAGCCACCACGACGACTGGTCCCGTCCCGGCGTCCCATTCCACCTGCGCACCGCACGCATCCTTCGCGCCGGGGGCTTCGCCGAAGCGGTGCGCGCGGCGACCGCCGGGCCCAGTGCGTGCTCGGCGAACTTTCTGATCGCGCAGGCATCCGATCCCGAGGCGGTGGCGGACCTGGAGGTGGCACCCATCGGCTGGCGGCGTCTGGCACTCCGCGACGGCACGCTGGTGCACGCCAACCACTTCCTCGCGGCGGAGTCGTTGGGGGTGTGGCAGCCGTTGCGCGAGGAACGGCAGTCCACCTACCGACGGTGCGCGCGCATGGACGCCCTGTTGGGCGCGCGCACGCGGCCGGGCCGGCTCTCGGTGGAAGCCATGGAGGACCTGCTGCGGGACCACGACGGCCATCCCGACTCCATCTGCCGTCACCCCAACCCCGCCCTGCCCCCCGACGAGCGTTCGCAGACGGTGTTTTCGGTCTTGATGGATCTGGATGCGCGGCGGATGCGCTGCGCCGGCGGCCCCCCTTGCACCGCTGCGTTTTCCGAGCGAAAGCTGGGCTGAGTACACCGGCGGGCCGTACCGGCCCGTGGCCTGCCCACCCGTTGACAAATGCCCCGGCCTGGTCAATGATTGGCTCGGTCCCACAAATCCTGAAACCGTGGGATCGGAAAGGATCGGATCGGAGGAAGAGAGAATGGCAACGGGTACGGTCAAGTGGTTCAGTCCGGAGAAGGGGTACGGCTTCATCACTCCGGAGGACGGCAGCAAGGACGTGTTCGTGCACTACAGCGCGATCAGCGGCGAAGGCTACCGGAACCTGCAGGAAGGACAGAAGGTCGAGTTCGAGGTCACCCAGGGCCAGAAGGGTCCCCAGGCCGCGAACGTCCGGGTCATCGGCTAACCGCGCTCGACTTCAGCCAGACCCCGCAGTTTCTCTCACGCTTGTTCCTGGAACCGGCTGAGGGCGCCGGGAGGTTTCTGCGTTCTCGTCGCGACGCATCGATCTGTTGTCGGCGGTGGGGGCGGGGCCGATTCCCGTCCCTGCCGCTTCGGCGGTTTATGCCCGTCGCGCGATGACCTGCAGCCAGTTGCGGGGCACGAGCGTCAGATCGAGCTCCTCGAACGCCTGGCGTACCCCGACCTTTAGCGCCTCGCAGCCCTCCGCGAGCGGCACACCGGGAAGCGCCCCTTCGATGAACAGCTCGAACTCGCTGATGTCCTCCAGACTCTGGCGCGACAGCGGCTTCTGCTGAATCTCCACCCGGACGTCGGTGAACCCCTGCGACGCCAGGAGGGCACAGTAGTCCTGCGCGCCCAGCCACCGCATCGCGGTGGCCTTGACGCCGCGGGTCACCTCGATTCCTCGCTCTTTGAGGTGGCGGACCGCGCGCAGCACCCACAGCTTGTAAAAGCGCAGCGTCTCCGCGGGGTAGGCGCCTTCGAAGAACGTCGTGTTGAACCCGAACGCGCCTCCGCGGCGCAGGACGTTGAACACCTCGCGGACGACATCCGCCTTCTCCCGCACGAGGTGGATGGCGTTGCAGAACAGCACGACGTCCGCCGCCGGCACGATGTGACTGAGGCGTTCTGCCGTCCCCTCCAGGAAGTGCACGATCGCGCAGCGAATCCGAGATCGGGCGATCTGCAGCGCCGACGGGGAGGGGTCGATTGCGTAGACCACCGCGCCGGAGGCGGGGTCGACGTACTCGAGGATGATCTCGGTGACGGCGCCGGGCCCGCAACCCAGGTCCACGACGGTGGCGTCGCGCCGGATCCCGACGTGCTCCACCAGCCACCGGTTCACTTCGGCGAAGAACGGGTGACTGGCGAACTTCTCGAACGTGAAGCGCGAACCGACCTCGGCGCCCATGCTCTGGCATTCGCCGCCCAGAGCCGATCTCCTTGAAGCGTCCGAGAGGAGGCGAGACGACGTCGATGCGGTTGGAGATCTCCCCAGCCGAGCGCACCCGGCGCCGAAACACCCTCCGTGAGCGCCTCACCGCCCACCAGGTGGACGGGGTGGTTCTGTTCGGCGGCCTGAATGTCCTGTACTTTGGCGGGTTCGGCTTCATCCCCACGGAGCGCCCGATGGCCCTGGTGCTGGCCGGTCCCGAACGCGTGCTGTTCGTCCCGCGGCTGGAAGTCGAGCACGCCCAGCAGCACGCGGACGTGGACCGCGTGGTCTCCTACCCGGAGTATCCGGACGACCGCCACCCGATGGAACGTCTGGCCGAGTTGCTGGCCCAGATGGGGTTTGAGCGGGCACGGATCGGCGTCGACGCCGACGGGTATGCAGGACGTTTCGGATACCGGGGCCCCCGCCTTTCGGAGGTGCTGCCGGCCGCGACGGTCGTGGTCGTCCGCGACGAGATCGAGCGGATGCAGATGATGAAGTCCGCCGAGGAAGTGGCGCTCATCCGCGAGTCGTGCCGGTGGGGCCATCTCGCGCACGCGCTGCTGCAGGAGTACACGCGTCCGGGCCTGACCGAGACCGAGGTCAGCAACCGGGCGTCGCACGAAGCGACGCTGGCGATGATCCGCACGCTGGGGCCCGGCTACCGGGCGGTCGGATACGGCGGGGTGGGGGCGCGGGCAGGGTACCGGGGCCAGATCGGTCCGTACTCCGCGCTCCCCCACGCCATGACGACCAATGCGCGTTTTGCGCCCGGCGACGTGCTTGTGACCGGCGCGAGCGCCAACGTCGGCGGGTACCTGTCGGAGCTGGAGCGTACGATGGTCATTGCACCGGTGTCCGACCGCGCGCGCCGCTTTTTCGGGCTCATGCTCGAAGTACAGCAGCGGGCAATCGACGCCATCCGGCCGGGCGAGCCGTGCAGCGCGGTGGATCGCGTGACGCGGGCGTTCTTCGACAAGTACGATCTGTGGGACTGCTGGCGGCACCACACCGGTCATGCGATCGGGTTGGACTACCACGAAGCACCGTTCCTCGACCGGGGTGACGACCGGATCATGGAGCCCGGCATGGTCTTTACTGTGGAGCCGGGGATCTACGTGCCGGGTCTGGGCGGATTCCGGCACTCCGACACGGTCCTGGTCACCCCCAACGGCCACGAGGTGCTGACCTATTACCCTCGCGACCTCGCGAGCCTGACGATTCCCGCTTGATCCGGGCCAAGACAAGTTCCTCTCCTCTGAGAGAGGGGGGTAGGGGCTGGCACCTGCGGGTATGCTGGGAGTCAAGCGGAAGTTCAAGACGCCGCCCATGGACGAGCGGAGCCGACGCAGCAGCCTGGGCACCACCATCCGGCACCTGGTGGTCATCGGCCGGCGTGCGCGGGAGGCGTTCCACAGCGGGCTGACCCACGACGCCGCCTCTCGCGTGGCGCAGATGCTGCGCGACGCCCTGCGCGCCGACGCCGTCGCCCTGATCGGCCGCGCCAAGGTGCTGGCGTTCGTCGGTGCAGGCGCCGACCATCACGTACCGGACCAACCGGTGGCCACAGAGCTCACCAAGCGCGTGCTGCGTACCGGGGAGGCGGCGGTCGCTCGCAGCCGCGAGGAGATCGGCTGCCCCCACCCCGGGTGCCCCCTGACCGGGGCCGTTGTGGTGCCGATGCGCGTGCGAGGCATGATCCCGGCCGCAATCAAGTTCTACCGCACCGACGGCCGCCCGTTCGCCCCGCAGACGCTGGAGGGGGCCGTCTTGGTGGGCGACCTGCTCGGAGCGCAACTGGAGATCGCGTTCTTGGAGTCGGAGGTCGACCGCCTCGCGCGGACCGAACTACGCGCTCTGCGGGCCGAGATCTCCCCGCACTTCGTGTTCAACACCCTGCACTCCGTGGCCGCCGTCGTCGGGCGAGATCCTCAGCGCGCACGACGGCTCATCACGGATTTCGCCGAGTTCCTGCGCCACGCGCTGCGTTCACACGGCGAGTTCTGCACGCTGGAAGAGGAACTGTGGTACGTCGAGCAGTACCTGGCGTTCGAGCGGACGCGGCTGGGTGACCGACTGCGCACGTCCGTGGAGGTTCCTGCGTCGGTGCTCGGGCGGCTGGTGCCGGTCCTCACGCTCCAGCCGCTGGTCGAGAACGCGGTCGTGCACGGGATCGAACCCAAGACCGGCCGCGGTACGGTGTGGGTGCGCGCCGAAGAATCCGAAGACCACCTGCGGTTGATCGTCGAGGACGATGGGGTGGGCATCCCGCCGCGCCGGCTGGAGGTGATCACCGAACGCGGCATCGGATCGGGGTTGGGCATCGGGCTGTTCAACGTGCAGCGCCGGCTGCAGGCGATCTACGGGGAGGACTACGGCCTGCGCGTGCGCAGCGAAGAAGGCAGGGGGACGCGGGTCGTCGTGCGGATCCCGTACCGGTGGGAGGCTACGACGTGACGCGCACTCTAAGGTTGCTGGTTGCCGACGACGATCCCCAGGCGGCCGAACACCTGGCCGGGTTGCTGCGACGCGTTGGCCCACACCAGGTGGACGTCGTCGCGAGCGCGCAGGCGGCGCTGGACAGGCTGCGGGCCGGACCGCTCGACGCACTGTTCCTGGACGTGCGGATGCCGGGGCTGTCGGGCATCGACGTCCTGCGCTCCGTCAATGCCCTGCCGCGTCGCCCCCGAGTGGTGCTGGTGTCGGGGTACGACGACCACGTCCTCGAGGCGTTCGAGGCGGCGGCGTTCGACTACCTCCTCAAGCCGGTGGACGAGGTTCGCCTCGGCCGCACGCTCGACCGCCTGCTGTCCGAGGAACCCTCCCAACACGGTGGCCGCGTGGCTCTGCCCGCAGGGGATCGGACCGTCGTTTTGCCACCTGAGGACATCTACTACCTGCAGGCGCGCGGCGACGGCGTCCGGGCGGTGACCCGAGTCGGTGCGTTCGATGTCAAGGCGACCCTCGCGCAGGTCCTGCGGCGGCTGCCCGCAAGCCAGTTCCTGCGGGTGCACCGCAGCTACGCGGTCAACCTCGATCACATCCGCGAGGTGCACCCGTACTTCTCCGGGACGCTGCTGCTCCGGCTGGACGACCCGCCGGGGACGGAGATCCCGGTCAGCCGACAGGCCGCCCGCGCGGTGAAGCTGCTGCTGCACCTCTGACCACTCGTCGCCTTTCGGTTGCCATCCACCTTAAATTTCCAACCGTTCGGCGCTGTTGGGTCGAGGGCCGCCCCGCCGGCACGTCACATTGGTGGCGGGGTGCAGACCTCCAAGCGATGGGAGGCAGTCGGGTGGCGACGCAGGCGCGGATCGAGCAGGAGGCCGCGCAGCTGTCTTGCGAGTGGCAGACCGAGCCGAGATGGTACGGCATCCGGCGCGACTACACGGCCGACGACGTCGTCCGGCTGCGCGGCTCGGTGCGCGTGGAGTATACTCTGGCGCGCCGCGGTGCCGAACGTCTGTGGGATCGGCTGCACGCCGAACCGTACGTCGCCGCGTTGGGGGCCCTGACGGGGGCACAGGCTGTGCAGATGGTCCGCGCCGGCCTGCGGGCCATCTACGTCAGCGGCTGGCAGGTGGCCGCCGACGGCAACCTGGCAGAGCAGACGTATCCCGACCTCAGCCTCTATCCCGCCAACAGTGTTCCTGCGCTCGTGCGGCGGATCAACAACGCGCTGCGCCGTGCCGATCAGATCGAGTGGTCGGAGAGCAAGGGGGAGCGCGACTGGCTGGTGCCTGTCGTCGCCGACGCCGAGGCGGGGTTCGGTGGGCCACTGAACGCCTACGAGCTGATGCGCGCGATGATCGAAGCCGGCGCCGCCGGGGTGCACTTCGAGGACCAGCTCGCCTCCGAGAAGAAGTGCGGGCATCTGGGCGGGAAGGTCCTCGTCCCCACCTCTCACTTCATCCGTACGCTGAACGCGGCGCGGCTGGCCGCCGACGTCTGCGGCACCCCCACGGTCCTGGTGGCCCGCACCGACGCGTTGAACGCGCAGCTGATCACAAGCGACGTCGATCCCGCCGATCGGGCGTTTCTGACCGGCGAGCGCACGGCAGAAGGCTACTTCGTGACCCGCGACGGCCTGGAGGCCGCGATCGCCCGATCCCTCAGCTACGGGCCGTACGCGGACGTGCTCTGGTTCGAGACCTCCCGTCCGGATCTCGGCGAGGCACGGCGCTTCGCCGAGGCCATCCACGCGCGCTTGCCCGGCAAGCTGCTTGCCTACAACTGCTCGCCCAGCTTCAACTGGCGGCGCCACCTGGAGGATCGGACGATCGCCTCATTCCAGCGGGAACTGGGCGCCATGGGGTACCGCTTCCAGTTCGTGACGCTGGCGGGTTTCCACGCACTGTGCGCTTCGACGTTCTCGCTGGCGCGCGGGTACGCCGATCGGGGGATGGCCGCGTACGTGGAGCTGCAGGAGCATGAGTTCGACCTGGAGCGGCTCGGCTACACCGCCACCCGCCACCAGCGCGAGGTCGGCACGGGCTACTTCGACCTCGTGGCACAGGTCTTGGGGGGATCTGCCACCCTGGCCCTGGAGGGGTCGACCGAGGCCGAGCAGTTCGCCGACCCCATACGCAGCCTGCCGTCGCGCGCACCGCGCGTGTCGGTGCGTCGGGGCGATGGACGGTCGGGTCAGGGCTGCGGGCGATAGGTCACAACGAGCATCGATGGGACGGCACGCTGCCGGCTCTCGTCGCGATTCACCACGCGCCCACCCACCACCAGCGTCGAGGATCCCCCGCCGTCGAGGTTCATCGCTTCGACCGCTCCCAGGTCGCGCATCAATGCAGCCACCTCGCGCAGGTTCATCCCCGTGTTCTCCTCGTCAGGCCCTTCGACCGCGACGAGGAGCACCTTGTCTGAGCGCGTGATCCCCACCGCCGATCGCGACGTCCGCCTGGCGTACACGGACGGGCGAAAGCCCTCCCATCCATAGGGGATGTCCACCCGTCCGTCGCGCACCAGGCGCGGCCCGCCGCCCAGCGCGTGCACCACCCCCTCCGGCTCGACGGAGGTCTGCATCCGGACCGGCGCCCCTCGCTCCAGTGGCCGGAGCAGCCGATCGGTCTCTCGCGCCGTCGCCGTCACCACGTATCCGTCGTCCGGGATGGGGACCCGCCCGGCGGGCAGGCCGACGATGACGCCGCGGCGTACGAGCACGGGCCGCTCGTGGTGAGGCGTCAGCGGGCCGTACTCGGGAGTGTAGACGGCGACGCCGCCGGCGCGGGGCGGGCGGTTGATCGCCGAGATCGGCACCGCGCCGGTCGGGGTCCGCAACGTGCCGCGGAACGCGAACGCCGAAATCCGTGGGCGGCCCGTTGCGGTGATGGCAAACACCGACCGGCGCGGGAACGGCGTGGACAGGACCTTGCCGTCGATCATCACCAGGCCGAGGGGCTGGCCGTTGGACGGCGCGAAGAACCCTCCGTTGATCGCAGCGACCGCGTCCGAGCGGGTGGCCGCGTGCGCCGTCGCCTCCCGCCCCTGGACCGTCTCGGCGCCGAGCACCGGACGGATGGAGATCGCGGGGTCGGCAGGATCGACGGTCACCACGTGTGCGCGCGTGGAACCGGCGCCCGTGCGCACCCGGATCTTGCGATAGGCGACGCTGCGCGGCAGGCGCACCGCAGCCCGATGCGAGGGCAGGACGACGACGGCGATCTTGTGGGGGTCGGCCCGTCGGAAGACCTTGTAGCGCACGGCCCCGCGCAGAAAGACCGTCAGCCGGAGCACGCCCGGGCGCAGCGTCTCGTGACGCACCGCGCCCACCGGCCCGGTTGCGACGGGCTGCCAGCCGCGTCGGGTGCCCGCCACCGGCCACAGGTCCAAGACCAGCCGGTCGCCCACCACCGCCGACCGGTACCGTACGTGTCGGTCCGTGTGGACGACGACCTTCGGTGCCCCATCCTGCGTGGTCCAGCCGACCGACAGAAGCCGCGCGGCTGCGGAACCCGCGCCGCCGGCGGTGAGGAGGAGGAGGACGGCGGCGACGGTCGTTGCAGCGAAACGGATCACGCCTATGCTCCGACGGGTGCTGCGTACGCTGCGGCGATTGCCGGGGTATTCGTCCACACCGCCCCAACTCCTCCTGCCCGCAGGGTACGAGCAAGACCGCGGCCAGGTTCGCCCCACGAAAGTCGGGACGATCGCCCCCGGCCGCCGGCCCGCGCGTCCCCACGGTGACCGCGTGGGCGTCCTGCCGGGCAAACAACCAGGCAGCAGGAGAAACCGCAGCCGGCGTGGTATGTGCCAACATGATAGGTGACTCACTTGTCAACTAACCCCGTTGTCGGAACGTCCGCGGCGCGCCGCGTCCCCGTGGCCCGCCCTGCCTCCACCCGCGGACAGCGCACGCGGCAGAAGCTGCTGGACGCCGCCGAAGCGGTCTTCGGGCGGAAGGGATACCACGAGGCGTCCATCTCCGACATCACGCGGCGGGCGGGCGTGGCGCAGGGGACGTTCTACGTGTACTTCGCGAGCAAGCGCGCCATCCTGGCGGAACTGGTGCGCGAGCGCAGCCGCAACCTGCGGCGGGCGATCCGTGAGGCGACCGCGGGCCTGGCGGATCGCCTGGAGATCGAGCGGGTCGGGTTCGAGACGTTCTTCCGTTTCATCCGCCGCCACGAAGGCATCTACCGGATCGTCAACCAGGCCGAGTTCGTGGATCGGAAGCTGTTCCGCTGGTACTACCGTCGGCTGGCGAGCGGCTACGCGCGCGGCTTGGCGGAGGCGATGCGGCGGGGACAGATCGGCGCCTTCGACCCCGAGGTCGTCGCCTACTGCCTGATGGGGATCGCCGACTTCGTCGGCATGCGCTACGTGCTCTGGGAACCGGACGGGCCTCCCGCCCACACGATGGACCAGGTCATGCGCTTCATCCGGCGTGCGCTTACGGGGGGGCCGGCGTGACGCCTCCGGTGAGTATCGTGGGGATCTCCACCTATGTACCCGCGCGCGTGCAGACCGCGGCCGAGATCGCCGACCGGACGGGCATTCCCCTGGAGGTGGTCGAGCGCAAGTTCGGCCTGCGCGGCAAGCACATCGCCGCAGCGGACGAGCACGTCTCGGACATGGCGGTCAAGGCGGCCGCCCCGCTGGTCTTCGAGTACGGAACGGACGTCGGCGCCGTCGTCTATTTCGGGAGTGCGCACAAGGACTACTACCTGTGGAGCTGCGCCCCCAAGATCCAGCATGCGCTGGGGTTAGATCGTGCGTTCGCATTCGAGGTGATGGCGACCAGTGCCTGCGCGCCCATCGCCCTGCGGCTGGCTCGCGACATGCTGGCCGCTGACGCACGGTTGGGATCGGTGCTGCTGGTGGGCGCGTCGCGCGAGTCGTATGTGATCGACTACCGCAACCACCGCTCGCGGTTTGCCTTCAACTTCGCTGATGGGGCCGCCGCGGCGCTGCTGCGGCGGGGCGCAGACGGCCACAGGGTGCTGGAGTCGGCCGCGGTCACCGACGGTTCCTTCGCGGACGACGTGATGGTCCCCGCGGGCGGGTCGGTGTACCCCGCTTCCCACCAGACGGTAGAGCGGGGGATGCACGCGTTGGACGTCCGTGACCCGCAGGGCATGAAGGAACGCCTGGATCCGGTGTCGCTCGACCGATTCGTACGGGTCGTACGCGAGGCGGTGGAGCGCAGCGGGTTTACGTCCGAGGACGTGGCGTTCATCGCCCCGCTGCATATGAAGCGGTCGATGCACGACGCGCTGCTGGCCGCGTTGGGGCTGGAGCCCCAACAGGCTACCTACCTCGAGGGCTTCGGGCACATGTCCGCGATCGATCCTCTGGTCGGACTGGCCGAAGCGTCGCGGGCGGGTCGGCTGCGGCCAGGCGACCTGGTCGTGGCCGTCAGCGCCGGCACCGGATACACGTGGGCGGCGACAGCGATCCGATGGTGAAGCAGGTCGGAGGAACCCGATGACCGACATCCCGACGTTTGCGCAGCGTCCCACCACGAACTGGGGCATCTGGCACTGGCTGGAGCGCCGCGCCGACATCGCGCCCGGTCGGACCGCGTTGATCGACGGCCCCCGCCGCTTCACCTACAGAGCCCTGCACGACCGCGTCGCCTCGCTGGCGGGCGCCCTGGGGCAGATGGGTGTGCGGCGGGGGGATCGGGTGGCGATCCTGTCGGTCAACCGCGCCGAGTACGTCGAGGTCCTGTTCGCTGCGGCATGGCTCGGAGCGATCCTCGTGCCGCTCAACTGGCGGCTGACCGCCTCGGAACTGGCCTTCCAAGTAAGCGACAGCGAGCCAGTGGTCTTGTTCGTCGATCCCGAGCTAGGAGACCTCGCCCAAGCGCTGCGGGCTCGTCCCGAAGCGGGATCAATCCGCGCGGCGGTCGCGTTCGACACCGACCTCCCCGTACCTCCGTGGGCGGCCGCCTACGGCGAACTGTCGGCAGACCCGCCCGCACCGGCCGGCGGGTTCGACGACCCCTTGCTGATCATGTACACCTCCGGAACGACCGGACGCCCCAAGGGCGCGGTGCTCACGCAGCGGACGCAGCTGTGGAACAGCATCAACATCGGAACGGCGGTCCGTCTGACCTCCGACGACGTGACGCTGAACGTCCTGCCGATGTTCCACATCGGCGGGATCGGCTTGTTCGCACTGCCGACGCTGCACGTCGGCGGCACCGCGGTCCTTCAGCGCCGCTTCGATCCCGAAGAGGCGGTGCGGCTGCTCGAAGAGCACCGGGTCAGCGCGATGTTTGGCGTCCCTTCGATCTACCTGATGCTGCTGGAGTCCGAGGCCTTCCGTCGCGCGGACGTATCCGGTGTCCGCTTCAGTTGCGGCGGAGCCCCGTGTCCGCTGCGGATCATCGAGGCCTTCCAAGAGCGCGGCCTGCTGTTTCAGCAGGGCTACGGCCTCACCGAGACCGCACCGACGTGTCTGATCCTTCCGGCCGAAGACGCCTTCCGCAAGGCGGGGTCGGCCGGCAAGCCCGCCGTCCACGTCCAAGCGCGCGTCGTCGACGACGACGGACGCGAGGTGCCGCCGGATGCGGTCGGCGAGGTGTGGACCCGTGGCCCCAACCTCTTCTCGGGATACTGGCGGCGCCCACGCGAGACGGAGGAGGCGTTCGAGGGCGACTGGTTCAAGACCGGAGACCTGGCGCGGCGGGACGCCGAGGGGTTCTTCTACATCGTGGACCGCAAGAAGGACATGATCATCTCCGGCGGCGAGAACATCTATCCGGCCGAGGTCGAAGATGTCCTGTACCGTCACCCCGCGGTCGCCGAGGCCGCGGTGATCGGCGTCCCGCACGAACGCTGGGGCGAGGTGCCCAAGGCGATTGTCGTCCTGCGCCCTGGACACGCGCTGACCGCCGACGAGTTGTTCCGGTTCTGCGAGCCGCACCTGGCCCGCTACAAGATCCCGCGCCTGCTGGAAGTGGTGCCGGCGCTGCCGCGCAACGCCGCCGGCAAGGTGCTCAAGCGCGTGCTGCGCGAGCACCTCGCGCAGACCGGGGGTGGCTGACTGATGCCGTACGCGCAGGTCAACGGCATCCGGCTCTACTACGAGGAGGAAGGAACCGGCCCGCCCCTGCTCCTGCTGGAGGGGCTTGGGTACGCGCTGTGGATGTGGTTCAAGCAGCGGCCCGCGCTGCGAAGACGCTTTCACCTGATCGCCCCGGACAACCGGGGCGTCGGGCTGTCCGACAAACCCGATGCGCCCTACACGATCGATCTGTTCGCCGACGATGCGGCGGCGCTGCTGGATCACCTCGGCGTACGTCGGACGCACGTGCTGGGCGTGTCGATGGGCGGGATGATCGCCCTCAATCTGAGCCTGCGTCACCCCGATCGCGTCGACCGACTGGTCCTCGTCAACACCACGCCGGGCGGCCCCGACGCGGTCCCGATGCCGCCGCAGACCGCGCAGGCCCTGCTGGCCGCGCGCGCACTGCCCCCGCGCGAGGGGCTGCGCGCCGCGATGGCGCTGGCTTTCAGCCCGCCTTACATGCAATCCCACCCGGAGGAGATCGAGCGCATCGTGGACTGGCGGCTGCAGAACCCGCAGCCGCCCGAGGCGTGGATGCGGCAGTTCGCGGCCGGCCAGGCCTTCGACGTCTCGTCGCGCCTGCATGAGGTCCGCCACCCCGCGCTGGTGATCGCGGGATCCGACGACCGCGTGCTGCCGCCGGCGAACGCGCAGCTGCTCGCCGATCGCCTTCCGAACGCCGAACGTGTGGTCTTCGAAGGGACCGGACACCTGCTGTTCATCGAGCGGTCAGAAGAGTTCAATCGGCTGGTCGAGGAGTTCTTGCTCGGCCCGTAACCACCAGCCCGTCCGGAGGACGGAAAACCAGGGGAGGGGGGACGATGAGCACGTGGCGATGGAAGACGTGGGCGGTTCTGTCGGTGCTGATCCTGCTGGCCGGGTCGGTGCCGGCGCAGGCGCAGCGGCCGACGATCAGGGTCGGCGCGATCGTGCCGCTCACCGGAGCCGCCGGGGTGAGCGGTCAGTTCATGCAGAGGGGCTACCAGCTCGCTTTGGACGACGTCAACCGCACCGGCGTGCTCGGCCGGCAGGTCGAGCTGATCATCGAGAACGACCGCGGCGACCCGCCGACGGGGGCTGCCGCGTACGTGAAGTTGGTCACCCGCGACGAGGTGATCGCGGTCCTGGGCGGGCTGCAGTCCTCGGTCTCGATCGCCGTCGCCGCGCAGGCACGGCAGCGTCCGGTGCTGATGGCCTGGACGGGCGCGGCGGCCGTCATCGTCGAACAGGCGCTGGCCGACGCGGAGTGGTTCTTCCACTACCATCCCTGGCAGTACCACAACGCCGACTCCACCTACCGGTTCATCCGCAGCGCCGGCGCCCGCACGATCTTCCTCGCCTACGAGGACGGTCCGTTCGGCGCCAGCGCCGTCGACGAGGCACGGGCGTTCGCGCGGCAGTACGGGCTGACGATCGTCGCGGCCGAACCGTTCCGCACCGGCTCGCCCGACCTCACTCCTCTGCTGACGAAGGCGAGGGGGTCCGACGCTGACGTGTTCCTGTTCGTCGGCTTCGACCAGGACGTGGTGCCGATGGCTACGCAGGCGCGGCAAGTCGGCTACTCCCCGAAGATGATCCTGGGGTCGCCGCCTTCCTGGCCGGTCGGGTTCGAGCGGTTGCCGGCCGGCAACTACATCTCGGGCGTCGCGCTGTGGACACCGGAGAACCCGGCGCGGGCCTCGCGCGACTTTGTGCGCCGCTACCGCGAGCGGTTCCGCGAGGAACCGACCTCGTACTGGGCGCCGCTCGCGTACACGAACCTGGTCACTGTGGCCGACGCAATCCGCCGTGCCGGGTCCACGGAACTGGGAGCTCTGATCCGGGCGATGAGGGCGACGGACTACGACGGGCCGATCGGGATGAAGCTCACGTTCAAGCGCAGCATCTACGGGCGCAATCAGGGCTTCACGCGTCTGATCGGCTTCCAGTGGCAGAACGGCAAGCAGGTCGTGGTCTGGCCGGAGGAGATCGCCGGCGGCCGCCTGCTCTACCCGGCACCTTTTGGGAGGTAGCGGGCGGACCGACGGGCTGCGGAGTCCATGACCGAGTTGCTGCAGATGCTGGCGTTCGGCGTCCTGCGGTCGGGGCTGTACGCCCTGACCTCGGTCGGGCTGGCCCTGGCCGTGGGCGTCGTCGGCATCGTCAACTTCGCCCACGGCGAGTACCTGATGCTCGGCGGGTTCTTGGGCTACTGGGCGCACGAGCTGTACGGCGTCGACCCGCTGCTGTCGATTCCCCTGGGCGCGGTCGTACTCTACGCGCTCGGCGCGGCTACGTACCGCACCAGCATCCAGCGTGTCCTGCGCGCACCGCCGCTCAACCAGATGTTGCTGACGTTCGGCATCTCGATCTTCTTGCAGAACATGGCGGTGATCCTGTGGTCGGGGGACAACCGCACCACGCCGGTCCCCTACGGGCATCTCTCGGTGGCGCTGGGTGCGATCCGCCTCGGGGTACCACAGGTCATCGTGTTCGCGGTTGCGCTGGCGGTGACCGCCGCCCTGTACCTGCTGCTCGACCGCAGCCGCGTCGGCAAGGCGATCCAGGCGGTGGCGCAGGACCGCCTCGGCGCCAGCCTGGTGGGGATCGAGGTGGAGCGCGTGTACTTGCTGGCGTTCGGGATCTCGACCGCGCTGGCCGGTGTTGCGGGCGTGCTGCTCGTGATGCAGTTCGCGATCTCGCCCTACGTCGGCCTACTGTACACCCTCAAGGCCTTTGCGATCATCGTGGTCGCGGGGCTGGGCAACATCCGCGGCGTCGTGTACGCGAGCCTGGTGCTGGGGCTGGCGGAGGCTTTCGTGGAGTTCTACCTCCCCGGCGGCAGCGGGTGGTCGGAGGCGGTGTTCTTCGTGTTGATCTTCGTGGTGCTGATCGTGCGGCCCCAGGGGCTGTTCCGATGACGCGCCGGCCAAAGGCAGCGGGGGCGGCGCTCGTCCTGTTGGGTGCGGCCGTGGCGTTCGCTTTCTGGGCGGAGGAGGCCAGCCCCTACCGCCTGCAGCAGGCGCGCGCGATCCTGATCTTCTCGGTGCTGGCGCTCTCGTGGGACGTGCTGGCGCGGACCGGACAGCTGTCCCTCGCGCACGCCGCCTTCTACGGCCTGGGTGGATACACGAGCGCGCTGGCCGTAAAGCTCCTCACCGTCCCGCCGCTTGCGGGCATCGCGCTGGGCGCTGTTGTGTCGGTGGCGGTCGCCGTCGGGCTGGGCCTGCTGATGCTACGTCTGCACGGGATCTACTTCGCGATCGGCACGCTCGCGTTCACCGAGACGTTGCGGATCGCCACCAACCAGTTGCCGTTTACCGGCGGCGCCACCGGGCTGGTGACGGTGCCGCTGTTCGGCGGCCGCATCGTCCCGCAGTACCTGTTCATCCTCGCAGTGCTGACCGCCGCAGTCGCCGCGTCGTGGGTGATCCAGCGGTCGCGGTGGCGGTACGCGTTCACCGCGATGCGCACGAACGAGGGCGTCGCCCGCGTCATGGGCGTGGACGTGGTGCGCTTCAAGATCGCGGCATTCGGGATCAGTGCGTTCTTCGCCGGTGCGGCGGGCGCCTACTACGCGCACGCGTTTCTGTTCATCAGCCCCCTGGAGTCCTACAGCCTCGCGGTCTCGGTCGGCGCGCTCGTCGCCCCCATCTTCGGGGGGCTGTACTCGACCGCCGGGCCGGTGCTGGGCGCCGTGCTGCTGCGGGCCGCGGAGGAAGTGCTGCGTGAGTCGATCCAGAGGGGATACCTCATCCTCTACGGGCTGATCCTGGCCCTGGCGATCTTGTTCATGCCCGGCGGCCTGCTGGGGGTCTGGCACCAGGCCGCTGCCCGCGCGCGAGGCCCGTCGCCCGCCGGGCGGGCAGCGCGGGCCGATGGGCCGGCGGCCGCGCCGGGCGGCGTGGCGGCACCGCAGCCCCCGACGTCGGCAGCGCGCTCGGGCGGTGGCTCGTTGCTGGTTGTCGAGGGCCTCACGAAGCGGTTTGGCGGCCTGGTCGCCGTCTCCGACCTCTCGTTCCACGTAGAAGAAGGCGAGATCCTCGGGATCATCGGTCCCAACGGGGCGGGCAAGACCACCGTCTTCAACCTGATCTCCGGTCTGCTCGCGCCGGACGCCGGGCGCGTCGTGTTCGGGGGGGCCGACATCACGCGCGCCCGACCGGAGGACCGCGCGCGGCTGGGGATCGGCCGCACCTTTCAGTTGATGCAGCCGTTTGCCGACATGACCGTTCTGGACAACGTGGTCGTAGGCGAGTTGTTCGGGCACGCAACCATCAAGTCGGTGGAGCGCGCGCGCCAGGACGCAGTCTCGATCTGCCGTCTGGTCGGCCTCGAGCCGTTGATGCACCGGTCCGTCGCCGGCCTGGGGGTGGCCGACCTCAAGCGGCTGGAGCTCGCGCGGGCGCTGGCCACCCACCCGCGGCTGCTGCTGGCGGACGAGGTCCTGGCCGGGCTCACGCCGGCGGAGGCGGCGCAGGCGGTGCAGACGATCCGCCGCGTGCGGCAAGCGGGCGTGACTGTCCTGCTCATCGATCACGTCATGCACAGCGTGCGCGCGCTGTGCGACCGCGTCATCGTCATGAACTTCGGCCGCAAGCTCGCCGAAGGGCCGTTCCAGCAGGTCGCATCCGATCCGCGCGTCCTGGACGCCTACCTCGGCTCGGACGACGAATGAGCGAAGCGCTGTTGCGCATCTCCAACCTCCAGGCCGGCTACGGAGCCGTGCGCGTCCTGTGGGACGTGAACCTGGAAGTGCGGTCGGGCGAGATCGTGACGCTGGTTGGAGCGAACGGCGCGGGTAAGACGACGCTGCTGCGAACGATCTCGGGGATCGTGCGGGCGGCGGAGGGTCGGATCGTCTTCGCGGGCCGCAGGATCGATGGGAAGGCGGTTGCGGAAATCGTACGGCTGGGGATCTCGCACGTGCCGGAGGGCCGGCATGTCTTCTGGGGGCTGTCGGTCGAGGACAACCTGGTGTTGGGGGCGGCGATGCTGCCGTCGGCCTGGGCACGCCGCGGCGCCTCGCTGCACTTGGTCTACGAACTGTTCCCGCGGCTGCGCGAGCGATCGCGGCAGCCCGCGGGTACGCTGTCGGGCGGCGAGCAGCAGATGTTGGCGATCGGCCGCGCCCTGATGGCCCAGCCGGCGCTGCTGCTCGTCGACGAGCCGTCCTTGGGGCTGGCACCGGTCGTCGTCCAGCAGCTGTTCCGCACGCTGCGAGAGGTCAACCGGCAGGGCCTGACTGTCCTGCTCGTCGAGCAGGACGTCCGCCGCAGCCTGCGCATGTCCCACCGCGCGTACGTGCTCGAGAACGGCCGGATCACCCTCACCGGCCCGGGCCCCGAACTCCTCGACGACCCCCACGTCCGCCGCGCATACCTCGCGACGTGAGGGGCGCGTCTCGTGGGCACCGAGGGCCGTCAAGGGTCACGACGAGCTGCGGTAGACCTCGTCGGTCTTGGCGGCCATGATGAAGTCGTTGCGGTGCAGGCCCCGGATCTTGTGGGTCCACCAGGTGACGGTGACGCGCCCCCACTCGGTGAGGATCGCGGGGTGGTGGCCCTCGGCTTCCGCGATCTCGGCGACGCGGTGGGTGAAGGCCATCGCCTCCGCGAAGTCTTTGAACCGGAAGACGCGCTCCAGCCGCCGGATGCCGTCGCGTTCGACGACCTGCCAGTCCGGAACCTGCGGATGCAGTTGGGCGATCTCGTCGTCTGTGAGAGTCGGCTCGCCGCCGCGGCAGGCGCTGCATTTCATCTCGCGCAGCGCTGGAACGTGTGCGCGCTCTTCTGCTTGGGGCATCTCGCACCTCCGCCTGAGCCAGGTCCCCCTGTCGCCAATGTAGCATGGCGGCCCGCCCGGCGAGGGATGACGTCGGAAGTGGGCCGTGTTATCTTGACGACAGAGGTGAGCGCAATGGGAAAGGGCGCGACGCTGTACCTGCGAGGGATGCCCGAGTCCCTGGTCCGCGAGGCGAAGGCGGTGGCGGCGCGCCGCGGGATCACGCTGGCCGAACTCGTCCGCGAGGCCTTGTCCGCGGTCGTCGGCGAGGGGACCGAGGCCGAAGACGAACGAGGTCTTGAGGACAGCGCGCGGTGGTACCGTGCCAACCGCGGCAGGCTGCTGCGGCGCTACCGGGACCAGTACGTCGCGATCGACGGCAGGAGGGTCATCGACCACGACTTCGACTTCGACGCGCTGGCGCGGCGGGTCTTCGCGCGCCTGGGCAACCGAGCGGTGTTCATGCCGAAGGTCACCGCGGCCGAGCGCGTGGCGCGGCTGCCTTCTCCGATGGTTGTGCGCGAATGATCGGTGACTACCCGTACGACGCGGCCAGGACCCCGCCGGCTCCGGTCTTGCCGCTGGCGGTGATGCCGCCGGTGGGCACGGACGCCGTAGCGCTGCGGGCGCTGGTCGACTGCGGCGCCGACCTGACGGTCCTGCCCGCGGGTACGGCGGCGCGGGTGCGGCTGCCCCGGATCGGAGCGCTGACGGTGCGCGGGATCTCTGGGAAGACGGTGAGGGTGCCCCTGTACGCCGCCCGGCTTCGCATGTCGGGCGCGGAGGTCGTGGTCGAGGCGGCGGAGCTGGGGGCGGAGGCGTTGGTGGGCAGGGATGTCCTCAACGGGTGGGTGGTGACGCTGGACGGGCCGGCGCGGCGGACGCGGATCGGGCTGCCCCCCACCGCGACCCTCTCCCAGAGGAACGTGACTTTGGGCAGGATGCCCTGACGGGTGCTCGCCTCCGTTGATCAAGTACATCGGTTCGAAGCGCGTCCTCCTCCCCCGCCTCCTGCGGGTGGTGGAGGCACTGCCGGACGTGCAGACGGTCGCCGACCTGTTCTCGGGGACCGCGCGCGTGGCCCACGCGCTCAAGCGTCGCGGCTACCGGGTGGTGGCCAACGACCACCTCTGCTACGCGCACGTCCTGGCGCGCTGCTATGTCCAGGCCGACGCCCGCCGGGTCCTGCCCCACGCGCGCGCGGTGATCGCGGAACTGCGCACCGTCAGGCCGCAGGCCGGCTACTTCACCGAGACGTTCTGCGTCCGCTCGCGCTACTTCCACCCCAAGAACGGGGAGCGGATCGACGCGATCCGGGAACGCATCGCCGAGATGTGCCTGGAGCCGGACGTGGAGGCCGTGGCGCTGGCGTCGCTGATGGAGGCGGCCGACCGCGTCGATTCGACCACCGGCGTTCAGATGGCCTACCTGAAGACCTGGGCGCCGCGCGCGCTGAGGGATCTGGAGTTGCGCGTGCCGGAGGTGCTGCCGGGGTACGGGGCCGCGCTTCGGATGGACGCGGTCGAGGCGGCCAAGGTCGTGGAGGCGGATTTGGTGTACCTCGATCCGCCGTACAATCAGCACAGCTACTTGGGCAACTACCACGTCTGGGAGACGCTGGTGCGCTGGGACAACCCTCCCGTGTACGGGGTCGCGTGCAAGCGGGTGGACTGCCGCGACTACGACAGCGCCTTCAACTCCAAGCGCCGCATTCACGACGCACTGCGCCGGATCGTGACGTCGGTACGGGCCAGCTACCTGCTGGTGTCGTTCAACAACGAGGGCTTCGTGACCAAAGAGCAGATGGCCGACCTGCTGGGCGAGCGCGGTTACGTCGCGACCGTTGAGGTGGACTTCAAACGCTACGTCGGCGCGCAGATCGGAGTCTACAACCCACGCGGCGAGAAGGTGGGCCGTCCAGGTCCCCTTCGGAACACGGAGTACCTGTTCTTGGTGGGTCCGGACGCGGCCGTCGTGCAGCGCGCGGTGGCCGCATCCGCCGGGAGCATCCGGCCCCAGACGCGCTCCGCACGGTCGGCAGCGCTCGCCTACCGTGGATCGGCGACGGCTCGGCCGACCGCCGGAGGACCCAGAAGGGCGGACTGCAGTGGACCGGTGCGAGCTGCCTCAAGAGGTCGTCGATGAGTTCGTCCGCAGGGAGCACGGCGACCTGGACGGCGTGCGGCAGATGGTGCGGGCGCACCCGGAACTGGTGAACGCTTGCTCGAGCGCGGGCGAAACGCCCCTGAGGGCGGCCGCCCACGTCGGACACAAGGAGATCGCCGCGTACCTGGTGTCTGAGGGGGCGGAGTTGGGAATCTGCGCCGCGGCGATGCTGGGCATGGACGACTTCGTTCGCCAAGCCGTCGAAGCCGACCCCGCGCTCGCCAACGCGCGCGGCGCCCACGGCATCCCGATCCTGTTCCACGCCGCGATCGGCAGCGACCACGAACTGGTACGGTTCCTCGTCGAGCGGGGCTCGGAGGTGACCCTGGCGAGGGCCGGCGGGCTTACCGACGACGCGCCTTCACCCGGACTGGCGCCGGGTCTCGTCGATCCGGTCGGACCTCGCGACCCGCCGGGCGCCCCGACCGGGCCTGCAGTCCGGGACAGGGCGCGGGCTAGGGGGGCGAGACGGTGACGGTGGACTTCCGGTCGGACCGACTGCGCGTGGCGCGGACGATCGTCTTACCCGCCAACGTGTACTGTATGTTGATGCGGTGGACGCGGGAGACGCCCTCGTGGAACGCCGGCGGGAAGAAGACGCGGCTGGTGGCGATGTCGGTCACGTCGGTGAAGAACCAAATCCACTCCTTGCGGTCGCGCGGCATCGCCTTTACGTCGTCCATCGCCACGTGGACGTCCGCCGTGGCACCGGTGAGCCGCACGCTGCGGACGGTGTCGTCGCCGATGAACGACTCGATGAGGTTGCGGATGACGGTGGCGGTGGGCGTGTTAGGGTCCTGGGCGGAAGCCGACCCCCAGCCCGCCAGGAGGATCGCGCACGCAACCAGCCACGCGCGGATCCGGACGCGCGCACGGCGCCTCACCTGGACCCCCTTTTCAGCTGTCTTGGCCGTCCGTTCCGTTTTTCCTCCTGCTTCCGTAGACTGAAAGCGCAGATCCTCAGGAGGTCGGATATGACGGAAGCGGCAGGCGTGTTGGAGCTGATCCGCACAAGGCGCAGCGTCGGCAAGTTCCGCCCCGACCCCGTGCCGAGGGCGATCCTCGAACAGGCGCTGGATGCCGCGGTCTGGGTCCCCAACCACCGCCTGACCGAGCCGTGGCGGTTCTTCGTGCTGTCCGGCGGCGCGAAGGAACGGTTCGCGGCCATCCGGCGGGACTTCCGCCGCACGCTGATGCCCAACCCCGACGCGCCGGAGGTCCAGGCGGCACTGGAGCGCGTCTATCGCGACGCGGCCGACACGCCGGTCATCGTTGTCGTGACCTCGCACCTCGCCGACGACCCCGAGGTCCGGGAGGAGGACCTGTGGGCCACGTTCGGCGCCGCCTACGCGTTCATGCTGGCCCTGTGGAGCTTCGGCGTCGGGACGTACTTCCGTACCGGCGGGCTGCGCGATCACCCGCCGCTGCGCGAGTTCCTCGGCCTGGGCGCAGACCGCCGCATCGTCGGCGTCGTCTACGCAGGGTATCCCCTGGAAGTGCCGCAGCGCCGGCGCACCCCGGCGGCCCAGAAGACCGTGTGGATGGACGACTGATCTCAGAGGGCCGGGCGGAACGGGATGATCCGGAACAGCCAGGCGTTGAGCGCGAACAGAGAGTCGGTGACCATCGCACCGCCCATCACCAACAGCAGCAGCCCTCCGGCGGTCTCGATCGCGCGTCCGTGCCGCGTCACCCAGCGCAGCGCGCCGACGGCGCTTGAGAGGACCGCGGCCGTGACGAGGAAGGGCAGGCCCAGCCCCAGGGAGTAGACGAACAGCAACCGCGCGCCGTCCTGTACCGTGCCCGCGGTGGTCGCCAGGGTCAGGATCGCGGCCAGGGTGGGCCCTACGCACGGCGTCCACGCGAACCCGAACGCCATCCCCAACGGCAGCGCGCCCCATATCCCCCACCGGTTCTGCGTGAACGGAATCCGGCGCTCGCGATACAGGGCGGGGATCCGGAGGACGCCGAGCAGGACGAGGCCCATGGCGATGACGACCGCTCCGCCGGCGCGCGTCAGGGCCGACCGGTACTCCAGGACCAGAGTCCCCAACAGCGAGGCCGAAGCGCCGAGGGACGTGAAGACGACCGAGAATCCCACCACGAACAGCAGGCTGCCGACCAGAACGCGGGCCAGGGGGGCGCACCCGCCGCCCTGGAGTTCGGCCACCGACACCCCGGAGACGAACGCGACGTAACCCGGCACCAGCGGGAGGATGCACGGGGAGAGGAACCCCAGCACCCCGGCCCCGAACGCCACGATCAGACCGACCTCCGGCATCGTCCCTCCTGCTGCCGACTCCCCCCGCGGGGCCTGCCGCCGCCTCCGTCGGGGACGCCAAGCGCTTCCATCATAGCCCGTTGGACGGGCAGACGTCGTGGCTTGCCGGCGCCGGTGCGTTTCGCCATAGGCATGCCCTATCCGTTCGATAGCGACGATCGATTGGGACGGCAGCAGGCGTTGTGCTAGGATGAACACGAAAAGGCGCTGCTGAGGCCGGCAGCGCCTGTTTCGCCACTCGGGGCCGGGGCGCGCCGGCGTCGCCGGCGAAAGGAAGGGAAGGGCCGTGAGGACGAACCGCCTCAAACTGCTGGTCGGCGGCGTGCAGCTCCGCGACGGTGTGACGACCGTCACCGACCTGCTCGGCAAGATCTTCACCCGCGCCGGGCTGTACGCGATCGCGATGGAGAAGGGGTACGCGTCGACGATCTACGGCGCGCACCAGTACGACCCTATGCTCGTCACGGAGACGCCGGCGGTCTCCTACGGCGACCCCGACATCGACATCCTCGTCGCACTGGACTACGACACGAACCCCGACGCGAAGCAGCAGCCCAACCGCGACACCGTCCTGCGTCACGGAGGCTTTTTGCGAGACGGCGGGATCCTGCTGTACGACGCTTCGACAGGCGAGATCCCCACCGACGACCTGGAAGCGCGCGGGGTCAAGGTGTTCCCGATCCCGGCCCGCAAGATCGCGCATACTGAACTGAAGAAGGAAGTGGTCAAGAACATCATCATGACCGGTGCGCTGTTCCGGCTGGTGGACTTCGACAACGACACCGCCTATCTGACGCAGCTGCTGGAGGAGCGTTTTTTGCGCAAGGGCCGCGAACTCGTCGATCTCAACCTCCAGGCGGCCGCCCGCGGGCGGGAGGCGGTCGAGAAGATCCTCGCCGAGCGCGGCTACGAGCTGACGGTGCGGCTGGAGCCCCGTCCGGCCAAGAAGGCGGTGTACGTCTCGGGCAACGACTGCCTGGGTGCCGGGGCCATCGCTGGCGGCGTGCGCTTCTACGCGGGATATCCAATCACGCCCGCCAGCGGCATCCTCGAGTTCATGGAGCGGTACCTGCCGAAGTACGGTGGCCGCGTCCTGCAGGGGCAGAACGAACGCGAGAGCATCCGCGCGGCGATCGGCGCGGCGCTGGCCGGCGCGCGCGCGATGATCGGGAGCTCCGGTCCCGGGATCTCGTTGAAGGTCGAGGAGATCGGCGTCATCGGCGCGACCGAGACGCCGGTGATCGTCGTCGACGCACAGCGGGCGGGCCCTTCGACCGGCATGCCGACGCGCCCGGAGCAGGGTGACCTCAACCTCGTCCTGGGATCCGGACACGGCGACATCCCGCGCATAGTGATCGCGCCGGGTACGATCGAGGAGTGCTACACGCTGATGCTCGAGGCGTGCGAGCTGTCCGACAAGTACCAGTGCCCGGTGTTCTTTCTCACCGATCTCAACCTCTCCGAGGGCAAGAAGACCGTCCTGGAGGAGGTCTTCGCGCACCGGCCGAAGGTCACGCGCCACGCGATCGTCCGCGAAGACGACGTACGGGGGAAGACCTACCGGCGCTACGAGATCACCGAGTCGGGGATCTCCCCGCGCAGCGTGCCCGGGACCCCGGGGGCGATCTTCAAGACCAGCGGCGCCGAACACGACGAGTTCGGGTTCGTCTCGATCGACCCGGCCAAGCGCGCGGCGATGATGGAAAAGCGCATGCGCAAGATGGACACCTACCTGCGCGAGGACTGGAAGCCGCCGCAGGTCTTCGGGGAGGTGCGCGGCGCGCCCGTGATTGTCGGCTGGGGCAACACCCGGCCCGTGCTCGAAGAGGCCCGTGCGGTTCTCCAGGCGCGGGGCATAAAGGCCGCGCTGGTGCACTTCACGCACGTCTGGCCGCTGCGCCGGGACGCGCTGGACGCGCTGCTGGCGGACGCCGGCCCCGTGGTCGTCGTCGAGCAGAACTACAGCGGCCAGTTCGCCGACCTGCTGCAGCAGGAGCTGCTGATCCCCACGCGCCGGGTGCTGAAGTACAACGGGATCCCAATGCACCCGACCGAGGTGGCCGATGCGGTCCAGAAGGCACTGGAGCGCGAAGGAGCGGTCGTCCGGATCGGAGGCACGGCGCCGGTGAAGGTGGAGGTGGGGCGCAATGAGCACGAAGGGGACTAAGATCTGGGACGAAAACGCCGTCCCCAAGCACCGGATCCAGTGGTGTCCGGGGTGCGGGGATTTTGGCGTGCTGGCCGCTCTCAAGCAGGCGCTGACCGAGCTGGAGATCGTGCCGCACGAACTGCTGCTGATCGGCGGGATCGGCTGCTCCGGACAGATCCGAAACTACCTGAACGGCAACGCGTTCCACGGCACCCACGGCGGCGCGCTCGCCTACGCGGTCGGCGCCAAGATGGCGAACCCGGACCTGAAGGTCGTCGCGCTGGCCGGTGACGGCGACACGCTGGCGATCGGCATCGAGAACTTCGTGCACGTCTGCCGGCGCGACCCAGACATGGTGCTGCTGGTGATGAACAACGGCGTCTACGGGCTGACGAAGGGGCAGGACTCGCCGACCGCGGGGCTGGGGCAGGAGCGGGAGGAGTTCAGCGAGGAGCACCCCCCGATGGTGGATCCGCTGCTGCTGGCGCTGGCGAGCGAGGCGACATTCGTGGCGCAGTCGTTCAGCGGTGACGTGAAGCACGCGACGCGGATGTTCGTCGAAGCGTTTCAGCACCCGGGGTTCGCGTTCATCAACGACTTCTCGCCGTGCGTGACGTACAACAAGTTCAACACCTACGAGTGGTTCCGTGACCACGTCGAGCACGTTCCGCCCGACCACGACGCGTCCAGCAAGGACGCCGCGTGGGCGCTGGTCCGCGACTTCGCCCGGCGGGGCAAGGTCCCCCTGGGGGTGGTGTACCGCAACCCGCGCAGGTGCAAGCGCTTCGAGCGGCTCCCGATGTGGGAGGATGAGCTCGGGGAGGTCGACCTGGAGCCGGTCCTTGCGGCGTTCCGGTAGGAGGGTCCGCATGGCCTTCGAAGGAGCCCGCCGTCGGTTTCGTCTCCGCGACAGCGGGCGCATGAGCCGCGCCGGCATCGTCGGTCGTCCGGCCCCGTAGTCCCCGACGGTGTCGCTGCATCCCTCCGGCGGCGGCGTCCTCGGGACGGTCGCTCGTTCGTCACCGGATCGTGCTGCGCACCTCGGTCTGGCGGCGCTGGTGGGGGGCGCCGCCGGCATCGCGTTCGCGCCCATCTTCGTGCGGCTGAGCGAGGTTGAACCGTCGGCGACCGCCTTCTGGCGCATGGCGTTTGCGTTGCCGCTGTTGTGGCTGTGGCGAGAGCGGGAGCGGCGCGTCCTGCAGACCGCGCGTCCCCTCGCCCGGGACGTCCCGCGGCTGGTCGCCGCGGGCGTGTTCTTTGCCGGTGATCTGGCGGTCTGGCATTGGTCGATCCGGTTCACGACGGTCGCCAACGCCACGTTGCTCGCGAACTTCGCCCCGATCTTCGTCGCGCTGGGTGCGTATCTGCTCTTCGGGGAGCGGTTCACCCGCACGTTTTTGGCCGCGCTCGCTCTGGCCATCTGCGGTGCGATCCTGCTGATGGGAGCGAGCGTGCGGCTGGGCGCGCAGAGCGTCCTGGGCGATGTACTGGGGATCGCGACCGCGGTGTTCTACGCTTCGTACATCCTCGCGGTCGGGCGACTCCGCGCGCGCCTGTCGACCGCGACGGTGATGACGTGGAGCAGCGCGGTGACCGCGGCGGCGTTGCTGCCGATCGCGCTGCTGTCGAGGGAGAGCCTGATGGCGCCCTCGCTGCGCGGGTGGCTGGTGCTGGTGGGGCTGGCCGTCATCAGCCAGTTCGTCGGCCAGAGCCTGATCGCCTATGCGCTCGCCCACCTGCCGGCCGCCTTCTCGTCCCTGGTCCTGCTGCTGCAACCCGTGCTGGCAGCGGTCTTCGCCTGGCTGTTGCTGGGGGAACGGTTGGCGCCGCTGCAGGTCGCGGGCGGGGCGGCCGTCCTCGTCGCGATCTCGTTGGCACGCGGCGGTGTCCGCAGGGGGCCAGACCCGGTGCCCGGGCGGCTCAGTTGACCCGGCAGCACCCGCCGCCGCAGCAGCCGCCGTCGCCGTTTGCCTTCGCGGTGGCGAACACCGAGACCAAACGGCGAACCTCCGTCGCGCCGCAGTGCTCGCAGGTCATCCGGTCGGCGTCCGCACTGCTGGGCACAAGCCGCTCGAACCGTTGCCCGCACTCCGCACAGGCGTACTCGTACATCGGCATCGATCGGTCACCCCTTCACCGGCCTTCTACCATTTGATCGTAGCATCGTGTGCGACGCGTGTCGGCTCCCGGGGCAGAATAGGGGTGGGGGACGGGCATGGAAGCGATGCGGACGGCTCACGTGGAGGTTCCCGTGGAAGGCGTCGTCCTGAGCGGAGACATCGCGGTGCCCGCGGACGCGCGCGGGGTGGTGCTGTTCGCGCACGGCACAGGGAGCGGCCGGTTCAGCCCACGCAACCGGTTCGTGGCGCAGGCGTTGCAGCGCGCCGGGCTGGCGACGTTCCTCGTGGACCTGCTGACCGAACAGGAGGAACGGGCGGATTCGCGCACGGCCGAGCTGCGGTTCGACGTCGATCTGCTGGCGCGGCGGGTGGTGGGCCTGGCGGAGTGGCTGACCCGCGACCCGAACTCGACCGGTCTGCGGGTGGGGCTGTTCGGGGCGAGCACGGGCGCAGCCGCAGCCCTGGTGGCCGCCGCGCAGCGACCGGACGGGATCGGCGCGGTGGTCTCACGCGGCGGGCGGCCGGACCTGGCGCGCGAAGCACTTGTTCAGGTTCGCGCGCCCACGCTGCTGATCGTCGGAGGCAGGGACTGGCCGGTGATGCGGTTGAACGAGGAAGCCTACGCCGACCTGCGCTGTCCCAAGCGCCTGGAAATCGTCCCTGGGGCGGGTCACCTCTTCGAGGAACCCGGCGCCCTGGAACGGGTCGCCGAACTCGCCGCGGATTGGTTCCGCCAGCACCTCGCCGGCCAGCCCGCCCGACCGGCGTAGGCGCGTCGGCTACGCGCCGATGGCCCTCGCCGCTTCCTCGTAGTCCTGGGGTCTGACCCAGAGGATCATCCCGTAGCGGCCCCCACCGGCCGAGGTTGCCGCCGCCGCGACGATGTTGATTCCGGCATCGCCGAGTTTCTTGGCGTACTCCGCGGCCGCACCCACGCGGTCGTCCCCCCGGATCAAAAATGCCCGCTTGGGTCCGGTCAGCTGCCAGCCCGAGCGGTCCGCGACCGACCGCAGCGCCACGGCGTCCTCGGGTACAAGGTCGAGTTGGGCGTTGCCGCCCTCGACAGGGAACGCGAGATAGGCGAGGAGGTTCACGCCGCCTTCTCTGAGCGCCGAAAGCACCCGCGCTCCTTCGCCGGGTCTGTCCGGAACGGTCACGTAGTAGTAGTCGACCCGCCGCACCTCGTCGGCCATGGTTCACCTCCCGCAGGGCGTTCATTCGTCACCAGGATAGGGCGGATCGAGACCCGCTGTACACCGGCGCCGCGGATTGCCGCCCGAGCCCTGTGCGCCGACCGCATCCGGTGCTGGCGTCGCCTGCGCCGCAGGGTCTTGACAGCGGTGGCCGGGCAGTCTAGATTTAGCGAGTGCTAATTTAGTTGTGGCTAAAAGGCGCGCAGATGATGACAGAACAGGTCACGCAGGCCACGCAGGACTACCTCAAGGTCATCTACAAGCTCGGCCAGGCCGGTGGCCCGGTGACGACCAACGCCATCGCCGACCGCATGGGCGTGGCGCCGGCTTCGGTGACGAAGATGGTGAAGCGGCTCGCCAAGGACGGGCTGCTCACGCACACCCCCTATTACGGCGTGCGCCTCACCGGCCGTGGGGAGCGGGCCGCGCTGGAGGTCATCCGCCACCACAGGCTGCTCGAACTGTACCTGACCCAGAGGCTCGGTCTGCCCATCGACGAGGCGCACGCCGAGGCCGAACGGCTCGAACACGCGCTGTCGGAGGCCGTCGAGGAGCGGATCGCGCGGGTGCTGGGCAACCCCCGTTCGGACCCCCACGGCGACCCGATCCCGTCCGCCGACGGGGAGGTCGACGAACAGGTGCACCCAGCTCTCGCCGACGCCACACCCGGTCGCTCGGTCGTCGTCGCGCGCGTCAGCGACAGCGACCCCGTGCGCCTGAGGCGCATCGCCGCGCTGGGCCTGCTGCCCGGCGTGCGCGTCCGCGTGCTGTCCCGCTCGCCCGACGGCGGGGTCACGGTCCATGCCGGCGCGGGCCGAGCGCGCCGGGTCTCCGGGCGGGTGGCCCGTGGGATCTTCGTCCGGGAGGTGGCGGGTTGACCGCACCCCGCCTCGCCGCCCTGTGGCTCGTGGCCGTGCTGGCTACCGGCTGCGCCGGGGAGTCCGCGAGCCCGGCCGCGCAGCGTCCGCGCGCGATCGCGACGATCAACATCCTCGCCGACTTCGCGCGCGGGGTCGCCGGCGACCGGATCGAGGTCAGCAGTCTGATCCCGGTGGGCGGCGACCCGCACACCTACGAGCCGGTCCCCCGCGACGTCCAGAGGATCGCGGAGTCCCACATCCTCTTCTACAACGGGCTGGGCCTGGAAAAGTGGCTGCACAAACTGATCGCCAACGCCGGCGGACGGCGCGTCATGGTCGAGGTCACGAGGGGGCTGCGGCCCGCGATCCAGACGAGCGGCGCGTACGCCGGCGACCCCGACCCGCACCTGTGGATGGACCCGCTGGCGGCCCGGACCTACGTCGAGAACATCCGCGACGCCCTGATCGCCTTCGACCCCGACGGCCGGAGCGCGTACGAGGCCAACGCCGCCCGCTACCTGCGGGAACTGGACGAGCTGCACCGTTGGATCCAGCAGCAGGTGGCCCAGATCCCACCCGCGCGGCGGAAGCTGGTGACCACCCACGACGCGTTCCGCTACTTCGGGAATCGCTACGGCTTCGCGGTCGTCGGTACGATCTGGGGGATCAGCACGGAGGACGAACCGTCGGCGCAGGAGATCGCACGTCTGGTGGACAGCATCCGGCGGGAGCGGGTGCCCGCGGTGTTCGTCGAGACGACGATCAACCCCAAGCTGATGGAGCGCGTCGCCCGCGACGCCGGCGTGCGCGTCGGCCGCAGCCTGTACGGCGACTCCCTCGGACCCCCGGGCAGCAACGCCGACACCTACGTCAAGATGATGCGGCACAACGTCGCCGCGATCGTGGAGGCGCTGCGATGATTCCTTCAGACTTTCCGCGCACCCGGGAGCAGGACGCCGGCCCGCCCGCGATCGAGACCCGCAACCTGACGGTGTCGTACGGGGGCAAGCCGGCGATCCGCAACGTGACCCTCGCGATCGAGCCCGGGCGCCTGGTGGGGCTGGTGGGACCCAACGGCGCCGGCAAGTCGACGCTGCTGCGCGCCATCGTCGGCCTGCTCACACCGGACACCGGGCGGGTGGCGATCTTCGGCCAAAGCCCGCAGGCGGCGCGGCGACTGGTGGCGTATGTGCCGCAGCGCACCGAGGTGGACTGGGACTACCCCATCGTCGTCGAGGAGGTCGTGCTCATGGGCCGGTTCAACCACATCGGGTGGGTGCGCCGGCCGAGGGCGCTGGACCGGCAGGTCGCCGCGGAGTGTCTGCGGCGCGTGGGGATGGAGGCGTACGCGCAGCGCCAGATTGGACAGCTGTCCGGCGGCCAGCAGCAGCGCGTGTTCCTGGCCCGCGCGCTCGCGCAGGAGACCCCGATCATGCTGCTCGACGAGCCGTTCGTCGGCGTGGACGCTGCCACCGAGGAAACGATCTACCGCCTGCTGGACGCCGCCAAGCAGGAGGGCCGCACCGTCGTCGTGGCGACCCACGACCTGAGCCGCGCGCAGACGGCGTTCGACCGGTTGGTCCTGCTCAACCAGTATCCGATCGCCTACGGGCCGCCGCAGGAGGTGTTCACGCCGTCTCTGCTGCAGCGCACCTATGGCGGCCGTCTGACCCTGCTCGATGCCGCCGACCAGAGGATGGTGATCCGGCCGTGACGGCCCTGTACGACCTGTTCGTCAACCCCATGCAGTACGCGTTCATGCAGCGTGCGCTACTGGCGTCGCTGCTGGTCGGCACGATCTGCGCGGTGCTGAGCTGCTACCTGCTGGTCAAGCGGTGGGCCCTGCTCGGGGACGCGATCTCGCACTCTGTGCTGCCGGGCGTGGCGTTCGCGTACATGGCCGGCCTGCCGTTCTTCACCGGTGCGGTGGCCACCGGCATGCTGACAGCGCTGGGCATCTCCGCGGTGGAGCGTCACACGCGCATCAAGGAAGACTCGGCGATGGGCATCATGTTCACCGGCGCGTTCGCGCTGGGGTTCGTGCTGGTCAGCCGCATCCGCAGCAAGAGCGTCGACCTTTTCCACATCCTGTTCGGCAACGTGTTGGGGGTCTTTGACGCGGACCTGATCCTCACCGCCGCGACCGGAGCCGTGGTGTTGGCGGTGGTGTTTGCGCTGTACAAGGAGCTCCAACTGTGGACGTTCGACCCGGTCGCCGCCGCGGCGATGGGACTGCCGTCCGGCGTGCTCCACTATACGCTGATGCTGCTGCTGTCGATGACCATCGTGGCCTCCCTCCAGACGGTGGGCATCGTGCTCGTCGTCGCGATGCTTGTGACCCCCGGAGCGGTGGCATTCCTGCTGACGGACCGCATGTCGCGCATGCTCGGGATCGCGGTCGCCGTGGGCGTCGTGTCGGCGCTGAGCGGGCTGTTCCTCTCCTACCACCTCAACGTCGCCTCCGGCGCGACGATGGTTCTAGTCGCGACGGTCGTGTTCGCGTGCGCGATGCTGCTCAGTCCCCGCGAGGGGATCGTGTGGTCGGCGATCCGGCGGCGCCGCGTGGTCTACCTCACGGCGCTGGAGGACTTCTTGAAGCAGGCGTACGTCCTGGACCGCCAGGGGGAGGCGACGATCGCGGCCGTCGCGGAGAGATTGGGCACGGGGCTGCGGCAGGCGCGCAGCGCGCTGCGGCGGCTGGCGCGTGAAGGGCTGGCAGACCCCTCCGACGGCGTGGTGCGCCTGACCGACGCCGGCCGCGCGCGGGCGCAGGAACTGATCCGGTCGCATCGCCTGTGGGAGCGCTACCTGGTGGACGCAGGCGGGCTGTCGTGGGCGGAAGTGCACGCCGAGGCGGAACGCCTGGAACACCTCGGCACGCGCGAACTGGCCGCGAGGCTGGACGAGGTGCTGGGCCGTCCGGAACACGACCCGCACGGCGCGCGCATCCCGCGGGCCGGGCAGGACCCAGAACTCCGTGCGGAGCCGCTTGCAGCCCGGCGCATCGGAGACACCGTCGAGGTGGCCGAGGTGGAAGACGAAGACCCCGACGTGCTGCGCCGGCTCGACGAGAAGGGCATGCGCCCCGGCGCGCGCGTCCACGTCCTGCACAGAAGGCAAGACGGGACCCTGCGGGTTCGCGTCGACGGCCGGGAGGAAGAAATCGACCCAGCGTTGTCCGACGTCGTGCTGACCCGGCCGGCCGGGGGGACTTCTCGCAACCTTTGAGCGGTCGCCAGACAGCCCTGCGATCCTCCCGGCTCCGGGTAGACGCTCTGTTGGAACCGTCGGCTTGACCCCGGTTGTGGGCCGCTGCCATGCTATGTTCGGAGAGGGGGGATGACGATGCCACGCAGGCGCGCACTGTTCGTCGCCGCCGTCGTGATCGTCGTCGTCGCGGCGGTCGCACTCTACCAGGTCAGTCGGATGCGGGCTCCGGCACCGCCGGCCGCGAGGCTGGAGATCTTCTCATGGTGGACCACGGGGGGCGAGGAGGCCGGACTGTTGAAGCTGTTCGAGCTGTACCGGCAGCAGAACCCCGGCGTGGAGATCATCAACGCCACCGTGGCGGGTGGGGCGGGCTTTGAGGCCAAACCCGCCCTCAAGGCGCGGATGCTGGGGGGCGACCCGCCGGACTCATTCCAGGTCCACATGGGCCGCGAGTTGATCGACACCTGGGTCGTGACCGGATACATGGAGCCGCTGAACGACCTGTACGCGCAGGAAGGATGGGAACAGGTCTTCCCGGCCGGCGTGCTGGGCCTGCTGCGGCACGAGGGCAGCTACTGGTCGGTGCCGGTGAACATTCACCGCGCCAACGTATTGTGGTACAACAAGCGGACTTTCGAGGAGAACGGCTGGAAGCCGCCGGAGACCTTCGACGACTTCTTCGCCCTCGCAGAGCAGATGCGCGCCAAGGGCATCACCCCGCTGGCGTTGGGGGACGTCGGCATCTGGGCGTCGGTGCACCTGTTCGAAGTCGTGCTGGCCGGCGTGCTGGGCCCGGACGCGTACAGCGGTCTGTGGACCGGCGCAACCGACTGGAACGGCCCGGAGGTCCGGCGCGCGCTGGAGATCATGGCGCGCATGCTCACCTACGTCAACCCGGATCACTCGGCGCTGTCGTGGGATCAGGCCAACGACCTGGTGATCCAGGGCCGCGCGGGGATGACGATCATGGGCGACTGGGTGGACGCCGACAACCTCGCCAAGAACTTCCGGGATTCGGGTTGGGCGCCGCCGCCGGGCACACGAGGCGTCTTCGTGGCGCTGTCCGATACCTTCGGCCTGCCCAAGAACGCACCCCACCGCGACCAGGCGATCGCCTGGCTGCGGCTGGTGGGGTCTAGGGCCGGGCAGGAGGCGTTCAATCCCGTCAAGGGCTCGATCTGCGCGCGCAACGACTGCGACCCGGCCCTGTTCGGCCCGTACCTGCAGTCGGCGATGCAGGACTGGGCGCGGGACCGGATCGTGCCGAGCCTGGCCCACGGGGCGGCGGCGTCCGAGTCCTGGGTGGCCCTGATCAACGACGTGATGAGCGCCTTCGTCAGCGATCGCGACGTGGCCAAGGCCCAGGCCGCGCTGGCAAAGGCCTGCGTCGACGCGCGGGTGTGCCGCTGACCTCACCGACGTAGCGCCTGTCCGGCGGAGCCACCCCGAGCCCGTGTCGGGCCCGTGAGATGAGGTCGACATCCGATCGAATCCTCGCGGCGGCTCTCGTCGCCCCTTCGATCGCCGCCGTGGGGCTGTTCGTCTACGGCTTCATCGGCTGGACGGTGTGGGTGTCGCTGTCGAACTGGTCGGGGCTGCGCCCGGACCTCAGCTGGGCGGGCCTGAGCAACTACGCGACGCTGTTCGCCAACCCGCGCTTCCACCTGGACATTCGGAACACGGTGGTCTTCACCGCGTTGTTGCTGGCGGCGTGCATGGCGCTGGGGCTGGGACTGGCGCTGTTGCTGGACCGCGGGGTGAGGGGCGAAAGCGTCTTCCGCAGCATCTTCTTTTTCCCGATGGCGATCTCGTTCATCGTCACCGGGGTCGCCTGGCGGTGGCTTCTGGCTCCGGGCGACCCCGCCACCGGCCGGATCACGGGCGTCAACGTCCTGCTCGCCCAGGCGGGTCTGCCCCACCTCAAGTGGTACACGGACCACACGGTTCTCTACATCACGCCCGACAGCGCACTCGGCCAGGTGCTCGCCGGCATGGGGCTGGGTTTCCTCACCGGTCCGGTCTTCGGCGTGCCGGTGGCGATGCTGTCCATCGTCATCGCCGCGACCTGGCAAATGTCGGGGTTCGTTATGGCCCTCTACCTCGCAGGGCTGCGCGGCTTTCCGGAGGAGCTGCGGGAGGCGGCGCGGATCGACGGAGCCGGTGAGTGGCAGGTCTACCGCCACGTCATCCTCCCCTACCTGCGCCCGGTGACTCTGAGCGCGCTGATCATCCTCGGCCACATCTCGCTGAAGATCTTCGACCTGGTGGCCGCGATGAGCAAGCGTGGGCCCGGCTTCGCCACTGACGTCCCCGCGTACTTCATGTTTGAGACCACCTTCCACGCGGACCGGTTCGCCGAAGGCGCCGCCATCGCGGTGGTGATGCTGGTGAGCGTCAGCGTGCTGATCGTTCCGTATCTGGTGGGCAGCATGCGGCGGGAGAGCGCGACGTGAGACCGGCGGGACGCGCGGTCGGCGGCGCACAGGAGCAGGCGCAGGCGCTGGTGATCGCGGCGCGCCCGCACCTAGCGGTTGCCCTAGGCCGGGTCTCGCTCTACGCGGCGCTGGTCTTGGCGGCGGCGTTCTACCTGCTGCCCGTCTACGTGCTCTTGATCACCGGCATCAAGTCCTACGCGGAGGCCGGGCTGGACCGCATGTGGCACCTGCCGGCGGCCCCCACGCTGGACGGTTTCCGGCAGGCGTACGCCCGCCTGTCGCCGCACTTCGTCAACAGCCTGACGCTTACTGTGCCGGCGGCGTTGCTGTCCTCCCTGCTGGGGTCGGTCAACGGCTACGTCCTCGCCAAGTGGCGGTTTCGGGGTGCGGACGCGGTCTTCACTTTGATCCTGTTCGGGATGTTTATCCCCTACCAGAGCGTCCTGATCCCGCTGGTGCACACCCTTCAGCGGGTGAACTTCGCCGCGCACGCGCTGGACCTGCCGACCTGGTTGAAGTGGGCCGTACCGGGGTACGGCACGCTGTCGGGCCTGGCGTTCGTGCACGTCGTCTACGGGATCCCGATCACCACGTTGATCTTTCGCAACTACTACGCCACGGTCCCCGACGAGCTGATCGACGCGGCAAAGGCCGACGGCGCGGGCCTGCTCGGGATCTACCGGCTGGTTTTGCTCCCCATCTCGATGCCTGCCTTCGCCGTCGTCCTGATCTGGCAGTTCACGTCCATCTGGAACGAGTTCCTCTTCGCGGTGGTGCTGACTCAGAATCCCGCCGTCCGACCGGTGACCGTCGCGCTGTACAACCTCGCCGGCAGCTACATCGTGGAGTGGAACGTGCAGATGGCGGGTGCGCTGCTGGCGGCGGCCCCCACGCTGTTGGTGTACGTCTTCTTGGGACGGTACTTCCTGCGCGGTCTGCTGGCCGGAGCGCTGCGGGGCTGAGCGGGCGGTGGGGCCGGCGCCGGTCAGGTGACGACGGTGCGGGCGAGGGCTTCCAGCCCCGCGGCGTCGTCCAGGTCCAGCCACTGGAGCATGACCCGCTGCACGCCGACGCCGCCCAGGGCCTGCAGTTGGTCTCTGATCTCCGAGGGCCCGCCGACCAGGACGCCACGCGCCCTCAGTTCTTCGACGGTGCGACCGCGCGCGGACGCCCTCTGCTCGATCTCCGACCGGCTGCGTCCGAACAGCAGCCCGGTCATCATCGAGCGGCGGACCGCGTGGGGCGGACGCCCGTTGCGCACCAGCAGGGCGTCCAGACGGGCACTGAGTTCTGCGAAGCCCGCCGGCGTCTGGAAGGTGGCGTTCCATTCGCTCGCGTAGCGGGCAGCCAGTGGCAGGGTGCGTCGCGGACCGTTGCCGCCCACCAGGATGGGAGGACATCCTGGTCGTTGCGGGCGCGGCAGCAGCTGTGCTTCGCGCAGCGTGTAGTAGCGGCCGGTGTAACTGACCGGTCCGTCGTCGCGCAGCAGGTGTGTGACGACCTGCAGCGACTCCTCGAACCGACGGAACCGTTCAGGGACGTCGAGCAGGTCGAAGCCGAACTTGACGTGCTCGCGTTCCTGCCAACCGGCGCCCATCCCCAGGGTCATCCGGCCGCCGGACAAGTCGTCCACCTGGGCGGCCATCCGCGCGGTGAAGACCGGGTGACGAAACGACGCCGGCGTGCACAGCGGCCCGAAGGCGATGCGGGTCGTGTGCTCCGCCAGCCACGTGAGCGAGACCCACAGCTCGAGGGAGTCGCGGTCGGGCGGGGCAGCGTTCGTGAAGTGGTCGGACCGGTACAGGCCAGCGAACCCCAAGTCCTCGACCGCCCGCACGGTGCGTTTCCAGCGTGGCCAGTTCAGTCCGTTCTGGCCTTCGACCATGATTGCGACGTCCATGGTTGCTCCTCCCGTACCGGGCGGTTTTGACGGGTCAAACGGGCAGTCCTGCCCCCCGTGGTCGCACGATTCCGGTTGCGTGCCCACATGGGGCGTGCTAGAGTGAGGCGACCGTCATAGATGCGTTCTGTCTGTCGCAGGCCTTCTTCGTGGTGAGCGGGTCCGGCGGGGCACACGCACGATGCCGGCACTGTCTCACGCGGCACCGCCGCATCCGGCCCAGAGCCGGAACACGAAGGAGGCTGTCTTGACTTCTACGAAGGTCCCGCAAGTGCAGGGGGCGTTCGCAGACCTGCAACTGCGACCCCACACGCGCACGGCAATCCAGCGCCTGGGCTGGACGGAGCCGACCCCGATCCAGTCGCGCGTCATTCCCTTCGTCCTGGCGGGCAAGGACGTGGTGGGTCAGGCCCAGACCGGTTCCGGCAAGACCGGAGCGTTCGCGATCCCCATCGTGGACCGCCTCGAACCCACGGTCGGCGCGCTGCAGGCGGTCGTGCTGACGCCCACGCGCGAACTTGCGGTCCAGGTGTCCGAGGACGTGCGCAACCTCGGCCGCGACCGCCGCATCCGGGTCGTCGCCTTGTTCGGCGGCCAGGCCATCGGCAGGCAGATCGACGAGCTGCGCCGTCACCCCCAGGTGGCCGTCGCCACACCCGGCCGGCTGCTGGATCACATGCAGCGGGGCACCGTGCGGCTGGACGCGCTGCGCGTCGCCGTCCTCGATGAGGCCGACCGCATGCTCGACATGGGGTTTTTGCCCGACGTCTCCCGCATCCTTCGGGCCACCCCCGGTGGGCGCCAGACGGTGTTGTTCTCGGCGACGATGCCGGAGGGGATCTGTGCGATCGCCCGGCAGCAGATGCAAGACCCGGTGTGGATCCGCATCGCCGCGCCGGCACCGACGGTGGCGACGGTCACGCAGTTCTACGTCGAGGTGGCCGAAGAGGACAAGGTCAGGGCGCTGCGCCGGCTGCTGCGGCGGGAGCGCATCGAGGCGGCTTTGGTGTTCCGGCGCACGCAGCACCGCGCCGAGCGCCTGGCCAGGGTGCTGCAGCGAGACCACAGGGTGGGGGTGCTGCACGGCGGTATGCGCCAGGGCGCACGGCTGGCGGCGTTGCGTGCCTTCGAGGCGCGCCGCACGCCGCTGCTGGTCGCCACGAACGTCGCGTCGCGCGGGCTGGATCTGCCCGCGGTCTCCCACGTCATCAACTTCGACATGCCCGAGGACACAGAGACCTACATCCACCGTGTGGGCCGTACGGCGCGGGCCGGCCGGGCCGGGACCGCGATCACGTTCGTCGGCCAGCACGACGTCGAGACGTTCGACGAACTCAAGCGCAGGCTCGGGGACGCCCTGCGCCCCCACCCGCTGGACGTCTACGGGAACTGACTCCCGCGTCCGGGCGCTCTGTCCCGCGGCCCCGGGGCAGCCGGGTACGGTGGCGGAGGGGGTGGGATTCGAACCCACGAGGGCTGGTCGGCCCTAACGGTTTTCAAGACCGTCTCATTCGTCCGCTCTGACACCCCTCCGCTTTCGATTATAGGGGCAGCGTCAGCACACCGGGCGGGAGGCCAACTGGAGGATCCGTCTCCAGGAGGCGGCATCCAGGGGCACGACGGACAGGCGCGGCTGGCGGACGAGCGCCAGGTGGGCCAGCTCGGAGTCCGCCTTGATCTCGGCCAGCGTCACCGGACGGGGAAGGGGCCGCACGGCCCGCACGCTCACGACGACGCGGCGGCCGGTGTGGTCGTCAGGGTCGGGGTGCGCCTCCCTTACCACCTCGACGATGCCGACGATGCGTCGTTCGCCTCCCGTGTGGTAGAAGAACGCAAGATCGCCCCGCCGCATCCTCTTGAGGTTGCCCACCGCCTGGGGGTTCGTCACCCCGTCCCAGACGTCGGTCCCGGCCCGGACCTGGTCGTCCCACGACCACTCGTCCGGCTCGCTTTTCAGCAGCCAGTACGCCATCCCGACCTCCCTCTTGCTGTGTGCTAACCTTACTTATGGTGCAGGATAGCGGCGTCCGCCGGGGAGGGTCACCCCCCTCTTGTGCCGGCGGGCGCTATTTGTACTTGCGAGGGTTGCTGTGTCGCTGCGCGGGTTGGTGCCGCTGGTCGACAAGTGGGAGCCGTTCGTCGCACTGCGCGGGGCCGTGCGCTCGGGCGACGGCATCCCCTGGGTCACCGGACCGAGCGGCTCGTACAAGGCCCTGCTAATGTGCGCGCTGCTGTCTGCGGAGGGAGACCGACCCGTGTTCGTGCTTACCGCGGGCCGGGAGGCCGCGGAGCGGCTGTGCGACGACGTCGCGGCGTTCGCCCCGTCGCTGCGCGACCGCATCCGGTTGTTCCCGCCCGCCGAGTCGCTCCCCCACGACGAGTTGCCGCCCTCGCCGGAGACCGTGGGGGAGCGGTTGCGCGCGCTGCGCGATTTGGCCAGCAGGCAGCCGGTGGTCGTCGCCGCTCCGGTCGCCGCGGTCCAACGGCGGGTCGCCCGACCCGAGGTTATCCGTGGCGCCATGCTCGAACTCCGAGCCGATCAGCAGGTCGCGCTCGAATCCGTGGTCGGGCGCCTCGCCGCCGGCGGGTACGAGCGGGTGTCGCTGGTCCAATCGCAGGGCGCGTTCGCGGCGCGCGGCGGCATCGTGGACGTCTACCCGCCCGGGTCTGAGTACCCGGTGCGGATCGAGTGGTTCGGCGACGTGATCGAGTCCATCCGCGTCTTCGACGTGCAGACGCAGCGGTCCGAAAGGCGGCAGGACTCCGTTGCGATCCCGCCGGCGGCCGAGCCGGAGGGCGACCTGTGCGTGGTGGACCTGCTCCCCGACGGCGCCCTGCTCGTGCTCGACGAGCCGGTCGAACTCGAACACCAGGCGCACTCGGTGCACCGCGCCGCCCTGGAGGTCGAGCGGCAGCTGTGGGAGCGGGGTGTGGCCCCGCTGCCGTATCTGTCCTGGAACGAGATCCGTGAACGCGCCCGGCGGTTGCGGGTGCTCCCTGTTTCCGCGCTGCACGGGCCGCCGGAAGGGCAACCGGGGCTGGCGCTGGCAGCCGGGGCCGTCGACCCGTTCGCGGGGCAGGTCGGGTCTTTGGCCCAGGAGGTCCAGCGTTGGCAGAGGTCCGGACAGCGCGTCGTCGTCGCCAGCGCCCAGGCCCACCGGGTCGCCGAAGTGCTGGCCGACCACGGAGTGGCGGTGGACACCGCGCCGGACTTGGATGCGCCGCCGGCCCCCGGATCCGCCGTCGCCGTGCCCATAGCGCTGTCCGGCGGCTTTCGCATCGCCGACGTCGGTCTGGTCGTCGTCACCGACGCGGAGGTCCTGGGCTGGCGCCGTCGCCGCCGGAAGTTCCGCGTCGCCAAGGAAGGCGCGATCTTGCGCTCGTGGACCGACGTCCGACCCGGCGACCTGGTGGTGCACGTCCACCACGGGATTGGACGCTTCGTGGGGGTCACCCGCAAGGCGATCGACGGCGCCGAGCGCGACTACCTCCACCTGGCGTACGCGGAGGGCGATGCGCTGTACGTGCCGACCGACCAGATCGGGCTCGTCCAGCGGTACGTCGGCGTCGAAGGCGCCGAGCCACGCATCCACCGTCTGGGCACCGCCGAGTGGGACCGCGAGAAGCGAAAGGTGCGGGAGGCGACACAGCAGATCGCGCGCGAGCTGTTGGAGATCTACGCGCGTCGCGAGATGGCCCGCGGGCACGCCTTCGCCCCGGACAGCCCGTGGCAGCGCGAACTGGAGGCCAGCTTCCAGTTCGAAGAGACACCGGACCAGTGGCAGGCGATCCAGGACGTCAAGCGCGACATGGAGGCGCCGAAACCGATGGACCGACTCGTCGCCGGCGACGTCGGCTACGGAAAGACTGAGGTGGCGCTGCGGGCGGCCTTCAAGGCGGTGATGGACGGCAAGCAGGTGGCCGTCCTGGTCCCGACCACGCTGCTGGCCCAGCAGCACTACGGTGTGTTCGCCAGCCGGTTTGCCGCCTTCCCCGTGCGCGTGGAGATGGTCAGCCGGTTCCGGTCGCCCCAACAGACGCGCGCGGTCCTCGATGGCCTGCGCACCGGTGAGGTGGATGTCGTCATTGGCACCCACCGGTTGCTGCAGAAGGACGTGCGGTTCCGCGATCTGGGACTCGTGATCATCGACGAGGAGCAGCGGTTCGGGGTCCGGCACAAGGAACGCCTCAAGCAACTGCGCGCAAGCGTGGACGTGTTGACCCTGACGGCCACGCCGATCCCTCGGACGCTGCACATGTCCCTGGTGGGCTTGCGGGACATGTCCGTGATGGAGACGCCACCGGACGCACGCCAGCCGATCCGTACGGTGATCGAGGAGGACGACGACGCGATCGTCCAGGAGGCCATCCGCCGCGAGATGAGCCGCGGGGGGCAGGTCTACGTCGTGCACAACCGCGTGCAGACGATCGAGCGCGCGGCGCGGCGGATTCAGGCGATTGTGCCCGACGCGCGGGTGGCGATCGCGCACGGGCAGATGCCCGAAGCGCGGCTGGAGAAGGTCATGGTGGACTTCGTGGGTGGCCGTTACGACGTGTTGGTCTGCACGACGATCGTCGAGATCGGGATCGACATCCCGCAGGTCAACACCATCATCGTCCAGGACGCCCACCAGATGGGACTGGCGCAGCTGTACCAGTTGCGGGGTCGCGTCGGGCGGGCCGACCGTCAGGCGTACGCGTACTTGGTGTACCCACGCGGGGTGCGTCTCACGGAGGAGGCCGCAGCGAGGTTGCAGGCGATGCGAGAATTCGTGGAGCTGGGCAGCGGCCTGCGGCTGGCCATGCGCGATCTGGAGATCCGCGGCGCCGGGAACCTGCTGGGCCCCGAGCAACACGGACACGTGGCGGCGGTCGGCTTCGACCTGTATACTCGGCTGTTGGATGAAGCGATCCGGCGGCTGCGCGGCGAGTTTGTCGAGGAGGCGCCGGATCCGGTGATCGAACTGCGCCTGCCGGCGTTCCTCCCGGAGTCGTACATCCCGGACGAACCGCAGCGTCTGAGCGTGTACCGACGCCTGGCGGCGCTGCGTTCGTCCGAGGAGGCGGCGGCGCTGCGCGACGAGCTGCGTGACCGCTACGGTGCGCCGCCCGAGCCGGTCACGAACCTGATCGAGATCGCGACGCTGCGGGAGCACGCGCGCGCGGTGGGTGCGGTTTCGGTGACCCAAGGGCCGCGCGGGGTCTTGATCCGCATGCGCGGCGGACTGTCGCCTCGGGAGAAGACCTGGCTGCCCGTGGAGTTCCGCGGACGGGTGCGCGCGGTGCCGGAGGGATTGCTGCTCACCGACGCTGCGGATGCGTTGGCGGTGCGTGCCGTCCGCGACGTCCTGGACGCGCTCGCCCGTCTGCGGCAGCAGGGCCGCGTCGGTTCGGAGCGCTTGCCGGCCGGCGGCATCCGGGCGTGAGGTCCGGTTGCCGCACCCGTGGCCGCGCAGCGGATCGTAGATGCAGAAGCACGCGTCCGGCGCACGAGGGGACGGTCTTGGCCTTGGGGCGGCGCGAACGACGGACGTGAGAGGAGAGTCCGATGAGGAACCCCCTGGGAAGCCTTCTGAGAAACCGGACGGCGTGGGTGGCCTCGGTGCTCGCGCTGGCCCTGGTGGTGGGCGCGACGGTCGTCGCAGTGCGCGCACTGCGGCCCCGCAGCGCGGTCGCGGCGACGGTCAACGGCGAACCGATCTACACCGCCGAGGTGGACCGGTACGTGCGGGAAATCGGCCAGCAGTACGGGATCGACTTCACGCAGGGAGAGGGTCCCAAGCAGAGGAAGGAACTCGCCGACAGCATCCTCGACCAGCTCATCGACCGCGCCCTGATTCTGCAGGAGGCGCGCAGGCGCAATCTGCTCGCTTCGGACACCGACGTCGACGCCCGAGTCGCCGAGATCCGTGGAAGCTTCCCCTCCCAGGCCGACTTCGAGAGCGCGCTCAAGGTGCGGGGTCTGTCGGTGGCCGACCTGCGGGACCGCATCCGGTTCGACCTCACCGCCCAGAAGCTGATCGCGGGCATCAGCCAGCCGCAGGTCAGCGAGGCGGAGGTCAGGCAGTACTTCGCCCAGAACCGCTCGACGTTCGACCAGCCCGCTCAGGCCCGCGTCCGGCACATCCTCGTCAAGACGGAATCGGAGGCGCGCATCGTGCTGGCGAGACTGCGTGCCGGAGAGGACTTCGCCGCCGTGGCCAGGGAACTGAGCCAGGACCCAGGCAGCAAGGACCAGGGAGGGGAACTCGGCCCGATCCAGCGGGGACAGACCGTGCCCGAGTTCGACCGGGCGGCGTTCTCCCTGCCCGTCGGCCAGATCAGCGACCCGGTGAAGACGTCCTTCGGGTACCACATCCTGCAGGTCCAGGAGAGGACCGCGGCGAAGCCGGCCACCCTGGAAGGCGCGCGGGAGCAGATCGTCCGGGTGCTCACAGACCGCAAGCGGCGCGCGGCGTTCGAAGCGTGGCTGAAGACAGCGCGGGAGCAAGCCAAGATCGTGAAGAACATCTGAGGGTCGCGTCTTGGGCGAGACGAGCTTCGACGACCTGGTGCGCGTGATGGCCGCGCTCCGCGGACCCGGGGGATGCCCGTGGGACCGGCAACAGACCCACGAGTCGTTGCGACCTTACCTCCTGGAGGAGGCCTACGAGGTCCTCGATGCCGTCGACGCGCAGGATCCTCAGCGGCTGCGCGACGAACTCGGAGACCTGCTGCTTCAGGTGGTGTTCCACGCGCGCATCGCCGAGGAAGCCGGTCGGTTCACGATCGAGGACGTGATCTCGGGGATTCGCGACAAACTGGTGCGCCGCCACCCCCACGTCTTCCCGGACGCCCAGGGACGCATCGCGGAGGGCATCGACACCCCGCACAAAGTGAAGCAACGGTGGGAGGAGATCAAAAAGTCCGAGCGCGGCGAGCAGACGTCGGTGCTGGACGGCGTGGTCTCTGCGGTGCCGGCGCTGATGTGGGCCCAGGAGATCTACCGGAGGGTGTCTCAGACCGGCTTCGAGTGGCCGGACGCGCGGAGCGCGCTCGTGAAGGTCGACGAGGAACTGCGCGAACTCACCGAGGCCGTCGAGCGCCACGATGCATCCGCGGTGCATGAGGAGGTCGGCGACGTCCTGATGACGACCGTGAAGGTCGCGGCCTTCGTGGGGGTGGATGCCGAGCAGGCGCTGCGCGACACGTGTGCGAAGTTCATCCGCCGCTTCCGCTCCATGGAGAACCTGGCGGCCCAGCGCGGCCACCGGGTCGAGCAGATGTCTTTGCCGGACCTGGAGGGCCTGTGGCGGGAAGCGAAGGAGAGGGCGGGCAGCGGGTAGGGCCGCCGATCGAAGATCGGCTGGGTGGGCCGCAAGCCGTCGACCGCAGAGCCGTGCGCCTGGACAAGTTCCTGCAGGTCAGCCGCCTCGTCAAGCGCCGCACGCTGGCCGACGCGCTGTGCTCGAATCACCGGGTGCGCGTCAACGACCACGTGGCCAAGGCGTCGACCGCGGTGCGGGCGGGGGACATCATCGAGATCGACTTCGGCACCCGCAGGGTCACCGCGCGTGTGCTGAAGGTCCCCGACGGTGCGCCGCCGAAATCGGAAGCCGCCCTGCTCACCGAGATCGTGGACCGCAGCCGCGTACGGGAGGCGTGGTGACCGATCGCGACGAGGTTCCAAAGGAGCGCTTGAGGCGATGAGTTCGATCGTGGCGGTCTACGCGAGGGAAGTCCTCGACTCGCGCGGCAACCCGACGGTCGAGGTGGACGTGCACCTGGAGAGCGGCGCGACGGGGCGTGCGGCGGTCCCGTCCGGGGCCAGCACCGGTGTCCACGAGGCGGTCGAACTGCGCGACGGCGACGTCGCGCGCTACCTCGGCAGGGGCGTGCGGCGGGCCGTGCGCAACGTGCAGGAGCGGATCGCACCGGAGATCCTCGGACGCGACGCCGCCGACCAGGCCGGATTGGACCGACTCCTCTGCGAACTCGACGGGACGGCCGACAAGTCCGCGCTGGGCGCCAACGCCATCCTCGCGACCTCGCTGGCGGTCGCACGGGCGATGGCGTCCGAGCAGGGAGTCATGCTCTACCGCTATCTCGGAGGCGCGCTCGCCGACCTCTTGCCGGTCCCGCTGATGAACGTGATCAACGGCGGGGCCCACGCGGACAACGACCTGGACATCCAGGAGTTTATGATCGTTCCGGTGGGCGCGCCGTCGTTTGCCGACGCCCTCCGAATGGGCACGGAGACGTACCACCACCTCAAGGCCCTGCTGCGGGAGCGGGATCTCGACACGGGGGTGGGCGACGAAGGGGGCTTCGCGCCCGACCTGCCCGGAGCCGGGGCGGCGCTGGACCTGCTGGTGGGGGCGATCCGTCGGGCCGGTTATGAGCCGGGCCGCGAGATCGCGCTCGCGCTCGACGTCGCCGCCACCGAACTGTACCGGGACGGCCGATATCGCATCGACGGCAGGGCACTGGACGCCGACGGCGTCGTGGCCTACTACGAGAGTCTGATCGAGCAATACCCGATCCTGTCCATCGAGGACGGCATGAGCGAGGACGACTGGGATGGTTGGGGAATCCTGACGCAGGCGCTCGGCGGGCGGGTCCAGCTCGTCGGTGACGACCTGTTCGTCACGAACGTCGCCCGTCTGCGGGAGGGCATCGAACGGTCCGTGGCCAACGCGATCCTCGTCAAGCCCAACCAGATCGGCACACTCACCGAAACCTCTGGCGCCGTGCGGCTGGCCCAAGGGTCGCGTTACGGCGTCATCCTGTCCCACCGCTCTGGCGAGACCGAAGACGTGACGATCGCCGACCTCGCCGTTGCCTGCGGGTGTGGCCAGATCAAGACCGGCGCGCCCTGCCGGAGCGAGCGGGTGGCCAAGTACAATCAGTTGCTGCGGATCGAAGACGACCTGAAGACCGCGGCACGGTACGCCGGCCGCCAGGCCTTCGCGCGGTGAAGCCGCGGACTTCGAGAGCCAGACGCCGCCTGCACGTCCCCCGGGGATGGATCGTCCTATGGCTGCTGCTGGCTGCGGGCACCTCGGTGATCGGACGGTGGGTCACCGACGCCCCGCAGCAGGCCCTGCGGCTGCTGGGGCGAGATGTCCCGCAGCCCGTGCCGGCGCGCGGCATCCCGTTCGCCGAGCCGATCAACCGCGCCGCGGCCCGTCACGGGCTGGATCCGGCGCTCGTGGCGGCGGTGGTCGCGATCGAATCGAACTTCGACCCCGCTGCCTTATCCCCGAAGGGGGCGCGCGGTCTCATGCAGGTGATGCCCCAGACCTGGCCGGAAGTCGCGCCGGCGGCGTGCCGCGCCCCGGAGTGCGCCTTTCGGCCGGACGCCAACCTGGACGCCGGCGCCCGGTACCTGCGCAGGATGCTCGTGCGGTTCGGGGGTGACGTCGGGCTGGCCCTGGCCGCCTACAACGCGGGGCCGGAAGCCGTCGCACGATACGGCCGGCCCCGCTACCCGGAGACGGAGCGGTACGTGCGCAACGTCTCCCTGGCATGGCTGGAGATGCGGCGCGGTGCGGGTTTTCTGCACCCGTGGGCGTTGAGCGCCATCCGGTCGTTCGAGGTCTGGCAGGCGGCCTTTTGGGTCGGTCTCCTCGCGTGCGCGGGGGTCACCCTGGCGATCGTGCGGGCGGCCGTCGCGCGCTAGTGGCCGGCCCCCGTGCGTCGGGTCTGCGGCAGGAGATCGGATGGGTCTTCGGGAAGTTTCCGAGCGAAGGGTCGTAGCGGGGTCGCTGCACGCAGTGCGGGACGCAGCCAGGTCCGGGTCGCCGGCGACAGGAAGGCGGTCCGGGCCGTCGACGGAGCACACTCGTGGCAACACACGCAGCAGCGGCGTCTGCGGGCCGAACCGGACGCACGTCGCGACTCGCGCGCGGACTGCGCTTGGTCATCGCAGGGGTCCTGGTGGTGTCGTTCGCGGTATCCTTCGGACGGGCCGCATACCGTGTGTACCTGCTGGACCGACAGATTGCCGAGCTCGAACGGACCCGGTCGTCGCTGGTCGAGGAGAACGGGCGGTTGCGCGAGCAGATCCGGCTGTTGCAGCAGCCGGCGTACATCGAGCGTGTGGCGCGAGAGCAACTGGGCCTGGTCCGTCCGGGCGAGATCGCCGTCGTCCTGTTGCCCAGACCGACGCCGGACCCAACGCCCGAACCCGTCCCCTGAGGGGGCTGGACCCGGTCTTCCGTTGCGTTGACTCGGGCTGGCGGGGGCCGTAGAATGCAGCCGAATTTTCCGGACGGCAAGCCCGCAGGCGACATGGGCGCCGAAGGGAACGCCACGGTGCAGATCGGCCAGATCGTCGAGGGCGTGGTCGCGAAGATCACGAACTACGGCGCGTTCGTGGACCTCCCCAGCGGCCGCAGCGGGTTGGTTCACATCTCCGAGATCGCCGACACCTTCGTCCGCGACATCCGGGAGTATTTGCGCGAGGGCCAGACCGTCCGCGTGAAAGTTCTGGGCCTCAACGAGCGGGGCAAGCTCGACCTGTCCGTCAAACAGGCCCTCAGTCCCGAGGAGCGTGCCAACCGGCAGAAGCAGCGGACGACCTTCGAGGAGAAGCTGAAGGCCTTCCTCAAGCAGAGCGAGGAGCGGCTGCTCGACCTCAAGCGCAACACCGAGGCCAAGCGCGGCGGTCGCGGGCGCCGCCGGCGCTGATCCGATCCCCGAAGTCCACCTCAGCGTGGTTCCTCCGCGGACCCGTGGTGCTCGGCGCGCACCTACTCCGACAGCCCCAGCAGTTGCGCCACGCGTTCGAACGTCTGCCAGATGACCTCGTCGCGGGCGAGGGCACGAGAGGCGTCGCGGATGCCGGTGAGTTCGTCGACCCCGGCCAGCTGGCGCTCCATCTCGGCGATCGCGTCGCGGATCTCGTTGATCTCCCATCGGAAGGCGACCTCGGGCAAGAGCGCCGCGGCGCGGGCGAGCGCTTCCCGTTCGGTCTTGCGGGCCAGGCGGTCCATCTCGAGCGCTTCGAGTTTCGTGAAGGCCACCAGCCCGCGGCGCTCGGCGATGGCTTCGTGGATGACGGTGCGGATCTGCGCGACGATCTGCTCTTCGGTCACGGCGTCGAAGAGCGCGGTTGACTCGGCCGCGGGTCGTCAGTCGCCCGCCGCCTCGGCAACGCGCCGCACCTCCTGGTCCTCGTACTGGAGGCGGTAGAGCTTCGCGTAGATGCCACCTTGGGCGAGCAGCTCCCGGTGCGTTCCCTGCTCAGCGATCCTGCCCTTGTGCAGCACGATGATACGGTCGACGTGCTGGATCGTCGAGAGGCGGTGGGCGATGATGATCGAGGTGCGGTTGCGCAGCACCCGGGCCATCGCCTCCTGGATCAGCATCTCCGTCTCGGTGTCCACGCTGCTCGTGGCCTCGTCGAGGACCAGGAGGACCTCGGGGTTGTGGGCGATCGCGCGTGCAAACGCGATCAGCTGTTTCTGCCCCACCGACAGGCGCGCGCCGCGCTCGCGCACGTCCGTCTGGTAGCCTTCGGGCAACCGCTCGATGAACCGGTGGGCGCCGACGTACTCCGCGGCCCTGCGCACCTGTTCCGGCGTGATCTCCCTGTTGCCCAGGCGGATGTTGTCCTCGATCGTGCCCGCGAACAAAAAGACGTCCTGCAGCACCAGCCCGATGTGGCGGCGCAGCTCCTGCTGGCGCAGCTGCCGTACGTCGACGCCGTCGATGCGCACCTGTCCGCGCTGCGGGTCGAAGAAGCGGCAGAGGAGGTTGATGATCGAGGTCTTGCCGGCTCCCGTGTGCCCCACGAACGCTACGCTCTGACCCGGGTGGATCTCGAACGAGACCCCGCGCAGCGCCCAGCCCTCGTCGTCCTCGTAGGCGAACCAGACGTCGCGGAACTCGATGTGGCCGCGGACCTTCGTGAGCGGGACCGGCTGGGGTGGATCTTGGACCGTGACCGGCTCGTCCAGCAGCCGGAAGATGCGTTCGCAGGACGCCATCGCCTGCTGGAGCAGGTTGAACTTCTCCGACAGGTCCCGGATCGGATCGAAGAAACGCTCCGCGTACTGGATCGCGGCCACGAGGACGCCCAGCGTCACGGCCCCCTGCACGACCTGCCCGCCCCCATACCACAGCAGGAGGGCGACGGACAGCGTGCCCAGGACCTGAATGGTGGGGAAGAACTGAGCGAAGTTGCGGATGGCCGCCAGGTTGGCTTCGAGGTAGCTGTTGTTCAGCTCGTCGAACCTGCGGAGGCTGCGCGCTTCCCGGTTGAAGACCTGGACGATGGCCATCCCCATGATGTGTTCGTTGAGGTAGGCGTTGATCCGGGCCAGACGAACGCGGATGGCACGGTAGGCCTCGCGCGCCCGTACCCGAAACCGGTCGGTTGCCCAGTAGATGAGCGGCAGCACCGAGAACGTGACCAGGGCCAGCCGCCAGTCCATGTAGAGCATGACGGCCATGATGCCGACAAGCGTGAAGAAGTCGCCGAACACGGCGACGACTCCGGATGTGATCAGCTCGTTGAGCGAATCCACGTCGTTCGTGATGCGGGTGACCAGCCGGCCCACCGGGTTGCGGTTGAAGAAGCTCACCGGGAGCGACTGCAGGTGGCGGAACAACTGCATGCGGAGGTCGTACATCACGCGCTGCCCCACGAGCTGCATGAGGTAGCTCTGCAGCCAGCGGGCGCCGAACCCCACGCCGAGGATCAACAGGTACAAGAGCGCCACACCGGTCAATCCCCGCATCTCGATCCCTGCGGGCGCGCCGACCGCAGGGGCGATGTAGCGGTCGATTGCGATGCGGTACAGCTGCGGTCCTGCCAGTTCCGTCAGGGAGGCCACCAGCAGGAGGAGGACAGCGACCGCGACGATCGGCCAGTACGGTCGCACGTAGCCCAGCAGGCGCCGCATGAGCCGGGCGTCGTAGGCCTGTCCGAGGATCTCGTCCTCCTGGAAGTGGGTGCTCATCGTGTCGGTGGTTCGCCTTCGGTTCGCTCGGCCCCGATCGCCGATCCCGGATCTGCTGCATCCGGCACGTCCGTCGCTTCAAGCGCCTCGCGCAGCAACTGCTTCTCGTACAAATCCGCGTACAGTCCTCCTCGGGCGAGGAGGGTGTCGTGTGTCCCCTGCTCGGCGATGCGGCCGTCGTCGAGCACGACGATCCAGTCGGCGTCGCGGATGGTGGAGATGCGGTGCGAGATGATGATGCTCGTCCGAGACGCCATCACCTCGCGCAGCCGATGCAAAACCTCCTCCTCGGTCTGGGTGTCGACGCTGCTCAGGGCGTCGTCGAGGATGAGGATCCGCGGGTCGCGGGCGACAGCGCGGGCGATCGCCGTCCGCTGCTTCTGTCCGCCGGACAGCGTGACACCCCGTTCGCCGACGACGGTGTCGTAGCCGCGCGGGAAGTCCTGGATGTCGCGCGCGATGCGCGAGATCTCGGCGGCCTCGCGGACCCGCGTTTCGTCGGGCTCCTCCAGGCCGAAGGCGATGTTCTCGCGCAGGGTGTCCGAGAACAAGAACGTCTCCTGCTGCACGAACCCGATGGCTCCTCGCAGGGACCGCAACGCCAGGCGGCGGAGATCGTATCCGTCCAGCAGGATCCGGCCCTTGGTCGGGTCGTACAGCCGGGCGATGAGGTTCACCAGCGTGCTCTTGCCCGACCCGGTCGGGCCGACCACCGCCAGCGTGCTCCCGGCCGGGATCCGCAGGTCGATGCCGCGCAACACCGGCCGACCGTCGTACGCGAACGTGACGCCGCGAAACTCGATCTCCCCATGCGGCTGTGAGAGCACGATCGGATCCTTGGGGTCGGCGATGCGGGGTAGGGTATTGAAGATCTCGTCCAGCCTCTCCATCGAGGCGCGTCCCTGCTGCCAGAGGGTCAGGACCCAGCCGAGCGCGATCATCGGAAAGCTCAGCCGCGCCAGGTAGTAGGAGAACTGCACCATTTGCCCGAGCGTGATCCGTCCCCGGATCACCTCGCTTCCCCCCTGCCACAGCAGGACGACCGCGGCCAGACCCAGGATGAGTCCGATGGCCGGCCACAGGGCCCCCTGAACCCGGGCAAGACGGAGGTTCGTCTCCAAGACGGTGCGGTTTTCGCCCTCGAACTTCTCGCACTCCGCCTCTTCCTGAGCGAAGGCCTTCACGACGCGGATGCCGCTGAAGTTCTCCTGGGCGCGCGCCGACAGCGAGCTGAACTGCTCCTGCACGCGGTCGAACCGGCGGTGGATCTCGCGTCCCAGCACGACGAACAGGACGGTCACCAGCGGCAGGACCGACATCACCCACAGCGTGAGCCGCGTGCTGATCGTCAGCATGAAGGCCACCGAGGCGACCAGCATGATCGCGGTGTGCACCGACCGCATGAGGCCCACACCCGCAAAGCGCATCACGGCACGGATGTCGTTGACGGCACGGGCCATGAGGTCGCCGGTGCGGATGCCGTGGAAGAACCCCAGGTCCATGCGCTGGAGGTGGGCAAAGAAGTCCCGGCGCAGCTCGGTCTCGATCTTGTGGGCGGCGCCCAGGATCTGCAGGCGCATCGCGTAGCTGAACGCCGCTTCCACCAGGGCCAGGAAGAGCAGCGTCCCGGCGTACAGGAGCAGGCGGTGCATGGCCTCGCCGCGGCCGATGCCATCGATGGCGGCACGCAGCACCCACGGCGACAGCTGCGCCATGACGATCGACGCGACGACCGCCGCGTAACCGAGGCGGTAGGCGCGGCGGTGGCGTCGAACGTATCCCCAGAATCGTCGGCTGAGCACGTGTATCCCTACGAAGGCGACCGGACGGGGTCGGCCCGATGAGAAAGGCGTCTGCCGGACAGGACAAAGCGCATTATATCACCGCGGCGGCAGGACCGCTGCGGGGCGTTTACTGGACTATACGAAACTTCACGAGAACACGATTCCCAAAGGGGTAAGCTCGACCGGCCGGGGTGGCAGGGTGGGCTCAGCGCCTGGCCAGTTCCTCCTCGACGAGCGCGCGGCGCAGGATCTTGCCGATCAACGTCTTGGGCAGCGCCTCGCGGAACTCGACGACCCTCGGCACCTTGTATCCGGTCAGCCGCTCACGGCAGAAGGCGATGATCTCGTCCGCGGTGGCGGTGGCGCCCTCCTTGAGGACGACGAACGCCTTCACGACCTCGCCGCGCGCCGGGTCGGGCACGCCGATCGCCGCCGCCTCACGCACCGCGGGGTGTGTGTAGAGGACTTCTTCGACGTCGCGCGGGAACACCTTGAGGCCGCCGACGTTGATCATCTCCTTCTTGCGGTCCACGATGTAGAAGAACCCGTCTTCGTCCATCCGGGCCATGTCCCCGGTGAACAGCCATCCCTCCCGCAGGACGTTGGCGGTCTCGTCGGGGCGGTTGAGGTATCCCTGCATCACCTGGGGGCCGCGGATCGCCAGCTCGCCCACCTCGTTCGTAGAAAGGGGGCGTCCGCTGTCGGGATCGACGACGCGGGCGTCGGTGTCCGGGAACGGGACGCCGATGCTGCCGGCTTTCCGGTGCCCGAACACGGGGTTGCAGTGGGTGATCGGAGACGCCTCGGTCAGGCCGTACCCTTCGACGAGGCGGCCGCCGGTGGCCTCCTCCCAGCGCCGCTGTACTTCCTGCGGCAGCGCCATCGCGCCGCTGATGCAGGCCCGAATCGACCGTAGGTCGTACCTGCCCAGCTTCGGGTTGTTCAGCAGTGCCATATACATCGTGGGCACGCCGTGGAACAGAGTCGGTCTGTGCTTGGCGACCGCGTCCAGCACCATCTCCTGGTCGAACCGCGGCACCAGGATGATCGTGGTCCCGGTCCAGACGGAGAAGTTCATCACCGCCGTCATGCCGTAGCTGTGGAAGAACGGCACGACGGCCATCGAGCGCTCTCCCGCCGGATCGATGTTCGGGAACCACGCGATGGCCTGCGCCGTGTTGCACACGAGGTTGCGGTGCGTGAGGATCGCTGCCTTGGGGATGCCGGTCGTACCTCCCGTGTACAGGTAGACCGCGGGGTCTTGCGGGGAGACCTCGACCGGCGTGAGGGCGGCGTCGGCGAGCAGGTCGGTGAACGGACGCACCCCCGACCCCGGCCGCACCGATACCCACTGCCCTTCGCGCCGGGCCTTCAGCGGGTACAGCAGCCTCAGCAGCGGCGGCATGTACTCGTTGATCGCGGTGTAGACGATCTCGCGCACCGCGGTGTCCCGGGCCGCCGCGGAGACGGTCGGGTACATCATCGTGAGCGTGAGGGCGACCTCCGCCCCCGAGTCCCGCAGCTGCTGGGCGACCTCACGTTCGGTATACAGGGGGTTGTGCGGCACCACGATTCCGCCGGCCTTGAGGATGCCGTAGTAGGCGATGACGAACTGCGGACAGTTCGGCAGGTGCAAAGACACCGGTGTCCCCCTGCGCACACCCAGCCGCTGCAGGCCGGCGGCGAATCGATTGGCGAGCGCGTCGAGATCGGCGAAGGTGATGCGCCTGCCGAAGAAGATCAGCGCGTCTCGGGTTCCGTACCGTTGCGCCGCCTCCTCGAGGATCCGGTGCAGGGGGATGGCGCGGTACTCCAGCGTGGCGGGTACGCCGGGGTCGTAGAAGCGTATCCAGGGGCGCTCGGACAAGAGTTCGGTGGCCATGGCTCACCTCCAAAGTCGGGAGTGGATGGCTCGTGGCCCGTCGCTACTCCGGGTAGCCTCCCGCACGGATCACCGCATCCGCCACCTCCCGCTGCAGGGCGACGAGGTTGGCCGGCGTGTAGCGGAGCAGGCGGCGTAGGCCGCTCAGTGCGGTCCGCAGCGCATCGCCCTCGTCGGTGGCGGCGAGCACGTGGCGCGCCGTCGCCTCCACACGGGGCATCGCGGCGTGGACGTGCGCCCGGGTCATGGCGGCGAAGAGGTCCGCCCGCTCGGCGCCCCGCCGGTGCGCCTTCTGGGCACGCAGCAGGGCGCTCTCGGCCGCGAAGGCCTCGGTAACGAGGTCGGCGATCCAGGCGAGGATCTCCTGCTGGTGCTCGAGCTGATCGAGGTGCTTCTGCACCGCCACACCCGCGGCGAACAGCGCGGCCTTCTTGATGGCCTCGACGAGCGCGGCCTCCTCCGCCAGGGGGCCGTCGGCGGCTTCGGCCGACGGGCTCAGCTCCGTCAGGTCGCCGACCACCCGCTGGATCGCCGGCAGCAGGTTCAGCCGCCCGCGCATCGCCCGCTTGGTCAGCATGTCGACGATCAGCATGCGGTTGATCTCGTTGGTGCCCTCCCAGATCCGGTTGATCCGGGAATCACGGTAGGCGCGCGCCGCAGGGTAGTCCTCGATGTAGCCGTAGCCGCCGTAGATCTGGACGACTTCGTCGACGACGCGGTCGAGCATCTCGGAGGCGAATACCTTGTTGATCGAGGACTCGATCGCGTACTCCTCGAGGGCCCGCACGACCTCTTCGCTGCCGCGGATGCTCCCCACCGCGGACTCGACCAGTCCCCCAGTCCGGTAGACCATGCTCTCGGCGACGTACGTGCCGATCACGATCTGGGCCAGCTTCTGCCGGATCAGACCGAACTCGGCGATCGGCTTCCCGAACTGCCGCCGCTCGACTGCGTAGCCGACCGCCTGGTGCAGCGCGTACTTCGCAGCGCCCATACACCACGCGCCCAGCTTGAACCGGCCCAGGTTCAGGATGTTGAAGGCCACCCGGTGCCCCTTACCCACCTCGCCGAGGAGGTTGGCGACGGGGACCTTCGCGTTCTCGAAGAACAGGCTGCGCGTCGAAGAGCCTTTGACGCCGAGTTTGTGTTCCTCGTCGCCGATCGTCAGACCCTCGGTGTCGCGGTCGACGATGAACGCGGTGAAGTGCTCGCCGTCGATCTTCGCGTAGGTCACGAAGACGTCGGCGATCGCGGAGTTCGTGATGAACTGTTTCTGTCCGCTGAGCAGGTAGTGCTGCCCCTCGGGGCTGAGCACCGCGCGCGTCCGGATGGACAGCGCGTCCGATCCGGCCGTGGGCTCGGTGAGCGCATACGCACCGATCTTCTCCGCACGGGCCATCGCCGGCAGGTAGCGGCGTTTCTGTTCCTCCGTGCCGAAGAACGCGATCGGCAGCATGCCGATGCCCACGTGGGCCCCGTAGGTGACGGAGAACGAGCCGGCTGAGATGCGCTCGGCGATGACGAGGGACGCCAGGCTGTCCATCCCCCCGCCTCCGTACGCCTCCGGCAGATCGGGCGCCAGGAAACCCATCTCGCCCAGCCGCCGCAGCAGCATCTTGGTGACGTCCCAATCCTGCTTCTCGATCGCCTCCGCGCGCGGCGCGACTTCGCGTGCGAAGAAGTCGGAGGCGGCCTTGCGGACCATGCGCTGCTCTTCGTTGAGGTCTTCCGGCGTGAAGACGTCACCGGGGGTTGCGCGGTCGATCAGAAAGCCTCCTCCGGGCAGGGCCGTGCGTGCCTCGGTCTCCATGACGGACCTCCGTCTGTCGTTCGTCCCACCGGTCAGGCGCTTGGCTTCTCGAACACCCCGGCGGCACCCATGCCGCCGCCGACGCACATCGTGACGATCCCGTACCGGGCGTTCCGACGGTGCATCTCGTGCAGCAGCGTGGCCGTCAGCTTGGCACCGGTGCAGCCGAGGGGGTGTCCCAGCGCGATGGCGCCACCGTTGGGGTTGGTCCTGTCGGGGTCGAGGTCGAGTTGCCGCATCACCGCGATCGTCTGGGACGCAAACGCCTCGTTGAGTTCGATCAGGTCCACGTCCTGCAGCCGGATGCCGGCCAGGCGGCACGCCTTGGGGATGGCCTCGACCGGTCCGATCCCCATGATCTCGGGGGCGACGCCGGCGACGGCGAACGAGCGGAACACTGCCAGGGGCCGCAGCCCCAGCGCGTCGGCACGCCGGGCGCTCATGACGACGCAGGCGGCCGCACCGTCGCTGGTCTGCGAGGAGTTGCCGGCGGTGACGGTCCCGTCGCGAGCGAACGCCGGGCGCAGCTTCGCCATCTGCTCCAGGCTCGTGTCGAACCGTACGCCCTCGTCGACCTCGAAGACGATCTCCCGCGGCCGCGGTGCCGGACCGTCGTCCTCCCACCGCCGCACCGTGACGGGGACGATCTCGTCGCGGAACCGTCCGTCCCGGATGGCTGCCGCCGCCCGCTGATGGCTACGCAGCCCGTACGCGTCCTGCTCCTCTCTGGGGATGCCGAAGCGCCGGGCGACACACTCGGCGGTGTTGCCCATCGAGATGTAGATCTCGGGCCAGCTCTCCACGAGTTCGGGGTGCGGTGCGAACCGGACACCCACCGAAGGGATCTGGCTCATGCTCTCCGTGCCGCCGGCCACGACGACGTCAGCCCATCCGGCCATGATCCTCTCTGCGGCCATCGCGATGGCCTGGAGGCCCGACGAGCAGAACCGGTTCACGGTGACCGCCGGCACCGAGTCGGGGATCCCGGCCCGCAACGCGGCGATGCGGGCGACGTTCAGCCCCTGCTCGCCCTCGGGCATCGCGCAGCCCAGGATCACGTCATCGACATCGGCGGGATCGAGTCCGGGCGTCCGCGCCAGCGCGCCCCGGATCACCTGGGCGGCGAGTTCGTCCGGACGCGCGTCCTTGAGCGATCCGCGCGTTGCCTTACCGACCGCCGTCCGGACGGCGGTCACGATGAGTGCGTCCTGCATCGCTTCCCCTCGGCGTCCCCCTGCTCGGAGGGAGCAACGCCTAGTTCCGCAGCGGCCTGCCCCTCTCCAGCATATGCTTGATGCGCTCCTGCGTCTTCCTCTCTCCGAGCAGGCTTAAGAAGGCTTCCCGCTCGAGGTCCAGCAGGTGCTCTTCGCTCACCCAGGCGCCTTCGGGCACGTCGCCGCCGGTGATCACGTAGGCGAGTTTGCGGGCGATGTGCTCGTCGTACTCCGTGATGTGCCCGCCGATCCGCAGGTTGTACAATCCGGCGTACAGGGCGGCCCGCACGCGTTCGCCGCCCACCCGGAACTTGCGGCGCAGCGGCATCCGGTAACCGGTCGCAGCCAAGGTGAGGGCCACGGCCTTGGCGTCGGCGATCAGCCGGTCGGGGCTCATCGAGATGCCGTCGCCGTCGCGCAGGTAGCCCAGCCGTCGGCACTCCTCCGCTGACGTCCCCACCTTGGCGAGCGCGATGTTCTCGAACGCCCAGCGCACCGGCGAGTAGAGGTCGGCTGGCACCTCGTCCGGCACGCGCTCGGCGGCCCGCAGGGCAGCTTCCTTCGTGCCGCCGCCGGCGGGGATCAGTCCGACCCCCAGCTCGACCAGCCCCATGTAGGTCTCCATGGCCGCCTGCGCCCGCGGCGCGTGCAGGACGATCTCGCAACCGCCTCCCAGGACACGTCCGCGAGGGGCGACGACGATCGGTTTGCGGGCGTACTTGATCGCCATGTTGACATTTTGGAACGTGCGCACCGCTAGGTCGAGGTCTTCCCAGTTGTGCTCCTGCGCTTCGATGAGCAAGAACATCAGGTTCGCCCCGACCGAGAAGTCCTGGCCCTGGTTTCCGATCACCAGCGCGTCGAACCGGATGTCGGCCTCGCGCAGCGCGCGGTGGAGCATCGAGACGATGTCCTCGCCGATCGCGTTCATCTTGCTGTGGAACTCCACGCACCCCACACCGTCGCCCAGATCCACCAGGCTGGCACCCGGGTTGCGCGCGACCACCGCGCCCTGGGACTTGCGTTCGGCCAGCACGATCACGCCCTCGGGCCACGCCACCGGCCGGTAGGCCCGTTCGCGCGGATCGAACGCCTCCAGGGTTCCGTTCCGCCGCCGGTAGAACGAACCGTCGCCTGCTGCCAGCACGTCGCGCACGAGTTCGGGCAGGGCGACGCCTTCGGCGGTCAGGCGGTTCGCGATTTCCTCGACCCCCAAGACGTCCCACGTCTCAAACGGTCCGAGTTCCCATCCGAAGCCCCACTTCATCGCGCGGTCGACGTTGACGATGTCGTCCGCGATCTCCGGGACGCGGCGGGCGGCGTAGGTGAGCACACCCGACATCGTACGCCACAGAAACCGCGACGCCCGGTCGCCGGCGGCGAGCACCGCTCGGACGCGGCGCCCGAAGTCCTCGACGTTGCGGACCGCGTCGACCGTGGGGATTTTTGGTCTCTGGCGCGGACGGTACTCGAGCGTGCGGTAGTCGAGGGCGTGGATCTCACCATCGACGCGCTTGTAGAAGCCCGCACCGGTCTTCTCGCCCAGCAGCCCGCGCTCAAGCATCTTCTGCACGAAGTCCGGCAACCGGAAGACGTCGCGGTGCTCGTCGTCGTGCAGGCGCTCGTAGGAATTGCGGGCCACGTGCGCGAGGACGTCCAGACCGACGATGTCCGTGGTGCGAAAGGTGGCGCTGCGGGGTCGGCCGAGCAGCGGGCCGGTGAGCTCGTCGACCTCCTCGATCGTCAACTCTTCTTCCATCATCACGCGCAGGGCGTGCAGGAAGCCGAAGGTGCCGATGCGGTTGGCGATGAAGTTGGGGGTGTCCTTCGCGTAGACGATGCCCTTGCCCAGGACGCGGCTGCCGAGGGCGGCCACCCGCCGGACGACGGCGGGGTCGGTCTGCAGGGTGGGGATCAGTTCGAGCAGCTTCAGGTACCGGGGCGGGTTGAAGAAGTGCGTGCCCAGGAAGTGGCGCCGGAATCCTTCGGAGCGACCCTCGGCGATGTCGTGGATGGGCAGGCCCGAGGTGTTCGTGCTGACGATCGTCCCGCTCTTCCAGTGGCGCTCCACCCGCTCCATCAGCGCCCGCTTGATCCCGATCTCCTCGACGACCGCCTCGATGACCCAGTCGCAGTCGGCGATGCGCGCCAAGTCGTCCTCGAAGTTCCCGACGGTCACCAGCTGGGCGCGCTCGGGGAGTGTGAAGGCGGCGGGCTTGGCCGCCAGCGCCCGCTCCAGCCCCGCGCGGGCGAGGCGGTTGCGCACCTCGCGGTGGTCGAGGGTCAGCTCGCGCTGTCTGTCTTCCTCGGTGAGTTCGGACGGCACGATGTCCAGCAGCAGCACCGGCACGCCGGCGTTGGCGAACAGCGCCGCGATCTGGGACCCCATCGTGCCCGCACCCAGGACCGCGGCACCACGGATGTGCTCGAGCATGCAGACCTCCTGGCTGTGTCAAGCGCCGGCGCGCAGACCCAAAACGAACAGGTCGGCGAACGCCGCCGCGAACGCGGTGTGCGGAAGCGCACCGTCGGGCCGGAACCACTGCGTGAACCAGTTGCACGCCCCGAGGATCGCGAACGTCGCCGTCTTCGGGTCGACCGGACGGAACGCGCCGCTGCGCACGCCGTCGCCGATCAGGTCGCGGAACAGCGCCTCGTAGCGGTCACGTCGATCGGCCATGCGGCGTCGGCGGTCGGCCGACAGCGACTTCAGTTCGACGTGGAGAATGGTCAGCTCGTCGCGGAGTTCGGCGGCGACGGCGAGGTGGGCGGCGATCGCGGCGCGCAGCCGCTCGGTCGGCGGACGCTGGGAGAGGGCGACCGGCTCGACCGCGGCGAACAGGCGGCCGAGGGCGCGCTCCATGATCTCCCAGAGCAGGTCCTCCTTGGCCTCGATGTAGTGGTAGAGGCTGCCGCGCTGGACGCGAAGCGAGGCGGCGAGGTCCTGCATCGAGGTGGCGTGGTAGCCGCGCTCCCGGAACAGCCGCACCGCAGCGGCGAGCAGTTCCTCGTGTCTGGGGCGGATCGCTACGTCAGCCATCCAGGCCTACCGAACGTTTGGTAGATTCAGGCTACGGCACCCCGCGCCCGCGCGTCAACGCCCGGGAAGTCACCACGCTCGGATGGCGAGAGGAGGCTGCGGAGGAGACAACGATGGACGTCCCGTTGGATGCGATCGCAGGTGCGCTTGAGCGGGCTCTGGGCGCTTCGAAGGTGTCGACGACGGAATCCGTCCTCGACCAGCACGGCCGGGACGAGGGCTATCCGGAGTCGCGGCGGCCGGTGGCCGTGGCGTTCGCGGAAGACGTCGCCGACGTCCGCCGGGTGCTGGCGGTCGCCCGCGAACACCGCGTGGCGGTGATCCCGTTCGGCGCGGGCACCAGCCTCGAGGGCGCCCTCGTGCCAACCGGGCCGGCGATCAGTCTCGACCTGCGACGCATGGACCGGATCGTGGAGGTCGTAGCCGAAGACCTGGCGGCCGTCGTGGAACCGGGGCTCACCTATCAGGCGCTCAACCGGGCGCTGCGGCCGCGCGGCCTGTTCTTCCCCGTCGACCCCGGCGCGGACGCCTCGCTGGGGGGTATGGCGGCGACCAACGCGTCAGGGACGATGACCGTCCGGTACGGCGGCATGCGGGCGAACGTCCTGGCGCTGCAGGTCGTGCTCGCCAACGGGGAGGTGCTCGAACTCGGCCGCGCGGTCCGCAAGAGCAGTTCGGGCTACGACCTGCGGGACCTGTTCGTCGGTTCGGAGGGCACGCTGGGTGTGATCACACAGCTGACCGTCAAGCTGCACCCGCTGCCGGCCCACGTGCACACGCTGCGGGCCTTCTTTCCGTCCGTCGAGCACGCGGCGCAGACGGCCTACGCCATCATGGCGGCGGGCCTGCCGGTCGCGCGCCTGGAACTGCTGGACGGGTCGGCCTTGCAGGCCGTCAACGCCTTCCTGGGACGCCGCTACCCGGAACAGCCGGCGCTGTTCTTCGAGTTCCACGCCTCGACCGGGGCGGCGATCGACGCGGAAGCCTCCGCTGCGCGGGCGATCGCGCAGGAAGGCGGCGCCGTCCTGGTCGATACCGCGCGCACGCCGGAGGAACGGAGCGCGCAGTGGGAGGCGCGGCACAAGGCGTACTACGCCTTCACCCACATGCACCCCGGCTGCCGCTTCCTCACGACGGACGTCGCAGTGCCGCTGTCCCGACTGCCGGAGATCGTCGCCTACGCCCGGGCGGAACTCGACGCGATGGGCCAGCCCGGCCGGATCGTCGGGCACGTCGGCGACGGTAACTTCCACGCGCTGGTGGCCGCGCCGCCGGACCGCTACGGCCTGGCGGAGGCGTTCAGCGAGAAGCTGGTGCGCCGGACCATCGAACTCGGAGGGACGGTGAGCGGAGAGCACGGGATCGGACTGCGCAAGCGGCGCTACCTGGCGTGGGAGCACGGTGGGGCGGTGGCGTGGATGCGCAGGTTGAAAGCAGTGTTCGACCCGGACGGCATCCTCAATCCGGGCAAGGGGGCGGCGTGAGCAACCGATCCGCGATCGCCGCCTCGAATCACGGACCCGGCTGCAGGGTCAACGTCGCGGCCGCCTGAGCGCGGACCACCTGTGCGGTCCACGGCATCGGGTGGTAGTCGCCGCGGACCCACAGGGGTGCGAAGTCGCCGCGGTGGGGGTGGAAGGGCAGCCCGCTCTGTCCGGTCGTGTGGATCCCCACGGAGCGGTCCCACTCGCCCACGTCGAGGATCATGCGCATCGAGGCCACGACGGTCTGATCGAACGGGCGCAGCAGCGAGTAGGCGGCCTGGTTGACGGTCCAGCCGTCGCCCGGCGACGGCATCGGACGCAGATTCAGCAGCCGCCCGAGCACCGGCACCTCGCCGAGCGTGTGGTTGAATCGGACCTGGTGCAGCGCGCCCCACGTCCACTTCGTGCGATCGGGTCCCAACCGGGACGTCAGATCCGCAACGGCCTCGCGCAGGACCTCCTCAGCCGTGCGATCCCGACCGCCCGGGCCCCACCACGGGTCATCGGGCCGTTCCCACAGGCCCAACAGCGCGCCCATCACGAAGTGCCGGCGCGCGTAGCGGTCCCAGACGTCCTGCCCGAGCACCGGCTTGAACACGCGCTCCACCGCGCGGACCAGGAATGCCTGGTAGATCGCAGCCGCGCGGCTGTCGGCCATCAGGACGCCGTCCCACCGCCGCAGGTCCTGCTGGGCGGCGCGGACCGACTCGTCCGCCGTCGGCAGCGCCGCCAGGACGGGCGCGATCCGCAGCGCCGGTAGGGACAGGTTGTCGTTTTGCAGGGCCTGCAGGTCGGACATCGCGTGCTGGGCCCGCGCCTCCAGCACGTCCGCGATGCGGCGGGCCCGCAACCCCTCGGCCCACTCCGTACCGAGGAGGTAACGGTACCCGTCGGGCGCGATCCGGTTGTTGGCCGTGGCGATCCAGCCGCGCGGCGGGTTGAAGACGCTGGGCAACTCCTCATACGGGATCCAGCCCGTCCACTCGTACTCCCCGGTCCAACCGGGTACGGGCACCGTTCCGTCCCCGCGGGCACGGATGGGGATCCATCCCGGCAGCTGGTAGCCGATGTTGCCGTCGACGTCGGCGTACACGAAGTTCTGTGCCGGGACGTGGAAGTGTTGCAGCGCCTCGCGGAACTCCTGCCAGTCGCGGGCGCGGTTGTACCGGAGGACGCCTTCGGCCACCGTCGACGGCAGCAGCGCCGTCCACCGCAGCGCCACGAACTCGCGCAGGCCGTCGACAACGTCGTTGATCAACGGACCGTGCCGGGTGAGCCGTACGACCAGACGCTCGGGGTGGACACGTCCTCTGACGCGGATCTCCTCGACGACTTCCTCGACGGACAGCCAGACGCCGCGGTACAGGTACCGATGTGGGTCGTCGGGATGGAAGCGCTCGATGTACAGGTCCTGGACGTCCGGGTTGGCGTTCGTCACGCCCCACGCGATCCGGTCGTTGTGCCCGATGATCACCCCCGGCACGCCGGCGAAGCTGAACCCCGCGACGCGGTAGGGACCGCCCTCGAGGTGGATCTCGTACCAGATCGACGGGAACGCGATGCGCAGGTGTGGGTCGTTGGCCAAATACGGCCTGCCGCTGTCGGTGCGCGCGCCCGCCAGGACCCAGTTGTTGCTGCCCACGCCGAGCTGCCCGCCCCGCTCCGCCGCCGCCGGGAGCCGGACGTCGCGGAACCCCTCGTAGCTCGTGGCTTCTGGAACGATGATCGGGGAGTCCTGGAGGTGGGCCGGTACCAGGCGACCGGCGACCTGTGGCCCGAAGCGGGCCACCAGCATCGCTCGGAGGATCTCCGTCTGCCAGTTGCCGCCCAGGTCGTAGGCCATCAGCTTGCCGAACACCAGGCTGTCCAGGGGGTGCCACGGCTCTGGCCGGAACCCCAGGATCAGGAACTCCGCCGGCAGCCTGCCCCCGGCGTGCGCGAGGAAGGCGTTGACGCCGGCCGCGTACGCCTCCAGCGCCCCCCGCGTCTGCGGCGAGAGCAGTTGCCACTCCAGCTCCGCCGCACGGCGCAGCCCGATCGTGCGCAGGAAGCGGTCGGTTCCCAGCGTCCGCTCGCCGAAGATCTCCGACAGGCGCCCGCTGCCGGTGCGCCGGTTCATCTCCATCTGCCACAGCCGGTCCTGGGCGTGCACGAACCCCTGGGCGAAGAACAGGTCGCGCTCGTTGCGCGCGTAGATGTGAGGTACGCCCCAGCGGTCGCGCACCACCTCGACCGGTGCCTGGAGGCCGGGGACGATCAGAGACCCAGAGACCCTCGGGTAGGCGCGCCGCACTGCGTACGCGGCGCCACCCCCCGCAACGATCACCAGGGCCAACACCGCGATCAGGACGATGCGCGCGACACGCAAACTACGCCTCCGTAGGTCCCCGCTGCGGATAGGTTCGCGCGTCGGACAGGGCTTCCTCCTGGGGGCTCGATCGCACGGGTCGGCGGCCGGATGGACGTTCGTGCCGTCACGACATCGCAGAGGGCACGCCCAGACCGGTCAGCGCGCGCAGCGACCGGATCGTGACCTCGACGCGGTGCAGGACGCCGCCGTCCGACGGCCATCCGCCGTCGGGTTCCTGCATTTCGAGCAGCCGTATGGCCGCGGCGCGCAAGAGGGGGTGGTGCAGACCGTAGCCGGCGAGGCCAAGTGTACCGGCCATCCAGGCCAGCTGTCCGGCGGTCGCGTCCTGCACCCACGCCTGCAGCCGTTCCAGCGCCCGGGCGGCGATCTCGTCCCCACCGTCGAGGTTCGCGAAGAACGCGGCGACCAGCCACAGCGTAGACGGGAACCGTCCCCAGCGTCCCTCGTCGTCCCAGTGGGCGCGCAGGTACGTCGCGGCGAGCGTCACCGCGTAGTCGGCGTCGCCGACGAGCCGCCGCACCCACAGGCCCGCAAGCGCGGTGCAGTGCGCGCGGGCGGCCCGGTCGGCGGGGTGGAGGAACGGCGGCGGTCGGTGTTTGAGGATCCCCGGTGTCTCGCTCCACGCGCCATCGGGGCGCTGCATCGCGAGCAGGTAGGTCTGTACACGTTCGGCCTGCGGCGAGTCGAGGATGCCCAGGTCGTGCATCCAGTCCAGGACGGTGCAGGTCGTGTGGATGGCGCTGGCGCGGCCGGGCTGCATCTCGTAGGGGAATCCGCCGTCGTCGTTCTGGCGGCTCGCGATCTGCCGGACGACCTTGCCGTCCGGCCCTGCGCGTCCCAGGATCCCCGCCACCCGCGCCTGCTCCAAGTCGTTGGCGCTGTTTTCCAGGAAGGCGATCGCGCGCGCCAGATACATCGTCGTGACCCTCAACGGTCGGCGGTCACAACCATTCCCCCATCGGGCGGATGTGGACGTGTGCTTCCTCCAGCGCGGCCCGCACCGCGGCGGCGAGCGTCTCCGCACCCGGGGTGTCGCCGTGGATGCAGACGGTGTCGGCCTCCACGACGATCTCGCCGCCGTCGAGTGTCTGGATGGGTTCCCGGTACGCGATGCGCACCGCGCGGGAAGCGACCTCGAACGGCTGCAGCAAGACCGCGCCCGGTTCGCTGCGGGGTACGAGCGAGCCGTCGCTCCGGTAGGCCCGGTCGCAGAACGCCTCGCGCGCCACGCGCAGCCCGGCCGCTCGCGCGGCGCGTTCGGCGGCCGAGCCCGCCAGGACGACGAGGATCGTGTCGGGCGATGCGCCCAGCACGCTCTCGGCGATCGCGGCCGCGAGTTCCTCGTCGCGTGCGGCGGCGTTGTACAGCGCGCCGTGAGGCTTGATGTGCTGCAAGCGCACACCTTCGGCGCGGGCGATCGCTTCCAGGGCCCCGATCTGCGCGAGCAAGAAGGCGGCCACCTCGTCCGGCGTCATCGGCAGCGGACGCCGCCCGAAGCCGGCGAGGTCCGGGTATCCGGGGTGGGCGCCGACGGCGACGCCGTGGGCGCGCGCCAGCCGCACCGTCCGCCGCATCACCACCGGATCCCCCGCGTGCATCCCGCAGGCGACGTTGGCGGAGGTCACATAGGGCATCACCGCCTCGTCGGCCCCCAGCCGGTAGACGCCGAACGACTCCCCCACGTCGCAGTTGATGTCGAGGTGGCGGTCCACAGGTAGAAGCGTACCATCGGGTCGCGTTCCGGGGGTGCACCGAACTTGGGCGCTGCCCGGCCCCCTCCAACGCGCTTGTCAACCCTTGCTTTGTCCTCGAAGATAGACGCACAAGATGCGGTCGCGGATCGGGCGACGGATCCTCGCGGGCTACCTGCTGATCTCGCTGCTGTTGGGATCATTCTTCGGCCTGCTCGTGTATGCGAGCACGCGCATCGTCGACCTCGCCCGCCGCCTCGACGCGGAGAACCGTGCCGCCGCCGACGTCCTGGCCGCCTCGCTGCTCGCCGAGCGACGCCTCTTCCGCCTCCTGCAGGCAGTCGGCGGCGCGAACCGCGGGGCCGAGGTCGAATACGGCGTCCTCTCACGCGTGCTCATCACGACGCTCGGCCGCGTACGGCGCGGACTGGCCGAGCCGGAGCACAGCCGCTTCGGCCAGCAGGCCGACCGCGCGAACATGGCGTTCATGTCTGCAGGGGCGGCGCTTTTGCGCAGCCGTCCGGAAGGATCGACGGTCGCGCTGGCCGACGTCCTGACCCACCACCGCGCGTTGCGCGCCCTGCTGGACGACCGGTTCGCGCAGATCCAGGCCGCTGCCCTGTCGGGGGTCGCCGAGCTCACCGCATTCCAGCACGGTGTCCTGCTGCCATCGTTTTTGCGCAACCTCGCCCTCAACAGCGAGCGCATCTTCCGGTTCAGCCGTGCCGTCACCGCCTCGCAGCAGCTCGAGTTGCTCTTCTGGCAGCGCGGGGCGGCCCTGCTGGTGCTGTTCGCCGACCCCAGCGCGGGGTACGCCGGACGGCTGACCGACCAAGCGCCGTCGCGGCGGCTGTTCGAAGAGTTGCAGGGGCTGGTGGTGCTGCCGGAACTGCAGGCGGTGCTGGCCGACACCATGCCGGCGGTCGAGTCGTTCGAGGCCCTCACGCGCACCGCCGCCTCGCAGGCGCGGGATGGCGGCGTCCCCAGCCGGGAGCTCCGGACTCGCTTTCCATCGGTCATGGCCGCCGTCGTGGAGAGGTTGGAATCGATGCGGTCGCTGATCGAAGTGGAGCGCGACCGGACGCTGGCGGACATCGCGCTGGTGAACGACTCGATCCTGTCGTTCGTCCTGAGCCTCTCGGTCGTCGGTGCCGTCGGACTGCTGGCGGGCGGCGCCGTGGCCGTGGTCGTCGCGCGCGCCGTGACGACGTCGCTGGAGTCTCTGCGTGCGGCGATGGAGGCGGTGCGCGGAGGAGACCTGGGTGTGCGCGTGCCGACCTCCGGAAGGGACGACGAGACCGAGCTGATGGGGGAAGTCTTCAACCGGATGGTCGGCGAGCTACAGGATTCGCGCACCAAGCTGCGCCAGTACCAGCAGGACCTGGAGCGCATGGTCGAGGAACGCACCCGGCAGCTGCGCGAAGCCCAGGCCCAGCTCGTGCAGTCGGAGAAGCTGTCGGCGATGGGAGAGCTGGTCGCGGGGGTCGCCCACGAACTGAACAACCCGCTGACGTCGATCCTCGGCTACGCGCAGCTGTTGGAAGGGGAGTCGGATCTCCCACCGAAGATCCACCGCAACCTGACGGTGATCGTGCAGGAGGCCGACCGCGCGAGGCGGATCGTGCAGAACCTCCTGACCTTCGCACGGCAGCAGCCGCGGGCGTGGGATCTCGTGGACGTCAACGCGGCCGTCGAGCAAGCCCTGGCGCTGCAGCGCTACGAGGTGGTGCGCGAGGGGATCGAGGTCGTCACACGCCTCGCCCCGGACCTTCCGCCGGTGCGGGGGGACCTGCACCAACTGCAACAGGTCTTCTTGAACATCGTCAACAACGCGATCCACGCGATGCGCGGACGGGCGCCGGCGCGGCTGGAGGTCGTGACGCGACACCGGCGCGACCGGGTGGTGATCGAGTTCGCCGATACCGGGCCCGGGATCGCCCCCGAGCACCTCCACCGGCTCTTCGACCCGTTCTTCACCACGAAGAGGATCGGCGAGGGCACGGGTCTGGGGCTGTCGATCTCCTACGGGATCGTCCGCGACCACGGCGGCACGATCACGGCGGCGAACCGCCGCGAGGGGGGTGCGCGCTTCACCGTGGAACTGCCGGCCGCCGGCTAGGCTTCGACCACCTCAACCTCCACGCCCGCAGGGTCGGTGAGCCGCACGCCGTTTCCGGTCGGGCTGTACCCGATCTCCCGCGGCGCGAGGTGCGCCCGCAGGTCTGTCACCGTGCCCGCGGGCACGCGCCAGGTGTAGCGCACCAGACCGGTCGCCCCGTCGGCGGCGCGCCGGCGCGATCCCCAGACGTTCAGGCCCACGTGGTGGTGGTAGTCCCCCGCGGCCAAAAACAGCGCACCGGGGTAGCCGCGCTGGGTCACGCGCAGACCGAGCGCGCCCGCGTAGAACGCCTCGCCCGACCGCAGGTCATCGACGTGCAGGTGGACGTGTCCGAGTCGGGTCTGCGGGTCCAACGGCGCAGGGGTCCGGGATTCCCGCAGCAGCCCCTGGAGGTCGAGGGCGCGGGTGACCATCTGCAGCTCGCCGTCCCGGACTGGCCAGAGGTCCTTGGGCCGATCCCGGTACAGCTCGATGCCGTTGCCCTCCGGGTCGCGCAAATACAGTGCCTCGGAGACGCCGTGGTCGGAGGCGCCCTCGATCGGCCACTCGGCCTCCAGCAGCCGACGGACGACGGCGGCCAGCGCGGCGCGGCCCGGCAGCAGCAGCGCGAAGTGGTACAGGCCGACCACGCCCGGGGGCCGGACTGGGGCGTCGGGGTCGTGGTGCGTGTGCACGACGACGCCTCCTTCTCCCGTGGTCAGGCGGTCCGGTTCGACGGGGTCGGGGCGCAGGCCCAGCACGTCCTGGTAGAAGCCGCGCATCCGCCGCGCGTCCCGCACACGCAACACCAACCCGCCCAACTGGGCGGCCGCCGGCATCTCGAACGCCACGGTTCACCCCGCCCCTTCCGCCGCGAGCGCCGCGAGGAAACGACGCAGGGCGTCGCGAAACGCGACGCGGCGCTGTAGCGGCAGCATGTGACCTGCACCCGGTACAACGATCAGATCCGACCGCGTCATCCGTTCGTGCAAGAAGCTCGAAAGCGCCGGTGGCGTCACGATGTCGGCGTCACCGCACAGGATGAGGGTAGGCAGGCGAATCTCGTGGACCCGGTCGCGGACGTCGAACCGGGCGCACGCGCTCAGATCCCGCAGCAGCGTGTCGGGCCCCAACTCCCGTATGGCGGTGCGCACGCGTTCCCGCTGGCGGGCGTCCGCCCCGGGAACGAACCAGGTCTCCACCACGCGATCGATCGTCCGCAGGGGTGCCCGGTGCAGCCCGTCGAGCACGTCGGGGTCGACCGGCAGGTGGGCCCCGGTGGAGACGAGCACCAGGCCGCGCAGGCTGTCGGGCGCGTCGAGCGCCGCCCGCAGCGCGACGGCCCCGCCCATCGAGTGTCCGACGAGGACCACGCCGTGCATCCCGCCGCGGTCGAGGAAGGCGCGCAGCCACGCCGCGTAGTCCTCGACGCGGTCGAACGGTCGGCCTTCCGGATGCCCGGGGAGGTCGGGGGCGATCGCGATGGGGAAGTCCAGCAGCTGGTTCTGCCAGATCTGTCCCCGGCCGCCTGCGCCGTGCAGGAAGACAATCGCAAGACGCTTGCCGGGCTGCGGGTGGGTCACCCACCTAGACCCACAAGGAAGGGGTTGGACACGCGCTCGCGCCCGACCGTCGTGTGGGGTCCGTGCCCCGGGTACAGGATCGTGCTGTCGGGCAGTGTGAGGATGCGGGTTTCCAGCGTGTGGCGCAGCGCCTCCCAGTCACCGCCCGGCAGATCCGTCCGCCCGATGCCGCCGGCGAAGACGACGTCGCCCACGAACGCCAGACCGTCGCCGACGAGGATCACGTGCCCCGGGCTGTGTCCGGGCGCGGCGACGACCCGCAGCCGCACGGACCCGGCTGCCAGTTCGTCCCCGTCGGCGATGAAGCGGTCTGGGTCAGGCGGAGGGTCCAGCGGCAGGCCCATCATCAGCTGCGCCCGCACGCTGGCGTTGCGGATCATCTCCAGGTCGGCCCGCGGGGCCAAGAACGGCGCGCCGGTCACCTCGCGGACCGCGCGGACCGCGCCGACGTGGTCCCAGTGACCGTGGGTGGCGACGATCGCCTCCACCTGGAGCTCGTGCTGGCGCAGGATCTCCAGGATCACCGGCGCGTCGTTTCCCGGGTCGATGACGAACGCGCGCCGTGTCTGATCGTCCCCGTAGACGTAGCAGTTGGTGCCGATCGGACGGGTCTGGATCTGTTCGAGGATCATGGTCGCTCCGTGGTGACGAAAGACTGCGCGAATGCGATCTCGGTCTGACGGCGGCCGTAGCCGTGGCTGTCTTCGCCGCGGTACGCGTCGGCGAACCAGCGTGCGGTGGCGGCGATCCACACCCCCGCGGGCGTCGGCTCGTAGCCGAGGTCGGCGCGGGCGCGCGCGATGTCCATCACGAAGCGTCGCCCGAACGGCGGGGCGTAGTCGGGGAGGGCTTCCTTCCACGCGCCGGGCGCGGCGCGCACCAGCGTCGGGCGCCGGCCGAGCGCTTCGCCCAAAGCCCACAGATAGTCCACCAGCGTGATGACCTCGCCGCCGGCGGCGTTGTAGGTCTTGCCGAACGCGACCGGGTTGCCGGCGACGCGCACGACCATGCGCGCGACGTCCTCGCTGTACGCGTGGTTCCATGCCGGCTCGGGGCGCGGATCGCCCACGAGCAGCGGCCCGCCGTCGAGGATCCGCTGGATCCAAAACCACGGCCGCCGCGTCGGATCCTCCGGTCCCTGGACGACGGTCGGGCGGATCACCGTGTAGGGCAGGCCCCCGGCGTGGTCGACGAGCGCCCGCTCGGCCCTGCGCTTTCCGGCGACGTAGGGATGGTTGTCCGCACGGGCGTCCACCATCGGCTCGTCTTCGGATGCGTGCGCGAAGACGCGGTCGCCGGATCGTTCTGCGTACACCGCGCCGCTGCTCGTGAGCACGTAGTGGCCGACGGTCTGGCGGAAGACCTCCAGCGCCGACGACACGTCGGGCGCGTCGAAGGCGACGTTGTCGAAGACGACGTCGAAGGACCGGCCGCGCAGGGCGGCGCTGAACGCCTCACGGTCCGTGCGGTCGCAGGCGATGTGCTCGACGCGGTCCCACCAGCCGGGGCGGCGTCGTCCCCGGGAGAGCACCGTCACGCGCCACCCATCGTCGAGGAAGAGCTCGACGGCGTGCTTTCCGAAGAACTCCGTGCCGCCGATGACCAGGACGGACCGGACCACGAGACGCTACACCCTCAAAAACTGCTGGAACCGGGGCGCGCCGCGCGCGGCCAGGTCGACCCGCTCCTGGATGTGGACGAAGGGTTCGAGGTACGCGCGGGCCCGCCGCATCGGCTCGGCGAGGGCCGCGCGCCAGTCGTCGGCTTCGACCCGGTCGGCGGGCATGCACAACACCGCGTGGGCCTGTTGCCGCCACAGGACGTACTCGTAGGAGGGGAAGGGGGTGGGGCGGAAGACGACGTTGCGCCGGTCGACCTGCAACCCGGCGTCGCGCGCAGCCACCTCTAGCCGACGGGCCGCTTCGCGCAGCGGGATCGGTCGCGCGCTCACGCCACCTTCACACGGGCGAGCAACTCGACGAGCGCCCGGCAGAACGCGGGTAGGTCGGCCGGCGTCCGCGAGGTCACCAGGTTGCCGTCGACGACCACCTCTCGGTCGACCCAGTTCGCGCCCGCGTTGACCAGGTCGTCGCGGATGGCGCTCACGCTGGTGACGGTCCGGCCGCGCACGATGCCCGCCGAGATCGGGACCCATCCGGCATGGCAGATGAACGCCACCGGCTTGCCGGCTTCGTGGATCGACCGCACGAGATCCAGCATGGAGGCGTGGCGACGCATCCGATCCGGAGCGTAGCCGCCGGGGATCACCACCGCGTCGAACGAGGCAGCCTGCGTCTCGTCCATGCCCACGTCGGCGCGGGCCGGATAACCGTGCTTGCTCTTGTAGGTTTCCCCCGCCCGCGGCCCGACCACCTTCACTTCCGCGCCGGCCTCCCGCAACCGGAGCACCGGGTACCACAGTTCCAGGTCCTCGTAGAGGTCCTCCACGAGCACCGCCACACGCACGCCGGCAAGGTCCATCGCTGCACCTCCGCCTTCATCTGTGTTCAGTATACCTCCCTGCATAACGAGGGACGGGGGCGCGCGTGCCGAAATCGTGTTGCCGTGCGGGCCGATGGCGACGGGTTGGTCGGTTATCTGATGGTGCTGGCGGCGGCGGCCTTGTGGGGGAGCTTGGGGATCGCGGTGCGCTTCCTGGACGCGGCGGGTGTCGGCGCGTTCGAGGCCTCGGCGTGGCGTGCCGGGCTTGCGTGCGCCGGGGCTGTGGCGCTGGCCTGGGCCCGCGGCCGCTCTGTCCGCATCACGGCGCGCGACCTGCCGCTGTTTGCCGCCTACGGCCTGGTGAGCATCGCGATCTTCTTCGTGACGTACTTCACAGCGATCACGCTCACGACCGTGGCGACCGCCGCGATCTTGCTGTACACCGCCCCCGCGTGGGTGATCGCGCTGTCGGCCATCCTGTTCGGCGAAGACCTGTCCGGCCCCAAGCTGGCAGCCTTGGCGCTGGCGTTCGTCGGCTGCGCGCTCGTCGTACGCGTCTACGACCCAGCGGCGCTGCGGTTGAATCTGCCGGGCGTCGCGGCGGGCCTGGGGGCCGGTCTGACCTACGGGCTGTACAGCATCTTCGGCAAGCACGCGCTGCGTCGGCACGATCCGCTCGTGATCCTCGTGTACGCGTTGGGTTTCGGTACCATCTTCTTGGTGGCAGGCGGGCTGCTGGCGGGGGTGCCGGCCGGACGTTTCGTCCCCGCGCACGTGCTGCGGGCGCCACTGGCGCTGCTGTACCTGGCGCTGATCACCACGTTGGCGGCCCAGTGGCTGTACGTCGGTGGGCTGGCGCGGATCGAGGCCGGGCGGGCCAGCGTCGTCGCGACGTTCGAGCCCGTCGTCGCCGGCCTGCTTGGCTACGTCTTCTTCGGAGAAGTCCTGGACCGACCGCAACTGCTGGGTGGAGTCCTGGTCCTCTCGGCGGTGTTCCTGGTACGCTCTCAGGCGGTGGCGGGCAGGACGGTCCGGCGATGAACATCGCGCACATCCTCGCACGGAAGGGCGGTCACGTCTACACGGCCCGGCCCGACCAAACGATCCGGGACGCGCTGGCGCTGCTGGCGCGACACACGTCGGCGCGCTGGTGGTCGTCGACCCGGACGGCCGGCCGGTCGGCATCCTCTCCGAACGCGACATCGTCCGCGAGGCCGTGCGCGACGAGCGGCTATTCGAACGCAGGTTTGCCGACGTCATGACGGCGGAGATCGTCGTCGGGAGGCCCGAGGACGGCCTGATGGTCGTCGCCCATACGATGACCGAGCTGAGGATTCGTCACCTGCCTGTGGTCGACGGAGGGCGTCTGGTCGGGATCGTCTCCATCGGGGACGTGGTGAAGGCCCAGCGCGACGCCTACGAGGGCGAGGTGGCCACCCTGCAGATCCTCACGGAGAGAGCCGGTGAGTAGACGGCGGAGCGGGTCTTGCGGCCCGCTCCGTGCGCGTCGCGCCCCGACCGGAGTGGCCTTTCGGTGATCGCCGGCGCGGGGATTCCCCATTGGGTATGAGCCGACCCGGGAGCGAGGCGCGTCCTGTGCGCGTGGCCGTGTTCGGTGCGGGACCAGCCGGATTCTACGCCTGCGACCATCTCCTCAACCAGCGGGACGTCGTCGTGGAGGTGGACCTCTTCGACCGGCTGCCCGCGCCCTACGGTTTGGTGCGGTACGGCGTGGCCCCCGACCACCAGAAGATCAAGTCGGTGACGGCGGTGTACGACCGGACCGCGTCCCACCCGCGCTTTCGCTTCTTCGGCAACGTCGAGTACGGAAGGCACTTGACTCTGGACGACCTCAAGGGGCTGTACCACCAGATCCTCTTCGCCACCGGTGCGCAGGCGGACCGACGGCTGGGGCTGCCCGGTGAGGACCTGAAGGGCAGCTACTCGGCGACGGAGTTCGTCGCGTGGTACAACGGCCATCCGGATTTCACCCACCTGACGTTCGACCTGCAGCGCGAGGCCGTCGCCGTGGTGGGCGTCGGCAACGTGGCCGTGGACGTCACGCGGATCCTGCTGCGCTCGACGGACGAACTGGCGCGGACGGACATCGCCGACTACGCCCTGGAGGCGCTCGCGGCGAGCCGCGTCAGGGAAGTCTACCTCCTGGGCCGCCGCGGCCCTGCGCAGGCCGCTTTCACCAACCCGGAGATCCGCGAACTCGGCGAACTCCCTAACGCGGACGCGACCGCGTTGCCCGAGGAGGTGGTCCTGGACGAGCTGAGCCGCGCCGACATCGAGCAGCGCAACGACCGGACCGCCCGCATCAAGGTGGAGATCTTGCGGGAGTTCGCCAGGCGCACGCCGACCGGCAAACCCCGCCGGCTGATCATGCGCTTTTTGGTCTCGCCGGTAGAGTTTCTGGCGTCCGACGGTCACGTCGGCGGATTGCGCCTGGTGCGCAACCGTCTTGAGAGGACAGAAGCGGGGACGCTGGTGGCCCGGCCGACCGCAGAACACGAGGACCTGCCGGTGGGGACGGTCTTTCGGGCGATCGGCTACCGGGGTGTGCCCCTGCCCGGTGTGCCGTTCCACGAGGAGTGGGGTGTCATCCTCAACGACAAGGGACGGGTCCTCGACCCCGAGACGAAGGAACCCCTGGTGGGGCTGTACGCCGCGGGATGGATCAAGCGGGGCGCGACGGGCGTCATCGGCACGAACAAGCCGGATGCCGCGGAGACCGTCGCGAACATGGTCGCCGACGTGCGGGTCGGCCGCGTGTTGGCGGCCGACGATCCCGACGCGGAGGCCGCGGAGCGGCTGATCCGGCAGCGCCAGCCCCGCTGCATCTCCTACGCCGACTGGCGCCGGCTCGACGAACTGGAGGTGGCGCGCGGCAGGGCGCAGGGCAGGCCCCGCGTGAAGTTCACCTCGGTGGAGGAGATGCTGGCGGCACTCGGCCGGTGACGACCGCATTCGGCGAGGCCGCGCGCCTGCCCGGGTCGGCCTACCGCCGAGGGACGGCCCGTGCGCGCGCGGCCGCCGCAGCGTGGGCGGTCTCCTCGATCCGATCGTCCAAGGGGTGCAGGTCGACTTCGCCGTGGCGACGCCGCAGGGCCAGCCGAAGGACGTGGTCGGCGAAGCGCGGGTTCTTGGGTAGCAGCGGGCCGTGCAGATACGTGCCGAAGACGTTTCCCTGCACCGCGCCCTCCGAGCCGTCCTCGCCGTTGTTCCCGAACCCGATGACCACGCGGCCCAGGGGCTTCGCCGCACCGCCCAGCCGCGTGCGGCCGCCGTGGTTCTCGAAACCCACGAGCGTGCCGACACCCGGCAGGGCGCAGTCCACGACGACGTTGCCGACCAGACGCCCGGCGGCCTTGCCCGGGTGTTCGGTCGTGACGTCGAGCAGTCCGATCCCCCGCAGCTGCCCTCCCTCCGCCGGCCGGTAGGAGTGACCGAGCAACTGGTAACCGCCGCACACCCCCAGCACGACGGCCCCGGAGGCGACGGCCCGCTGGAGGTCGTCGGCGCGGCGTCGCAGATCCGCGGCCGCCAGCACCTGCTGGCGATCCTCGCCGCCGCCCAAAAAGAACAGGTCGTGGGCGGAGGCGTCCAGCGGGTCGCCCAGGCGCACCGGCGCGATCGATACGCAGATGCCGCGCGCCTGGGCCCGCCGTCGCAGCACCATGAGGTTGCCACGGTCGCCATAGAGGTTCAGCAGGTCCGGATACAGGTGGCAGATTTGCAGGTCCATCGTGGCCACTCCAGCACCGCTCAATCTTCCCAGAACCCCCTCACCACGCCGCGCCTGCGCAGCACGCGCCGCAGTTCCAGCATCGCGGTGTAGGTGGGCACGACGACCAGCGCGCCGCCGTCGGGGACACCCCGCCGGGCCGCCGCCAGCGCGGCGTCGAGGTCGCCGACCACCGTCACGCGCGCGTCGTCCACGCCGGCATACTTCAGGCGCAGCGCCATCTCCGCAGCCCGGATGCCGCTGACCGTGATCGGCGCGTCCAGGTCGCACAACATCTCGAAGTCCACGTCCCAAAGCCAGGAGATGTCGTGGCCGTCGGCGGTCCGGTCGTTGATCGCGATGAGCACCGCGGCAGGGCGCTCGGCCTTCAGCGCGCGCAGCACTTCGTTGAAGCCGGCCGGGTTTTTGGCAAGCAGGATCTGCACGTCGACGCCGTCCCAGCGCAGCCGTTCCGCGCGCCCGAATACCGGCGCGAAGGAGGCGAGCGCCCGCCGGACGGTCTGCGGGTGGATGCCGATCGCCGCGGCGGCGGCCGTCGCGGCCAGCAGGTTGTAGACGTTGTACAGGCCCGGCAGCACCGTGCGGAGGTCCATACGGACGCCGTCCCACACCACGGTGGCGTCGGCGCCACGGGTGCCGCGCAGGCAGACGGCCTCCGCCCGAACCCTCAACTCGGGCCGGTGGGCGCCGCACCGCGCGCAGGTGTAGTCCCCGAGGTGGGAGAGGTAGACCACGCGGTAGTCGTACGGTGTCGCGCAGCGGTAACAGTAGCGTGCGTCGGCCGCGTCCTCGATGGCCGTGCCGCCGGCGGATTCGTCCTCAATGCCGAACGGGATCGTCTGCGCGCCGAACCGTTCGACGACCGCACCGACCTGGGGGTCATCGGCGTTGAAGCAGACGACCGTCTCGGGGGGCAACCCCGCAATGGCTTCTCGCCACCGTCCGGCGACGATGTCCACCTCCCCGTAGCGGTCGAGTTGATCCCGGAACAGGTTGGTGAGCACGACGACGCGGGGACGCAGCGCATCGATCGCCGCCGGCAGGGTCGCCTCGTCGACCTCGAAGACGCCGACGTCACCCCGCATGCCGCCCCGCCAGTGCGCACACTCGACGAGCGCGGCGGCAATTCCGGCGGGTAGGTTCGCACCGGCGCGGTTGTGGACGGGTACCAGTCCGGCCTCGGAGAGGATGTGGGAGATCAGCCGCGCGGTCGTCGTCTTTCCGTTGGTGCCGGTGACCACGACCGTGCCGTGCGGGAGCCGTGCGCCCAGCGAGCGTACGATCTGTGGGTCCAGCGTGCGCGCGACGCGCCCGGGCACCGTCGTCCCGCCTCCCAGACCGAGCACGCGGCTCAGACCGGCCGATGCCTTGCCGAGGACGATCGCAGACGTCAGGCGGATGGACATCACTCGGTGGGGTGCGGGTCAGTCCATGTCCAACCCGGCGGGCGGCTCCGCGGTCGGCGCCATGTGTTTTCCCCACACCTGGGCGAAGGCGTCGACCAGATCCACTGTACCACTCGGGACACGGTGCGATTGCGCCCGCAGGGAATCGAGGGATGTCGGACGGTGGCGCCCGGGGCCGGGATCGCGCCGCCCCCCCGGCAAGACCGCGGTCAGAAGTGACGCCGGGCACCGATGAAGCGGGCGTTGTAGTACGGTTTGCTCAGCGCGTCGATCCGCACGCCGCGCCCCGCCGACGACGCGTGGATGAACATCCCGCCGCCGACGTAGATCCCCGCGTGTGAGGCGCCGGGCGCATACGTGGTGAAGAAGACCAAATCGCCGGGTTGCAGCTGTGACCGGGGCACGGGGCGCCCGACGCCGAACATCGCGAACGACGTCCGCGGCAGCGTGATCCCCATGTGGCGGAACATGGCGTACAGGAAGCCGGAGCAGTCGAACGCTCCGTTGCCGGTCGCACCCCACCGGTAGGGCGTCCCCAGGAATCGCCGGGCCATGGCGACGAGCGCCGCGCCCCGCGACGACGCCGCGGCAACCCGCCGCGTCGCAGGCGCTTCGGGCCGGGCTGCGGCGTCCGCTCCGGGTAGGCGCAGGCGCTGGCCGATGCGCAGCATCGCACTCTCCGAGATGCCGTTCAGCGAAGCCAGGCGCTGCGGCGTGGTGCCGTACCTCCGGGCGATGCCCCACAGCGTGTCCCCCCTCTGAACGACATGCACCTGTGCGGGAACCGACGGTGTGGGGGCGCGCGGCGGGGTCCCTGCGGAGGCATCCGAGATCCGTAGGACCTGCCCGACCCGGAGGCGGTCCGCGTCCGCAAGGCCGTTCAGTCGCACCAGGACCGGAACCGGTACGCCGAAACGGTCGGCGATGGCGGACAGTGTGTCACCCGCCTTGACCGTGTACGTCGTGGGCGCAGCCGGCGGTGCGCTGGCGGACCGTGCGGCACGGGTACCGCTGGGGATCCGCAGAGTCTGACCGATCTGAAGACGGTGGGCATCGTCCAGGCCGTTCGCCTGCACGATCGCAGAAACCGTGGTGCCAAAACGCGCAGCGATGGACGTGAGCGTATCGCCGGATCTGACGGTGTAGGTGAGGCTGCTTGCCGATGTGCTTGCGGTCAATGCGGCGAAGAGACAAATGGCAAACACGACGGCCAGCGCCGGCCGGGTGAAGCCCATCTCACGCTCCCAGGTTGTCTTGCGGGATTTCGTGGACCGCGTGGACTCGTCCCCACGCGACCGAACCACGCACCTATTTCAACGTTCCTATGCCCAAATCCTCGATCGATAGATACGAACGTATGTCCGATTTGACACTCTCAGCCGGCTCTGTGACCGGACGCCGATGTCGAACGCAAAGGGGCCGTCTGTGCGGGATCAGAACTGCACGCGAACCGGTTCGCGCGCTGCGAGTTCTTCGATCTCGAAGTACTCCTGGGGACCAAACCGGAGCGCGTTGGCCAGTAAGTTGGTGGGGAACACCTGCCGAAGAGTGTTGTACTGCATCACCGTGTCGTTGTAGAACTGCCGGGCAAAAGCGATCTTGTTCTCCGTGCCGCTGAGCTCTTCTTGGAGTGCGAGGAAGTTTTGGTTGGCCCGCAGCTCGGGATAGGCCTCCGCGACTGCGAACAGGGACCGCAGCGCCTGGGTGAGCACGTTTTCGGCCTGGGCCTGTTCTCCGACGGTGCCGGCCGCAATCGCGCGGGCCCGCGCCTCGGTGACCCGCTGGAACACGTCGCGCTCGTGGGCGGCGTATGCCCTGACGGTCTCCACCAGGTTGGGAATCAGGTCGTAGCGGCGGCGCAGCTGCACGTCGATCTGCGCCCACGCGTTCTGGAGGCGGTTGCGCAACGTCACCAGGCGGTTGTACTCGAACACGACCCAGAGGGCCGCGAGCGCGACCAGGCCGAGCACGATCCATCCGGTCATCGGGACACCTCCCGCCTCCTGTTCGCCGGCCGCGGTGCGAATCCTTGTGCAGGGGTCGACGGGGCACACTGCGAACTCGTCGGTGTGCTGGCGGGCAGGGTCGTCCTGGTGACGGGTGCGAGCAGCGGCATCGGCGCGGCGATCGCGCGGCGGTTCGCCGCGGCGCAGGCGGCGGTGGCGGTCGGTTACGCCACTGATGCGCAGGGCGCCCAGGGGGTGGTCGCGTCGATCGAAGCGCGAGGCGGGCGGGCGGTGTCGCTGCGGGCCGACGTGCGTTCGCCCGAGGCGTGCGCGCGCCTGGTGGCCGAGACCGTGGCCGCCTTCGGCCGCCTGGACGTCCTGGTGAACAACGCCGGCGTCGTGGACCGCACCGACGTGTGGGGGATCACCGAGGCGCTGTGGGAGGAGCAGATGGACGTGCACGTCAAGGGGCCGTTCTTCTGCAGCCGCGCAGCCGCCGAGGTGATGGGCGATGGGTCGGCGATCGTCAACGTGGCGTCGATGCGGGGACTGGTGGCCGGCGCCGGGGCGCCGCACTATGCCGTGAGCAAGGCGGCTCTGGTGATGCTCACCAAGTGCCTGGCCCACGCCCTGGCCCCCCGCATCCGTGTCAACGCCATCGCACCCGGGTATACCGACACCCGTGCACACGCACACCGTACCCCCCAGGACCGCGCCCGGATCGAGGCAACGATCCCTCTCGGACGGTTCGCCTCCCCCGAGGAGGTGGCGGAAGCCGTGCTGTTCCTGGCTTCTGACGACGCGCGCTACATCACGGGGCAGACGCTCGTCGCCTGTGGCGGGATGGCGATCGGGTAGGCCGCGCTAGTGCAGCGACCGCTTAAAGTCAGCGGGCTTAACGTTGTCGAGGAAGCGCCGCCACTCGTCCATGTCGATCTCGTCTTCCTTCTTCAGCGGGATCGCCTGGGCGGCGACGCGCTCGTCCACGAAAATCGGCGCCTCCATCCGCAGCGCCAGCGCGATGGCGTCGCTGGGCCGGGAATCGACGGCGTGGTCGGTCCCGTCGCGCTTGAGATGGATCTCGGCGAAGTAGGTCTGGTCCCGGACGTCGGTGACGACCACGCGGGTCAGGGAAACCGACATCTCCCGGAGCACCGACCGGAGCAGGTCGTGGGTCATGGGGCGCGGTGGGGTGACGCCCTGCAGCTGCAGGGCGATCGCCTGGGCCTCGGCGGGGCCCACCCAGATCGGCAGCGCCATCCGCTCTTCGGCGTCCGTCAGGAGGACGACCGGGTTCATCTGGTGGTCCATCGCGACGCCCTTGACCTTCATCCAGATCACGGCGATCACCCCTTCCGTATTATACCCCGCCGTCCTGTCAAGCAGTCCCGGGCTGGCCGGCCTCGGGCGCCTCAGGACGTGGACAGCCCGCGCTTGTCGTACGTGTAGACCTTGCCGTTGGCCCGCAACCGCACCGGGCCGCGCCACAGCCGGTGTACCGCCCGGAGGTACAGCGCAATCCGTTTTGGATCCAGCTTCTTGCCGTCCTCGACGTGCGCCAGGGTCAGGTCCCGGGGGTGGGCGGGGTCCTCGACCTCGATCTGCGGTTCCCCCCGACCCAGCTTCTGCTGGATGAGCATCTCCTTGACCGCATCCACGTCGGTGTTGCGGCTGCGGTCCTTGGGATCGTAGACGAACAGGTCGAGCCGGTGGACCAGGTCCTGGTCGAGGACCTCGTCGATGAACCGGACGTCTTCGTAGAACCTCCGGATCGCCAGCGCGCGCTGGGGGCCCGCCTGCCGCTGCACCGCGCGGAACAGCGCGTAGCCGATCATGTACGGCGCCGGCCGGTTGCACAGGTGGACGGAGACCTCGCTCCACTCCCGAGGACCCAGCAGCTCGCGCAGCAGCTCCGCCTCGACGAACGTCGCCCATCCCTCGTTCGTGATGTGGGTACGCTGCACCAGATCGAAGTACTCCGCCTCCCGCCGCACCGCCTCCAGGATCTCGCGCTCGTGCGGCAGCAGCGGCGCCCGCTCCTCGAGGACGTAGACGACACGCCGCCGGCGCCGTGTGGGATCGCGCTCGAAGGCGTTGACGCTGGTGGCGACCGTCAGGCAGGCGTCCAGCAGCTCCTGGATCTGCTCCCGTCCGTGCGTGGCCTCGTGCCGGCGGAACATCCGCGCGTGCCGCTCGGCCTCGTTGAGCATGTCCTTGTTGGACTTCTGGTACCAGTGATTGTTCGCGAAGAAGTCGGCGTGGCCGTAGACGTGCGCGATCACCAGCACGTTCTGCAGATACGTGTTGGAGCGGCGCAGGAAGGCGTAGGAGGGACGGGTGTTCAGGACGAGTTCGAGGATGCTGAGCACCGCCTTGCTCTGCTGCAGCGAGAGTTCCTTGTAGGCGCCGCCCCAGTACCAGTGGACGAACCGGTTGGGCAGACCCATGCTGGCGACCTCGGCGATCTCGTCGGCTTCGCTCATGCGGAAGACGACGGGATCGAACGTCAGGCCGCGCTCTCGCGCGAGTGCCTCGACGCGGTGGATGACCGTCTCGTACTCCCGCACCGCGCACCGCCCTCCGGCCGGTCGACGCAGGACAGGAAGTCGGAGATCGCCTGCCGGACCGTCTCCAGATCCACGAGGTTCGCGAACGTCGCCCCCGGTCGGCGTCCGGCCGTCTCCTGCGCGTACTCGCTGAAACCGCCGATGCCGCGTCCGCCGGGGTTGACATGGCCGTAGCAGACCAGGTCGAACCGGGCCAGCGCCTCTTCGTAGCGCCGCTTGGCCAGATCGAAGTCGCCGCTGCTGGTCTCGCCGTCTGTGAACAGGAACAAGTACTTGTCGTACTCGCCCGCGCCGTCCAGCAGCTCCATCGCCTTCTCGAACCCGGCCGAGATGTGCGTGCCCCCGCTGGATTCCACCGAGAAGAACTCCTCGCGCGTCTTCTCTTCGGCGACGTCCTGGAAGACCACGTACCGGCGCAGGTTGGTGGGGTAGCGCCGCTCCAGCGCGTACCAGAGCAAAAAGATCGTCTTGCGGACCAGCGAGAGGTAATCGCCGCGCATCGATCCGGAGATGTCCAGGACGTAGACCTCCAGCGATCGGTGGTTGCGCGCCAGGGTGGGGTCCTCGACGAAGTACCAGCCGTCCTGGCGCAGGTCCACATCGTAGTCGGCCACACCCTGCTCCCGGAGGTTGCGCGCCAGGCTGGTGACCATCGTCTCCTCGAGGTTCAGATCGGCGACGAGCCCGATCCGGTCGAGATCGTCCAGTTCCGGCATGTCCTCGCTCTCGACGTCCCCGCCGCGCGGCGTGTGGTGCAGCGCGGGCAGGCGGATCTCGTCCAGCAGGACCTCCTGGGCCAGACGCACGAACTCGTCGAAGTCGACCTCCACGTGCGTCTCCGGTCCGTGGTGATCGCCGCCCAACACTCCCCCCAGCGCCTGCACCCCGTCGGCGGCCCCCCGTCCGCCGCCGTCGCCCCCGCCCTGGGCCAGGAAGGCTTCGTCGTCTCCGTAGCGCAGCGTCGGCAGGTCCAGGGTGGCGAGTTGCGTCTTCACCTTGCCGTCGACCACGAGTTCCTTCTGCTGGATGAGCTCGTTCAGGTTCTGCTTGAGGTAGGCGCGCAGCAGCTCGTCGTGCTCGTGCTGCGCGATGCGCCCGCGGTGGATCCTCATGGCCGGCGGCCCCAAAGAGGTGTGGGGATCCGCTTCCTGCCGGGCACGCGCATCAGACGCTCCGGCCGAGGATCTTGAACAGGCTGCGGGCGCACACCTCGCAGTACCCGTGCTCGGTGACCGCGCTGCGGTAGAGGACGTCGAACAGTTCGCGGCTCTTGGCGTCGAGCTCCTCGGTCTTCTCGTACAGGCGCAGGCAGTTCTTGATCTTGTTGAACACCAGCTCGTTGATCGCCCCCCGCAGGTGCTCGTTCTCCGTGTAGGGCATGGCACGCAGCTCGTCGGCGCGTTCGAGCAACACGTTCTCGAAGGCCACGCGCCCCTGCCGGCTGATCTGGCGCTTCTGGACGAGCAGGCCTTCGACCTCGTCGATCAGCTCCTTCTCCCGCTCGGTGAGTCCGTCGCCGACGACGTTGCGGGCCACCGCGTCCAGGTAGTTGCGGTACAGGTTCTGTCCGTAGTCGAAGAAGTGCTCCGGCACGATCCGTTCGACGATCAGCGAGACCTTTTCGTGGACGAACTCCAGCTTCGTCTCCTCGAACTGGCGCAGGAGTTCCTTGAGGTTGAGGTCTTTGATCGACTGATGAGCGAACGTGCGCTCGATCGCGTCGCTCAGCACCTCCAAATCCAGGCACGCGTCGGCACGGGTGTAGGCGGTCGAGAACGCATCCTCGAAGAAGCGTGGGCTCAGACCCCGCAGTCCGTTGGAGTCGGTCCGGGTCTTGATCGCGTAGCGGGCCGCGAGCTCGTAGACGTCGTGCGGCGCGTGCTTGCGCTCGCCGCGCACGCGGTTGGCGCGCTCGACGAGGTGGCGGTAGATCTCCATCTCCCCGGCCAGGTCGGTGTTGTACGGGAAGTCGATCTTGTGGATGCGGCCGCGCAGCGGCTCCATGATGTCTTCGGACAAGAAGACGTTGTACTCGGGGTAGTTCGTGTGCCCGATCACGACGGTGTCCACGTGGACGGTCGGGAAGTTCGCCAGGTCCACCCGCTTGGACTGGATAAGTTCGAGCAGCAGCGACAGCAGCTGCCGGCGGCTCTTGAAGACCTCCGTCCAGTCGAGGATGCCGCGGTTGGCCCAGATGATCTTGCCCTCGAAGTCGTACGCGTCGGGGTCGTAGGTCGACCCCCGCTCCTTGAGCATCGCGAAGTTGATGTTGCCGACGAAGTTCGTGATGTCCTCACGGCGCAGGTCGGTAGGGGTGTGCTTGGCGATCCCGACCTTGTGCCGGGCGGACAGATAGATCCGTTGGACCGGCACGTCCTCCCATCCGGCGTACCGCTGGATCAAGCGGTCGCACACCGGGCAGGGGAGGGCCTCTTCGTGCCAGTGGAACCCGCGGGACGCCAGCACCTCCGGCGGCACCAGGTCGAAGGGGTGCTGGTGGAACGGGCACCCCTCGACCGCGTAGAGCAGACCCGACTCGGTGTGCGAGTACGCCTCCAGGTGCCGCTTGATCTTGTCGACGGTCATCGTCTTGCCCGACCCCTGCGGTCCGACGAGCAGCAGCAGGCGCCGCTCCATCGCCATCGAGTAAGCGCGGAAGTACGAGACGATGTCCTCGAGCTGGCGGGTCATTCCGTAGATGCCTTCGAACACCCGATCCGGCCCGAAGTGGTCGAGCATGTCGGCGACGTAGTGGTGGGTCGTCCGCGTCAGACGGTCGTCCGAGGCGGCGGCGTTGAGGTAGGCGCTGACCGTTCGAATCTCCATCGTGTCCGCTACTACGCTGCGCAGTGGCGATCGGTTCCGCCAAAGCACGCGGCCCAGCCGGAGGGCTCGACTCCGCTGGGCCGGTCATCCACCCCGGATTCCGTCCGGGCGTGCGAGCGACGCATCCGCGTTGTTGCTGCGGCTCGGCGCCCGCGTGGCCGGCATCTGCCAACTCGGTGCGCCGCGGTGCGTATGGTTTTCGGTAAGTGTACGAACGCCCCTGCGGGGTGTCAAAAGCGTCTGTGCGATCGGCGGGCGATGCCGCACGCCTGTGGAGGCGCGATCGGGCGCTACGGGGAGGAGACCTCGCCGCAGGGGACGCAGCGCCGCGTCGAGGGCGGGAATCGGCGCGCAGCGGTTGTGGTACACTTTGCGCGGAGCAACCGTGAGGTGCTTATGGGCGACCCGAACGTCCACGGTTTTCTGTACTTCCGCATACCCCCTGGCTACCGCACGTCGCAGGAAGCCGAGCGCGTTCGACGGGCGGTCGAACTCGCGGAGGAGACGCCGAGCGTCGCGGGAGTGTACGCCTACAGTCTCGTGGGTCTTCGCGCCGATGCCGAGCTGGGGTTGTGGATCGCGGCAGCGGGCGTGGAGTCCTACCAGGCGGCGGCCCGATGTCTTCTGCGCACGCACATGGAGTGGGCGGCCAGCCTGTGGGGGACGGTGCGCCCCTCGCCGTACACCGGTCGCAGCGGCACCAGCGTGCGCGTCCCGGGCCCGCGCAAGCGGTATCTGGTCGTGTATCCGTTCAGCAAGACCCACGAGTGGTACCAGCTGTCGGCGGAGCGGCGGCGGGCGGTCATGCTGGAACACGCCCGCGTCGGGCACGCCTTCGAGGGGATCGAGCAGCTCCTCCTGTACTGCACCGGCGTGGCGGACTGGGAGTTCGTCGTCGGCTACGAGACCGATGACCTCGAGCGCTTCTCCGATCTGGTGGTTGCGCTGCGATCCACCGCCGCACGCCCCTACACGCTGCGGGACACGCCGATGTTCACGGGCCGGCACGGCCCCCTCGACGAGGTGGTCGGCGAGGTCTTCGCCCTGGGCGGCTGATGCGCGCGGACCAAGCCGCCGAACCGATCTCCGTGGCGGGCCCGTCGCGGGGCATGTCCGTTGCGGACCCGCGCCGCGCCGCCGAGGTGTTCTGGCGCTTGCTGGAAGAGAACCGGATCATGACGCTGGCGACCGCTTCGGGGGAAGGCCCGTGGGCCGCGCCGGTGCTGTACGCGTGGGAGGCGGGCCCCGTGCTGTACTTCATGTCGCGGCTGGGGACGCGCCACGTGCAGGATGCCCTGGTGACCGGGAGGGCGGCTGCGGCGATCCACCCGAACGAAACGCGGCCGCTGCGGGGCATCCAGCTGGCGGGCTCGGTGGAGAGGCTGCGCGGCGAGCGCGCACGCCATGCGATCGACCTGTACCTGGACCGTTTCCCGGCCGCGCGGGGACGCTTCCCGGTCGAAGACGTGCTCGCCGAGCGCGGCGACATCCGCTTCTTCGCGTTGCGGCCCGACCGGGCGTTCGTGCTGTCGGAGGCGGACTTCGGGTGGGGTGTGCGGGAGGAAGTGCGCTTCGACGGCTGACCCTCCGTGTATCGAGCCGCCGTCTACCTCCACATCCTGTCCGCCGCGGTCTGGGTCGGCGGGAACCTCCTGTTCTTTGCGGTCGCCCCCGCGCTGCGGCGGCAACCCCCGCACGGTTCGGCGGCACTGCGGTTGCTGGGGCGGCGGTTCCGGGTGCTGTCATGGGCGGCCGTCGCCGCGCTGCTGGTCACCGGCGCCTACCTGCTGTGGTGGGGCTGGGATCCCCGACACGGAACGCTGGCCTGGAAGCTGACCTTCGTCGGGGTGGCGGTCGTCCTCAAGGCCGCGCACGACTTCTGGATCGCCCCGCGCGCCGCGTCTGCGAGCGGTGCCTACGTGCCGCTGGCGCTGTGGGTCGGCCGGACGAACCTGGTCGTGCTGCTGGCCATCGTGTATCTGTCGACGGGCCTGGTGCGGTGAGCGAGCCTGCGGCCTCCGGCCCGACCGCCGAGCACCACGCCACGACGGTGTCCTTTCGGGACCGCATCCTGCGCGCCGCCCGCCGCCAGCCCGTGGACACCACGCCGGTTTGGTTCATGCGCCAGGCCGGCCGCTACCTACCGGAGTACCGGGCGCTGCGCGAGCGTTACACCATGGAAGACCTCTGCCGCCATCCGGACCTGGCAACCGAGGTCACCCTCCAACCGCTTCGGCGCCTGGACGTGGACGCCGCGATCGTGTTCAGCGATCTGTTGGTGCCGCTGTGGGGCATGGGCCTGGGGTTCCACGTCGTAGAGGGGCAAGGACCCGTGCTGCAGCGGTCGCTGTCGGCGGACGAATTGGCCTCGCTGCCGGCGATCGACCTGGGCGCGCTGGAGTTCACCTTCCAGGCGATCCGCACGCTTCGGCGCGAACTGGACCGCCCCCTGATCGGTTTCGCCGGCGCGCCGTTCACCTTCGCTGCCTACCTGATCGAGGGCCAACCTTCGCGGGACTGGACGCAGACACGCGCGTTCATCCACGCGCAGCCCGATGCGTGGGAGCGATTGATGGCGCGACTGGCGGAAAGCCTGGGTGCCTACCTGCGGGCGCAGGTTGAAGCCGGCGCGCACCTCGTGCAGGTCTTCGACTCCTGGGCTGGAGCGGTGTCCGCGCGGACCTTCCGCCGCGCGGTGGCGCCCCACCTGCACCGGATGCTCGACGCCGTGGGCCCCCGGGCGCCGCGCATCTACTTCGCCACCGGAAACGCCCACCTGCTGCGCGAGGTCGCCGGCCTGCCAGCCGAGGTGATCGGCGTGGACTGGCGCGTGGGGCTCCCCGACGCCGCGGCTGTGCTGGGCGCAGGGCGCGCGCTGCAGGGGAATTTGGATCCTGCGCTGCTGTCGGCCCCAGTCGCCAGGCTGCGGACCGAAGCCGAGCGCGTCGTCGACGAGGGCGCATCCCTCCCCGGCCACATCTTCAACCTCGGGCACGGCGTGCCCCCGCACACCGACCCGGACCGGTTGAGGCGTCTGGTGGACTGGGTCCACGAGCGCGGCCGGCGTACGCCGGGAGGTGGATAGTTCGATGGACGCGCCGATTGCGGTGCTCCTCATGGCCTACGGCACGCCCCGGAGCCTGGAGGAGGTGGAGGCGTACTTCACCCACATCCGCCGCGGCCGCCGACCCTCGTCCTCCGAACTCGAAGACCTCCGGGAGCGCTACCGGCGGATCGGGGGGGCCTCGCCGCTGCGCGAGATCACCGAGGCGCAGGCGCGTGGGCTGCAGGCGGCCCTCGACCGGCGTGCGCCCGGCCGGTACCGCGTCTATCTGGCCATGAAGCATGCGCCGCCGTTCGTCGCCGAGGTGACCCGCGCGATCCTCGACGACGGCCTCTTGCGGATCATCGCGATGGTGCTGGCGCCGCACGAGTCGCGCATGATCATCGACGAGTACTTGGAGTACGCGCATCCCGTGCTCGCCGATCGGCCCGACGTCCGCCTGCACGCCGTGCGCGGCTGGCACCTCAATCCGCGCTACCTCCACGCCGTCGAGGCGCGGATCCGGCGCGGGCTGGACACCTTCCCGCAACCGCAAAATGCGTTCGTGGTGTTCACCGCGCACAGCCTGCCCGAACGCATTTTGGAGTGGGACGACCCCTATCCAGTTCGGCTGGAGGAGACAGCCCGCGCGCTGGCGACCCGCCTGGGTCTGCGCCACTGGCGACTGGCCTACCAGAGCGCCGGCCACACCCCGTTCCGATGGCTGGGGCCGGACGTCTTGGAGGTGTTGTTGCAGCTGCGCCGCGGCGGCTTCGATCAGGTGCTCGTTGTGCCGATCGGTTTCGTCTCCGATCACCTGGAGGTGCTGTACGACATCGACGTCGAGGCGCAGCAGGCAGCCGGCGAGCAGGGGCTGGTGCTGCGTCGCACCGACTCGCTCAACGCCGACCCGGAGTTCCTCGAGGGCCTGGCGGACGAGGTGGAGGCTGTCCGCTGAGTGCCATGCGCATCAGCCGCCGCCGCTTCGAAGAAGTCGTCGAGCAGGCCCTGCGTGCCGTCCCGGCGGAACTGCGCCGCGCCGTCGAGAACGTCGAGATCGTCGTCGAGGACTGGCCCACCGAAGAGCAGCTGGGGTCGGTCGGTCTGGCCGAGGGGGACTCGCTGTTCGGCCTGTACGAGGGCGTGCCGCTGCCGGAGCGGGGGCTGGACCCTCCGCTGCTGCCCGACCGCATCACCCTCTTCCAGGGACCGCTGGAAGCCGCCTGCGACACCGACGACGAGCTGCGTGAAGAGATCCGCCGCACGCTCGTCCATGAGCTCGCCCACTACTTCGGCTTCGACGAGGACCGGATCGAAGAACTGGGCTACGGGTAGGCGGCTGGCCCTCTCCGGGGAGGAACTGGCACGTAGGTTGCTCGTCCCGTTGGTCGTAGGACCAAAGGAGGAGTCAGCCTCCGTGCCTGGGAACAATTCGGTGCCGCTGCCTGTCGGGGACCCGATGCTCAGGGTACACGTCTTCTCGCCCCACGGGACGATCGCCACGGCCCTCGTGCACCTGCTCGAATCGATGGGCCACCGCGCGTTCGTCTCGCCCAAGGAAGAGGCCGACGTCGCCGTATGGGACCTCACGTCGCTGGCAGACGGTTATCCGTCTCCCCCGGCGATGCCCACGCTGGCGCTGACGCAGGGCGACGACAGGGAGGTGGCCCGGCTGCTGCGCATGGGTTATCGAGGGTACCTGCGGGCGGGTTCCGACGGCGGCGTGCTGGGGCGGGCGGTGGCCGCGGTGGCACGGGGCGAGGTCTGGGCCGAGCGCCGGATCTTGACCTCCCGCTGGGCGGCCAGGCCGCACGCCGTCACGCCCCGTGAGCGGGAAGTGCTGGCGCTGATCGTCAAGGGGATGGGCAACCGCGCGATCGCCCGACAGCTCGGGGTGTCCGAGAAGACCGTCAAGACCCACGTCTCGTCGCTGCTGGCCAAGTGTGGAGCCCGCAGCCGCCTCGAACTGGTCGTGCACTCCCACGAACTGTTGTCCAATGGAGACGCCCGCGCGGGTTGACCCCCGCGCGTGGGCTGCCGGATTCGTGACTCCGCCCTCGGCCGGACAGCGGGGCGGACTCCTGATGCGCTCCTTGCCCGGCGGCTAGAACCGGAAGATCGCGGTGAAGTGATACCCGAGCTGGTAGACGCTGGCGGCCGGAAAGAGCTTGGAGCGCGTGTCCGCTACCTGGGCGCTGAGTTGGTATTCGACCCACGGAGTGGGCGCGTAGCGGGCCGACAGGCTCCACGCCGCGTGGAGCGTGTCGGTTCCGGACCCCTGGGTGCGGGTCACCGTGTACGTCCCGGTCAGGAAGAACTTCGGATCCGGAAAGAAGTTCACATAGGCCGTCCACACGTCGGCGTACGTCCCCGCACTCCCCTTGACCGTAATCTGCGGGCTGAACGCCGCGCCCAGGGTTAGGTTTCCGGCCAGGAACAGGTCGACGCCGAACCGGTTTAGGCGCTGCTCCGTGGAGCCTGCGAAGCCGGCGAAAATCGAAGCCTGCGTCTGCCATTGGGTCATCGCGGTCAGCTGCAGCCACCGCGTGACACGGTACGCGGCTTCCACACCGAACTGCGTGGTCGACATCGAGAGCAGGCCGTCGGTGCGCGCCAGGTCGTTCGAGGAGACGAACGGCGTCAGCGCGAGCTGCGGCGTGGGCCGATAAGTGAGACGAACCGAGGTCGTGTTGGACTGCTGGCCGAACGCCGGCGAGAAGGCCGTAGCACCGAAGTCCTGCGCCAGACGGGTATGCGAGGCGATCACGAACAGCGCCGGACCCGGGAAGTAGACGGCCGTGAGCGTGAGGCTGCGGAAGGAGAAGTCGAAGTTCGTGCTCGTTCGGTCGTCGACGTCCTGCACCGTGTACGTGGCGCTGAAGAACAGCGGCCGCACGAAGTAGCTGGACGACAGCGTCCAGGTCGTGGTCGTGCCGTCGGTCAGCCTGGGGAAGCGATCGTCGACCGCCTCGTCGCGACGGTAGCTCAGCGAGAGCGTGGGCCCGTGGGGCGGGCTGAGTCTGAGGTCGAAGAACGTGGCCTGCGCGTCGGTCCGGCGCGCGGGCGACTCCAGGTGGTCGGTCACCGACGAGATCTGGAATCCCGCCTGTGCGAAAAAGTGCGGTCCGGAGTTGTAGGAGATCGCGAGCGATCCCCGCGTCCCGGACGACGTCCCCCACAACAAGCCTCCGGAGGCCGATGCGATCAGGTTGGCGTCGGGGCGCAGGCGGAGGGTGAACTGCGTCAGGTGGTCCGTGGAGTTGATGACGCTGTGGGTATAGGTGCCGGATCCCGTCTGCGTCTGCTGGCTTCGGGTCGCCACGGTCGTCTGGTGGACCAGGGTGAATGCGGGGGGCACCCGCCGCGGCAGGATGGTGAACCTCGCCGCCGCCGCCGGTCGATCGTTCGCGTACAGCTCGACGCTCCACACACCAGGCAGCTCCGCAGCGGGCTGCCCGCGGATCGGCAACTCGTCCCAGATGACGTCGTCTCCGGGCGGGACGAGGCGGGTCGGCGATACGCGGTGCAGCCGTCCTCGGGGATCGATCCACCGGAACACCACGGCGTGGGCCTGCCCGGACACGATGACCTGCGCCCAGGCCACGGCCTTGGTGTCCGTGGCCTCGAACAGATTGGTCTCCCCCACCGGCACCGGTCCGCCCTCTCGCGCGGTGACGAACCGCACGACCGTGAACGTCTGCTGGGCCCAAGCCTCGGGCAGGGCGAAGTGACAGGCGAGGAGCACAGCCAGCGCCGCCGCGAGGAGGTCGTTCAGGGTGCGTGCCAGCACGGCGGCGCCAGGTTGCTCGGCTGTGACCTACCTCAGCCGGAAGTCGGCCGAGTGCGTCTTGCCGTCGTCCAGGTTTAGCAGCAGACGGTAGCAGTGGTTGCCCCAGTCCCGCTGCGTCTGCCAGTTGAAGACGTACTGGTTTTCCGTCGAGTCGTAGCGCAGCGACGTGCCGCCCGTGGCGGTCGCCTCCTCGGGCACGCCGGCCTCCGCCTCGCTGGTACAGTGGATGGGGACGACCTGGATCGACACCACCGCGCTCAACGCGCTGACGTATGCTCCGTTCGCGTCCAGCAGCCGCCACTTGACGGGCACCGTGGACCCGGCCCGGACGGCGTTAAAGCCGGGGGACGGGTTCGTGAACATGATCGGCGGCAGGAACCCGACGAAGTTGTAGGTCACCGACAGCGCAGCGCTTCCCCCGCTGCCCGTATGGTTGATGTCACCGCTGTAGGTTCCGTTGATCTGGTGCGACCCTACGGCGGTCGCGTTGAAGCTGACCTGGCAGCTGGCCGAGTTCCCCGAGCCGCTCAGGGTACAGGGGTTCCCGGTGAAGGCGCCGGGCAGGCTGCTGGTGAACGTGACCGTGCCGGTCGGGGTGATCGCCGTGCCGGCACTTGTGTCCGTAACCGTCGCCGTGCATGTCGTGTTCCCGTTTACGAAGACCGCCGCAGGAACGCAGGCCACGGCCGTGGAGGTCTCACGCTGGGCGACCGTCAGCGAGAAGTTGCCGCTGCTGCCGGAGTGGTTGGCGTCGCCCGCGTAGGTGGCGGTGATGCTGTGGGCGCCGACCGAGCCCGGGTTGGGCGTGTAGGTGACCTGGCAGCTGGCGGCGTTGCCGGAACCGCTCAGCGTGCACGCCGTGCTGCTGAAGGATCCTGCTCCGCCCGTCCAGTTGACCGTGCCGGCCGGAGTCGTGGGCGTGCCCGAGCCCGTATCCGTCACGGTGGCCGTACACGTCGTCGGTGCGTTCACGGGAACGGGGTTGGGTACGCAGACCACGGCGGTCTGCGTGGGCCTCACGGACGCAGTCACGACGAGCGTGAAGGTCGCGTTGGAGGTATCCCACAGGCTGCCCGATCTTCCGCCGGTCACGCTGGCAATCGAAATGGTGTAGCTTCCCGGCATACTGGAAGAGAAGGTGACGGCCAGCACGTTGGGGGCACCGATGGACTGCGGCGGGGCGCCGGCGCAGCCCGTAAACACAAGCGAGGTCTGATTTGCCGTTACGCCGCTGGGCACCGAGAGAGTCACTGTGGCGGGGGCGCTGCCGGTGGCGTTGCAGCCACTGACATCTCCGGGTGGGGTGTTAGTCGGTTGGATGTAGTACCCGACCACGGCCGAACCCCCGGCTGGGATGGTCACGCTGGCGCCTGCCGTGCTCGATAGGGTGTTGTAGACGACGTCGGCGCGCGCCAGCGGAGGGATCCCGACGATCAACGCGACGACGGCGGCCAGCAGAGGACCCGTGCGCCGCCTCAAACGTTTTCCGATGCGGCCGTTCGCACGGCCGTGCAAGACCGAGGCGGCCGATGCCGTCACGACTGACACGACACGCCAGCACGCTCCCATGGGCGACACCCCCTCTGACTCGCTGGTAGTTGCTCTTATGCCCACTCGCCCCACCTGGCGGATCCGTCCGAGGTCCTAGGTCCTCCCACTCGCGGGCGGACGACCTTCAGCGGTGGCGGGCAGGTCTCAGCGGTGCCACAGTGGCGGAGGGAGCAGGATCAAGGAGGGGGTTGGCCATGCGTGCCAGGCACAACCGAGTCCTCTTGTACCTGGCAACGATCGCCCTCGTCGCAGGATGCGGATCGGGGGTCGTTTCCCGGGTTGGGACGTTGCAGATCACCGGCGCCATCTGGACGTCGCTCAGCGACGGGACCACGGTGAATGCGAACATCTACGACAGCAAGGACGACGTCTACATCAACGGTGGTCCGCAGAGTCCCAGGGCCGCCGGCCTTCCCGACGGCACGTACTACTTCCAGGTGACCGACCCGTCAGGGGCGACGCTGCTGTCCAGCGACAACGCCGAGTGCCGGCAGGTCACCGTATCCGGGGGCCGCATCACCGGTGCGACGGGGCTCTGTCCCCACCCCAACGGAACCACGAACCCGACCACCGGGGTGACACCCGTCAAGCTCATGCCTTACGACGACACGCCCAACCTGGGCGGAGAGTACAAGGTCTGGCTGATCCGCAGTGACCACGCGACCATCGGCTCCGACGGCAAGACGCTGATCTTCGACAGCAGGAATGCCAAGACGGACAACTTCAAGGTGCGGCGTCGGGGCAACGGGCAGCCGCCGCTGGTCTCCATCACCGGCTACAAGTGGTACGACACGAACACAAACGGGACCAAGGACGGCGACGAGGTCAACATCGGCGGCTGGCGGATCGAGAAGACCCCGCCCACGCCGGCGGACGTCACGTACACGTCGTCGATCGAGGGCCCGGGGTTGGGGACCTACGGCTTCCTCGTAGAGGCCAACTCCGGTACCTACACGATCAGCGAAGTCGCGCCGCCCCCCGGCTTCCACCCGGCCGGTGTGTGGGTCCCGACGACGCCGACATCCGGGACGGTGACGGTGGGCTCGACCGACGCGGCCGGACCCAACTTCGGCAACGTCTGCCTCGGCCCCACCGGCGGGCGGACGATCGGCTTCTGGACGAACCGGAACGGGCAGGCCTTGATCGATGCAGACGATCTCGCGACGTTGCAGGCTCTGAACTTGCGCAACGCCGACGGCAGTCACTTCGATCCCGTGAGCGCCGCTGAGCTCCGCACGTGGCTGCTAAACGCGACGGCGACCAACATGGCTTACATGCTGTCGGCGCAGCTGGCGGCGATGGCGCTCAACGTGCGCGAGGGGTTCGTCAGCGGCAGCGGGATGCTCTTCGTGGGCGTGGGCTTCCCGGGAGCGAACGCCGCGGGATTCATCTCGGTCAACGACCTGATGGCCCTTGCCAACGCCTCGCTGGGGACCGACGGCAACACACCGGCCGGCCACCCGCAGCGTGCCTACCAGGAGCAGTTGAAGAATGCGCTGGACGCAGCGAACAACAACGGCAGCCTGCTCGTCCAGCCGGGCCCTGGGAGCTGCCCGCCGATCCCTGAGAGCTACTGAACGAACCCAGACAAACGCCCGGGCCTCCCTCAGCGAGGCCCGGGCGTTGTCGTGTTTCCCATCAGGCGCGGTCGAGGATCTCGATCACGGCGCGGGCGATCTCCTCCTTGCCCTCCGCGATCCTCAGCAGCTCCCCCTCCGGCCCGATGAAGTAGCCGCGGTGCACCCCGCTTTCGATCTCGCGCAGGTCGTTGGCGACGACGACGTCGCAGTCGTTCTTCCGCTTCCACTCCCGCACCGAGGCCACCAGGTCCTCGGGGGTCTTGCCGACCTCCAGCTTGAACCCCACGAGAAACGTGCGCGGGCTGATCTCCTTCACCAGCCGGATCGCCTTGGGCGTGGGTACCAGGCGCACGACCCACTCCTCCTCGGAGGCGACCTTGTCGCGGTGGGCCTGAGCGGGAGCGAAGTCCAGCACCGCCATCGGATGGACGACCGCGTCGTAACCGGACGGCAGTTCGTCGCGGAACACGTTGACGAGGTCGTCGACGGTCTCGATGGGCACCAGCCGCAGGTGGTCCCGCCCCCGGGCGCGGATCTGCGGCAACTGGGAGCCGCGCCCGTAGACGAAGGTGACCGACGCCCCCGCCTGTACAGCCATCTCCGCGATCAACGATCCGAGCCGCCCGCTGGACTTGTTGGTGATGTAGCGGACGGCATCCAGAGGCGCCCGCGTGGGGCCGGAGGTGACGAGGACGCGCTTTCCCCGAAGCGGCACGTCTTTATGAGAAGGCGCATCGGCTCGCGGGTCAAGGGGTCGCGCGTCGTTCTCACCGGTAGGCGCGCCTCCTCCAGCGGTGGGCGTCTCGTCCGGATCGTGAGGTCGTCGGACGGTGCCGACCGGAGTTGGGAGCGAGCATCGCCAGCGGATAGAAGGTATCGCGCCACGTGATGCCGCCCTGACGCAGGGTGCGCAGCATCGAACGCAGCATGACGTAGGGGATCGCCAACGCCGCGACCGGGTGCAGGAGCGCGATCCACGCCGGCCGATCGTGGATCCGGCGCGTGAGGAAATGGCCGGCGAACAGCACCGTCCACAGGACCAGCGCGCACCTGGGGGCCGGCAAAGATCGGGATGCGTGTGACCAGGACGAACAGCGGGATCAGCGTCACGTAGAAGGGGATCATGATCGTCGCGAGGATGGCACCGAACAGCACGCGCTTGCCGGGGAAGTCCAGCCGCGCGAACGCGTATCCGGCCATGCTGCTCAACAGCAGGTTCGCCATGACGCCGGCGGCGGCGACGATCGCGCTGTTCAGGAAGTAGCGGGCGAAGGGTGCCCGCCGCATCGCCTCGGTGTAGTTCTCGAACCTCCACTGCTCGGGCAGCCATGTGGGCGGGAACCGGAAGATTTCCGCGTCGGTCTTGAACGATCCCAGCACCATCCATACGAACGGCAAGACCGTCGCGACCGCCCCCGCCGTCAGCAGGGCGTAGGCCGGCAGGCGGCGCCAGGAACGGTTGGGATCTGCGCTCATCGAGCGCGGCATCAATACACCGCCTCCTGCCGGAACAACCGCATGCCCGCCAGCGTCAGGACCAGAATGACCTTGGTTCCGGGTGTCCTCGATTGCCAGCGGGTGGAATCCGAAGACGTCGCGCATCACCCCGACGTCGTCCTCCGCGGGACCGGTGATGTCGACCCACACGACATCGGGCCCGCGCAGCAGACCCTCCAGGTCGGCGGGGTCTTCGTGCGAAGGGGGATGCAGAACGCGATAGCCCATCGTCTGCCGAAGGTTCCCTGGCCGGTTGTGTTCCCGGTGCGCCCGCCGAATCCTGCGCCGATGTGCTGGGAGCCGAGGGGGCAGGCTTCTGGGTCAGCCTTCGTCGTGCTGCAAACGGGCAGGGACGTCAGGCCTGCGGTTCTTTCAGCATGTACTTGCGCGCCAGGTCGGTCACGACCGGGATCTCGAAGCGCTCGCCGCGGTACGCCCGCACGGCGAACCAGATGGAGATCGCGAGGACCGCCACCGACAGCAGCGGCAGCAGGAACAGCAGGGGGAAAAGGATGAACCAGAGCAGGCTGGACAGCACGCTGAGCGCCACCCACACCGCCAGCCAAGCCAATCCCCAAACAGCGCCTGCCAGCCGTGGTAGTGCATGTAGGGATCCTTACCTCATGTCCGTCAGGACGACGATCAGCGCGGGGATCCAAAGCGGGTAGCCCAGCGCGGCGAGCAGGCGGTTCTCGGAAGGTCCGGGGTCCATCTCGTCTTCCTCACCCGCGGTGGCCTTTCCTCACACGGTACGCGACCGCAGAACCGTCCCCGACGGGGAGCGACTGGGCGTCCGCCTCCCGGTGCACGGGTTGCGGTCGTCCGACGGTCGTCCGGCGTCGCGCCGGCCGGGACAGTCCTCGGGTGGGTGCCAGCGACAGGCACAGCAGCACGAACAGCAAGACGGATGTCCAGAAGACCAACGGTTCCTGCACGATGCCCGCCACCTCCCCAGTCCCAACGGCGCCTATGTCTTCTGTTGGGTGAACGCACGGCGGCCGACAGTTTGCGCACCGGATCTGCCGGTTCCACCGTAGGACCTGAGGCGTTACGTGACCGTTACCGGGGGCCGCCGGCTTTCGGACCCAGAAGACGGAGCAGAGCCGCCGCTGTGGGCAGCTCCGCTCCTGTAGGAAGTGGCCGGCGAAACCTGTCCACACGGTTACCGGCCACCGCACGGCTTGGGAGACCTTACCGGGTTGACCCGGCGAGGACCTTCTCGCCAGGCGCGACGACCTCGACGTTCACCTTCCTCGGCAGCGCGCCCTCGGCCACCGGGATCGTGATCTCCAGGACGCCGTTGTAGTACCGTGCGGCAACCTGGTCGCTCTTCAGCGCCTGCGGCAGGGTCAACGTCCGCTCGAACGTCCCGTACGCCACCTCGCTGAACAGGTAATCGTCACGCGGGATCTCCAGTTCGAGCTTCCGCTCGCCCTTGATCGTCAGCAGGTTGTCGGTGACCGAGACGTCCACCGTCTTGGGATCCACGCCCGGCAGGAAGCAACGGAGCACGAGCGCGTTGTTGTGGTAGAAGGCCTCCATGGGCGGGATCCAGTGGGTCATCCGGGTCGTCGCGGCCTCGGTGCTCCCGAAGAACCGGTTGAAGAGGTTGCCGATCTCACGCTGGATCGCGTTGATCTCCTCGAAGGGATTCCAACGGTTCCAACGGGTCAGCATCGCATACCACCTCCTGCTGGGATCCTGGGTTCGGAGCGTGTCAAGGTTACCATGCACGCCCCAACCCAATGCTAGCAGCCATATTACGATGTGTCAAGGGTATCTACTTGACGACCCAGACCCGGCCCGTCAGGGGGTGACGGCGCGGTCGGCCTGGACGAGGCCCCACCCGCTCTTGTCGTCACGTCCGGGCTCTTCGATGTCCAAAGCCGTCTGTGCGAGCTTCCGCCTGATTGTGTCGGGGCCTGTGATGCCGTTGGCGATCATGAGGGCGATCACGCCGGAGACGTGCGGAGCGGCGAACGACGTGCCGTTCGCGCACCAGTACGTCTCTGTCACCAGCTTGGAAGGGCTCGCGACGATGATCCCGTGGGAGCAGTCCGACCCGAACCCGTCGCCGCCGGGCGCGGCCACGTCCACTTGGGGGCCGCGGTTGGAGTACGAGGTGACCCGGTTGTTCCTGTCGGTGGCCGCGACCGCGATCACGTCGGGCAGGTTGGCGGGGCAACTGACCGCTTTGCCGTCGTTGCCCGCGGCGGCGACAACCACAGCGCCCTTCGTGCCGACCGCGTAGTCCACGGCCTCCCTGATGACCTGCGGGCAGTCGGCTCCGGGCGCACCCCCGAGGCTGAGGTTGATCACCCTGGCTCCCCGGTCGGCGGCCCACACGATGCCAGCCGCCACGTCGACGAAGCGCCCCTCGCCGGTGTTGCTGTCCAGCGCGCGCACGATGACCAGGCGCACGCCCAACGTACCCCACGTCACGCCGGCCATGCCGCGACCGTTGTCCGTCTCCGCCCCGATGACGCTGCCGACCGCGGTTCCGTGGCTGAACCCGTCGTCCGGATAGCCCGGATCCGCGGGGTCGTCGTCGCCGTCGATGTAGTCTTTGCCGTCTTCGTAGGAGATCGCCAGGACGTCCGGATGCGCGGCGATCCCGGTGTCGACGACGGCCACTTTCACCGCCGGGCTACCGGTGGTGATCTCCCAGGCCGCCGGCATACAAATTGTGGCCATGCCAAGGTTCCACTGGTCGGGGAACCGCGGGTCGTTCGGCGTGCGGAGGACGTAGGCGCGCAGGCTGTGCTCGACGTACGCGACGCCTGCGGCGGCGCGCAGGCGGGCGAGCACTTCGGCTTCCGAGGGTGCTGGGACGCGAGCGACGACCACCCCGAGTGCGGGGTGCTCCGTGACCACCGAAGCGCCCGCCAGGGTCACGGCAAGCCGCCTCGCCGAGCCGTGTACTCCTGCGGGGAACTTCACGACGTATTCGCCGGGGATCTCGGCCGGTCCGGCGGGGAGCTGGCGCATCGGCAGCGGACGGACGGCCGACCGGGCGCCCTGTCGGACGGACGCATCCGCGGCGAGATCGATGCATGCCACGGATCGCGGCGCCGGGGACGGGACCGCCCCGCTGCCTCCGCACGCCGAGATCGCCAAGGCGGCCGCAACGAACACGACCGCCGTGCGAGAGTTCGTTCCCACGCTGCCTCCCGGTCGTCGTTGGCCGCCGGACTCGTGCGGCCAGCGGGAGTCGTGTGGGGTGCGAAGCATCCTAGGCCGCCCCCGGATCCGCCCACCGGAAGGCGACCACGTGGAAGGTCTTCAGTTTCCGGTTCCGGGCCGGATGCCACTCCACCTCGATGGGCTGTGCAAAGTCGGGCTGCATCCGACCGTGCTGCAGCCAGTAGCGGGCCTGGACGTCCCCCAGGATTGAGGGGTTCGCCTTCGCCACCAGGACCAAGGGCTTGTCCACGATGTGCACCTCGTCCAGTTCGGGCAGTTGGGCGAGAGCGAGCAGCACGGATCGTGTCACGCCGTCCGGCGGGCGAGGGTGAAGGTTTACCAGACCGATGTTGCGCCGCAGCGGACCGACGATCTTCACGTTGGCGAGTTCGGCCGCAAACCCCGTCCGCCTCACGACCTCCAACACGACCTCGTTGGCCGCCGCCACGGCGCGTCCGTGGTAGTCGCGGTTGGCCAGCGGCTTGAGCAGGTGCTTGAGTTTGCACCCCTCCCGGCCCGGGTTCTCGCCGATCCGGGGAGGGGTGACGCCGAGCTCGGCGGCCAGGGCTCGGATCTGCTCCTTGTCCAGGTCCAGCAGCGGCGCGTAGTACCCGTTGCACACCCGCAGCCCGAAGCGGCCCCACGTGTCCGATCGGTTGGCGCCGGTGAGGACGAGGCGCCCCTGGGCCGCCGCCTTGACCAGGCCCAGCTTGATGTCCCGTGTGCACCGGTTGCATGCAGGGCCGGACGCCATGATCCGGTCCTGCATCGGCTGGCCGATCAGGCAGCGCTGGCGCAGCCCGAGGGCGTCGGCGATCTCCAGCACGATCTCGTTGCCGCGGTGGTACGCGTACTGCCCCATGTTCACGGTGACCAGCAGCACGTTGTCGGGGCCCAGCGCCCGCCGGCACAGCGCGGCCACGACGGTGCTGTCCAGCCCGCCGCTGAAGGCGACCACCACGGGCCGCCCTCCGGTGACCCCCCGGATCTCCTGGACGAGTTCGTCGACCTGTGACACGCGCACAGTATATAATGTCACAAAGGTCTTTTGGTCGCTTCTCCGGCACGGCGCAGGAGCCGGAGCGTTCGTGCCCGAATCCAAAGCAGGGCAATTTCAGGCCAGGGAGGGGGGACGCTGTGTCCAGACGACTCGCGCTGGTGATCGTCGCCGCGTTCGTGGCGGCGGTGTTGGTCCTTCCGGCGACGGGCGCGCCCGCGACGCCTCAGGCGGGCGGCACGCTGATCATCGGGCGGGGGGCCGACTCGGTGACGCTCAGCCCGTACGCTTCGGCTTCTCCGGACGCCGAGGTGATCGCGCACATCGCCGAGACGCTCTACCAACTCACGCCGGAGGGGCGGATCGTCCCGCTGCTCGCGGAGGCGATGCCGACCCTGTCGCCCGACGCGCGGACGATGACGATCCGCCTGCGGACGGGCATCCGGTTCCACGACGGCACGCCGTTCGACGCCGCGGCGGTGAAGTGGAACTTCGACTTCATCCTCAACCCCGACAACCGGGCACCGTTCCGTGCGATCCTGCTCGGCGAGGTGGCCAGCGTTGACGCCGTGGACGCGCGGACGGTGCGCCTGAACCTGCGGCGCCCGTTCGTGCCGCTGCTCGCACACCTGACGCACGACTTCCTCGCGATCCACAGCCCGACGGCGGTGCAGCGGGCCGGCGGCATGCGGCCGCCCACCGGCGAACCCTACGGGCGGCAGCCGGTCGGCACGGGGCCGTACCGGTTCCGCGAGTGGGTGCGCGGTGACCGCATCGTGCTCGAGCGCAACCCCGACTACTGGGGTCCGCGCAAGCCCCTGCTCGACCAGATCGTGTGGCGTGTCATCCCCGACGACGGGGCGCGCGTGCTCGCGCTGGAAGGTGGGCAGATCCACGTCGCCGTCCGCGTACCTCCGCGGGAGACGACGCGCCTGGCCCTGAACCAGGCGCTGCGGATCGACCGTACGAGCAGCGTGCGCACGATCTACATCGCCTTCAACAACCAAAAGCCACCGTTCAACGACGTCCGCGTCCGACAGGCGTTCAACTACGCCGTGAACAAGCGCGCGATCGCGCAGACGGTGCTGGGCGGTGCGGCGCGGGTCTCGGACGCTCCCATCTCGCCCGGCATCGTCGGCTACAGTGGGATCCAGGCGGGCGGGTATCCCTACGACGTCAACCGGGCGCGGCAACTGCTCGCCGAAGCCGGGCACGGTGGCGGGGTGAACGTCACGATCCTGCACCCGACCGGGCGGTACGTGCAGGACGCGCAGGTCGCTGCGGCCGTCCAGGCCCAGCTGCGCGCAGCCGGCATCAACGCGCGGCTGCAGACGATGGAGTGGGCAGCCTACCTATCGTTCACCAACCAGCCGCCGGACCGCACGCCGGTGGAGTCGTTCATGCTCGGCTGGGGCACGGTCACGGGCGACGCCGACTATGGCCTGTACAGCCTGTTCCACAGCAGCCAGTGGGCGCCGGCGGGCTTCAACCGATTCTTCTACCGGAACCCGCAGGTGGACAGCCTGCTCGACCAGGCGCGCGCGATGACGGACGCGGCACGCCGGGCGGCGACGTACCGGGAGGCGATGGAGATCATCTGGCGCGACGCGCCGTGGCTGTTCCTGCACAGCGAGTCGCAGGTAACCGGTGTGCGGCGTGAGGTGCAGGATCTGCTGGTCCACCCGACGGAGCGCATCGTCGCGTTCCACGCCTGGCTGCGGCGGTAGGGGGACGCACGTAAGGGGGTCAGGGACCGCGGGCAGGCAGGGCCTGCCCGTCCCCTGACCCCTATTGCTCTGACACCCAGCGGCTGGCCGCCGGTTTCTGAGCCCATGTGGCGCTATCTCCTCAAGCGCGTTCTGCTGGCGATCCCGGTGCTGTTGGGGGTGTCCATCGTCGTCTTCGCGATGGTCCGGTTCATCCCCGGAGACCCGGCGCAGATCATGGCCGGGCAGGCGGCCACGCAGGAGGTCGTCGAGCAGATCCGCGAGTCGCTGGGGTTGGATCAGCCGATCCTGGTGCAGTACGCGTACTTCCTGCGCAACGCGCTGACCGGCGACCTGGGGCGGTCGCTGTTCAGCGGGGTGCCCGTCAGCGAAGAGCTGGGGCAACGCTTCCCGCGCACCGTGCGCCTGGCGCTGGCGAGCATCTTCGTCGCCGCGCTGATCGGCATCCCGGCAGGCATCCTGTCGGCGACCCGCCACCTGTCGTGGGTCGACAGCATCGTCATGATCCTGGCACTGGCGGGAGTCTCGATCCCGGTGTTCTGGCTGGGGCTGAACCTGATCCTGGTCTTCTCCGTCCGGCTGCACTGGATGCCGGCGTTCGGGTACGAGACCTGGCGACACCTCGTCCTGCCCTCGATCACGCTGGGCACGGCGTCGGCGGCGATCATCGCGCGCATGACCCGCTCGGCGATGCTCGAGGTGCTGCGCCAGGACTACGTCCGCACGGCACGCGCGAAGGGTCTGGCCGAGCGCGTGGTCGTCAACCACCACGCGTTGCGCAACGCCCTGATCCCGGTGGTGACCGTCGTCGGCCTGCAGCTGGGGGCACTGCTGTCGGGGGCCGTGCTCACAGAGACGGTGTTCTCCTGGCCGGGCATCGGCAAGCTGCTGGTCGACTCGGTGCTGGCGCGCGACTACCCGATCATCCAGGGCGCGGTCTTGCTGATCGCGGCGACGTTCGTCTTCCTCAACGTCGTTGTCGACGCGACGTACGCGATGCTGGATCCGCGGATTCGGTACGAGTGATGGCGACCGATACCGTGGCGGCTCCCCGGCCCCTGATGCGGGCGCGTACCGCCGGCAGCCAGGTCTGGCGGCGCCTGCGGCGCAACCGGGGCGCGGTGCTCGGTCTTTGGATCCTGGGGCTGTTCGCGACGTGCGGCATGTTCGCGCCGCTGATCGCCCCCTACGACCCTTACTTCTCGGACCTGGAGGCCAGCCTGGCCGGCCCCAGCCCCCGCCACTGGCTGGGGACGGATGAGCTGGGGCGGGACATCCTCAGCCGCATCATCTTCGGTGCGCGGCTGTCGATGGTGATCGGCGCCATCTCGGTCGCGATCGGGGTCGTGATCGGCACGCCGATCGGGCTGTTCTCCGGGTACCTGGGTGGCTGGTTCGATCTGTTCTGGCAGCGGCTGATGGACATCATGCTCGCGTTTCCGGGGGTGATCCTGGCGATCGTGCTGGTGACGATCCTGGGGGTGGGGCTTGTCAACGTGATGATCGCCGTCGGGATCGTGTCCGTGCCGGTGTACGCGCGCCTGGTGCGCGGGCAGGTGCTGGGCCTCAAGGAGCAGGAGTTCGTCGACGCCGCACGCGCCCTGGGGGCCGGCGACGGGCGCATCGTGTTCCGGCACATCCTGCCCAACACCATGGCCGTGCTGATCGTGCAGACGACCCTGCAGGTCGCCACCGCCATCCTCTCGGCGGCCGCGCTCGGCTTCCTGGGTCTGGGCGTGCAGCAGCCGACCGCGGAGTGGGGCGCGATGCTTTCGACCGCCCGGCAGTACATCCAGCTCGCCCCCCACACCCTGGTTTTCCCCGGGCTGGCGATCATGCTGACGGTGCTGGGCTTCAACCTCCTCGGAGACGGGCTGCGCGACGCGCTGGATCCCCGGATGAAGCTCTGAGCGGGTGCGGTCTCCTGTGTGCCGCGACGGCTCAGCCGCCGAGCCGTTCGAGGAGGGCGGCCAGGGATTCGTAGTAGGCGGACAGCGACGCCTGGCGGCCCTGCAGGAAGCGACGGCCGGCGTGCACGAGGGGCAGCGCGCGGCCGCCGATGCGGCCGATGCCCGCCACGCAGATCCCGAACTTGTCGTCCACGGCCCACTGCCCACCGAGGTTGCGGATGATCACCTCCCCCAGATAGGCACCGAAGAGGTTCACCACCGCATCGACCTTGCCGGGCGTGTGGTCAGCCCATCCTTCGTCGATGAGGCGGTCGCAGATCTCAAGCGACGCGGGCGAGTAGTCGAGTTCGATCCCAACAAGCCGCCGCACGGCGCGCACGTGCTCGGTGGCGTAGGTGCGGTAGCGGACCGCGACGTCCACGCGGTCAGGGTCTCCGGACACCGCAGACCGCGGCCTCAGACGTCGAAGTACAGGTAGAACTCGTACGGGTGCGGCCGGATGTTGACCTCGTGCAGTTCCTTCTCCCGCTTGTACGCGATCCAGGTTTCGATCAGGTCGCGCGTGAAGACGTCGCCTTCCAGCAGGAACTCGCAGTCGCTCTCCAGTGCCTCCAGCGCGCGCGCCAGCGACCCGGGCACGCTGCGCACGCGCGCTGCCTCATCGGGGTCCAGCTCGTAGGTGTTCTTGTCCAGGGGGCCGAACCCGGCCGCCACCGGGTCGATCTTGCGGCGCACGCCGTCCAGCCCCGCCATGAGCATCGCCGCGAACGCCAGGTAAGGGTTGCACGTCGGATCGGGCGGCCGGAACTCCACGCGCTTGGCCGCGGCCCCCTCGGGACCGGTCTCGTACATCGGGACCCGGATCGCCGCGCTGCGGTTGCGCTTGCTGAATGCCACGTTGACGGGCGCCTCGTAGTGCGGCACCAGGCGGCGGTAGGAGTTCGTCGTCGGGGCGCAGAACGCCAACAGCGCGTCGATGTGCGTGAGCAGCCCGCCGATGTAGTACAGGGCCGTCTCGCTCAGCTCGGCGTACTGGCCTTCGGCGTAAAACAGGTTGCGGTCGCCCTTCCACAGGCTCTGGTGCGTGTGCATCCCCGACCCGTTGTCGCCGAACAGCGGCTTGGGCATGAACGTCGCCGTCAGCCCGTGGCGCCGGGCGGTGTTCTTGACGATGTACTTGTAGCACATGAGGTTGTCGGCCATGTGCAGGAGGGTGGCGAACCGCATGTCGATCTCGCACTGTCCCGCGGTGGCGACCTCGTGGTGGTGGTACTCGACGGGGATGCCCCACTGTTCGAGGAACATGCTCATCTCGCTGCGCAGGTCCATAAGCGTGTCGCTGGGCGGAGTCGGGAAATACCCCTCCTTGGTGCGGATCTTGTAGCCGAGGTTGCGCTCCCCGTTCCCCGTGTTCCAGATGCCCTCCGGCGAGTCGATGGCGAAGCCGGCGCGGTGCGGCAAGTTCTCATAGCGCACGTCGCTGAACACGAAGAACTCCGCCTCGGGGCCCCAGTAGGAGACGTCGGCGATACCCGTCTCGCGCAGGTACTCCTCGGCGCGCTTGGCCACCTGGCGCGGGTCACGCGAGAACGGCGCGCGCAGTTCCGGGTCGAGCACGTCGCAGATCATCGTCATCGTCGGCACGGTGCAGAACGGGTCCACCCGCGCGGTGTCGGGGTCGGGGAGCAGGATCATGTCCGACTCCTGGATCTCCTTGAACCCGCGGATGCTGCTGCCGTCGAAGCCGATGCCCTTGCGGAACGTCGTCTCGTCGATCGCCGAGACCGGGATCGTCGCATGCTGCCAGGTACCCGGCAGGTCGGTGAACCGGAAGTCCACCATCTGGATGCCCTTTTCCTTGATCTCTGCCAGGACGTCACGTGCGGTCTTCGAAGCCATTCTGCGCACCTCCCGTTTCGTCCGACTCTGTTGGCTCGTCCCGTCTGTTCGGCTCGACGCGCGTGCGCGGTTCGCCCGGCGGCGCGGCGCCGGAGTCATCCCACAGCATCAATGGATCCCAACGTCGCTCCATCGTTCTTTCCATCCACCGACCGAAAAGACACGACACCCCCGCGCATCCGCGCAGGGGCGTCGTGGCCCCGAGTCGATGATTCAGTTTTTTACGCTTATACCACGTAGGAAGCCGGCCGTCAAACCTCATCCTCGACCCGCGCGCCGCAGGAGGCGGGTGGGCAGCACCACCCACGCGCAGAACAGGAGCACGAACCAGCCCAACGCGACCCACCCCTCCACGGTCCTCACCTCCCTTTCTCCTACGGTTTGACGTTCGCCATACAACCCCGCACCCGCCGCCAACGCCTCGGGGGCGTAGGCGAGCGTACCGTGTTCGGGGATGTCCGAGCCCTCCAAGTCTTCTTCCGAGGAAGTGCACACGCAAAACCACTTGACAGGCGTGCTCGTCTCCGCTTGTATTGGGCGTATCAATATGTGGTGAACTGTCCATATTGTAAACATGCGCGGGGCACAACTTTTAGAGCGGGCGCTGAAGATCCTGGACATGTTCACGCCTGAACGGCCGGCCTGGCTGGTCAGCGAGATCAGTCACGCTACGGGGCTGTCGCGTCCGACGGTTTACCGAATCCTGCGAGCACTCCAGGTGTACGGCTATGTCCGTCGGGACCCGGTGACCAGTCGCTTCCGACTCGGTTCAGGTGCGTTGGCGCTGGGGCGGAGAGCCTTGGAAAGCATTGAGCTGAGGCAGGTAGCCTACCCCGTGATGCGCAGGTTGCAGGAGGCTACGGGGGAGACGGTGCTGCTCACGGTCGTCAGCGAGGACGGAACGGAGAGCGTGTGCGTGGAACGGTTGGAGAGCCCTCAACGTCTGCGCCTCATTCTCGAGGTGGGTCGCAGGGTCCCCCTTCACGCGGGTGCCTCCAGCAAGGTCCTCCTCGCTTTTATGCGGCCCGAGCAGGTGCGGAGGGTGGTCGCGCTGCGCGGATTGCCGCGCCTGAACAAGAACACAATCACGGAACCAGACGCATTGGAGCAGGAGCTCGCGGAAATCCGGCGCCGTGGGTACGCGCTGAGCTTCGAGGAGACGAACCAGGGCGCGGCGGGGATAGCGGCGCCGGTGTTCGATGTCGCAGGACAACTTGCGGGTGGGCTCGGGATCGCCGGCCCCCTGATCCGCTTCGGGGACGAGGCACTGACACACTTGATCCCATTGGTGTGCAGGCACGCGGACGAGATCACGCGGGCGCTGGGAGGGCAGCGAGCAGCGACGCCCCTTGGGGCATCGCGCTAAGGGGAGGTGGACAGTGACCACGGAGCTGGAAACCTGGCAAGCAAAGATGGCCCAGTCGGCTGCGCTTGCGGAGCGGGCCCGACGGGTTCTTCCCGATGGGGTCTCGTCGCCCGTGCGGGGCGGGCGGACCTTCGAACCGCACCCCTTTTACACAGCCCGCGCGGAGGGTGCCTATCTCTACGACGAAGACAGGAACCGTTACGTGGACACCGTTATGGCGTTCGGGCCTGTCATTTTGGGCCATGCACACCCCGAGGTGACCCAGGCGGTCCAGGACCAGGCAGCTTGCGGGTTGATCTACGGGACCTGCAACGCGCTCGAGGTGGAGGTGGCGGAGGCCGTCCGCCAGATGATCCCCACTGCGGAGATGGTACGGTTCACACCGTCTGGCACCGAGGCCACCATGCACGCGCTGCGGCTGGCCCGCGGCTTCACCGGTAAGCCGAAGATCCTAAAGTTCGAGGGTCACTACCACGGCAACCACGACGCCGTGCTGGTGAGCGTGAACCCTCCCCTGGACGTGGTGGGCTCGGAGAGAGCCCCTGTGCGGGTGCCTGTGGGGTCGGGCATCCCGGAGGAGCACTACACCCACACTCTGGTGGCAGCGTGGAACGACCTGGAAGAGGCCGAGCGCTGGATCCGGCGGCACCGGCACGAGCTCGCCGCGGTGATCACGGAGCCGGTGATGGCCAACAAGGGTTTCATCGCGCCTGCCCCCGGATACCTGCAGGCGCTGGAGCGGATCTGCCGAGAGAACGACGTGTTGTTCGTCCTGGACGAGGTGATTACCGGCTTCCGCATGGCTCCGGGCGGCGCGCAGGAGGTGTACGGTCTGCGCCCGGATCTGTCCACCTTTGCCAAGGCCATGGCGAATGGCGCGCCCGTCGGTGCCTTCGTGGGACGGAGGGAGATCATGGCGCTTCTGGAGGGTGGGCGGGTGCGGCACGCGGGCACCTACAACGCGAGCCCTCTCTGCCTGGCCGCGGCTAAAGCCACCCTGGACGTATTGCGGCGCGGCGAGGGCGAAGTGTACCAGACGTTGAACCGGCTGGGGACGCGTCTACAAGATGGCTTGCGCGAGGTGGCGACGCGACTGGCGGTGCCCGTGCTCGTGCAGGGAGAAGGCTCCATGATGCAGCTGTACGTGACCCGTCTGACGCAGGTCCGCACGTACCGGGAGGCAGCCGCCACCCGACGTGACCTGTTTAGGGAGTTTGCACACCGCATGATCCTTCGGGGCGTGTTCGTGCATCCAGACAACTACGAGCACTGGTTCCTGTCGGCGGCTCATACGGACCGTGAGGTGGATGCGATTCTGCAGGCCGCGGAGGACACCCTGCGGGAGATGAAGGGTGAAGGTTTGTTCGCCGCTGTTTAGGGAACCGGGAGGGAGGGGAGGGGATGGATCGACCGGACCTGGACCTGCTGCGGGACGCCATCGACATGCACGCGCACACGCATCCTGCCCTGTTCCGAAGGCCCCTGGACGACGCGGACCTCGCACGCGCGGCGCTGCAGTACGGCATGCGGGGGTTCGTGCTGAAGGACCACGACTCCATGACCGTGGGTCGTGCTTACTACGTGAACAAGATGTTTGACGGAATCCAGGCCTTCGGGGCGATCGTGCTCAACCGGTCCGTGGGCGGACTCAACCCGCACGTCGTGCAGGCCGCCATCCACTACGGAGCCAAGGTCGTCTGGATGCCCAGCAACCACTCCAAGTGGCACGCGGAGTACTTCCAGACCTCTGACTACCCACAGCTGGGTCGGCCCCGGAAGCAGCTCTCAGGTCCCGGAATCACGGTGTTGGACGAGGAAGGCCAGTTGAAGCCCGAAGTCCTTACGATCCTGGATCTGGTGGCTGAGGCGGACGTGTGCCTGGCCACGGGTCATCTGAGTCCCCAGGAGACGCGTCTGCTGCTGGAAGAAGCCCTCCGAAGGGGCGTCCGAAAGTTTCTGGTGACTCACGCAAACTGGGCCCTCACTCGCTACGACCTGGACGCCCAGCGGGAGTTTGTGCGCAAGGGCGCGTTTCTCGAGTACGTTGCGGTGTCGTGTGTGTCGCCCATCTTCTACGAACAGAAACCGGCAGAGCTCGCCGTATGGATCAAGGAACTCGGGGGCCAGAACCTGCTGCTGAGCTCGGATCTCGGGCAGCTGTCGGGTCCACCGCACCCCGAGGGCTTGCGAATGTTGGTGGCGGCGCTGCTGGACGAAGGCGTACCGTTCGACGTCCTCGCACGCATGACGCGGGACAACCCGGCGCGGCTGCTGAACCTCGAGCCCCGGTGAGGAGGCGCGTATGAAGCTGGAGGGCCGTGTGTGCATCGTGACGGGAGGTGCCAAGGGGATGGGGGGCGCCATCTCCGCGGCTTTGGCACGGGAGGGTGCGCACGTGGTGATCGCAGGCCGGGACCGCGAGGCTCTGCAGGCGCACGCCGGTCGAATCCGCGCGGCCTTCCCCGAGCGCCAGGTGCTGCCGGTCAGGGTGGACGTGACGGACGAAGCGTCCGTGCAGGCGATGGCCCGGACGTGTGTGGATGCGTTCGGACGGATTGATGTCCTGGTGACCGCGCATGGGGTGATTGGGCCGATCGAGACGCCACTCCATGAAATCTCGTCGGAGGACTGGCACTACGTTTTGAACAGCAACCTGTACGGCGTCTTTCTGTGCTGCAAGGCGGTGGTTCCCGTCATGATGGCACAGCGCTACGGCAAGATCATCAACGTCGGTGGCACTTCCGGTTTGCGGGGCTACCGCTATCGGGCCGCGTACTCGTCGTCGAAGTGGGCGATCCGGGGTCTCACACGAACCCTTGCGCTCGAAGTGGGCCCACACAACGTGAACGTCAACGTCCTCGTGCCCGGGGTAGTGGAGGGAGATCGAATGACCATCATCGTCCGGGAAAAGGCACGCAAACAGGGCCGGGCCGCCGGGGAGGTGTACGAGGAATACGTTCGTGAGATGGCGCTGCGACGGTTCTCCACATCGGAGGACATCGCCGCGGCCGCGGTCTTTCTGGCGTCCGACGACAGCCGCCAGATCACCGGTCAGGAGATTGTGGTGGACGGAGGCTGGGACGTCTGATGGGTCCTCGGCCATTTCGTTACGAGCGGGCCACGAGTGTCGCCGACGTCATAGATTGCTTGCGGCGAGGGGGAGCGAACGCGAGAGTGCTGGCCGGCGGCCAGAGCCTGGTCCCGCTGATGAATTTGCGTTTGGTGGAACCCGAGCTGTTGGTGGACATCAACGACCTGCCCTTGGCCCACCTGCGAAGGGAAAACGACGCCATGGTGCTCGGTGCTCTGGTGCGCCACCAAACGCTCGAGGAGTCCGAGGAGGTCCGGGCGCTGTGCCCGTTGCTGTCGGAGGCTGCGGGCCTCGTCGGAAATGTCCGCGTGCGCGCTCTCGGCACCTTGGGAGGGAGCCTGGCACACGCGGACCCGGCGGCGGAGCTGCCGATGGTGTCCCTGGCTTTGGATGCTCAACTGGTCACGGAAGGACCGACCGGCTCACGCACCCTCCGATCGGAGGAGTTCTTCCGGGGGTACCTCACCACCGCCCTGGAGCCTGCGGAGCTGCTTACGGAGGTACGAGTGGCCGTACGGCAACCCCGGGAGGGATGGGCGGTTGAGGAGTTCGCGTTGCGCCAAGGTGACTTCGCAGTGGTTGCGGCCGCGGCGCGAGTGCAGCTCAACGACGAGGGAAGGGTGGACGTGGTTCGCCTCGCGCTGGCGGGCGTAGGACCGACGCCGGTCCGGGCACAGGGCGCAGAGGACCAGCTGGTGGGGGCGCCAGCAAACCCCAGGCGCGTCGAGGCCGCTTCCCGGCGGGCCGCCGCGGACATCCAGCCGGAGTCGGACGTCCACGCCAGCGCGGCTTACCGTCGCCACCTTACGTACGTGCTTGCGCGCCGGGCACTCACCCGGGCTCTGGCCCGCGCCGAGGAGGCAACACCATGAAGGAACGCACGCGGCTTTCCATCTCCTTCGAGCTCAACGGTAGCCCGCGCCGCATCGAGGTGGAAGCGCATCGTACCCTCCTGTCGGTGTTGAGAGATGACCTGGGGACTGTGGACGTCAAGGAGGGCTGTGACGAGGGGGTTTGCGGGACCTGTACCGTGCTGCTCGACGGCCGGGCGGTCAGTAGCTGCCTGGTACTCGCGCCGCGGGTGCACGGCGCGCGCATCACCACCCTCCTCGGGTTGTCGCCGGATGGCCGACCGCACCCGCTCAAGGAGATGTTTGTTCGCCACGGTGCGGTGCAGTGCGGGTTCTGCACACCCGGGATGGTGTTGACCGCCTACGCGTTCGTCCGGTCGCATCCGCAGACCACGCGCCAGGAGCTCCGCAAGGCTCTTGCAGGGAACCTGTGTCGGTGTACCGGCTATGCGAAGCTTCTGGACGCTGTGGAGGCCTACGTCCGGGAGGTGTGCAGTGTCCGCTAGGGAGGTGCTGGAGCGGGTCGGTTGGCGCGTCGTCGGGAAGCCCGTCCCGCGCCACGACGCGTGGGACAAGGTTCTGGCACGTACCGCGTACGCCGCGGACTGGGAAATGCCGGGGATGCTGGTGGGCAAGGTGCTGCGGTCGCTGCACCCGTCGGCCCGCATCGTCCGCCTGGACACTGAGCGGGCCCGATCCCTTCCGGGAGTGGTTGCGGTTCTCACAGCTCGAGACGTGCCCAGGAACACCCTGTGGACGGACGTGCCCGGCCAGACGACGGAGGTGGGACCCCTGCGGGCCAAGGTGCACGTGTTGGCTGAGGAGCGGGTCCGCTACCAGGGTGAACCTGTCGCCCTGGTAGCTGCGGAGTCAGAAGAACTGGCGGAGGAGGCGCTGCGGGCCATCGAGGTGGAGTACGACCCAGTGCCGGGGGTATTCGACCCCCAAGAGGCACTTTCGCCGGGCGCACCTCTCGTGCACTCGGACAGCAAGAGCAACCTCCTGGCGCGGTGGACCGTCCGGACCGGTGACGTGAGAGGGGCGTTGGCCCGGGCCGACGTGGTGGTCGAAGGGACTTACCGTACCCAGTTCGTGGACCATGCTTACCTGGAGCCGGAGGCGGGAGTGGCCTGGGTGGACTCGGACGGTGTGTTGACCATCCGGGTGGCCACCCAGGTGATCGAGCACTTCCGCGACGTGGCGGATGTCCTGGGCCTGCCGCACAACAAGGTCCGCGTCATCGGCACGTACTTGGGGGGTGGGTTCGGCGGGAAGGAAGACGTCACCGTGGAGGTATTCCTGGGGCTACTGGCGTGGGTGACGCGGCGGCCTGTGAAGATGGTTTGGACGCGGCAGGAGTCCCTGCTGGCGCGGCCCAAACGCCACCCCTTTGTCATGAGGTACCGCACGGGTGCGCTTCGCACGGGCGAGTTGGTCGCGCAGGAAGTAGAGCTGCTGGCGGACGCGGGCGCGTACGCCTTTCTCAGTGCCCTGGTCCTACTCTATGCGTCAACGACGGCATGCGGGCCGTACCGCGTCCCGAACGTGGCTGTGGACGCGCAAGTCGTCTACACCAACAACCCGCCCACCAGCGCCATGCGCGGTTTCGGGGCCATGCAGGTGGTCTTCGCGTACGAGCAGCAGATGGACCGTCTGGCCCGGGAGCTCGGAATGGACCCGGTGGAGCTTCGGGTTCGCAATGGCTTGCGCAAGGGTGACCGCTTACCCATCGGCCAGGTACTGGAGACGCACGTGGCCCTGCCTGAGGTCGCGCGCCGGGCGTGGCAAGCCCTAGGGCCCGCCCAGCCTCCTTCGGGGCCGCACCTGCGGGTAGGACGCGGGCTTGCATGCAACCTGCAGCCCTACGGGCGCATCGTCTGGCTCCATGATTGGGCGAGCGCCTGGGTGGGATTCGAGATGGACGGTAGCGTCCTCATACGCGCAGGGGTGCCGGACGTGGGCGCGGGCCAGGCCTCCTCCCTGTGCCAGATCGCCGGCGAAGTGCTCGGTGTTCCTCTGGATCGCGTCTCCATCCACGTATCCGACAGCGCTCTCACGCCGCTGGCGGGGACGACCACCGCCACGCGGCAGCTTATGATGTCCGGCAACGCGGTACTTCGCGCGGCGACCGAGCTTCGGGAACACGTCTTGCGGGTGGCCGCCCAACTGCTGGAGACGACCCCGGTGGAGTTGCAGCTGGATGGCCACGAGGTGCGTACGCCCGACGGCCGGTGTGTTTCCCTTGTGCGGGTCCTGCGCGAGTGTGCTCGGGTGGGTGTACCCCGCAGCGCTTTCGCAACCTACCATGCGCCAGCGGGCGATCCCATAGATTTGGACAGGGGCGGAGGGAGAGTGTTCCCCGACTTCACGTACGGCGCTCACGCTACAGAGGTGGAGGTAGACACGGAGACCGGGGCAATCCGGGTCCGGCGCTACGTAGCTTGCCACGACGTGGGGCAGGCCATCAACCCTCAGAGCGTCGAGGGGCAGATTCAGGGCGGAGCAGTGATGGGGATCGGATACGCGCTCATGGAAAGGGTGATCCTGGACGCAGGGAACAACCAGACCACGAGCTTCTCCACGTACCTGATTCCTACGAGTATGGACGTCCCTGACGTGATCCCCCTGGTGTTGGAGTCCGGGGAGGGCATGGGACCCTTCGGTGCTCGGGGTATCGGGGAGCCGCCGGTGGGGCCACCTGCGGCGGCTATCGCGAACGCCGTCTACGACGCGGTGGGCGTGCGCGTCACGGAACTACCGATAAGGTCGGAAGCCGTGGCCCGTGCGCTGTACGAACTTGCAGGACACAACGGATGAGAGGAGGGCAGGTGATGCGTAGGTTGCCGTTTGGTTGGCTCGTGGTGATGGTTGTCGCCTTGGGCTTGGCCCGAGGCGCGCCAGGTGCGCCCGCACCCGTTGTGAAGCTGGCGTTTCTCGGCCCGCTGACCGGGCCTAACGCCCCGCAGGGGCTGGGTGCGCGCAACGCCTTTGATCTGGCCATTCGTCAAGCCAACGCTTCGGGCCGGTTCCCGTACCGGATCGAGGGTGTGGTGCTGGATGACGCTTCCGACCCGGCGACCGGACGGGCTGCGGCGTTGCGGGCCGTTTCGGATCCTGCAGTGGTGGCTGCGACGGGCCACTGGAACAGCCCCGTAGCCTTTGCGACCATCGAGGTATTTCACGAGCACCGCACTCCCATCGTGATCTGGGGCGCCATCCACCCGGACATCACGCGCCGGGGCTACCCAGAGGTGACGCGCGTGGCTCCCACCGCGGAACAGGAAACCGCGGTCGGCGCGCGTTGGGTGATCCGTGACCTGCGTCTGCGGCGGTGGGCGGTGGTGCACGACACCACAACATACGGCAACTTTACGCGGGACGCTTTCGTGGGTACCGCGCGGGGTTTGGGTGGGGAGATCCTGAGCACAGACGGCATCAACGTGGGAGACCGGGACTTTAGCGCTCTGCTCACGCGCCTGCGGGGCCTAGGCCCCGACGCCGTCTTCTTCGGCGGAGTCGTCACGGAAGGAGCGCTTCTCCGGGCTCAGATGGTGCGTGCGCGGCTTGCCGCCGCCTTCTTCAGCATTTCAGGGATCTTCGACGACCGATTCATCGACGTGGCGACGGCCCCGTCCGCCGAGGGTACGCTGGCCATCAAACCGGGCGTCCCCCTGGAGGGGATCGCCACAGGTCGGCGGTTCATCGAGGACTACCGGACGGCCGGCTACCGAGAGCCGTACGGTGCGTACGGCCCGTACTCGTATGACGCCACGAACATCCTCTTGGAGGCGGTACGGCAGGTAGGCCCGGATCGGGCGAAGCTGGTGGATGCCGTCCGCAACATACGCCACCGGGGCCTCCTTGGAGAGGTGACCTTCGACCGGGAGGGACAGACCCGCCTGGTGGTTGTGACGCGGTACGTGGTCCAGGACGGCAAGTGGACGGTGTGGGAAGACTCCGAGTACGCGAAGGGTAGGCGCCAGGTGCGCTGATCCCTAGGCTGGGCGCGCTGTGGTGGTAGAGCAGCTGCTGAACGCTATGCTGCTGGCGGGCATGTACTCGCTGGTGGCCGTGGGGTTCACCCTCTTCTTTGGTGTGCTCGATCTGGTGAACTTCGCGCACGGAGAGATGGCCACCCTGGCGGTGTTTGTCTCGCTGGCGCTGCTGGTCTTGACGGCGTGGGGCTCCGGGGAGGCCATCTGGGGTGGAGTCCTAGCGGCGATAGTGCTTGTGGGCTGCGCAGGGGTGCTCGTGGAGCGCCTGGCCCTGCGCCGCTTGCGCGTGGCGCCACCGCTGCTGATGCTGTTGGCTACGGTCGGTGTTTCTATCGTCCTTCGAGAGGCCGTAAGGCTGCTGTACCCGGCCGGATCGAACCCGCAGGTGTTTCCCTCTCTGTTCCCGGGGGGCTCGGTCGCGTTGGGGGGCCTGAGGGTCCCTTACGACGCGGTGACCATCCTCGTGGTGGCCTGGTTGTTGATTGCGATGTGCGATCGATTCATCAACCGCACCCGCATGGGTGCGTGTATCCGTGCGGTGGCACAAGACCGAGAGGCAGCCCTCTTTATGGGCGTGGATCTTGACCGGACCGTTGCGGTCACCTTCTTTGTGGGATCCGCACTGGGTGCGGTTGCCGGCATCCTGAACGGCGCCTTCTACGGCATCGTACGGTACGACATGGGTCTGCTGATGGCGATCAAGGGGTTCTCGGCGGCGGTGGTGGGGGGGCTAGGGAGCTTTTACGGCGCTTTGGTGGGCAGCCTGGTGCTGGCCGGAGTGGAGACCGCCTCAGCGGCATACTTGCCGGGTGGGTCGCAGTTGCGCGACGTTCTCTCCTTCCTCTTAGTGATCGCCTTCCTCGTACTACGACCCACCGGCCTCCTGGGCGAGCGGTCCGTGGAGAAGGTATGAGCGTCCCGATGCCGTCCCGGGTGCTGATGGTGGAAGCTGCCATTGGCGCGTGGGTGTTCGCCTTCCTTCTGGTGGAATCCTGGGCAGGTCTTGCCCTCCTACTCGCTGCGGGCGCGGGGGGCGGCGTGTGGGCGGGTCGATGGACCGCGGGACGAGACGGACGGCCGTTCGGAGCGGTGCGGGAGTGTGCGGGGTGGGCCCTGGGCGGCCTCGCGGTGTGGGTACTTTTGATACCCTTCGTGCTGCGGGGGAGTCCTTACTGGTTGTTTGTCCTCGTGTTGGCCGGAGTCCACGCACTGATGGCCGTGGGACTCAATGTCCAGGTCGGCAGTACCGAAATGGTCAATTTGGGGTTCGCGGGATTCGCGGCGATCGGTGCCTACACCTCCGCGGTGCTGAGCCGGGAGGTGGGGTGGGATCCCTGGTTGGGAACTGTGGCCGGTGCCGTGGTCACCTGCGCGGTGGGGGTGCTCGTGGGACTCCCCGCCGCCCGTACGCGCGGGTACTACTACTCTTTGGTGACCATCGCCTTCGGCATCGTCGTGTACTTGGTGCTCGTGAACTTGACCGCGGTTGGGGGGCCGTCCGGGCTAGGTCGCATTCCGCCGCTGTCCGTGGGTAACCTCTCCCTGCGGGCTCCTGTGTCGGTCGCCGGCCTCTCCCTACCCGCGCAGGCGACGTCTTTCTATCTGACGGCTGTGGTGCTCGCGGCCGCCGCATGGATCGCGCAGCGTTTGCATCGCTCGGAGCTGGGACTTGTGTGGAACGCGCTACGGGAGGACGAAGTAGCCACGCGCTGTCTCGGGGTGGACGTGACTCGGGCGAAGCTGTGGGCCATGGGGTTCGGGACATTCCTAGGTGGGCTCGCGGGAGCCCTTTACGCGCACACCGTGGGTTTCATCGCGCCGGACAACTTTACGTTTCTCCACTCTGTGATGCTTGTGAGCATGGTGATCCTGGGAGGGGCGGATCACGTGGCTGGCGTGGTGGTGGGCGCGGTCCTGCTCACGGTGGTGCCCGAGAAGTTCCGGGCCTTTCAGGACTACCGGCTGCTGCTGTATGGCGCGGTGCTGCTGGGCATGCTCCACGTGAGGCCGCGGGGCCTGCTGCCGAAAGGCACGCGCAGCTACCCCTCGGTCTCCGGATCGCACACCGTGCCGCGCGCGGGGAGGCGGGTTGAGTCCGACACCGTTGCTGTCCGCTGAGGGTTTGCTCATACGGTTCGGCGGGCTCACGGCCCTGGACGGTGTGAGCCTGGAGGTGAACCGAGGGGAAGTCGTGGCGATTATCGGGCCTAACGGATCCGGGAAAACCACCCTTTTCAACGTGGTCATGGGGATCTACCCTCCGCACCGCGGCCGGGTGGCACTGAAGGGAGAGGATGTGACAGGGCTGCCCGCCCACCAAGTGGTGCAGCGTGGGGTGGCTCGTACGTTCCAGGTCAGCCGTCTGTTCTTAGACCTGTCCGTGCTCGACAACGTGATGCTGGGCTGCGTCGGGCCCCTGCGAACGCGGTGGTCGGACCTTTTGATGAGTCCGCGGGTGTCAGAGAGGCGTCTGCGGGAGGTGGCAGAGCGGGCAGCCGCCCTGCTCGAGGAAGTAAGCCCCGACCTCAGGCGCCGGTGTTACCGCGCCGCCCGTGAACTGACGCTGGCCGAACGCCGTCGATTGGAGCTGTGCCGCGCGCTGGCCAGCGACCCGGAACTCCTTCTGCTGGACGAGCCGTCGGCGGGTCTGGACGTGCGGGAGACGCAAGCCCTCATGGACGAGGTGTCGGGTCTGCGCGGCCACCGGCCCAACCTAGGGGTGGCCCTCATCGAGCACGACATGGCCGTGGTTCGCGGTCTGGCGGAGCGGGTGGTGGCGCTGAACTACGGCCGCAAGATTGCAGAGGGGAGCTTCGAAGAGGTGGCGGCGAGCCCGGAGGTCCGGGAGGCGTACCTGGGCGCATGAGTGTGTTGCTGGAGCTGAGGGAAGTGTCTGCGTGGTATGGGGCGGTGCGGGCCCTGCAGGATGTGTCGCTCCGGGTTCACGAAGGTGAGGTCGTGTGCCTGCTAGGAGCCAACGGAGCCGGGAAAACGACCGTCGTACGCTGCGTGGTGGGAGTTCTCCGTCCGCGTAGTGGCCAGGTGTGGCTCGGCGGCCGTCGCGTCGACAGCTCGCCACCGGCGCAAGTGGTCGCGTGGGGCCTGGGTGTGGTGCCTGAGGGGCGCCGCCTGTTCCCTAAGATGACGGTCGAGGAGAACCTGAGAATGGGAGCGTTGCACGTCCGCTCCGAGGAACGTGTCCGGCAGGGGCTGAGCGAGGTGTACGAGTTGTTTCCTGTCCTTCGGGAACGCCGGCAGCAGCTTGCGGGCACGCTGTCCGGGGGAGAGCAGTCCATGGTAGCGATCGGCCGAGGGATCGTGTCTTCACCGCGCCTGCTTTTGCTGGACGAGCCGTCCCTGGGTTTGTCGCCCCGCCTGACGAGGGAGCTGCTGGGAGCAGTCCACCGGGTCGCGCATAAGGGTACGACGGTCTTGCTTGTCGAGCAGAACGCCACCCAGGCGCTCGCAGTGGCCTCCCGAGGTTACGTGCTCGAGAAGGGCAGGGTGGTGGCGGAGGGGACAGCGTCGGAACTCGCAACCAGCCAATCGCTACAGACCGCGTACTTGCGGCTCTCATAAGAAGGAGGAAACGGGCGATGGCATTCGAAATCCGCGAGCGCCTGCTCATCGGGGGCGACTGGGTACCCGGAGGCGATCCAGTCGAGGTTCGGAACAAGTACACGGGGGAGGTTCTCGCAACGCTGCCGACGGCGCGCCGGGAGGACGTGGACGCCGCGGTGGGAGCCGCGAGCATAGCCGCGGAGCGGATGGCGGAGTTGCCTGCGTACCGGCGGGCGGAGGTCCTTGCTCGAGTTGCGTCCGCCTTGCGGGAACGGCGGGAAGAAGTGGCGCGCCTGATCGCTGCGGAGGCAGGCAAGGCGCTCAAGTACGCCCGTGTGGAAGTGGACCGGGCCATCAACACCTTCAACGTGGCGAGCGAGGAGGCCAAGCGCATCCATGGAGAGACCGTCCCCCTCGACGCCGTCCCTCAGGGAGACGGCTACTTTGGGTTTTATATCCGGCGGCCTGTTGGAGTCGTAGCAGCGATCACCCCATTCAACTTCCCTCTGAATCTGGTAGCACACAAAGTGGCGCCGGCGATCGCGGCGGGGAATGCGATCGTGCTCAAGCCTGCGACCACCACACCGCTGACAGCGGTCGTTCTGTGTGAACTGCTCGAGGACGCCGGGCTACCTTCGGGAGGGATCAACCTGGTGCTGGGGCCCGGCGGTTCCGTGGGTGAGTGGCTGGTGAGCGACCAGCGGGTGGCGAAGGTAACGTTTACCGGGAGCACGGACGTGGCACGTCGGATTACGGAGTGCGCGGGGATCAAAAAGGTGACGTTTGAGCTGGGCAATACGTCGCCGGTAATTGTCGCGCCGGACGCTGATCTGGAGGACGTGGCGCGGCGGTGTGCCGTGGGTGCGTACTACAACTCCGGACAGGTGTGCCTTTCTGTGCAGAGGGTGTATGCTCAACGAAAGGAGTACGAACCGTTCCTGGAGCGGTTCGCGGACGCGGCGGAGTCTATGGTCGTCGGGGATCCACTGGACGAACGGGTCGATGTGGGACCGATGATCGACGAACGAGAAGCGGTACGGATTGAGCAGTGGGTCCGCGAGGCGGTGGAGGAGGGAGCGCGGATCGTGGTTGGCGGGCGGCGAGAGGGCCCGGTTTACTGGCCAACTGTCCTGGCGGACGTAGGGCCCGAGATGAAGGTGGTAGCGCAGGAGGCCTTTGCGCCGGTCGCCTCCGTGATTCCCTACGAGGACTTTGAGGAGGCGCTGCGGGCTGCAGACCGAACGCCGTATGGGTTGCAGGCGGCAGTCTTCACAAGGGACCTGGGCCGCGTGTTCCAGGCGATTCGCCGGTTGAATTTCGGCGGGATCGTCATAAACGACGTCCCCACGTTCCGGGTGGATCACATGCCGTACGGTGGGAACCGGCAGAGCGGTGTCGGCCGGGAGGGCGTGCGGTTCGCGATGGAGGAGATGACGAGCATTCAAATGGTCGTGATCCGAACGGGCCTGTAATCCCGTCTCCGGGGCGTTGTCAACGGGTTTTGGGTTTCGGTGAGACAATCTGCCCGTGAGCCACAACCGCCCCCGTCACCTCCCCCATCGGGCGGAGGAAGCTTCGGCGCCCGCACACCGATGCGCATTACGGCTTCGTCCCTCGCCATCACCATCCGCTTGCTCGTCGGGCGCCTTCGACCTGTCGGAACAGTAGACGCCCCCGGGGAGAGGGGGTGTGGCCTAGGGGGAAACCGCGGCCTGAGAGTGCGAAGTCAGGGTAGCGGCTTGCGCACGCTGCGTCAGCGCGTGGAGCGGGTCGGGGAGGCCTCCGGCACAGGGACCCAAGAAGTGGCGTGCATCACGGGGCAGGGACGGACGGCGCAGAACTGACGCACGACCCGGCCCCACCGGCGTAGCAGCGACCGGGCACGGTGGCTTCCGGTCGCCTCGTGGTAGCGGACCAGCAGCGACCGCAACTTTTCCGCTTCGTCCTCCGTGAGCGGCGCGGTCTGGACGGAGTCCGCGTTGACCTGGTGGCCCAGCACTCCGGCGTCGTCCAGCACGTACGCGCACCCACCGGTCATGCCGGCACCGAAGTTGCGGCCCACCGGCCCGAGGACGACCACGACCCCGCCGGTCATGTACTCGCAGCAGTGGTCGCCGGCGCCCTCGACCACCGCGACCGCGCCGCTGTTGCGCACCGCGAACCGTTCACCCGCCCGGCCCGCCGCGAAGAACATCCCGCCGGTGGCCCCGTACAGTACGGTGTTGCCGGCAATCGTGTGCCGCCAGCTTTCCCGGTGCAGCGGCGGCGGGGGCACGATCACGATCTCGCCCCCCGACATGCCCTTGCCGACGTAGTCGTTGGCCTCGCCTACCAGCCGGAGGTGCATCCCCGGTACGCAGAACGCCCCGAAGCTCTGGCCGGCAGCACCCTCAAAGGTCAGGCGCAGGGTGCCCTCCGACAGCCCCTCGTCGCCCCACCGCTGGGCGATTTCACCCGCGAGGGTGGCGCCCACGGCGCGGTCCCGATTGGTGATGGGGTGGCGTCCTTCTGCCGGAACCCCGTGCTCCACCGTCTGGCGGTACTGCTGCACCAGCAGACGGTTCAACTTGCCCTCCACGGGTAGCGGGTTCGCGATGCGGCCGCGCCGCTCACCGTCCGCCGGCTGCAGGATCTCCGAGAGGTCCAGGCGTTCGGCGCGGTACAGGCTCACGTCGTCCCGCACGCGCAGCAGGTCCAAACGGCCGATGATCTCGCCCAGGGATCGGACACCCAGTCGCGCCAGCTGCGAGCGGACGTCCTCGGCCAGGGTGCGGAAGTACGTCTCCACCCGCTCGGGCGTGCCGGGAAACCTCGCGCGCAGGTCCTCCCGCTGGGTGGCGATGCCCACCGGGCAGGTGTTGGAGTGGCACTGCCGGGCCATCACGCAGCCCAGGGCCACCAAAGCCGCGGTGCCGAACCCGAATTCGTCGGCCCCCAGCAAAGCCGCCAGCACCACGTCGCGCCCCACCTTGAACCCCCCGTCCACCCGCAGCCGCACCCGGCCGAGCAGGCCGTTGGCGCTCAGCGCGCGCCGGGCATCGCTCAGCCCCACTTCCCAGGGCAAACCCGCGTTCTTGATGGAGTCCAGAGGAGAGGCGCCCGTGCCGCCCTCGTGGCCGCTGATCTGGATGACGTCCGCGAATCCCTTGGCCACGCCGGAGGCGATGGTACCCACGCCCGTGGTGGCCACCAGCTTCACGGCCACGTGCGCGGTGGGGTGCACCTGCTTGAGGTCGTAGATGAGCTGTGCGAGGTCTTCGATGCTGTAGATGTCGTGGTGAGGGGGTGGGGAGATGAGGGTCGTTTTGGGCTGCGTCTTGCGCAGCCGCGCGATCTCCTCGGTCACCTTGAAGCCGAGCAGCTGGCCGCCTTCGCCGGGCTTGCTGCCCTGGGCCATCTTGATCTCGATCTCGCGTGCCGACCTCAGATAACCGGCGGTGACGCCGAACCGTCCGGAGGCCACCTGCTTGATGGTGGTGTTGGGCCAATCCCCGTTGGGCTCCACCGACCGGCGCGCGGGATCCTCGCCGCCCTCGCCGCTGTTGCACCGCATGCCCAACCGGTTGGCGGCGATCGCCAACGTCTGGTGGGCCTCCCGGGACAGCGCGCCGTGGGACATGGCGGAGATTGCGAATCGCCGCAGGATCGCTTGGGCGCCTTCCACCTCCTCGACCGGCAGCGGGGGGCCGGCGGGGACGATCTCCAGGAGGTCCCGCAGCGCTAGGGGAGGCCGTGCACCGACGGTGTCCACCAGCGTGCGGACGTTCCCGTCGCGTCCGGTGAGGCTCACGCCGTGGATGGCGCGTACGACCTCGGGGTCGTAGGCATGGACTTCGCCCCCGCGCCGGAACCGGTAGAACCCCGTGTCCGGCAGCACGGAGTAGGGCCGGTGGTGGACTTGGCAGAAGGCCGCGTGGCGTTGCAGCACGTCGCGGCAGATCGCCTCCAGCCCCACGCCCGGGGCGTGGGTCGGCGTGCCAGGAAAGTAGCGCTCCACCAGCGCGCGTTGCAGTCCCAGCGCCTCGAAGACCTGAGCTCCGCAGTATGCCGACAGCGTGGCGATCCCCATCTTCGCCATGACCTTCAGCAGCCCACCTTCCAGGGCGCGGACGAGGTTGGCGGCACCGTCGGGCGCCAGCGCCTGGGCGGTCTGCAGCGCCAGGTATGGGCAGACCGCCTCCGCCCCGTACCCGATCAGGCAGGCGACGTGGTGGACCTCGCGGGCTTCTGCGGTCTCGACGACGATGCCCGCCCGCATGCGCAGGCCTTCGCGGATCAGGTGGTGGTGGACGGCGGAGGTCGCCAGCAGCATCGGGATCGCTGCCCGCTCCGAGTCGACGCCCCGATCCGTCAGGACGATCAGGCTGTGGCCCGCCCGCACGCGCTCTGCGGCCTCGCGGCAGAGCTGTTCGAGGGCGTCCTGCATTCCGGCGGTGCCGCCTGCGGGGTTGAACAGCGCTGCCACCTTGGCCGCGCGCAGAGGGGTGTGGCGGATCCAGTGGAAGTCGGCCACGATCGGACTGCGCAGTTCCACCACCTCGGCGTGCTCCGGTGTCTGGGTGAGCAGCGACCGACGCGGGCCCAGCCGCACGTCCAGCGACATGACCACGCGCTCGCGCAGCGGATCGATCGGTGGGTTGGTTACTTGGGCAAAGCGCTGGCGGAAGAACTGGTACAGGAGCCGGGGCCTGGCCGACAGCGCCGCAGGTGGCGTGTCGTCGCCCATCGAGCCGACGGCATCCCTGCCGTCGGAGGCCATCGCGCGCAGCACGCGGTCCACGTCTTCCTTCGTATAGCCGAAGGCCACGTGGAGGGCGTGCAGGTCGCCTGCGTGCTCGAGGTGGCGCCGCGCCCCCACGTCCGGTTCGACGATGCGTGACGCCCACCCGGCGTAGGGGGCGCGGGCGGCCAGGACGCGGCGGATCTCGGGATGCCGCAGGACGGCCTTGCGTTGGAGGTCGACCGCGATCGTCTGCCCCGGACCGAGGCGGCTGCGCTCCAGCACGCGGCCGGCCGGGACGGGTACGACGCCCACCTCCGACGCGGCCACGACCCACCCATCGCGCGTCACGGTGTAGCGGACAGGGCGTAGGCCGTTGCGGTCCAGCGCCATGCCGACGACGGTGCCGTCGAAGAATGCCACCGCCGCCGGCCCGTCCCACGGTTCGGCCAGGCAGGCGTGGTAGCGGTAGAAGCCGCGCACGTCGGGATCCAGGTCGGCGGCACCCTCCCAGGCTTCGGGTACCAGCATCCGCAGCGCGTGCAGTACGTCGCGCCCGCTGCGCCGCAGCAGTTCGAGGACGTTGTCCAGCATGGCGCTGTCGCTGCCGCCTTCCTGGACGATCGGGAGCAGATCGCAGATCGCCTCACCCCAAAGGGGGCTGCGCAGGTCGGCCTGGCGTGCGCGCATCCAGTGGACGTTGCCCAGCAACGTGTTGATCTCGCCGTTGTGTGCCAGGAGGCGGAACGGTTGCGCCAGCGGCCACGACGGGCTGGTGTTGGTGCTGTAGCGCTGGTGGAACACCGCGGCCCGCACGGCGAAGTCAGGGTCCTGCAGGTCCAAATAGAAACGCTCCAGTTGCGGCGCCGACACCAGCGCCTTGTAGACGACCGTGCGGCAGGACAGGGAAGCGACGTAGGCGCGCGCTGGTGCCAGGCGGCGCTCGATCCGGCGACGCGCACGATACAGCAGGCGTTCCGTGGTCTCCTCGTCGAGGTCTTCGGGGCCGAAAACAAAGGCCTGCTCGATGCGCGGCAGGGTCCTCGCGGCGTGTTCGCCCAGCGCCGCCGGTTGGATAGGCGGCTGGCGCCATCCGGCCAGCCGCAGACCCAGCGATCCGAACTCCTCCTCGCAGGTGCGACAACATGCTGCGTGGGCGTCCGGGTCGGTCGGGAAGAAGAAGACGCCGACGGCCAACCGCCCGGGCTGCGGGTGGACGTCCATCTCGCGCAGGATGCGGGCAAACAGCCCTCGCGGGATGTCGGTCAGCAGGCCCGCACCGTCGCCGGTGCGTCCGTCGGCTGCCTGCGCGCCGCGGTGCGCCAGGTTGCGCAGAGCCCCCAGCGCGCTCTGCAGGACCGCGTGGGAAGCGCTTCCGTCGGTGCGCGTGACGAATCCGACGCCGCAGGCGTCTTTTTCATCCCGTTCGGCAGGCGTTGCGGTGTGGCAGGAGGTGTGCATGGACACTTGGCGCGCTCCTATAGAAAGAGCCCGAGGGGGTCTCGTTGTGAGGAACCTCCCCCTCGGGCTTCTTCTCCCGACGGTGTAGCGGGCTGCTGCCCGCCTGCGCCGCTCGAACCAGACCGGCCCCGGTGGGGCCGCGGAACCCTAGGCGCACTTCCTCGCCGCGTACTGCGCCGCGATCGCTATTCGGTTTCTGGTTACCTACCAAACCGCAAGCCCAAATGTCAAGCGGCGGGTGGGCGGATCGTCCGGGTTTCGCCGTGGTCGGAGGGGTGGTAGCGTGGGGGATGTGCGCGAGGCGTTCTTGCTGCGGCCCGACGTCGTCTTCCTGAACCACGGGTCGTTCGGCGCTTGCCCCGAGTCCGTCTTCGAGGACTACCAGCGCTGGCAGCGAGAACTCGAAGGGCAGCCGGTCGAATTCCTCGGGCGCCGCCTGCCCGACCTGATGGCGTCGTCGAGGGCCGCCCTGGCCGATTTCATCGGCGCGCACCCCGACGAAGTCGTCTACGTGCCCAACGCCACGACCGCCCTCAACGTCGTCGCGCGTTCCCTACGGCTGGGACCGGGTGACGAGGTGCTCGCCACCGACCACGAGTACGGTGCCGTGGATCGCATGTGGCGGTTCGTCTGCGAGCGACGCGGTGCGCGCTACGTGCGGGCCGAAGTCCCCGTGCCCGTCACCTCGCACGAGGCGGTCGTCGACGCGGTGTGGTCACGCGTCACCGACAGGACGCGGGTGCTGTTCTGCAGCCACATCACCTCTCCGACCGCGCTCATCTTCCCCGTTGCGGAACTCGTCCGCCGCGCCCGGGCCGCCGGCATCCTGACGGTGATCGACGGCGCCCATGCGCCCGGCCAGGTCCGGCTCGATCTGCGGCGGCTGGGTGCCGACTTCTACGCCGGCAACTGTCACAAGTGGATGTGCGCGCCCAAGGGCGCGGGCTTTTTGTGGGCGAGACGGGAAGTACACGACCTGCTCGAACCGCTCGTGGTCAGCTGGGGGTGGGACCCGGAGCGGCCGACGGCGGCGGGGGCGGACCGGGAGGAAGCGAAGGGTGGCGGGCTGCTGCTGGGCGGTGCGCGATCGCGCCTGGTCGCTCACCACGAATGGCAGGGCACGCGCGACCCAGCAGCCTACCTGAGCGTGCCGGCTGCGATCGCGTTCCTGCGCGATCGCATCGGCCCACAGGCCCGTGCCAGATGCCACGACCTGGCGAGCCTGGCGCGTGAGCGGATCGGACGGATCACGGGCCTGCCGCCGTTGAGCCCCGACGGGCCCGACTTCTACGCGCAGATGGTCAGCCTTCTCCTGCCGCTGGCCGACCCAGAACCGGCGCAGGATCGGCTGCACCGCCTCGGAATCGAAGTCCCGATCGTGCGCTGGAACGGCCGGTGTCTGCTGCGCGTGTCGGTCCAGGTCTACAACGACGCCCACGACATCGAGCGGCTGGTCGCGGCACTGCCCGACATCCTCTGATGTGCCACCACAGGTCCGGTCAGGTCCCGCGCTGGGTGGTTAGGATGTGGCGGGCGACTTCGGCCATCGACCGGCGCGTGCGCCGGGCCTCGGACCGGATGCGGCGGAAGGCGGCGTCCTCGGTGAGGCCGTGGCGTTGCATCAGCAGGCCCTTGGCCCGCTCCACGAGCTTGCGGGCCTGCAGGGTGTCTTGCAGTTCCCCGATCCTGTTGTCCTTGCTGCGCAGATCCGCAAAGCGTGCCAGCGCGACCTCGATCGCGGGCACCAGGTCGGCTTCCTTCACGGGCTTGACGAGATAGGCGAGCGCGCCGGACCGCTGCGCCTGGCGAACCAGCTCGCGCTCGCTGTACGCGGTGAGCAGCACGACCGGCGTGGGTTGGGTCTGCTGGATCCGGGCGGCGGCGGCGATCCCGTCCATCTCCGGCATCTTGACGTCCAAGAACACCAGATCGGGACGCAGCCGGCGCACCAGTTCGACCGCGCGTGCCCCGTCGGAGGCTTCCCCGACGACGCGGTACCCCTTGTCCTCGAGCATGGCCCGCAGACCCATGCGGATGAGGGCTTCGTCGTCGGCGATGACGATGCGGGTCGCCGTCTGGCGCGTCACGGCACAAGGGTCTCCTTGGGGATGGTGACCACGAAGGCCGCACCGCCCCTGTCGTGGGCGGTCAGTTCGCCGTGCAGGTCCTCGCGCACCAAAGTCGACGCGATGCGCAGGCCCAGATCGGCCGAGCGGGACGGGTCGAAGCCTGCGGGCAGTCCCGCTCCGTCGTCGGCGACCTCGAGGTGGACGCACGCAGGTGCGTCCACGACTCGGACGGTCAGCCTGCCGCGCTCGCGCCCGACGAAGGCGTGCTCGAGAGCGTTCTGAATCAGTTCGGTGGCGACCAGCGCCGCCGACGTGGCCTGCTGGGAGGGGAAGTACACGTCGTCACCCTCCACGGAGACCTCAAGCGCCAGATCTGGCCGGGTCATGTTCGCGACGACGGCGTGGGCGATCCGTTCGAGGACGTCGCGCAGGTTTACGGTTCGAAACCCCTCCAGCGACAGGATCTCGTGCACCGCGGCGATGCCCAGCACGCGGTTGATCGTCTCGGTGAGCACCTCGCGGACGCGCGGGCCGTCCCCGTCGGACATCTGCAGCCGCAGCAGCATCGCGATCGTCTGCAGGTTGTTCTTGACCCTGTGGTGCATCTCGCGCACGACGGCCGAGCGCATCGCCAGGTTCGCGTTCTCGATCGCCAGCGCGGTCTGGGTCGCCAGCGTGGTCAGCAGGCTCACATCGGCGGCCGAGAAGGCGTTGGGGCGGGCGCGGTAGCAGTTCAGCACGCCGATGACGCGATCCCGTACGCGCAGCGGCACGCAGACCATCGACCGCAGGCCCTCGCGGCGTGCAAAGTCCGGGTCGGCGTACTTCGGGTCTGAGAGCAGGTCCGACACGACCTCGCTTTCGCCGCTCTGCGCCGCCCGTCCGGCGACGCCTTCGCCCAGCGCCAGGGGCGGGCGCTGCGTGTAGGCCTGTCCAGTGGGGTGCGCCGCAGCCGGCCGCAGCACGCCGGCGGCCTCGTCGACCAGCAGCAGGGAGCACAGCTTCGCGTCCAGCATGCGCGCGGCCATCTCGACGATCACCTGCAGCACCTGATCCAGGTACAGGGGGGCCGACAGCGTCTGGCTGAGTTCGGCCAAGGTGGACAGCTCGTGGATCTGCCGGCGCATGTGGTCGTACAGCGTGGCCTTCTCGATCGCACCACCGGCCATGTCGGCGATCATGCTCAGCAGTTCCACTTCGTCGTCGGCGAACTCGTGCACCGCCCGCGTCTGCACGTTCATCGCTCCCAGCACGCGACCGCCCACGGTCAACGGCACGGCCAGCAGAGATCGGAAGCGGAACTCCTGCGTCTCGGGCAGCAGGACGAACCGGGGATCCGAGGCGGCGTCGCTGCTCCACGCGGGCTGCGCGTTCTCCGCGGCCCAGCCCGTCAGCCCCTCTCCCATGTGCAACCGCGCGCGTCCCACGGCTTCGGGCGCGAGGCCGGTCGTGGCGCGCAAGACCAGGTGCTCGCCCTGGGGGTCGAGGAGGTACAGGGAGCACGAGTCCATGCCCATGACTTCAGCGGTCTTGCGGGTGATCGTGGCGAGCGTGGTGTCGAGGTCGTGGGCCTGGCTGATCGTGCGGCTGATCTCACGCAGCGCGGTCAGCTCCGCTGACTTCCGCTCCAGGGTCCTGTGGAGGTCCTGCATGTGCCTGCCCGGTGCCGCCGTGGCCTCCGCGTCGAGGCGGCTGCGCCGAAATCTGCTCCTGGGGTGGTTGGTGCGCTATCCTGCTCTCAGGATAAGTTTGGATCGGCGTCGGCGTCCAACGCAGCGGGAGGGGCGGTGGAGGGAACGCCCAGCGTGCACGCCCACCACCAGGCGGCCCGGGGGCCGGTCGGGTGCGCAGTGCTGACCATCAGCGACACGCGCACGCCGGAGACCGACACCGGCGGGCAGCTGATCGTAGACCTTCTTCGGTCGTGCGGCCACCTTGTGGTGCGCCGCGGGATCGTGCGCGACGAACCGGAGCAGATCGAGCACTGGATCCGGACAGCCGCCCAGGACCCCCGCGTGCAGGTGATCCTCACTACCGGCGGGACGGGGATCTCGCCCCGGGACAACACCTACGAGGTCGTCTCGCGCATGATCGAGCGGCGTCTGGACGGGTTCGGCGAACTGTTCCGGATGCTGTCGTATCAGGAGGTCGGTCCGGCGGCCATGCTCAGCCGCGCGGTCGGCGGGACCGTCGCCGGCAGGGTCGTCCTGTGCATGCCGGGGTCTCCCGACGCGGTGCGGCTGGCGATGGACAGGCTGGTCCTGCCCGAGATCGAGCACCTGGCGTGGCAGACCGCACGTGGTTGAACGGCTACGGTTCGGCGGCGACCGGCTCCCGCTGGAGCCGCGCGAGGAGGTCGGCCAGCAGGGCCGGCAGCGCCGTGCGCAACGCGTGCACCAGCGCGGCTTCCAGGTGGCGGGTTTGTGTCCGGGAGACTCTCGGCAGCACGGCGAGCAACGCCGGCATCAGGTCGCGTGCCGCCCGCTCCACGTCCAAGTCGCCGACAAACGAGGCTAGCTGCTCGGCGCCGACGGGCCCCGAGGACGTCGGGTAGCGGGGCGGTCGCTCGGCGATCGCGCCGACGAGAGCCCGCAGCGCCCGCACCTCCTCTTCGAGTCGCGCGAGGTGCGCTTCCCACGGGGCTTGGGGTTTGCGCTCCCCCGTCAGGATCCAGCCGAGGTCGACCCCGCAGACCGAGGCGACCTCGAGCAGGTACTTCAAAGGCGGCTGCCGCTGCCCGCTCTCCCAGGCCACCAGGCGCCCGGGCCGGACCCCGAGGCGAGCCGCGAGTTCCTTGATGGCCAGCCCCGCGGACTTGCGGGCCGACCGCATGCGGGATCCCAGCTCCCGATCGCCTGTGGGTGGTCGCCGCCGTGGTGTCAAGCAGGTGTGCCCGAACGCCCAAGGAGGTGGCTATCGCCGCCAATGGCAGCAGCCTAGCAGATGCAACCCGGGCATCCGAACGCAATGAACCCTCTGTGGGCATTAAAATTGCTTCCCCAGGAATCCATAAGGTCTATGTGGCAGGTGACCGAGGAGGAACTGGGTTTCCGGCTGCCGCCGGGCTACCGGGTGCTGGAAGACGGAGACTTCGTGGTCGTGGTAAATCCGACCGGGACTCGGATCTTCGTCGGTAGCGCCATGGGTGCTACCTGCCAGGCGTTGCAGACGGCCATTGAGCAGGACCTGAGGGGATGGCCGGCCCCCGGAGGGGCCTTCCACCCGGACGACCGCCCACAGACTCCCGCCTGACGCCTGCCCGCTGCCCGGTCGTCACGCCGGCTCGCCGCAGCGGCCGCAGTACCCGTAGATCTCGAAGGCGTGGCTGGTGATGCGGAACCCGGGGTCCTCGCGCGGCGGGCGCAGCAGCGGCCGCGGGCAGGCCGGGATGTGGAAGGTCTTGCGGCACCGCAGACACACCGCGTGGTGGTGGTGGCTTCGGGGCCCCTGGAACTCGAAGCGGGCGACTTCCTGGTTCTGCAGGTGGATCTGGCCCACCACGCCCAACCCCGCCAGGGCCACCAGGTTGCGGTAGACGGTATCCAGGCTCATCCGGGGATGGGCGGCGCGGACCCGCTCCCAGACATCGCGGGCGGTCAGGGGTCGTCCCGCACGGCGGATCGCGTCGAGGATCGCGGTGCGCTGAGGCGTGACCCGCAACCCGTGTCTGCGCAGGTCGTCGTGGCGAGCCTTCATTGTCAGTGTTTTTCCTATATGGTAATATTCCAGTAAATCCTACCGCGCGCCTCCCGCGCGGTCAAGCCCGAACCGAACACTGGAGGTGTGTTGGGATGAAGCGTGTCGCCTGGCTGTCGGCCGTGCTCGTGGCGATCGTCGCGTGCGCTCCGGCTCGCCCGGAGCAGAGACTGTCGGTCGTCGCGTCCTTCTATCCGCTGTACGAGTTCGCCCAGCGCATCGGCGGAGACCGTGCGGACGTCCGGCTGCTGGTGCCCCCCGGGGCGGAACCCCACGACTACGAACCGACCCCACAGGACGTCGTGGCCCTGGGTCAGGCAAACCTGGTGATCTACAACGGAGCCGGATTCGAGCCGTGGATCGAACGCCTGCGGGGAGAGATCTCCGACCGCGCGGTGGTCGTGGACGCGACCGAGGGGCTGCCCCTGGTCGCCGCGGAGCACGGGCACGACCACCCGGGGGAGGAACGCAAAGAAGGCCCCCAAAAGGAGGCGCTGGACCCGCACGTGTGGCTGGACCCGGTCCTCGCGCAGCAACAGGTGGACAACATCCTCGCGGGCTTCGTTCGGGCGGATCCGGAGGGTGAGGCGACCTACCGCGCGAACAGCAAGGCGTTGCGCAAAGACCTGCAGGCCCTGCACGAGCGTCTGGAGCAGGCGCTGGCCGACTGCCGGATCCGGGAGTTCATCACGGCGCACGCGGCGTTCGGGTACTTCGCGCGCCGCTATCGCATCAAGATGATCCCCATCGCGGGGCTGTCGCCGGAGGCGGAGCCTTCGCCCGGCAAGCTCAGGGAGATCGTCCGGGAGGCTCGCGAGCACGGGATCCAGGTGATTTACTATGAGAGGCTGGTCAGCCCGCGCGTGGCGGAGACGATTGCGCGCGAGGTGGGCGCCCGCACCCTGGTCTTGGACCCGGTCGAAGGATTGACGGAAGAAGACCGGCGGGAGGGCAAGACGTACTTCGCGGTGATGGATGAAAACCTTCGAAATCTCGTCGAAGGGCTCGAGTGCCGCTAGGGGCACGCCGGTCGCCGAGCTGGAGCACGTCTGCTTCGACTACGGCACGGAGCGGGTCCTCGACCACGTCAACCTGGTGGTGCGTCGCGGGGACTTCCTCGGCATCATCGGTCCCAACGGCTCGGGCAAGACGACGCTGCTGCGCGTGATGCTGGGTCTGCTGCGCCCGTGCTGCGGTCACGTCCGGCTGTTCGGCCAGGACATCCGCGAGTTTCGGGACTGGCACCGCATCGGCTACGTGCCGCAGAAGGCGGTGGCCTTCGAGTCCCGCTTCCCAGCCAGCGTGTTCGAGGTCGTGGTCAGCGGCCGCACGGGGCGGGTCGGGTTGGGCCGGCGGTTCGGACCCGCCGACTACGAAGCGGCCGAGCGCGCGCTGGAGACGGTCGGCATGGCCGCGCACCGGGATCGTCTGGTGGGCCGGCTGTCCGGCGGCGAACAACAGCGCGTCTTCATCGCGCGCGCGCTCGCGAGCGAGCCGGACCTGCTGGTCCTCGACGAACCGACGGTGGGGGTGGACGTCGAGGCCCAGGAGCGCTTCTACGGGCTGCTGCGCCACCTCAACCGCGACCTCGGGACGACGCTCGTGCTGGTCTCGCACGACATCGGCGTGGTCGCCCAGGAGGTCACGCAGCTGGCGTGCCTGAACCGATCCCTGTTCTTCCACGGGAGTCCCGAGGAGGCGTTGCGGTCCGGCGCGCTGGAGCAACTGTACCGGGCGCAGAGCCTGGTGGTGGCCCACCGGCATTGAGGGCGCCCGGCGCCGACGGCTGGTTGCCGACCATGGAACTGCTCAGCTACGGGTTCATGCAGCGGGCGCTGCTGGCCGGGACGATGATCGCGTTGATCGCCCCGACGATCGGTGTCTTTCTGGTCCTGCGGCGGTTGAGCCTCATCGCCGACACCCTGTCACACGTGGCGCTGGCAGGGATCGCCGCCGGCCTGCTGCTGGGCACGTACCCCCTGGCCGGCGCGCTGGCGGTCACGGTGATCGGCGCGGTCGGGATCGAGCGGCTGCGTTCGTCCGGCCAGCTGTTCGGCGAGGCGGCGCTGGCGCTGTTTCTGTCCGGCGGGTTCGCGGTGGCCGTGGTCCTGATCAGTCTAGCCCGTGGCTTCAACGCCGACCTGTTCTCCTACCTGTTTGGCGCGATCACGGCCGTCCAGCCCCGCGACCTGTGGATCATCCTCTGTCTTGGTCTTGTGGTCCTGGGCAGCGTCGCGGTGCTGTACAAGGACCTGTTCGCCATCACCTTCGACGAAGAGAGCGCGCGGGTCCAGGGCGTGCCGGTGGACGCGCTGAACTTGCTGCTGACGATTCTGGTCGCGGTGACGGTCGTCGTCACCATGCGCATCGTCGGCATCCTGCTCACCAGCGCTCTGATCGTCATCCCGGCGCTGACCGCGCTGCGGGCGGCTCGCGACTTCCGCGCGACCCTCCTGCTGGCCGCCGGGGCGGCGGTGGTCGCGGTCGTCGTGGGGATGGCGGCGGCCTTCTACCTGGACATCGCGGCAGGCGGCGCCATCGTCCTGTGCTCGATCGGGCTGTTCGCGATCGCCTCCTCACTCGGCCGCTGAGACATGGACCGCTGTCAGGATCGCGTCGTCCACACGATCGGCCATTCCACCCGATCGCTCGATCACTTCCTCACGTTGCTGGAAGGGCACGCCGTCCAGGCCGTGGTCGACGTGCGGCGGTGGCCCTCGTCGCGGCGGTTTCCTCATTTCGGTCGCGAGGCGCTGGCCACGGCGTTGGCCGTGCGCGGAATCGACTACGTCTGGCGCGCCGATCTGGGCGGGTACCGCACGCCCGTGCCGGACTCACCGAACACCGGCTGGCGTGTGGGGGCGTTTCGCGGATATGCCGACTTTATGCTCCAGCCGGCCTTCGAGGAGATCGTGGCGGAGGTGTGCGCCCTCGCCGGTCGACGGCGGCTGGCACTGATGTGCGCCGAGGCGGTGCCGTGGCGCTGTCACCGACAGCTGCTGGCCGATGCGCTCTGCGTCCGCGGGTGGCTCGTCCGACACATCCTCGACGGCGCCTGCCAACCGCACCGGCTCACGCGGTTTGCACGAGTGGAAGGCACCCGGATCGTCTACAGGTAGGGACTACGGGCTGCGCAGCAGCAGGTCCACCGTCACCTTGACGGCGTCTTCGGCGACGAAGAACAGAAAGCGCGGGACGGGGATACCGAAGTCGGACATCTTGATCTCGAACTCCCCGCGGCCCCGGAACCCGTCGGGCAGCGGAGTGATGCGGACGGGGACGGAGACCTGCCGGGTCGTGCCGCGCAGCGTGAGGCGGCCGTGGGCGACCGCGGGGAACGTCGAGAGGACGCGCGCGGCGTCCGTGGTGACCGACCCCACGAAGACGATCGCCGGGAACCGTTCGGTCTGCAGCGTCTCGCGGTGCATCTGTGCATCGCGCGGTCCGAAGCCGGTCGTAATCGAGCGTGCCGGGACGCGGACCTCCAGGTCCGCGACGAAGCTGCGCTCGCCGGTCTGCCGGACGGTGGCCTGTCCCTCGACCTCTCGCGCCCGGGCGGAAAAGCCGCCGACGTTGTCGCGGACGAACATCTCGACGCGGGAGTCGTTGCCCGACACCACGAACGTCCCCGTGGCGAGCAGCTGGGCGTGCGCGGTGCCGGCCAGCAGGACGACGGCGGCGATCAGGGCCAGGGATCTCATGACGCCAGCATACCTCACCATCCTCACAGGGCGTCGGGCTAGCCGCGCGGCGGATCGTCGCTGGCCGGGCCGGGTGCTGAGAAGCGCGGGGGCATGAGGACGCCCATCGAGACGACAGTCTTCACGCCTTCTTCCACCGACATCTCCAGCGGTAGGACGTCGCGGGTGGGCACCACGGTCATGAAGCCGGTGGCCGGCGTGGGACTGGTGGGGACGAAGACGATTAGGTATTCGTCGTCTGGGTTGTTCGGGTCGAGGCGCCGCGCGGATCCGGTGACGAAGCCTAGGGAGTAGACGCCGGGGCGCGGGTACTGGATGAGGACTGCCCGCTTGAAGGCCACCCCGTCGGGCTTGAAGACCAGGTCGCTCACCTGCTTGACCGTGAGGTAGATCGTGTTGACCAGGGGCGCGCGCAACACCACCGCTTCGAGCGCCTGCACCACCCGGGCGCCCAGGACGTTCGTCGTGACGACGCCAATCAGTAGGATCAGCACCGCAGTCGCGAGGATGCCGACGCCGGGGACGTCGAGTCCGGTCAGCCGCTTTACGAAGCCGCCAACCCGTTCGTCGAGGAAGAAGAAGGCAAACCGCAGGATCACCAGCGTGATGGTCAGCGGTGCGAGGACCACGAGACCGGCGACGAAGTACAGGCGGACGTGGCCCCACAGCTTTCCCCAGCCCGTGTCCGGCCGGGGGCTCCGCCGTGCTCGCTGGGCCTGCGGATCGCCGTTCATCTCCACGCGATCTCCGGTGTGGATTCTACCAGGGGCGGGTGCGCACGAACAAAACGCGGCGGGGCGGCCGACCGCCGCCCCGCCGTGCCGATGACCGAGGCCAACCTAACGACGCGTCGGGGTCGGCAGGTCCTTGCGCGTGACCACCGCACCGCCCTGATCCGGCGCGCAGTCGGTGGGAGTGAATCCGGACAGCCCGTTTCCGGCCACGACCACCAGGTAGGTGTGCAGGTCCCCCAGGGCGGACGGCGTCAGGTGGAACATCACGCGGTTGCCGGAGGCCGCAACCGCGGCGCGCCCCGTCGAGTTGAAGGTGTGGTCCAAGACCTCGTACGTCCCGTCGGGGTTGCGAAACCGCAGGTCGAGGTACCGGTCGACGCCGAGGGCAAACGGCAACGGCGAGCAGGCCGAGGGGTTGCCGGTGGCGCTGTTCCGGTCGGTGTCGAACTCGACCCAGCCCGACAGCTGCGTCGGTCCGGGGGACTGACCCGCACCCGGCAGCGCGACGCCCTGGGCGAATGTGACCTCGACCGACAGGTTTGTGGACGTGCGGCTGGTGCGGATCAACGTCACGTCGTAGTTCGTCCCACTGGTCTGCGCCGCGTCGCCCTGCGGATCCCGAAACGTGCTGGTGACGGGCTGTTCTCCCAGGATCCCGTTGGCGCCACACCCGGCGAACAGCATCGCGGTGAACACGGCAATCAGCGCACGGCGTACCATCGGTATCCTCCCAAAGCGGAATGGCGTCCTCCCTACTCACGGGCCGGGCGGGCTGTGTGTTCCGCAGACCGCCCGCGTGGGCCGAAGTCGCGCAGTTCGCGCTGTTCTCTCGGTTCGGGCGACTCCTCCGGCGGGGACCCAGCCGACCGGGTGTTTGCACAGCCGCCCCGGCCGGCCCCGTCACGACTTGCCCCGCTGACCGACGCGGTCTGGCTCAAGTTCCCGCAGCCGCAGGAGTTTCCGAGGACCGTACCGCCGGTGCCCCCTTCGACCGCACGGACGTTTTCTAGCAGAACGTACGGTGCTGGGGCGGAAGCCGGCTACCGAGTGGTAACGCGGGGCGGGTTGCGCGATGCTAGGGGGGGATGGCGGAGCGGGTGGAGGAGATCCTGCGCATCCTGCTGGGGGCGACTGACCCCGTGGACGTGGAGTGGGTGCTGTCCCCGGGTGCGGTCGGCCGGGTGGTGGCGCAGTCGCCGCCCCGCAAGCCCCACGTGGTGCAGCCCGACGAAGAACTGCAGGAGGGATCGCAGGTCCTGCACGCGGGCGCGGTGGTGGGGCCGGGCGCGGTGGCGGCGCTCGTGGCAAGAGGGGTCCCGGAGATACCGGTCTACCGTCGGCCCAGAGTGGTGCTGTTTTCTACGGGCGACGAGTTGAGCGAACCTCCCGCAGAGCCCGCGCCGGGCAAAGTGTTCAACACCAACGCCTCCGCGCTGGTGGCGGAAATCTCTCGGCTTGGGTGTGAGGTGGAGTACAGAGGCATCCTGCCGGACCGGCCGGAAAGCCTTCGAGCCGCGTTCCGGGAGGTGCTGTCGGGGTCGTGCGATGTGGTGCTCACGACCGGCGCGGTCTCCGTGGGCTGCTACGACCGTGTCCCGCAGGTTTGGCTGGAGCTGGGAGCACAGAAAGTCGCGGGCAGAGTGGACATCAGGCCCGGCGGTCCGTTCTTCGCGGCCCGCGTGGGGCGCCGCTGCTCATGGTCGAAGTCGCCGCGCACGGTGCCGTGGAGCTGTGCTCCCGGGTCGCGGCCGGATGCGGGCTCGGTGTCGACCTGGTCCTCGTAGAGGGGTTCCAGCAACCCTCGAGCCACACCATCCTCCTCGGGCCCACCAAGAAGCCTTCGCAGCAGCGTGCGTGGTGTGAGATCCCACCTTGGTCCGAACTGTCGGGGGCCTCCCGGCGGGTCTTGCTGGACGAACTGGCCGCGCGCCTGGGGACGCTGGCGCGGGAGGGGACTGATCCCGCGGGCGTACGCTGAGCAGGCGTTCGCAGCAACACCTCGGTCAGTGCCGGGGTGACGTCCCCTTTGCTTTCACCCAAAGAGGGCCCAAGCGCCCGTGTACGCCCTGCGTCCCGGGTGGGCGGCCTAGGGACTGGCGGGCACCGCTTCCAGACGCAGCGGGCAGTCCGGTGTTCGCGAGGCGGCCACGACGACGCCGGCGCCGTCGCGCACCCGGTCGTACAGCGGGAAGGTGCGTGCGCCTGTGAGGAGCTCGTGGCGGGCGATCTTGCTGACGCGCAGGTGCAGCGTGCCGATGCGGCGGTGCAGATCGGAGACGACGTACCAGCCGTCGCGGTAGACGTACCCCTCCGACGGCAGCCCCCATCCCAGCGACCGGAACCGCATGCCCTCAATGGAGATCGCGCCGTCGGGGCCGACCCGGTAGATCTCGATCACCGGCGTCTTCTCGACGGAGTGCACGTAGCGGATCTCGAAGCGGGCGTCGGCCGACAGGCAGACGGACAGCAACGGCCGGCGCTGCGCGCAGCCGACCGGGGCGAGGCACAACGCGATGAGGACCCGCGCCAGCGACGTCCTCAAGGCCCTGCCGTGCAGCCCTTGATGAGTGCCGATCCCCGACCCCCGGCGTCCCTTCCCCGAACCGCCGCTGCCGGGCGGTAGACGACGCGCGCGCCGACGGTAAACCCGTGGCGGCGGAAGAAGCACTGGTTGACCTCTAGCGCGTACTTGGCCGGGTGGCGCGAGACGTAGATGGGGATGTCGCCACCGGGTTGGGGCGGATCCATGTCCTGGATGTCGTTGATCCGCCAGTGCGGGTCGATGAAGGCGATCGACAGCGGGATGAACGTGTTCTTCATCCAAAACGACAGCCGCTGGGCCTCCTCGAAGATGAACAGCATGCCGGCGTTGTCTGCGAGCGAGGTCCGGTGCATCAAGCCCTGCGCACGCGCCTGCGGCGTGTCGGCGACCTCGACGTCCAGCACCACCCGCCGGTCCGCCTGCACGATCGTGACCGTCCCTCGCTTGAACAGCGGGGCTGCGGGCGCAGCCACCGTGACCGACACCAACAGGCACAACAGCACGACGACGGAAAGACGCATCCCGTCATCGATTCTACGGCGGGCCGGACCGCTCCACCACCCATTGGGCGATCCTAGGTGTCTGGAGATTTCCTCCCCGTGCAGACGATCACGCCGTCGGGTACGGTCAGGAGGGCAACTCAGTCGGCCGCGCCTCCAGGACCAGACGCTCGCTCCCCCTCAGGACGTGGATCGTCAGAGGCTCGCCCACCGGATGGCGGCCGAGGGCGATCAGCAGGTCGTCCAGCGACCGCACCTCGGTCTCTCCCACCCGGACGACCAGGTCTCCGGTGCGCACGCCCGCCCGCTCCGCCGCCGAGTCGGGATGGATCTCGGTGACGCGCACGGCGCTGTCGGCGGCGAGGCGGTGGGCGACGGCGCGGCGGCGCTCCAGCGGGACGACCTGAGCGCCGATCCCCAGGTAGGAGCGGCGCACGCGACCGTCGCGGATGAGCTGGCCGGCGACCCAGCGCGCGGTGTTGACCGGGATCGCAAAGCAAATCCCCTGTGCGCCGAACACCACTGCGGTGTTGATGCCGATGACCCTGCCGCCGGAGTCCACCAGCGGTCCCCCGGAGTTGCCGGGGTTGAGGGCGGCGTCGGTCTGGATCACGTTCTCGATCGGCCGGCCCGTCTGCGTCGGGAGCGTGCGGCCCAGGGCGCTGATGACCCCGGCGGTGACGGTGGCGGCGAAGCCCAGCGGGTTTCCGATCGCGATCACGAGCTGGCCGACGCGCAGCGAGGAAGAATCGCCGAGTTCGGCATGCGGAAGACCGTTGTGCGGCACGCTGAGGACAGCCAGGTCGGTGTGCGGGTCGTCGCCCACCACGCGTGCGTCCATCGCGCGGCCGTCGGGCAGGCGCACCTCGATCCGGTCCGCGCCCCGCACGACGTGGCTGTTGGTGAGGACGTAGCCGTCGGGTGTGATGAGTACGCCGCTGCCATCCCCGCGCAGCGGTGGGGCGGCTTCGGCCTGGGCACCCCTTGGCGCCCGCCGGGCCATGCCGACGCTGACGACCGCGGGGCCCACCCGCTCGACGGCGCCGATCACCGCCTGCGAGTACGCGTCGAGGGCAGCCGCGTCTCCTCCGGCGGATCGTGCCGCCTGGCGGTCCGTGGCCGGAGCACTGACGGTTCGCAGTCGCATCCTGCACGCGAAAACGCGCGCCCGGCCCCGCCTATTTCGGCCGCACCGCGAGGACGCCCCACCCTGAGCAGAGAATCTCCCTTCCCAGGAGGTGCATGCGCGGTCGGGTTCAGACGGCCGAGGAGGCTTCGATGCTCATCTGCGATCTGCACCTGCACTCCAAGTACAGCCGGGCTACGAGCGCCGACATGGACGTCGAGCACATGAGCGCGTGGGCGCAGCGCAAGGGGATCGACGTCCTGGGGACCGGCGACTTCACCCATCCCGTGTGGCTGCGCGAGCTGCGAGCCAAACTCAGCCCGGCCGAGCCGGGCCTGTTACGGTACGGTGACACCCGCTTCGTCCTGTCGGCCGAAGTCAGCAACGTCTACGCGCAGGACGGCCGCCTGCGCAAGGTGCACAGCATCGTCTGCAGCCCGTCGTTCGAGGTGTGCGACCGGATCAACGCCGTGCTGGGGCGGTTCGGCAACCTGATGGCCGATGGCAGGCCAACGCTAACGATCTCCTGCCGGCGGCTCGTGGAGTACGTCATGGAGATCTCGCCACAGTGTCTGGTGATTCCCGCGCACGCGTGGACGCCGTGGTTCTCCGTCTTCGGCGCCCGTTCGGGGTTCGACTCCCTCGCGGAGTGCTTCGGCGACCAGGTGTCCTCCGTCCGGGCGATCGAGACGGGACTGAGCAGCGATCCGCCGATGAACTGGCGGCTGTCGCAACTGGACGGCGTGGCGCTCGTCTCGTTCAGCGACGCGCACTCGCCCTCCAAACTCGGGCGGGAGGCGACGGTGCTCGACGGTCAGCTGTCCTACGAGGGGATCGTCGGGGCGATCCGCACGGGTGCCATCGCGTACACGATCGAGTTCTTCCCCCAAGAGGGCAAGTATCACTACGACGGGCACCGGCAATGCGGGATCCGCTGGAAGCCGCAGACGACGATCGCCCACCGCGGACGGTGCTCCGAGTGTGGCCGCCCGGTCACCGTCGGCGTCCTGCACCGGATCGAGGCGCTGGCGGATCGCGAGGAAGGCTACACGCCGCCGGGCCGGCCCCCGTACCGCAACCTGATCCCGCTGGAGGAGATCGTCGCGGAAGGACTCGGTCAGAGCGTGGCCACGATGCGCGTGCGCGACGAGTACCTCAAGCTCGTGCAGCGCTTCGGCGGCGAGTTCAGGGTGCTCATGGACACCCCGCTGGGGGAACTGGAGCGCGCCGCACATCCCCGCGTCGCCGAGGGGATCCGCCGGATGCGCGAGGGCCGCGTATACATCGAGCCCGGGTACGACGGCGAGTTCGGGCGCATCCACCTGTTCGAAGATCCCCCACCGGGCATGCGCGACAGCGAGCCGGCGCAGACCGCGCAGATGAACCTGTTCTGATCGCGCCCCAAACGAGCGTCGCGCCGCACGCCGTGTTCTGCCGGGCACAGCCTAGCCTGAGGGTCGATCCGGGTCCGGCGTCATGACCGAGACCCAACGGATCGTGCGGGTAACCCTCCGCCCAGGCGGGGACCGCCGGGTCCGCCAGGGCCACCTGTGGGTCTACGAAGGCGAGATCGCCGAGGCGTCGGCGCAGCCGGCCGCCGGCGCCTGCGTCGACGTGGTGTCCCATCGTGGCCACTATCTCGGCCGGGGGTTGTTCCACCCGCACTCACGCATCCGCGTGCGCCTCCTGACATTCGACCAGGAGCCGATCGACGAGGCGTTCTTCGTCCGGCGCATCCGGGCGGCGGTGGCACTGCGGCAGCGGGTCGTCGCGGACACGACCGCCTACCGGGTGGTGTTCGGGGAAGGGGACCTGCTGCCGGGACTGATCGTCGACCGGTACAACGACGTTCTCGTCGTGCAGACCCTCACCGTGGGGATGGACGTGCGGGCCGAGATGCTGGCGGACATCCTGAGCCGCGAGACGGCAGTGAGGGCCGTCTACGTCCGCAACGACGCCGAAAGCCGCCTGCTGGAGGGGCTACCCCAGTACCGGGGGTGGTTGCGGGGCCGGGCGGATGCGCGACAGGAGATCCGAGAAGCGGACACGCGCTTTGTGGTCGACGTGGAGGGCGGTCAGAAGACCGGCTGGTTTTGTGACCAGCGGGAGAACCGGCTGGCGGTCGCACCCCTGGCTGGCGATGCAGAGGTCCTGGAGCCGTTCGCCTATACCGGGGCGTTTGGGATCCACTGTGCGCTGCGCGGTGCCCGGTCGGTGCTGGGCTTCGATCGCAGCGGGCCGGCTGTGGAGCAAGCGCGCGAGCACGCGGTGCACAACGACGTCGCCCAGGTGTGCGCGTACGAGGTCGCCGACGCCTTCGACCAGATGCGCGCCCTGGTGCGTGCGGGCCGGTGCTTCGACGTAGTGATCCTCGACCCACCGGCGTTCGCCCGTCGCGCGGCCGCGGTGCCGAGGGCACTGGCGGGCTACAGGGACATCAACCTGTGGGCCCTGCGGCTGCTCCGACCGGGCGGCTTTTTGGTTACCTGCTCGTGTTCGTACCACGTCGACGAGGCGATGCTGTGGAACGCGGTGCTGGACGCGGCCGCAGACGCCGGACGTCGGCTGCGGCTGCTGGAGGCTCGCGGGCAGGCCCGCGATCACCCGATGCTGGCGGCGATGCCCGAGACCCGGTACCTGAAGTGCTTCGTCCTCCATGTGGTGGATTAGATGATCTCTGACCCCTGGTGTCAGACACCGGAAGGCTCACGTGGTCACCGGCCAAACTGCCTCAGTGCTGCGCGAAGACCTTCGGCGTCCAGGTGGTGGGCAAACGGCCCGCCTGGGTGGTCGAACAGCCAGACGTGCATCATCTCCACCGCTTCCCCGACGAAGGCACTACCGGGCGGGCACCGTCCCGGCCCGAGCGCGCCGGCTATGCGGCCGTCGGGGCGGATGCACAGGTTGTCGTGGGTGTGCCACGCCGTAAGCCGCCCGCCCGGACGGGGACCCTGTCCTTTGGCAGCAACGAACATCACCCCTCGCAGCGCGGTCCGCCCGCCGCGCAACCGCAGGTAGACCAGCCCCTCGGGGTACTGAGGGTCGAGCCACCGTCCATCGCGGTTGTAGGCGCGGTTGTGCCAGTGCGCCGGCCCTCCACGTCCCGAAGAGGAACGGAGTCACGCGCCGGTAGCCTTCGGCCTCCGCAGCCTGCACCTCGGCAAATCGGACTGCCGCAGCCCGCACCTCCGCGAGGAACCGGTCGGCGGTGGCCCTCTGCTCAGGTGTCACCCCACCCGGCGAATCGTGGATGGCAGTAGTGGGAGAGGGACAGGGGCTCGGCCCGGACGGGTGGTGATGGTGCTCGCCGCCGCTCTGCGCTGCCGCCACCCGGACCGTGGAGAGGGAGAGGAGCACGAGCAGGGTGCTGGCGGCGAGGGCGGCCGTCGAGCCGAGCACGGCCCGGCCTGGCACCCTGCGAACGAACCGCAACGGGGTCGTGCCGACCACCGCCGGCGGATTCCCTGGATTGCTCATCGTGAAGACCTCCTCACGGATTGCCGAGATTTAGGCCAGCCACGCCATGCTGGTTCCTCCCCTCCGTAGACCTGGGCGGGGTTGGTGCGGTTTCGGCAGCGCAAAGGATGTCTCCGGATGGCCGGGCCGGCCACCTCCATCAGCCGTTGGGGTCTGGGGCGCTACGGACGGTCGTCTCCGCCGGCAAGAACAGAGCCGGAGCCGCCGCGATGGCCAGGATCGCCAGCACGAAGAGCCGCTCCCGGTCTCTGACACCTGGTGTCAGGGAAGGGGCCAGGAGTGCAGCCCCTGTGCTAGCATCCTTGAGGAACCGGTGTGCGCGGTGAGCGTGACCTGACCAACCCGAGGGCGCAACGCACCCGAACGATGCTTCCGTCAGCGAGCTGGGGCCTGGCTCGGGTGAGGAGACGTGAGGGGTAGGTGCATAGTGTCCGCAACCTCGATTGCCGGTTCCCATCAGGAGGGCAGGCGTGGGTGCGCTCCAGCGGATCTTTGAGGCCGTGGACCGCCGGGTTACCGCTTGGATGGCGCGCCACGGGATCGTTCTGTTGCGCGTGAGTCTGGGCATCGTCTTCTTCTGGTTTGGCTTCCTCAAATTCTTCAGCGGATTGAGCCCCGCGCAGGATCTCGCCACTCGCACCATCTCTGTCCTCACGTTCGGTCGACTCCCTCCTGACGTCTCGATCCCGATCCTCGCTGCTTGGGAATGCCTGATTGGTCTGGGCTTGATGCTTGGCGTGTTCATGCGCGCGACCTTGCTGCTCCTGTGGCTGCAGATGCTGGGGACGATCACACCCTTGTTCCTCTTCCCCCATGAAGTCTTCGTGAGGATCCCGTACGCCCCCACGCTTGAGGGCCAGTACATCGTCAAGAACATCGTTCTCATCAGCGCGGGGATCGTGCTCGGTGCCACCGTGAAGGGGGGAAGGCTCGTCAGCGAGGAGCCGGCCGAGTCTGCGGGCGCTGGCGGGCCACAGACTCGCCGTCGGGGCGCCGGGGTACGGACGCGGAGCAGGAGATCGGCGGCGCCGCTATAATAGAGTAGGCAAACGTGATACGCGACCCGATGCCGCAGCGCGACGCAGCCGACGGGAGGAGGGGAGGTCTTTGCCCCTCCTTTTGCTTTTGGGGGCGGTGCGGGGCCACGACGAGCGGGTCGCGGGGGACGTCTGACTTCGCAGCGCACACACGGCACGCCGGGAGGGGATCCCATGGCGATCGCACGACTCGCGCAGCTGCCGCTTCGGCGGAATGCAGGGGGATGGCGCACAGCTGTGCGCGGGAGGCAGAGGGAATTGTCCGGTAGGCAGATCAGCATCACCGACGATCTGGAACTGCTGCTGGCGGTCATGCCGCCGCACATCCGGGAGGCGATCGAGCGCAGACCGCACCGCGACGGGCTGGTGGAGGTGGTCCTGGACCTGGGCCGCCTGCCCGAGGCGCGATTCCTCAATGGCGCCGAGATCCTTTCCGACGAGCAGGTGACTCGCGAGGACATCCTCTACGTGACCCAGCGCGTCGGCCGCTTCGGGAAGGACAACCGAGCCGGCATCGAGCGGACGTTGCACCGGATCTCGGCAATCCGCAATCGCGTCGGGGAGGTCGTCGGCCTGACCTGCCGCGTGGGCCGCGCGGTCTTCGGCACCGTAGACATCGTGCGGGACGTGATCGAGGCTGGGGCCTCGATCCTCCTGCTGGGGCGGCCCGGGGTCGGCAAGACCACGCTGCTGCGAGAGGCGGCCCGCGTCCTGGCGGACGAGCTGGGCAAGCGCGTGGTGGTCGTGGACACCTCCAACGAGATCGCCGGCGACGGCGACATCCCCCACCCCGGCATCGGGCGGGCGCGCCGCATGCAGGTGCCCGAGCCCGCCCTCCAACACGCGGTGATGATCGAGGCGGTCGAGAACCACATGCCCGAGGTGATCGTGATCGACGAGATCGGGACGGAGGCCGAAGCGCTGGCGGCGCGGACCATCGCCGAGCGGGGGGTGCAGCTCATCGCGACCGCCCACGGCAACACGCTGGACAACCTGCTCCAGAACCCGACTCTGTCCGATTTGATCGGCGGCATCCAGGCCGTCACGCTGTCCGATGAAGAAGCACGCCGGCGCGGCACGCAGAAGACGGTGCTGGAGCGAAAGGCTCCTCCGACGTTCGACGTCGTCATCGAGATCCAGGAGAAGGACAAGCTGGCCGTGCACCACGACGTCGCCGATGTTGTGGACCGGTTCCTGCGCGGGGTGCCGCCGCGTCCCGAGGTACGGGTGCGGACCGAGGAGGGCGAGGTCGAGATCCGTCCCTACGAGCCGCGCGTGGAGTCGTTCGCCCCCTCCGGACCGTTCGCGGCGCCGGTCTCGCCGGGCGGCGACCGGCCCGGGCGCAAGGTGCTGCGCATCTACCCCTATGCGGTGAGCCGCAACCGCCTCGAGCGGGCCATCCGTGAGCTGCGCGTCCCGGCCTACGTGGTGGACCACCTCGAGGACGCAGACGTGGTGTTGACGATCAAGTCGCAGGAGAAGCGTCAGCCCAAGCGTCTGCGCGACGCCCAGGCACGCGGGATGCCGCTGCACGTCGTGAAGAGCAACACCGTGACGCAGCTGGAGAACTTCCTGCGGTCGGTGTTCGACGTCGGGGACTATCTGGACGATCAGGAGGCGGCGCTGCGGGAGGTCGAAGACGCCATCCGCGAGGTGCTCGACGAGGCGCAGCCGGTGGAGTTGTCGCCCCAGAACTCCTACGTGCGCAGGCTACAACACCAGCTCGTCCAGCGCTACGGCCTGTCTTCGGAGAGCAAGGGGGACGAGCCGTACAGGCGCGTGGTGATCTATCCGCGATGATCGGGCGGCGCACCCCGCCATGAGGGGCGTGTTCATCTCCCTGGAAGGCCCCGAGGGTGCGGGCAAGACGACGCAGCAACAACGCCTGGCCTCGCGACTGCGCGCGGCCGGCTACGACGTCTTCGTGACCCGCGAACCCGGCGGGACTGCGATCGGTGAGCAGATCCGCCGGATCCTCCTCGACGCCAGCCACGCCCGCATGGCACCCCAGACGGAGATGCTGCTGTTTGCCGCCTCGCGCGCGCAGTTCGTGGCCGAGATGGTGCGGCCGGCGCTGGAGATGGGCAAGATCGTGCTCTCCGACCGGTACGTCCACGCCTCGCTGGCCTACCAGGGCTACGCGCGCGGACTCGGTGTCGACCTGGTGCGGGCGGTGAACGACGTCGCCACGGGGGGGCTTCTCCCCGACCTGGTGATCCTGCTGGACGTCCCGCCCGACCTCGGGCTGCGCAGGGCCCTGGAGGGCCGGGACGCCGCGGCGGACCGGATGGAACGGGAGGATTTGGAGTTCCACGAACGGGTGCGGGAAGGGTTCCTCCGTCTGGCTGCAGAAGACCCGCGAATCCGGCTGATCACGGGTACCGACGACCCCGACGAGATCGCAGAGCGCATCTGGCGCGAGGTCGAGCAGCTGTTGAAGGCGAAGGGCCGCTGGCGGCAGGCCGATCCACCCGGTGGGATGGGATGAAGCTCGTTCTGGCGATCGTCCAAGAGAAGGACGCCGGCAAGCTCATCGACGAGCTCACGGAGGCGGGCTTCCAGGCGACGATGCTGGCGTCCACCGGCGGGTTCCTGCGCGCCGGCAACGCGACGATCCTCACCGGTGTGGAAGCCGACCAGGTGGAGCGCGTGCTGGAGGCGATCCGGCGCGTCTGCCACACGCGCGAACAGCTCATGACGCCGATCCCTCCCGTCGTCGAACCGGTGGACTCCTACGTGACGTATCCCGTGCGGGTCCAGGTCGGGGGCGCCATCGTGTTCGTGCTCGACGTGGAGCGGATGGAGCGGTTGTGAGCAGCTTAGGACCCATGCGGTTCGCCGACATCCTCGACCAGCACCACGCCATCGGGCTGTTGCGCTCGGCGCTGCGGAGCGGGCGGCTCCACCACGCGTACGTCTTCGCCGGGCCGGCGGGCACGGGACGCGCGGAGACCGCGGCCGCCTTCGCGCATGCCCTGCAGTGCGAGCGCTACCGGGAGGATGCCTGCGGGGAGTGCGACGCATGCCGCCGGGTCTCGGCCGGCACCCACCCGGATGTCCGGTGGATCGGGCCCGCGCCCGGCCGCCAGTCTGTGGGCATCGACCAGATCCGCGACGTCCGGCGGGAGGCGGCCTACGGCCCGTACGAGGGCAGGACCAAGATCTTCGTCGTGCGGCCGGCTGAGACGATGCTGCCCGAAGCGCAAAACAGTCTGCTCAAACTCCTCGAAGAACCTCCGCCGCGGGTCGTATTCGTGCTGATCGCCGAGTCCGCCCACGCACTGCTGCCCACCGTCGTGTCCCGCTGCCAGCTGGTACGCTTCAACCTCGTGCCCATCCGGCAGATCGAGTATGCCCTGCGGGTGCAGTACGAGGTCGAGCCCGCACGCGCCCGGGTCCTCGCGGCGCTGTCGGGCGGCCGGGTCGCACTCGCGGCGGAGTGGGCGCGGCGGCCGGACGCGCTCGCGGATCGTGACGCCGTCGTGGAGCTGGTTGCTCGGGTCGAGCGCGAGGGACTGCTCGCCATGCTGGAGGCCGCGGAGAAGCTAGCGAAGGAGAAGGATCGTCTGGCCAACCTGCTGGACATCGCGCTGCTGTGGTACCGTGATCTGATCGTGTGGAAGGAGGCGGCGGACGACACCCTGTTGGTGAACCTGGACCGCAAAGACGACATCGCCCAGCTCAGTTCCCAGATGGATCTGGCTGCTCTGCGCCGCCGCGTGGCGGCCATCGAGGAGGCCAAGTCGGCCCTGCGCCGCAACGTCAACCCGCGGCTGGCGCTGGAGGCGATGTTCCTGCGCTTCGATCCCACCGGGGAGCCTGCAGGGCGCGCGTGAAACACGTGGAGGGGCAAGCGGACTGAGGATCGGGGTTGTCGCGATCCCGCTCCGCTTGACCCGTCAACGTGCGACGTACGCGAACAGGGCCAACAGGAAGACTGCGGCGCCGACGACCAGCCAGATCCAGAGGTACGATCGGGAGCGGACCTGGCCCGGTGGCCCGAACGGGCTTTCGGCACACGTCCGGCAGTAGTTCCCCGACGACAGTTTGACCACACAGTCGCTGCACAGCGCCTTTCCGCAGCGGCTGCAGTAGAACAGCGCGCCGCGATCGCGGTGGAACGCGCAGCGGATGGCGGTCATGGGACTTCGGTCGGCGGCCGGAGTCTGTCCTGACCGCTTTTTCCCCGCAGCGTCTTGAGGACGTCCAGGTTCCGGCGATCGAGTCCTGCCCGGTCGAAGCCGGGGGTCTCGATGATCGCGGGCAGCCCCTGCAGCCGGCTTTCGCGCACGATCGCCCGGAATCCCCTCAAGCCGATGGTTCCCTGTCCGATGTTCTCGTGCCGGTCGAGCCGGCTGCCACACGGGGCCCGGGAGTCATTCAGGTGGAGTAGCCGCAGCCGCCCCAGCCCGATCGTCTGCTCGAACGCGTCGAGCATGCGGCCGACGCCGGTCCGGGTGCGGATGTCCCACCCCGCCGCGAACAGGTGCGCGGTGTCCAGGCAGATCCCCACACGTGGGTGGCCGTCGACGGCGTCCAGCAACGCGCGCAGTTCGTCGAACGTGGCTCCTAGAGTCGCCCCGGCGCTGCCTTCCAGGAGGATCGCCACCCCCTCGCTGGCCCGCAGCGCACGCCGCACCGCCCACGCCACCCGCGCGACGGCGCGGGGGAAGGGAACGGCCGCGCTGCCGATGTGGGTCACCGCGCCGGCTCCCTCCAGGGCGGCGACCACGCGCAGCGTGTGCAGCAGCGAACGCGTCGACCGCTCGTGCAGCTCGCCGTCGGCGGCCAGGTTCACCAGATACGGCGTGTGGGCGAACAGCGGATCCAGGCTGGCCCCTGCCCGCTTGCGGCGAAACTCGGCGAGGTCGGATCGGTCGTAGACGACCGGTCGCCACTGGCGCGGGTTGCCCACGAAGATCTGCATGCACTCGCAACCGATGGCGACGGCGCGATCCACCGCCCTGTGGATCCGGCCACGGATCGAAACGTGGGCACCGAACCGCACGGGACTACTGTAGCATTGCGGCCGGCCGCAGGCCGCCGGAGGACCCGTTATGATGTTTCCATGCCGCCCTCACCGATCACCCGCCGTCTGGTCGCCGATGCCTCTTTGCTCCTCGTAGCGGCCGTGTGGGGCGCTACGTTCCCCCTGGCCAAGGCGATCCTGCAGCACGTCCCTCCGTTCGCCTATCTGGGGGCGCGCTTTGCGCTCGCCGCCGCATTGCTCTTGCCGTTTGCGGCCGGTGCACTGCGGCGCGCCGGTGCGCCCGCGTGGAGGCGCGGCCTGTGGAGCGGCGCCGCGCTGGGTGGTGGGTACGCATTGCAGACGCTCGGGCTTCGGCTCACCACCGCCACCACGGCCGCCTTCATCACCGGGCTCAGCGTGGTGCTGGTGCCGGTGTTGGGCACCATGTGGGGGCGACGCCCCGGGCCGCGCGAGTGGACGGGTGTCGCACTGGCCGCCGCAGGGCTTGCGATGCTCACCCTGGACGGCGCGAGCTGGCCGGGGGTGGGCGAACTCCTGGTGCTCGGTTGCGCCGCCTGCTTCGCGCTGCACATCCTGCTGCTGGACCGTGCCTCGGCCCGGACACCGCCCCTTGCGCTCGGCGCGATGCAGATGCTGGCCGCGGCGGCCGTCTGCGGGCTGCTGGTCCCCACCGAGCCGTTGCCCTCCGCCGTGCCGGTCGAGATCTGGGGGGCGGTGGCGGGGATGGCGGTCGTCGCGAGCGCGGGGGCGTTCTCGATTCAGGCCTGGGCGCAGCGGTTCACGCCCCCCACGCACGTGGGGTTGGTCTTCGCGTCCGAGCCGGTCGCCGCGGCGCTGTTCGCGCGCTGGTGGCTGAGGGAAGTGCTGGATGGCGTGCAGTGGATCGGCGCCGCCCTGATCCTGGTCGGCATCGTGGTGGCGGAGATGAGGGCGCCGACCCGAGCCTGGACGGCGGCCGCCATCGACCGGCGGCTGTCGACCGCGGACTGACCTTGGCAACCGAGGGGTAGCAATGGGGCGCGCTGCGGGCTTCAACACGCTGGCGGTGCACGCGGGAACGAACCCCGACCCGCTCGGGTCGGTGGTGCCGCCGATCTACCAGACGTCAACGTTCGCCTTCGGCACCGTCGCCGAAGGGGCCAGGCGGGCCCAGGAGGCCTCCCCGGCCTTCTACACGCGCTGGGCGAACCCGACCGTCCGCGTGGCCGAGGAGCGGATCGCAGCGCTCGAAGGCGGCGAGGCGTGCCTGCTGACCGCGTCGGGGATGGCCGCGATCAGCCACGCCGTGCTGGCGGTGGTGCGCAGCGGAGACCACATCGTCTCCGCCGACGCGGTCTATTCCGCGACGTTCGAGCTGTTCCACACGATGCTGCCGGCCTACGGGATCGAGACGACGTTCGTGGACCCGCAAGACCCGGATCGCTTTGCACGGGCCATTCGTCCGAACACGCGGCTTGTCTACATCGAGACTCCGGCCAATCCGGTGATGAAGGTCACGGACATCGCCGCCGTCGCCGCCATCGCGCGCGAGGCAGGCGCGTTTGCGATCGCGGACAACACGTTCGCCAGCCCCTACAACACCCGCCCGCTTGCGCTCGGCGCCGACGCGGTGGTGCACAGCGCCACGAAGTACCTGGGCGGGCACCACCACCTGGTGGCGGGAGCAGTCGTCGGCACGCGGCGGTTCGTGCAGGCCTGCTGGGACCGACTGCGCATCTACGGCGGCTCCGCCGATCCCTTCGCCGCATGGTTGCTGCTGACCGGCGTGCAGACCCTGGGCTTGCGGATGGAGCGTCAGAACCAAAGCGCGATAAGCATCGCCCGCTTCCTCGCCGGACACCCGCGGGTCGAACGCGTCTTCTACCCCGGGTTGGCAGATCACCCCAACCACGAGGTCGCCGCGCGGCAGATGCGTGGCTTCGGGGGAATGCTGGCGTTCGAGGTCCGCGGCGGCGTCCAAGCGGGCGCGCGGCTGGTCGAGCGCCTCCGGGTGATGAAGCTGGCGGTCAGCCTGGGCGGGGTGCACTCCCTGGTCACCCACGCCGCATCGACGACGCACCTCCACGTGCCCCGCGAGGAGCGGATCCGGGCCGGGATCACCGACGGCCTGATCCGGGTTTCCGTGGGCATCGAGGACGTCGAGGATCTGCTGGAGGACCTGGAGCAGGCCCTGGGTGCCGGCTAGGACGGGTCCGGATCCGACCGTACGCTTCGCCGCAGGCCCTTCGAGGTCCGTCCGGGTATCATCGCAGTGAGGCCCGTTCGTCCGGAGCCGACACCGGTGCGGCACCTTCCACAGCCACTCGTCGATCCCGAACTGGCCGCCGTGCTGGCGAACACGAAGATCCTCGTGGAACCCGAGCCGCTGGCGGTCGTCAGCCTGCCGCTGTCCGAAGCGCAGGCCGTCCAGCGGCGCGCCGATCGTTTCCACTCGCCGTTCTGTCTTGCTTTCTCGCCGGACGAGGTGTCGCTCGTGTGCCGCGAGGTGGAGTGGGACCAGGCGGGCCGGGGGCTGCGTCCGACGCGGGTGGAGCGCGACTACCGCATGATCACCCTCGACGCCGTCTTGGACGCATCGGTCATCGGCTACCTCTCGGTCGTCACCGAACGGCTCGCACGGGCCGGCATCCCCGTCTGCGTCGTCTCCACCTTCCACCGCGACCACCTGCTGGTGCGGGCGGCGGACGCGGACGCCGCACAGGCCGTCCTGCAGGCACTGATCGCCGAGTGCCGCAAGCGGGCGGGCAGCTAGCATTTGGGACTGTCGGTTCGATCCGGCACCCGGTGTGCGACGCGGGACGGGAATGCCGGGGTTGATCGCCCGTGTTTGGAGAAGTAGCAGAACGCCTGGTGCGCGAAGGGCGACTCCGGACCTGGCCCTGTCGTGCGTGCCGATCGTTCATCCGGTGGTGCGGGCGGTGGGGTCTGGCGTCTGAGACTGAGGAGGCAACCATGCCGCATCATCCATACCTGATCGTCGGCGGCGGGATGACCGCCGACGCTGCGGTCCGGGGGATCCGCGAGCTCGACCCAGACGGTGAGATCGGGATCCTGTCCGCAGAAGCGCACCCCCCTTACAATCGGCCGCCGCTGTCCAAGGGCCTGTGGAAAGGACAGCCCCTGGAGAAGATCTGGCGCAACACCGAGCAGCGAGGCGTCCGGCTGTACCTGGGGAGGGTCGCCCGCGAACTCGATCTGTCCACCAAGCACGTCACCGACGATCGGGGCGAGGCGCACACCTTCGACCGGCTGCTGCTCGCCACCGGCGGCTCTCCGCGCCGCCTGCCGTCGGGCGACGGCGTCGTCTACTTCCGCACGCTGGACGACTATTTGTACCTGCGCCGGCTCACCGTGCGCCGGCGCCGGTTTGCGGTCATCGGAGGGGGTTTCATCGGGTCGGAAATCGCCGCCGCGCTGGCAACCAACGGCGCCGAAGTCACGATGGTGTTCCCGGAGGAAGGGATCGGCCGCCGCCTGTTCCCCTCCGGACTGGCACGCTTCCTCAACGAGTACTACCGCGAGCGGGGCATCGAGGTGGTCAGCGGCGAGGGCGCTGCGGACATCGAGCGCAGCACACGGGGGTTCGTCGTTCGGACGGACGCGGGGCGGTCGCTCGCTGCTGATGCGGTCATCGCGGGCATCGGCATCCGCCCCAACACCGATCTCGCCTCGGGTGCGGGGATCGACGCGGAGGACGGGATCCTGGTCGATGTGCACCTGCGCGCCGGCCATCCGGATGTCTTCGCCGCCGGAGATGTGGCGCGCTTCATCCAACCGGATCTGGGGACGCGCATGCGCGTGGAGCACGAGGACAATGCGAACACGCAGGGCACGACGGCGGGACGGAATATGGCGGGCGCCGGCGAGCCGTACGTGCACCTGCCCTTCTTCTACTCCGATCTGTTCGACGTGGGCTACGAGGCCGTGGGCGAGGTAGATGCGCGGCTGCAGACGGTGGAGGACTGGAAGGAGCCATACCGGGAGGGTGTCGTCTACTACCTACGCGACGGCCGCGTGCGCGGCGTGCTGCTGTGGAACGTCTGGGGACAGGTCGATGCGGCGCGCGCCCTGATCGCCGATCCAGGTCCCTTCGGCGCCGCGGACCTGACGGGGCGCCTGCCGTCCTTCACATCTCCTTGAAGGACCTGGGCGATGGTGACCTTTGGATCGCACCTGTGCACATCACGGTGGGGGGCAGACGATTCAAAGCGTGCAGCACCGTGAGCCAAGAGCGGGAGGTGCGGACATGGGAAGACTCGGCGCAGCGATGATCCTCGCCGTCGGCGCGGCGCTGGTCGCGGCAGCGGTGGCCTCGGGGCACCACGGCTGGTCCTCCTACGACGACAGCCGGGAGGTGGCGTTGACGGGCCGGATCCGATCGTCCTCGTACGAACACCCACACGTGACCGTGCAGTTGGAGACCGAGCAGCGCATCTGGACGGTGATCCTACCTCCGCCGACCCGTGCCCGGGCCATGGGGCTCACCGCGGAGTTGCTGGGTGAGGGCTCGGTGGTGAGGGTGGCCGGTTACGTGCACCGCAGCGTGCCCGACGAGATGCGTGCGCTGCGGATCGCGATCGGCGAGCGCGTGTTCCGTCTGCGATGATCCACGAGGGGGCTCCGGCGTGGGCGGTGTGGCTGGAGGCTACGCCGCCCGCGCTGTGGATGCGCCAGGCGCTGTGGGCGTATCCGGTTGCGGAGATCGTGCACATTACCGGCATCGCGGTGCTGGTGGGTTCGGTCGCGATGTGGGACCTGCGGCTGCTGGGGCTCTCGCGCGGGCTGCCGGTCTCTCAGATGGCCCGGCACCTGCTGCCCTGGGCGTGGGGCGGGTTCGCGGTCGTGGGCGCCAGCGGCGTGACGATGTTCGTCGCGCACCCCACGGAGTGGTCGACCAACCCGGTATTCCCCGTGAAGATGGGACTCATCGGCGTGGCCTGGGTGAATCAGTTCGTCTTTCATCGGACCGTGTTCCGCTCCGTGGCGCAGTGGGACCGCGACGTCCCCACGCCGCGCCCGGCGAGGATTGCCGGTGCGACGTCGCTGGCCGTTTGGGTATCGGTGATCGCCTGTGGGCGGCTGCTGGCCTATCTGTGAGAGGTCCGGCGTGACGAGGCGGGTGATGCACACCGGGTTGCGCGTGACGGCGCTGGCGGTTGCCGTGGCCCTTGCGCTGCCGGCGGCAGCGCAGACTGCGTCGTTCGACCCGGCGGCGATCTATGCGCGTGCCGCTCCGGCCGTCGCGGTCGTGCGCACAGTGCACGACGGTCGCACGGGCGTGGGCACCGCGTTCGCGATCTCGCCCGACGGCCATCTGCTCACCGCGGCGCACGTGGCGCGCCGCGCCGACCGCATCACCGTCACCTCTCCCGGCGGCCGACCGCAGGCGGCGCGGCTGGTGGGATACGACGCGCGCCGCGACCTGGCGGTTCTGGGCGTCGAGGCGGACAGGCCGGTTCCCCATCTGCGGGTCAGCGACGAGCACGTACGGGTCGGCGACCCGGTGGCGGTGATCGGCACGCCCCGCGGGCGACCGGGTGTGATGACCGTCGGCGAAGTTCTCGATACGGACACGACGCTTCCGGGCCTGGTGCCCGGCATCCTGGTGCGCTTCAGCGCGCCGGTCGCGCCGGGCAGCTCGGGCGGTCCGGTGCTGAACGCGCGGGCCGAGGCGATCGGCGTGGTGGTGGCGGCCTCCACGCGGCCCGGGGCGACCGGCGGCCTGGCGGTGTCCGGCCCGACGATCTCCGCGTCGCTGCCGTCTCTGCTGGAGGGCGCACGGACCGAGCGGGCGTGGATCGGGATCGTGGGTACCTCGGTCACGCCCGAGCTGGCCGCCGAACGGGGCCTACCCGTCACGCGGGGCGTCCTCGTCGTCGAGGTGGTGCCGGGCAGCCCAGCCTTCCGGGCCGGGCTGCGGGGAGGGGCGGACAACGGTGCAGGCGGAGACGTCCTCACCGCGCTGGACGAGGCCCCGCTCGGCGGCATGGAGGATCTGCTGCGGGCAGTCGGGGAACGTGTGCCGGGCCAGCGCGTCCGTCTGCGCGTGATTCGGGGCGAGCGGGTCCTCAACGTGGAGCTCGTCTTGGGGATACGGCCGTGACGGAGCGATCGGCGGGCGCCAGAAACCGCGCCGCGATGGTGCTGGTCGTCGAGGACGAGCCGGAGATCGGACGTCTGCTGCGCTCGTACCTCGAGCGGGACGGTTACGCGGTTGTGCTGACGGGCGACGGTGAGACGGCGATCCGGGAGTTCGACAGCCGTCAGCCGGACCTGATCGTGCTCGACCTGATGCTGCCCGGCATCGACGGGTACGAGGTGTGCCGGCGCGTGCGGGGCGTCTCGCGGGTGCCGATCATCATGCTGACGGCGCGTGACGAGGTGGAGGACAAGGTCGCAGGACTGGAGCTGGGAGCCGACGACTACGTCACCAAGCCTTTCAGTCCGCGCGAGGTGGTGGCCAGGGTCCGCGCCGTCCTGCGGCGCAACCGCTGGGGCGGCCGCGAGGAGCTGCGCATGGGTGACCTGCACGTCGACTTTCGCTCGCAGGAAGTGACGCACCGCGGGCGGCCGGTGTCGCTGACGCCCACGGAGTGGCGCCTGCTCGAAGCATTGGCATCGCAGCCCGGCCATGTGTTCACGCGACTGCAGCTCATCGACCGCGTCTACGGGTATTCGTTCGAGGGTTTCGAGCGCACGGTCGACGTCCACGTCAAGAACTTGCGCCAAAAGATCGAGCCGGACCCAAAGGAACCGAGGTACGTGCTCACGGTGTACGGGGTGGGATACAAGTTCGCGAGGGAGCCAGATGGGGCCCACGGCTAAAGAGGCACGGCGCATCGGGTTGCGGGCGCAGTTGACGCTGGCCTTCGCGATCATCGCGATCGCGTCGGTCGGTCTGGTGGCGGCCTGGGCCCAGTACACGACGGCGCAGCAGTTCGGAGCGTACATGGAGCGGGTGCGCCGTGGCGAGGTGACGTGGATCGCCGAGCAGCCGCCGCACGTCCGGGAGCTGTTCCTGCAGGGCATGCGCCCGGCGACGAAGTTGTTCCGGCTGTCGCAACGCAAGTTCCTCAAGGCGTTCAATCAGTCGCTGTGGCTGGGCGGTGCGACCGCGGCCGGGCTCGCCGTCGCGGTGGCGCTCGTGGTGGCCGGTCGGCTGTCGCGGCCGCTGGCGGAGTTGCAGCGGGCGGCCCGCGGCATCGCGTCGGGCAACCTCGACCAGGTGGTACGACCCGCCGGCGGCGAGATCGGAGACGTCGCGGAGGCGTTCAACGCGATGGCCGCGCGGCTGCGCGCCAACGAGAGGATGCGGCAGGAACTGCTCGCGGCGGTCGCCCACGAGCTGCGCACGCCGCTTTCGATCATCCAGGCCAACCTGGAGTCGTTCCTCGACGGGGTGTCCGAGCCTACGCCGGAACGCATCGCCGCGCTCCACACGCAAAGCGCTCTGCTGAGCCGGCTCATCACCGACCTGCGGGACCTGAGCCTGGCGGAGGCCGGTCAGTTGGCCCTGCGGCGCGCCCCGACCGATGTCGCGGCCCTGTGCCGGGAGTCGGTCGAGGTCCTCCAGCCGTGGATCGAAGAACGGGGCGTCGCCGTCGAGGTCTCCTCGCAAGGTGACACGGTGGTCGACGTAGATGCCGACCGGATCCGACAGGTGATCCAGAACCTGCTGCACAACGCCGTCCGCTTCACGCCGTCGGGGGGCACCGTCGCCGTCCGTGCGACCTCGCGGTCGGATGGCGACGTCGAGGTCGTCGTCGACGACGGGGGGCCTGGCATCCCGCACGACGAACTCCCGCGCATCTTCGAGCCCTTCCATCGCGCGGACCCGTCTCGGTCGCGCGCGAGCGGCGGCAGCGGGCTGGGACTGGCGGTCGTCCGACACCTCGTCCACGCGCATGGCGGAACCGTACGCGCTCACAACCGGCCCGAGGTGGGCGCGCGGTTTGTTCTGACCCTGCCCCGCCGAGGTCCGGCCCACCGCACGGCCTCGGGTCGATAGCCGTCCGGGGCGCGGGCATGCCTGCCGTCTGCGGGTTGACACACCCGCCGGCGTCCCCTATTGTCACAGTACAAGTAGGACAAACACCCGGAGCCCGGCTTGGAGTTCGACCTGCAGCCTCACCTACCGCTCACCGACCAGCTCAAGGAGCAGATCGCCTACCAGATCCTCAGCGGCCGGTTGCGGCCGGGCGACCGCCTGCCACCCGTGCGCACGCTCGCGTCGTTCTTGCGCGTGAACCGCAACACGGTCGCTCGCGCCTACCGGGAGCTGCGGTCGGAGGGATACCTCGATGCTGCCCCCGGGCGGGGAACCCGGGTGTCGGGCAGGCGCGGGGCGTCTGCGGAGCTGCGCGTGCGCCTGACCCGTTTCGCGGACGAGTTCCTGTCGGCGGGGCGCGCGGCGGGGCTCTCCATCGAAGACCTCAAGGGACTGCTGGCGGCGCGGGCGCGTTCCCGCCAACCCACCGACGGCGGACCCGACATCCTGTTCGTCGAGTGCAACCCGTCAGATCTCAGGTACTTCACACGGGTCCTGTCGGCGGCGCTGGGCCTTCCGGTTCGGGGGGCACTGCTGTCCGATGCCGGTCGGGCGGCCCGCCGAGCGGATGTCGTCTGCACGACGTTCTTCCACGTCGAGGAAGTCCAGGCGGCCCTGCCCGGACGCGAGGTCGTCGGGTTGGTGGCCCTGCCCGACTTCGACACCCTGGAGCGCGTGGCGAGGCTACCCAAGGGGACGTCGCTCGCCGTCGTGTGCGCGACCGAGGAGGGCGCGCGGAGCAAGGAGCGCTCCATCCGTGCGGTCGGCATTCGCGGTCGCCGGATCACCAGCGTGCACCTCGGCGATCCCCGGCGCCTGGCGCGCGCGATCGCCGCGGCGGACGTCGTGATCGCCTCACCGAAGGTACTCGAACGGCTGCGCCTGCCGCCGGACAAGCCACGCATCGTGTTCGCCAGCGTGCTCCTCGATGGGGCGGTGAGCCTGTTGCGGGAGCGCATCGAGACCTGGCGCCGCACGTGCCGACCCCTCGCCGCATCGTCGGGTGCCGCCAACCGCCGTCCGCCGGCCAGGACCGCGGAGCCCGGCCGTGGATAAGCTGCGGCTGGGCATCGTCTACGGCGGACGCTCGGGCGAGCACGAGGTGTCGAAGGTCTCTGCCGCCAACGTGCTGGCGGCGCTGGACCGGGACCGGTTCGAAGTCGTCGAGATCTTCATCGACCCCCGCGGTGCGTGGTACGTGGGGGGAAGCCGCGCCTGGCTCCGCCTGGACACCGAGGGCAAAGCAGTCTTTTGCGCCGGCGGCGGGGAGGTGGTCTGCGACGTGATGTTCCCCGTTCTGCACGGCCCGTACGGAGAGGACGGCACCATCCAGGGGCTGTTCGAAATGGTCAACGTGCCGTATGTCGGCGCCGGGGTGTTGGGATCGGCGATGGGCATGGACAAGGAAGTACAGAAGAAGGTATTGCGCGCAGCCGGCCTGCCGGTCGTGGACTTCGTGGCGTTCTCCGACCGGGAGTGGGCGTCCGACCCGGCCGCCGTACGGGAGGCCATCGTCGGCGGGTTGGGCTTTCCGGTGTTCACGAAACCCGCGCGGCTGGGGTCGTCGGTGGGCATCCGCATGGTGATGCACGTGGGCGCGCTCGATGCGGCGGTGGCCGACGCGCTGCAGTACGATACGAAAGTCGTCGTCGAGCGGGCGGTCCCGGCCCCGCTCGAGATCGAAGTGAGCGTGCTCGGCAACGACGAGCCGCAGGCATCCCTCCCTGGCGAGATCCGTCCCGCGCACGAGTTCTACGACTACGAAGCGAAGTACGTGGACCCCGACGGCGCCGAGTTGCTGATCCCCTCGAGCCTGGATGCCCCGCGCGCCGAGGAAGTCCGCCGACTGGCCTTGCGTGCCTACCGGGTGCTCGGCCTGGAGGGGATGGCCCGTGTCGATTTCCTGGCCGAGCGCGACGGGCCGGCGTACGTGAGCGAGGTGAACACCATCCCCGGCTTCACACAGATCAGCATGTATCCCAAACTGTGGGAGGCTTCCGGCCTGCCCTACCGCGAACTGTTGTCGCGGCTGGTGGACCTGGCGCTCGAACGGTGGCGGCGCCGCAACGCACTGAAGACGAGCTACGAAGGGGGAAGACGACTGCACAGGGCAGCCGGCGGTGACAGCTGACCGGCGCGAAGCACGGGGCCCCAGGTCGGCCGCGGGCCGCTTGGGGTCGATCGAGGTGCCTGGGTGAACCGCTTCGTCAAGTCGCACGCGCTGGGCAACGACTACATCATCGTCGACCCAACCCAGCTTTCGTTCGAGCTGACCCCGCAGGCGATCCGCAGGATCTGCGACCGGCACTTCGGGATCGGCTCGGACGGGATCCTTGCCCACGTGCCCTCGCACAGCGCCGACTTCGGACTGCGCATCTACAACCCGGACGGCACCGAAGCCGAAAAGAGCGGCAATGGCCTACGGATCTTTGCCAAGTACCTCTACGACCACGGACACACCCCCAGGACACGTTTCACCGTCGAGACCCCGGGCGGGATCGTCACCTGCGACCTCCATCGGGAATACGCAGCGGTGCGGTCGATCACGGTGGACATGGGAGAGGCGACCTTCCGCAGCGACCGCATACCCGCGGGCGGGCCGCCGCGCGAGATCGTGGACGAGGAATTGGAAGTCGGTCCGATGCGCCTTCGCGTGACGGCGGTGAACGTCGGGAACCCCCACTGCGTCGTGTTCACCGAAGACCTGGGGTCCGTCGACTTCCACACGCTGGGACCGGCGCTTGAGCGGCACCCGCTGTTCCCACAGCGCGCCAACGTGCAGTTCGCCCAGGTTCTGTCGGCGGATCGCGTGCGGATCCGCATCTGGGAGCGCGGCGCTGGGGAAACGCTGGCGTCGGGTAGCAGCGCCAGCGCCGTCGCCGCCGCCTGTGTGCGTCGCGGTCTCACGGACCGACGGGTGGTCGTCGAGATGGACGGCGGTGTGCTGAGCATCGAGGTCAAAGAGGGATACGCTTTGCGCATGACCGGCCCCGCATCGGAGGTGTATGCGGGCGAGATGTCAGCGGAGTTCGTAAAGACGTTGTGAGCGCGAAGGACGCCTGGAATCTTTCCGGAAGGCGGGGCCATGTGGCGCCCGGAGGGGCGGACCTGCGCGCCGCACGGGCCGTGGTCTTGGATCTCGACGGCGTCGTCTATCGTGGGCGGCGGCCGCTTCCGGGTGCCCGGGAGTTTGTGGCCGCGCTGCGGCGGCGGCGCATCCCGTTCGTCTTTGCCACGAACAACTCGGCGCACACCGTCGGTGAGTACGCCGAGCGGCTGGAAGGGATGGGGATCAGCGCCTCACCGGAGCAGATCGTCACGTCGGCGGTGTGCGCCGCCGACTATCTGCGCAACCGAAAAGACGCGCCCGCGAAGGTGTTCGTGATCGGCGGGCCGGGGCTGCGCGCGACGCTCCGTCAGGCGGGGTTCGCCCTGGCCGACGCACCGCCCGCCGACGCGGTCGTGGTCGGGCTGGACGTGGAGCTGACCTACGCGCGGCTGCGCGACGCCTGCATCGCGATCCGGCGGGGCGCGTCGTTCGTCGCGACCAACCGCGACGCGAACCTGCCGGTCGAGGACGAACTGTGGCCGGGCAGCGGCGCCATCGTGGCGGCGATCGAGACGTCGACGGGGGTGTCGCCCGTGGTGCTGGGCAAGCCCGAGCCGTACCTGTTCGAGATGGCGCTCCGCCGCCTGGGTGCTGCGGCGGCGGAGACGGTCATGGTGGGGGACCAGGTCGCGACCGACATCGCAGGGGCCGCGCGCGTCGGAATGCGGACGGCCTTGGTGCTGTCCGGCGTGTCAGCGGCGGAAGACCCGGCCGGGTATGCCGCGCGCCCCGACGTCGTGGTCGTCGATCTGCACGAACTCGCGCGCCTCTTGGGACTGGCCTAGAAGGCAGCCCGCAGCCCCACGCCGAGACGGTCTCACAGGTGGATCACTTCTGGAAGACGCGTGTTTGCTCTGTCTCGTCCGCCCGGATGGCACGCGTCGGTTCGGCTGGGCGCCCCTCGATCCGGGCGCGCAGCTCGTCGATCTGTCGCGTCAGGTCGTTGCGCAGGATGGCGATCTGCTCGGAGACGGTGTCGTAGGCGCGGCTTTTCATCTCGGCGATCTCGTGCTCACGGGCGGCCAGCCGGTCCTCCAGGCGCCTCCGGTCGGCGGCGGCCGCCGAAAGCGATATGCCGCTGGCGGCCAGCATCAGCAGGATCGCCCCGGCGGCGGCGATTAGGATCACGCCGATCAGGGGCGTCTGGTAGGAGCCCGTCGGCAGGTTGACGACTTCGGTCCGCACGACGGTTGTTGGATTCAGCAACGCGAACGCGGCGGCCGCGGCCAGGAGGATCAACGCGAGCGAGGTCTGAAACCTCATGGGACGGCACCCCCTTTTCTGTTGATTACGTATCATGGGGATCGCGGAGTTCGCCAGCGGAGGTGTCAGTTGGCCAAGATTGTCTACGTGATCCTCGACGGACTCGGCGACCGCCCGATCGCGGCGCTGGGGGGCCGCACGCCCCTGGAGGCGGCGCACAAACCGAACCTCGACGGGCTGGCGGCTCGGGGGCGACAGGGCCGGGTGACGACGGTGGGCCCGGGCATCGCGCCGGAATCGGACGTCGCGGTGACCGCCATGCTCGGATACGATCCGCATCCATACCACGCCGGCCGCGGGCTTCTGGAAGCCCTGGGCATGGACGTGCCGTTTGCCGACGGCAACCTGGCCCTGCGCGGCAACTTCGCGACCGTGGGTGCGGGGCGACAAATCCTCGACCGCCGCGTGGGGCGAGACCTCACGAGCGCCGAAGCGCACGAACTGGCCGAGGCGGTCAACCGTCGGGTGCGCCTGACCGGTGCACGCTTTGCGCTGCGGGCCAGCGTGGGCCACCGGTGCGTCGTCGTCTTCTACGACGACCACGGCCCCCTGTCGGCCAGCATCGGCAACACCGATCCGGCGTATGCGCGCGTGGGCGGGCTGGGCGTCGCCGCCGCAGACTTCGCTGACGAGATCCAGGACTGCGTCCCGCTGGACGATTCCACGCAGGCGCGGCGGGCCGCCCACCTGGTGAACGAGTTCACGCGTGCTGCCCGTCAGGCGCTGGAAGATCACCCTGTGAACCGCCGGCGACGGCGGCAGGGCAAGTTGCCGGCCAACGCGATTTTGCTGCGCGACGCCAGCGACCACGTGCCCGCCGTTCCCGGCATCGCCCAGCGGTTCGGTCTTCGGATGGCCTGCTTCGTCGAGATGCCGGTCGAGCGCGGCATCGCCAGGATGCTGGGCATGGGCACGGTGGACGTGCCGCCCAGCGGGCAGGACGCGTCGGTGTACGCACAGTGGGCGGATCGGGCGGTGGAGGCGTTGCCGGAGTGGGACGGGTTGTACATCCACCTCAAGGGCCCCGACGAAGCCGGCCACGACGGCGACTGGGAGCGCAAGCGCCATAGCATCGAGGGGATCGACCGGCACTTCTTCGGAAAGCTGCTGCCGTCGGTGCTCGACGCGGTCGTATGTGTCACGGCGGACCACGCCACCCCTTGTGAGGTGGGCAGACACACCGACGACCCCGTGCCGTTGCTGGTGTCCGGGCCGGGCGTGGAACCGGACGGCGCGGGACCGTTTGGCGAGGGTTCGGCACCGCGCGGAAGCCTGGGCGACCTGCGCGGCATCGACGTGCTGCCCCTGCTCGCGAAGCTGGCGGGGCGAGGGTGACGAGACGGCATGTTGCGCGTAGGCCCTGGGCGATCCGGGATCCTGGCGCGGGCGGCTGTGGCCGCTGTGGTCATCGCGCTGGCTGGATGCGGCGGCCCGCGCGCGGAGGCGGAGCGTGACCTCCGGTTGTTCTACCAGGCACGCGCGCGGGGAGACTGGGAGGGGGCGAGGGGTCTGATGACGCCCGAAGGCCGGGCGATCTCCGACCCGCTGGCGTTGCGCGGCTACCGGATCGCCGCCTTCGAGGTTCGGGAGTTGCGCGTATCCAAAGACGGCGGTTCGGCACGGGTCAAGCTGGTGCTGGAAGGCGACGGGGCGGCCATCGCCGACGAGCGCGTGGAGCTGGTGCACCGCGCGGGACGCTGGCGGGTGGCGCGGCTGCGACGGGAGCCGCTCAAGGCGGCCGCGTCATTCGACGTCGGCGTGGCGGGCATCGGTCTCGACCCACCGGGCTGCGCCGGCCCGGTCCGAGTCCACGTGCAGTTGCTGGCCGTCGGGGCGGTGGTCGATCCCCCCGACCTGACGGCGAACCTGCTGCGGAGGGAGGGCGGAAGTTGGCGGGTGTACCGCGTCGCGATCGTCCCGCGCGCACTGCCCGCAGCGGGCTCGCACCGGGTCGTGGTCTTCGAGGGTCTGGACCTCCCCCCGGGGGAGTACCGCCTCACCGCCCGCCTGCCGGTCCTCGAGGGCGAGTCCGACGCATCCAACAACCGCGCCGAACACCGATTCCGCTGCGCGTCCGGACCCCCCTCCAGCCGCGGGCGGCCGTGAGGCACGGACCGTCCGGCGGCGAGCCCCCGGCTGGCGGCGCGCGAGGCGAGGTGACGCTCGGCTACCGGGCCGCACGGGCTGCCGTCCGCGGCCTGCTGTGGTTCCTGTTCGCCTTCCGTACCGCGGGCGGCGAACACTGCCCGCGTTCGGGCCCGGTGATCGCCGCCGCGAATCACCTGTCCTGGCTGGACCCGATCGTGCATGCCGCGGCGCTGCCGCGCCGGGCGGTGTTCATGGCGGCGGAAGACCTGCTGGGCGAGCGCGTCCATCCGGGCTTCGTCCCGTGGGAGGGGCTGCTGCGCGTCATCGCCCCACTTTTGCGATGGTACGGCGTGATTCCGGTGCCCCGCACCGAGGTCGATGCGGCCGCCTACACGGGATCCGCGTACAAGGCCGCCCTGCGCCTGCTGCGCGCCGGCGGCTGCCTGGCGATCTACCCGGAGGGCGGAATCAACAGGACCGCCGAACCGCTGGCTCCACTGCGCAACGGTGTCGCACTGCTGAGTGCGCGCGCCCAAGCACCCGTTCTGCCGATGTGGCTGTTCGGCACCGACCGGGCCCTGCCGCTGGGCTCGGTCGTGCCCCGTCCAGCACGCGTCTCGGTCCGTTTCGGTCCTCCGCTGCCGCCGCCCCAGGGCCGGTCGGCCGCCGACGTCGAGGCGACCACACGTGCGCTGCGCGAGGCGATGCTGGCCCTGTACCGTCAGGGGCATCCGTGAGTAGGCTCGGTGCCGGGCCCGACCTCATTCCGGGCGGAACCCGTATCGGCCGAACAATCGCACAAAACGCGCCCACGTCAGGTGCTCCCGGCGCACCAGGCCGTACTCCGTCTTCTCGAACGACACGACCTCGTCGTCGCCGCCGGGTCCGAGGGGTTGAACGAGGCGGCCGCCGACGCGCAGATGGTCCGCCAGCGGCTGCGGAACATCCAAGAAAGCCGCCGAGACGACGATGGCATCGTACGGAGCGTGCTCCGCCAGCCCCAGCGTACCGTCCCCCACCACCAGCTCGACGTTCGTGATCCCGGCCCTCGCCAGGTTCTGCTTGGCTGTCTCGGCCAGGTCCGGGTGGCGCTCGATGCTCCACACGAACTGCGCGAGGCGGGCGAGGACGGCGGTCTGGAATCCGTATCCGGTGCCGATCTCCAGTACGCGCTCGTGGGGCTGGAGTCTCAGGGCTTCGAGCATCTTGGCGATCAGCGACGGCTGCGTGGTTACCTGACCGTGCGGGATCGGGATCGGCCGATCGGCGTAGGCGAGTTCTCGGAACTCCGGGGGGACGAACGCTTCGCGCGGGACCTCCCGGAACGCCTGCAGGACGCGGGGATCGCGGATGCCCTCCGCGATCAGGACGTGGACGAGTCGGTCAGGCGTCACGTCTCCATCATCGCGCAGACCGAGGTGCACAGGGGCCAGTCGGTTGACACCCTCGTGGGTGGATGCTACAAAGGATCCACGATGAACGGTCTGCGGTACGCACCTCGTAGCTGCATCTGTCTGTGGCGGAGGCTGGGTGAGCCTTCGCCGCCTGCCGCGTAGTCCGCGAAGTCTTCCCCAGGCCTCCGCTTCGCTCCGCTCGCCGAAAGGTGGCGGCCGTCTGCTCTTAGGGCGCAGCCGCGCCGTTTTGCGGAAATCCCACAGGTTGCGGAGGAAATGGCGATGGCGTCTTACGCACGACCCGACGTACTCGTACAGACCGACTGGCTGGCGGCGCATCTGGACGACCCAGGGCTGCGAATCGTCGAGACGAACGAGGATCCGGAGCTCTACGCGCAAGGACACATCCGGGGTGCGATCCACATCCGTTGGAAGACCGACCTGCAAGATCCCGTGCGGCGGGACTGGATCTCCCGCCAGCAGCTCGAGGCGCTGCTGGGCGATCGAGGCATCGGAAACGAACATACGATCGTGCTGTACGGCGACAAGAACAACTGGTTCGCGACGTACACCTTCTGGCTGCTCGACTACTACGGCGTCGAGAACAAGAAAATCCTCGACGGCGGCCGTCAGAAGTGGGTCGCCGAGGGTCGGCCGCTGGTCACCGAGGAGCCGGCGTTCCCCAAAACGACGTTCCGTGCGAAAGACCCCGACCCGGCGGTGCGTGCGTTCCGCGACGAGATCCAGCGCCGCCTCGGGGACCCGCGCCTGGCGCTGGTCGACGTGCGGTCCCCGCAGGAATACAGTGGCGAAGTCCTGGCCCCACCCGCGTATCCGCAGGAGGGAGCGCAGCGTCCGGGCCACATCCCCGGTGCGTACAACGTCACCTGGACGCTGAACGTCCGCGAAGACGGCACCTTCAGGCCCGCCGAGGAACTGCGGGCGCTGTACGAGCCGAGGGGCGTCACCCCGGAAAAGGACGTCGTCGCCTACTGCCGGATCGGGGAGCGCAGCAGCCTCACATGGTTCACGCTGAAGTACCTGCTGGGCTATCCGAACGTGAAGAACTACGACGGATCGTGGACGGAGTGGGGGAGCCTGGTGGGCGTTCCGATCGAGCGAGGGGCTCCCGCGGAGGCGAAGCCGTGAGGGGCGCACACGTCGAGGTCGAACGCATGTCCCGGCGCGTCGATCACAACGCGCTGCGCACCAACCAGCTCGCCATCGTGCTCTTCGTCGTGGCTGGGTTCCTCACCGACACCCACTGGCTGGTCGGGGTGGTGGGTGCGGTGCTGGCGCTGGGCGCGGCAGACCCCAGGGCCGCGCTGTTCCAGCAGTTCTACCACCGAGCGCTGAAAGGGCGGTTTCTGCGGCCAGATGTGCGGGAGGACGACTTGGCCCCGCACCGGTTCGCGCAGGGCGTGGGCGCGGTGTTCTTGCTGTCGGCGGCCTTCGCGATGTGGGCGGGCGCGTCGGTGGTGGGGTGGGCTGTGGCCTGGATCGTCGCGGTGCTCGCGGCGGTCAACCTGATCTTCGGATTCTGCGCCGGCTGCTTCGTCTACGTCCAGCTGACGCGGCTGGGATGGATCCGCCCTGGCGGGAAAGAGGGGTAGACGGCTGTGGAGCGCGTCTGGATCGTCGTGGCCATCGCGCTGCTGGTGGCGTCGCTCTGGCTGTTCGTTCGCCTGCGCGACCGCCGCCTAGCCCGGCGCCTGGAGCCGGTCGACGGGCCCGCAGTGCTGGCGTTCACCCACCCCCTGTGTGTGCCCTGCCGCACCCAGCAGGCGCCGGCTCTCGAACGTCTGCACGCGCTGGTGCCCGGCGTGCGGATCGAGGTCGTCGACGTGGAGCGTCAGCCGGATGTCGCGCGGCGCTACGGGATCTTCTCGGTCCCCACGACCGTCGTCGTCGGGGCAGGGGGGCGGGTGTTGGCCTTCAACCGCGGCCTGGCGGACGAACGCAAACTGGCCAGACAGCTGGCCGCGGAGCCCACCGCGGAATCGGGGCGCCCACAGCGAGGCGCGACCGAGTCGTTGGCCCCGAGGGGTTGACGGCGGGCTGCTACAATACCGGCCGTGAGCGGGTCCCTCACGGGCATCGTCCTGGCGGGCGGTCCCGGCCGGATCGGCGCCGTCCCCAAACTCCGGGCGGTGCTGGCGGGGCGACCGCTGGTCTGCCTGGTCGTCGAGCGGTTGCGCTCTGCCTGTGACGAGATCCTCGTCGTTGCCAAGGACCGCGCGCTCGCCGAGTTGGGCCTGCACGTCGTCGTCGACCCCGAACCGATGACCCACCCCCTGATCGGGCTGGCGGCCGGGCTCCGTGCCGCCACCGCCGAATGGTGCTTCGTCTGCGGTTGCGACATGCCGTTCGTGAACCCCGGGCTCGTGCGGTGGATGGCGTCGCAAGCGGAACTCGCGGACGTCGTCATCCCGGTCCTGTCGGACGGACCTCACGCGTTGCACGCGGTGTACGCGCGCGGTTGTCACCCCGTCCTCGAGGAGATGGCGGTGCGGGGAGAGACGCTGTGGCGGTTCCTGCGGGGACTGCGCGCGCGGATCGTCACGGAGGCGGAGTGCCGCTGGCTGGATCCGGATCTCCGCTCGTTCTTCGTCGTTGAGACGGAATCGGACCTGCACGAGGCGCAGCGGCTGCTGGAGAGCGAAGCGAAGGTGCGGTGACCGCCGCCTACATCACCTGCCGGATCTGGTTGCCCCAGTACCCGGTCAGCACGACGAGCACGGGCCCCGCGAGCGCGGCGACGGCGATCCAGGTGCGTGCATCGGGCGCGCGCCAGCGCAGCACGAACGAGGCCAGGTACACGAAGGTGGTGGCGTAGGCGAGCGTACTGTGTACGACGTGGCGGCTGAGGAACGCCGTTCCTACGCCGTCGCGGGCGAGGCGCGCGAAGTCGTAAAATGCGGTTGCGATCGCGACGGGGGCGGCGAGCAGCCCCAGCCCGATCAGCCAGAGGGCGATCGTCCGGTACAGGTCGCGCGGTCTCAACCAGTTCAGGACGTCGAACAGGAAGCTCGTCATCCACAGCGCGATCGGAAAATCGGTCACCGGGGGGTGGAACAGGTACACGGCATCACCCCTTTGCACCAGGGAAGGATGCGGTAAGGGTCTTTCCCGCGCACCGCGCGGCCTCCTGCCGACGGTGCGTAACGATTGTGTGACGGGGTGTGGTAGACTTCTGTGCAGGCGACGACGAGGTCCAGCGGACGCAGCAGTCGGACCAGCGAGCCGGAAAGGGTGCAAAGCCGGCCCGGTGTGCGTCCGCAACCCCCCTCCGAGCCGAAACGCAGCCGCACGCGCGGCGAACGTTTCCGGGTGGCCCGCCGATAGCCGGGCGAGAGTGCGGTGGCCTTGGCGGTGGTGCCGGTTGCAGGGGCGGGGATGCTCGCCGATGCTCCCGGCCAGGATGTCGGATCTGCGGGCTACCGAATTCGGGTGGTACCACGGCAGCCCCGTCCCGCAGCGGACGGGGCGGTTTCGTTTGGAGGCCGTCGATGGAGACAAAGGAGATCGTCCGGGAGATCCCCAGCAAGTCCGCGAACTTCTCGGACTGGTACACCGCGGTCGTGTTGAAAGCCGAGCTGGCCGACTACGCGCCGATGCGGGGCATGACGGTCTTCCGGCCATACGGGTACGCAATCTGGGAACTGATGCAGGCCGCGCTGGATCGCCGCTTCAAAGAGACGGGCCATGCCAACGCGTACTTCCCGCTGTTCATTCCGCGCAGCTTCCTGGAGCGGGAGGCCGAGCACGTGGCGGGGTTTGCGCCGGAGGTGGCCTGGGTGACCCACGGCGGCAAAGAACAGCTCAGCGAGTGGTTGGCGGTGCGGCCGACGTCGGAGGCGATCATCGGCCACATGTACGCCAAGTGGATCCAGTCGTACCGCGATCTGCCGATCCTCATCAACCAGTGGAACAACGTCGTGCGCTGGGAGAAGTCCACGCGCTTTTTCTTGCGCACGATGGAGTTCCTGTGGCAGGAGGGGCACACCGCGCACCGCACCGCACAGGAAGCGGAGGAGGAAACCTGGCGGATGCTGCGCGTCTACGAGGACTTCGTGACGACGGAGCTGGCCGTTCCTGTGCTCGCGGGCAGAAAGCCCGACAGCGAGAAATTCGCCGGCGCCATCTACAGCCTGACGATCGAGGCAATGATGCCCGACGGGCAGGCGCTGCAGTCGGGCACGAGCCACTTCTTCGGTACGAACTTCGCCCGGGCGTTCGGCATCCAGTTCCTGGACGCCGACAACACGCGCAAGTACGTCTCGACCACGTCGTGGGGGCTGTCGTGGCGCGCACTGGGTGCAACGATCATGACGCACGGCGACGACCGCGGCCTGTTCTTGCCCCCACGCATCGCCCCGATCCAGGTCGTGGTGGTGCCCATCCGGTTCGAGCAGGAGCCGTCGGTCCGCGACGCCGCGCGCTCCGTCGCGGCGGAACTCGCCGGGCGGATGCGGGTGAGACTGGACGAGCGGGAGGCCTACACGCCCGGGTGGAAGTTCAACGACTGGGAGATGCGCGGCGTACCGCTGCGCGTCGAGATCGGTCCCAAGGAGTTGCGGGCCCACCAGGCCATCTTGGTGGCCCGTGACGGGCAAGGCGGCAGGCGGCCGGTGCCGCTGGACGGCGTCGCGGACGCGGCGGCCGCGGAACTCGGGGCGATCCAGTCGCGCATGTACGAACGCGCGAAGGCGTTTTTGGACTCGCAGACGCTGCAGGCCTCGACGTTCGACGAGGCGGTCGAGACGATCGGGCAGCGCCGCGGGTTCGTCCGCGTCCTGTGGTGCCGTGACGCGGCATGTGAGAACCGGCTGCGGGAGGCAACCGGCGCCTCGCCGCGGGTGATCACGGACGAGCCGGCCGACGGGGTGTGCGTCGCGTGTGGGCGTCCGGCGGTCTGCGCCGTCTACTTCGCACGCGCGTACTGATCCCTTGGATGGCGGGTCTGTAGGCTCCGACGGGGGCACCGCCACGGTCCGCAGCGGAGTTCCGGAGGCGCGCAGTGGGAAGAACCTTCCAGGTGCGCGGTTGGGATCCCAGGCTGTGGGCCAGCCGCCGACCGCTGGGCATCGGCGAACAGCGCCCGAACAACTACCTGGAGATCGCCCACGCGGTGTGGGAGAACCTCGACCGCCTGGGCTACGCCTGGCGTGTGCTGGCCCACGGTGTGTGCGACGGCTGCGCTCTGGGTACGGCCGGTCTGCGCGACTGGACCGTGGAGGGCGTGCACCTGTGCAACGTCCGGCTGCGCCTGCTGCGCCTCAACACGATGCCGGCTCTGGACGCCCGACTGCTCGAAGATGTCGCAGCGCTGAAGTACAAGCGAGGCGAGGAGTTGCGCCGCCTCGGTCGTCTGCCCCACCCGATGATCCGACGGCGGGCAGAGCCGGGCTTCCGGCCCCTCTCATGGGACGAAGCACTCGACCTGGCGGCCGAGCGCATCCGCGCCGCGGGTCCCGAGCGGATCGGTTTTTACCTCACCAGCCGCGGCATGCCCAACGAGCACTACTACGCCGCCCAGAAGGCGGTGCGGGCGATGGGCAGCAACTCGATCGACAACGCCGCCCGCGTGTGCCATGCACCCAGCACCTTCGCGCTCAAGCAGGCCGTGGGCGTGGCCGCCACGACCTGCTCGTACACGGATTTGATCGGCACCGACCTGATCGTCTTCATCGGGTCCAACGTCGCCAACAACCAGCCGGTGATGATGAAGTACCTGTACTACGCGCGGCGTGCCGGGACCCGTGTGGCGGTGGTCAACCCCTACCGGGAGCCGGGTATGGAGCGCTACTGGGTGCCCTCGGTGCTGGAGAGCGCGCTGTTCGGCACGCGCATCGCGGACCGCTTCTTCCAGGTCCGTGTGGGCGGAGACGTCGCGTTCCTCAGCGGCGTGCTCAAGGCGATGGTCGAGGCCGGCTGGGTGGACGGAGACTTCATCGCGTCGCACACCACGGGCTTTGCGGCGGTGGCCCAGGCCCTGCGGGCGCAGTCCTGGCAGGCACTGGAACGGGGCAGCGGGTTGGGGCGTGCCGAGATGGTCGATCTGGCGCGGATGCTGGCCGAGGCCCGGACCGCGGTGTTCGTGTGGTCGATGGGCGTGACCCAGCACGAGTGCGGCGAGGACAACGTGCGCGCGATCGTCAACCTCGCACTCAGCAAGGGTTTCGTGGGGCGCGACAAGTGCGGGTTGATGCCGATCCGGGGGCACTCGGGGGTGCAGGGCGGGGCCGAGATGGGAGCGTACGCGACGGCGCTGCCTGGGGGGCTGCCGATCGACGCGCACAACGCCAAGCGCTTCGCCGAGCTGTGGGGCTTCCCGGTACCCGACCGGCCGGGTTTGACCGCGCCGCAGATGGTGGATGCCGCGCACGAGGGTCGACTCGAGGTGCTGTTTAGCGCCGGCGGCAACTTCCTGGAGGTCCTCCCCGATCCGGCGTACGTCCGCGAGGCGCTCGAGCGCATCCCGTTGCGTGTGCACATGGACATCGTGTTGTCGCGCTCCATGTTGGTGGACGCGGCCGATGCCGTGGTGCTGCTGCCCGCGACGACGCGCTACGAGGTGCCCGGCGGCGTCACCCAGACCAGCACCGAGCGGCGGGTGATCCTGAGCCCGGAGGTGGCGGGCCCCCGGATCCCGCAGGCACGGCCCGAGTGGGAGGTGTTCATGGACCTCGCCCGCCGTGTGCGACCGGACCTGGCCGGCCGGCTGCACTTTTCGGGCACGCCCGCCATCCGCGAGGAGATCGCGCGCGCGGTGCCGTTCTACGACGGCATCCAGCACCTCCAGCGCGGGGGCGACCAGTTCCAGTACGGCGGTGCACACCTGTGCTGGGGCTGGAAGTTTCCCACCCCAGACGGTCGGGCGCGCTTTGCGGTGGTGCCGCTGCCCCGGACCGATGTCCCCGATGGATCGTTCATCGTGGCGACGCGGCGGGGCAAGCAGTTCAACAGCATGGTTCACGAGCGGCGCGACGCGCTGACGGGCGCCGTGCGCGAAGCGGTCCTGATGAGCGCACAGGATGCGGCGAGGCTGGGGCTGCGCGATGGCGATCCCGTTATCCTGCGCAACGCGTTTGGCCAGTTTCGGGGCCGCATCCTGGTGGCCCCGGTGAAGCCGGGCACGCTGCAGGTACACTGGCCGGAGGGCAACGTGCTGATGGACCGGGGCCGCCGTTCGCCGCAGGCAGGAATTCCAGACTACAACGCCGTCGTGCAGGTCGAGCGGCCCGCAGGGTCGACCGCGGGGACCTGAGATGCGTCACAGACCTGGGAGCAAGACGCGCACACGCCTATGGGTGGTCGCGGGCCAACGGGCCGGATCGCGCGCCGACTGGGTCGCCACCGAAGAACCGATGGAGATCCGGCTGGTGGCGGGCGGCCAGCAGCGCACGGTCGCGGTGACGATGCGTACGCCGGGCGGCGACTTCGAGCTGGCGGCCGGCTTTTTGTTCGGGGAGGGGATCGTGCGGTCCCGCGAGGACGTCCTCCGGATCTCGTACTGCCTGGGTCCGCCCGCCGAGCAGCACTACAACGTCGTCAACGTGGAACTGCGCTCCGATCGTCTGCCCGATCTGGCACCGCTGGAGCGGCACTTCTACACGACCAGCGCGTGCGGGGTGTGCGGCAGGGCGAGCCTCGAGGCGATCCGCTCGCGCGGGGGCGCCCCGCTGCCGGACGGTCCGCGGGTCCCCGTCCAGGTGGTCGCCGCGCTCCCGGGCACGCTGCGTTCGGCGCAGGGGTTGTTCGGGCTGACCGGAGGGTTGCACGCGGCGGCGCTGTTCGACCCCTCCGGCAAGTTGGTCGCGGTGTACGAGGACGTAGGCCGGCACAACGCCATGGACAAACTGGTGGGATGGGCCTTCCTGGAGAATCGGCTCCCGTTGCGGGACCACCTCGTGATGGTGAGTGGCCGTGCCAGCTTCGAGCTGGTGCACAAGGCGGTCGCCGCCGGAATCCCCGTCTTCTGCGCGGTGTCGGCTCCCAGCAGCCTCGCCGTCGCGACCGCGCGGGAATTCGGCCTGACCCTCGTCGGTTTCCTGCGCGGTGAGCGCTTCAACGTCTACGCCGGGTCGCACAGGATCCAGCTGTCCATGCGGGTCGGGGGGTAGGTGTCAAAGCATCGCGAGCGCCCGCTCGTAGTTTGCGGGCGTGTTGACGTTCAAAAAGCTGCGCAGATCCGGGTCCCACGCGCGCAGTTCGTCCTCGCCGACGTAGTGGACGCGCAGGCGTCGCAGCAGCGCCCGCACCGATCGGACTCCGCGGCGCAGCAGCGCCTCGGCGACGGGCTCCACGCCGCGATGGTAGACGGCGCACAGCGGTTGTGCAACTCCGTCCACCCTGGGTACCGCGGCCTCGAATCCCCCAGCGCGTTCGACCAACCCGCGCAGCACGCTCGGCGTGATGAACGGAAGGTCGCAGGCGACGACCACCGCGTAGTCGGTGCGGGCCGCCGCAAGGCCGGCGTGCAGGCCGGCGAGCGGGCCCCCGACGGGCCAGCGGTCGGCGATCACCGGCACCCCGCAGTCGGGATAGGCGTCAGGCCGGGAAGCCACGACGAGCACCGGCGCGCACACCGCACGCAGGCGGCCGACGACGTGCGCCAGCAGGCTACGATCCCCAAGCGGTAGGGTGGCCTTGTCGCACCCCATGCGCCGGCTCTTCCCACCCGCGAGGACGACCCCGGTCGGTGAGCCCACATGTCGAGGATCGCACCGCCGGCAGGATCGCACAACCGCGTACAATCGAGACGTGCGCAGGGAGCCCGACGCCGTCGGGCTGGCCGTCTCGCCGGAGGAGGGCGCTCGCCGATGGAGCAGGTTCGCCGAGAGGAGGCGCGCGAGGGGACGCGGTTCCACAACGGCCGGATCTACACGCTGGATCGTTCCGGAACCGTCGCGCAGGCGGTGGCCGCGTGGGGCGGATGGATCGTCGGCGTCGGGTCGGACGCCCAGATCCGCGCAGCGTTTTCGCGCTTCCGGGCGGTCGATCTCGCAGGTGGGGTCGCGTTCCCCGGATTCACCGACAGCCACGTCCACTTTGCCGCCTTCGGTCTGTCGCTGCGCACCGTGAATCTGGAAGGGGCGGCCTCCTTGCGCGAGGCGGTGGCCCGGGTCGCACAGGCCGTCGCCGCCGCGAAACCCGGGACGTGGGTCTGGGGCCGGGGCTGGAATAAGAACGTGTGGCCCGAGGGCCGCTCCCCGCGCAAGGAAGACCTCGACCCAATCTCCCCCTCCAATCCCGTGGCGCTGACCAGCAAGGACGGGCACCTGGTGTGGTGCAACTCGCTGGCGCTGACCCGGGCCGGCGTGACGGCGGACACCGGGGATCCACCGGGCGGGCAGATCGAGCGCGCAGACGGACTGCCGACCGGCATCCTCAAGGAAGAAGCGAAGGTCTTCGTGTCGCGTGTCCTGCCCCCACCGGGCGACGAGGAGGTCGAATCCGCGATCCTCCAGGCCCTGCCGCTGGCCCATGCGGCGGGCATCACCGGCATCCATGACGTCGAGGACAGCCGGGTGTTCGGGGCCTTCCAGCGGTTGCACCGCGATGGTCGGCTGTCTTTGCGCGTGGTCATGGGCATCCCGGAGCAGGACGCAGACGCCGCGATCCGGCTCGGCGTTCGGTCCGGATTGGGTGACCAGACGTTGCGCGTGGGCTTCGTGAAGATCTTCTCCGACGGCACGCTCGGTTCACAGACGGCCAGCCTGCTGGAGCCGTACGAGGGGCAGCCCGACAACGTCGGTATCGCGACCCGGACGCAAAACGAGCTGCAGGTGCTCGTGCGCCGGACCTCCGAGGCGGGGCTGGCGTGCGCGGTCCACGCGATCGGCGACCGGGCCAACCGCTGGGTCCTCGATGCGTTCGAGGCCGCACAACCCGCTGCACGCCGGTTCGGGCTGCGGCAGCGGATCGAACACGCGCAGCTGCTGCATCCTGACGACATCGGGCGGTTCGCGCGCATCGGCGTGGTGGCTTCGATGCAGCCGATCCACTGCACGAGCGATCGCGATACGGCCGATCGCTACTGGGGTCGGCGCGCACGGTATGCCTACGCCTTCCGGTCGCTCACAGACGCCGGCGCGGTGCTGGCCTTCGGGTCCGATGCCCCGGTGGAGACGCTCGATGTCCTGCGTGGATTGCACGCGGCCGTGTTCCGTCGCGACCCCCACGACGGTCGCGATCCCTGGTACCCGCAGGAGGCCCTCACGGTGGAGGAGGCGCTGCGCGCGTACACGAACGGAGCCGCCTACGCCTCGGGCGAGGAACACGTCAAGGGGAGCTTAGAAGAAGGAAAGGTCTGTGACCTCACTGTGCTCGACCACGACATCGTCCGCGACCCGTCCTCCCTGGCACACGCGCGCGTGCGCATGACCGTCGTCGGCGGGCAAGTCGTGTTCAGCCGATGAGGAGGGATCCTGCGGGCGGGGCACCTACCGATCCCCGGAGCGCCGGCGCTCGTACGCCAGCAAGGCCCTTTTGCGCCGGGCGCCCCAGCGATATCCGCCGATCCTGCCGTCTTCGCGTACGACGCGGTGGCAGGGGATGACGACGGCCGCCGGGTTGGCGGCGCAGGCGCGCGCCACCGCTCGCACGGCACGCGGCCGGCCGATGGCGGTCGCAATCTGCTTGTAGGATCGGGTCTGCCCGAAGGGGATGGCGCGCACCGCATCCCACACCCGGGACTGGAACGCCGTCGCGGTGACATCGAGGGGCAGGTCCAAGTCCGCCCGGCGGCCCCCGACGTGGTCCAGCAACCGCTGTGCCCACGGACGCAGGCCCGCGTCGTCCCTGCGGATGTCCGCCGACGGGAACGCCCGGCGCAGGGCGCGCTGCAACCCGGCCGCCGACGTTCCCAAGGCCACGGCGCACACACCCCTTCCCGTCGCGGCCAGCAGGAGCCTGCCCAGCGGCGATCCCACAACCGTGTGCGAGATCCGCATGGGCCGTCCCGACCGGTCGGCGATGATCCCCTCGTTGCCCGTCCTGCGTCGTGCGGCCCTGCTCACGCTCCGCCGCATCAAACCGCCTACTGCCAGTCTTCGTCCTCTTCGTCCAGGTAGTCTTCCTCGTCGGGGTCGACGTAGGCGTCCTCGCCGTCTTCGGGAAAGGGCTCGTCGTCAGCGTCGGGATCCCCCACCGCTGCGTCCTCCCCGTCCAGCGGTTCCTCCAGGACGTTCTCCACGCGCTCCTCGCTCTGGAACCCACACTCCATGCACTCGTAGAGCACGACGGCACCGGAGTCGTCGGACGCAAGCAGTTCCATGTCGGCGCCACACTCCGGGCAGGGTCGGCTCAGGGGGAGGGTCATGGGTCCGGACGTCACTGCAGGTACAGCTGGGACGGCATGTCGTCGTCGAGGGAGCGCAAGCTACCGTCGTGCTCGACGCGGTGGCCGCAGATCGGACACTCGTACCACGACGCTTCCTCGCAGCGCGACTCGCAGCGCTCTGTCATGACGCATTCGCAGTACGGGCATGTCAGGACCGTTTCCCGCATCTTGGTGCCCCCGCCGTCGTGTGGCTCTTCCTTCGACCCCGCCCGGATTCCTCCTTCCATTCCCAAGAACGCGCTGCCAAGCAATTTTCGGGCCAGCCGGGGTCCGATAAACCGATCGGTCCGGCCGTGCGTCTACGTTAGAATGGGACGAGGTGAGTAGGCGGACGACCGGTGATGGACAGCGAGGACCGCAAACTGATCGTCGCATTCCGCCGCGGGGAACAGAGCGCCTTCGCCGCTCTCGTGATCAAGTACCGCCGGACGGTGTACCGGGTCGCACGGCGCATGACCGGCAACCACGAGGACGCCGCCGACGTCGTCCAGGACACCTTCGTGCGTGCCTTCCGCGGGCTCCGGTCGTTTGAGGGCACTTCGAGTCTGCGCACCTGGCTGTACCGGATCGCGGTGAACGCGTCGTTGGACCATCTGGTGCGGACAGCACGCGCGCCCGTTCTCGTTGCGGCGTTGCCGGATCGGCCGGCGCCGCCGGACGATGGGCCGGGGGAAATCGCAGAGCGCAGGGAACGCGGGCGGCAGATCGCGGCGGCGGTCGAAGCGCTGCCACCGCGCCAGCGAGCCGCGGTGGTGCTGAGGCTCTACCTGGACCTTCCGTACGCCGAGATCGCCAACATCATGGACTGCTCGGAGGGGACCGTCAAGGCAACCGTGTTTGCGGCGTTGCGGAAGCTGCGCCAGAAGCTGCGCCACCTGGTGACGGTGACGGAGGACTGATGCGGACCAGGCCTCCCTGTGCCGAAGTCGAGGATCTGCTGCTGGACGTGCTCACCGGATCGGTCGAGCCGACCGCGCGACAGGCCGTGCGCACCCATCTGGCCGTGTGCGCCGAATGCCGTGCCCGGGCAGCCGCACTGGGCGAGATCGTGACGCTGCTGCGGGATCTGCCGGATCCGTCTCCGCCACGCGGCTACTGGGAGACGCTGAACCGGTCTCTGGAGGGGGCGATCGGCGTGAGGATACGGCCCTCACGACACCTCGCGGCGGTCGTGGCCGGGCTGCTCGCTGCGGTGGTGCTGGCCGCGGTGTCGACGCAACGTCTCCGGGTGCCGGTCTCGCAGCCTCCCGATCCGATCCCCAAGGGGGTCGTCACCGCGTCGATGCACGAGATCCTCCCTGCCGTCGACGCGCTCGCGAGGGAGTTTGGCGCCGGGATCCGGCCGGCCTGGCACTTCGACGACTCCCTGCCGCCGGGCGATGACCCGTAGACCTCTGGCGCGCTTGGAGGGTGCCGCGCGCGTGGCGGTGGTCGTCGCCGCCTGCGTGCTCGCCGTCGGCGGCGCCGCCCTCGCGCAGCGTGCCCTGCCCGCGGAGCGAGCCGCACGCATCCTCGAAGCGCTGTTGATCTGGCGGCTGGTGGACGAGTTGGACCTCACGGAAGGACAGATCGCCCGCATCTTCCCGCAGGTCCGCGCCCTGAAGAGCGCCCGTTTCGAGTTCGCCCGACGGCAGGGCGAGCTGCGCGAGGAAATCCGGGCGCTGCTGCAGCAGCGGCCGCCCAACCGCGCGCTGATCCGATCCAAGGTGGCGGAGTTGGACGCGGTCAAGACGCAGTTCGAGCAACGCCGCGCCGCGATCCTCCAACGGACGCGCACCGCGCTGAGCCTGGAGCAACAGGCTCGCTTCTCGCTGATCCAGGACACGTTCGAGGAGGAAACCGTCCGGCTGCTGCGCGACGTCCAGCGGTTCATCGAGCAGCATCGGTAGCGGGCCCGTGCTCGCCCCGCTCAACCGGTTTGCGCGATCCGTTCTCCGGTGCGGGCGTCATAGAGGACGTAGTCCGCCTTCCGGTAGGTCTCCGCCGCCCCGCACCGGGGGCAGGTGTGGTAGTTCGCGGCGAACGAACCCCGCTGAAACGATCGCGTGTCGCTGCGGATCTTGGTGTCGAACTCCTCGCCGCACGACCGGCACACGACGTACAGGGCCAGGCGGGCCATCAGGGGACACCGTCGGTCTTCGGCGCGCGGCCGGTCAGCCGATCCGCTCCCCAGATCACCTTGCGCCCGTCCCGGAACAGAGGCAAAGGGAGTTCCCCCGCGTCCAGACGGCGCAAGAGTTCGGCCGGCGTCATCCCGAGCCTTTCGGCCGCATCCACCGTGGTGACGATCCGTTCGCCGTCGTGGACCGCCCGCACGACCCGCCGCAGGAAGCTGTCGGGTCCCGGCCGTTGTATGATCATCGCGATGGCCGACCTGCCGCGCGGGTGCGCCTGCTTCACCAGGTTCGCGTAGCGCTCCAGCTCGTCGGGGAAGCCGCGCAGGTGATGAAGCACGGCGAGATCTGGGTCCGTCACGGAGAGGTCGTCCACGGCATCGGTGCCGGAGGGATCGAAGCGAGTGGTCGCACGCGCCGCACGGGAAAGCCGATGCCGGCGCGACGGTCGTGGTGCCGGAGGGGAGATTTGAACTCCCACGGGCTATCGCCCACTACGCCCTGAACGTAGCGCGTCTGCCGTTCCGCCACTCCGGCCATCCCGGGCAGTTTCTGATGCTAGACGAAGCCAAAGGGAGCGTCAAGGCGATGGGCGTGTCGGGGTTCCTCCAGACGCTCCGACGGGAGGCGGGCGATCGCATCGTCCACCTGGAGCACCTGGAGGCCCGCCCCGCCCGCTACGCGCGCCCACGCCGCCCCCTCCCGGATGCCCTCTCTGCAGCGCTCGCCCGCCAGAGGATCTCGCAGCTATACGTGCACCAGGCGCAGGCCCTCGACGCCGCGCGGGCCGGCGAGGCGATCGTCGTCACCACGCAGACCGCCAGCGGCAAGACCCTGTGCTACAACCTCCCCGTGCTCGAGACGCTCCTGAGCGATCCCCCGTCGTGCGCGCTGTACGTCTTTCCCACGAAGGCGCTGGCCCAAGACCAGCTGGACGTCCTGAACGGATACGGCGTGCCGGTGCGCGCGGGCATCTACGACGGCGACACCCCTGCCGACCAGCGCGCGCGGGTGCGCGATCGCGCGCAGATTTTGTTGACGAATCCGGACATGCTGCACGTGGGAATCCTCCCCCAGCACTTCCGCTGGCGGGCCTTCTTCCGTCGGCTCCGGTACGTGGTGCTGGACGACCTCCACGTCTATCGCGGCGTGTTCGGCAGCCACGTCGCGAACGTGCTGAGGCGGCTGCGCCGCGTCTGCCGGGTGTACGGTGCCGATCCGCAGTTTTTGTGCGCGTCGGCCACACTGGGCAACCCCGCGGAGTTTGCCAGCCGGCTCGTCGGCGTTCCGGTGCAGGTGATCGACGACGACGGTGCCCCGCGCGGCGCCCGCCACTTCGTGCTGTGGAACCCGCCGCACGGCGCGGACGGATTGCGACGCAGCCCGTACGGCGAGGCCACGTGGTTGTTCTGTCGACTGGTGGAAGCCGGCGTGCGCACGATCGTGTTCGTCAACGCCCGCAAGACAGCCGAGCTGATCTACCGCAGGGCGGCCGGGGCGCTGCCGCCCGAGCTGGCCGGGCGCATCCGCCCCTACCGCGCCGGTTACCTGGCCGGCGAGCGCCGCCGGATCGAGCGGGCGCTGTTCGGCGGAGAACTTCTGGGCGTGGTCGCCACGAGCGCTCTGGAGTTGGGCATCGACGTTGGGGGACTCGACGCGTCGGTGTTGGTCGGCTTCCCGGGTACGGTCGCCAGCACGTGGCAGCGTGCAGGCCGTGCGGGCCGCGGTAGGCAGGAGGCGCTGACCATCCTGATCGCTACGGACGACGCGCTGGACCAGTACCTGGCACGCAACCCCGGCTACCTGTTCGGCCGCCCGGTCGAAGCCGCCGTCATCGACCCCGAGAATCCGTACGTGCTGGCCAGCCACCTCCGCTGCGCTGCCGCGGAAGTGCCGCTGCGCGAAGAGGACCTGACGCTGTTCGGATCCACCGCCGGTGCGATCGCCCCGGTGCTGGAGGAGATCGGCGAGCTGCAGAGCCGCCACGCCCGCTGGTACTGGCGCGGCGCGCCGTATCCCGCGCGACAGGTCGGCATCCGATCAGCCGGTGGGACGTACCACATCGTCGACCCCACTGGGCGTCTGGTCGGGACGGTGGAGGAGGGGCGGGCGTTCGAGCAGGTGCATCCGGGCGCGGTGTACCTGCACCGCGGCGAGACCTACCTCGTGGAAGATCTGGACGTGGCGCGCAAGGTGGCAACGGTCCGGCGCGCCGAGGTCGACCACTACACCGAGCCGAGGACCGTGACGGACCTTGCGATCCGCGCTGTCCGCGCCTGTTCGCCGTTCGGGGATGCGGAGGCATATCTGGCAGAGGTCGAGGTCACCACGCACGTCGTGGAGTACGCGCGCAAGCGTCTGTTCGGCGACGAGGTGATCGGTGTGGTGGGATTGGACCTGCCCGCGGAGGTCCTGCGGACAGTGGCGGTCGGCTTCGACGTGCCCCCGGCGATCGCCCGGAAACTGGCGGACTTCGACCTCGCCGGCGCGGTGCACGCGGTGGAGCATGCTGCCATCGGGCTGCTGCCGCTGTTTGCGATGTGCGACCGGTGGGACATCGGCGGCGTGTCCTACCCCTTGCACCCTCAGACGGGCCGCCCGTCGATCTTCGTCTACGACGGCTACCCGGGCGGGGTGGGAGTGGCCGAGCGGGGTTTTCGCGTTCTGGAGGAGTGGATGCGCGCCACGTTGGACGCGATCGAGCGGTGCCCGTGCGAAGACGGCTGCCCTTCGTGCATCCAGTCTCCCAAGTGTGGGAACGCCAACACGCCGCTGGACAAGGTTGGCGCCGTGGCGCTGTTGCGCCGGGTGCTGGGCGTTCGGAGCGCAAAGGCGCTGGTCGGCCGGCGAACGGCGCGGCGGTCCTAGCTCGATGCGGGGATGCGAGGCTGAGGAGGCATGAGGACGCACACCGGCGGGACGCTGTACGTGGTGGCGACGCCGATCGGCAACCTGGAGGACATCACGCTGCGCGCGCTGCGGATCCTCAAAGAGGTCGACGTGATCGCAGCCGAGGACACGCGGCACACCAGCAAGCTGCTGGCGCACTACGACATCCGGAAGCTCACGGTGAGCTACCACGAGCACAACGAGCGCCGCCGCGCGCAGGAACTCGTTGCGCAGATGAAGGCGGGCCGGTCGGTGGCGCTGGTGAGCGACGCGGGAATGCCGGGGCTGTCCGACCCGGGATACGAGATCGTGCGGCGCTGTGCCGCGGAAGGGATCCCGGTCGTGCCGGTGCCGGGGCCGAGCGCGATCCTCGCGGCACTCGTCGCCTCCGGGCTGCCGACCGACCGCTTCTTGTTCTTGGGTTTCCTGCCGCGCAAGCCAGGCGCGCGCGACCGGCTGCTGGAAGGGGTCGCACGGGAACCGGGGACGCTGGTGCTGTTCGAGGCGCCGCAGCGCCTGGTGGCCACGCTGCGCGACCTCCACCGGCGCCTGGGGGATCGCCGCGTGGCGATCTGCCGCGAACTGACCAAACGCCACGAGGAAGTGTTCCGCGGCACGCTCTCCCAGGCGCTGGCCCACGCGGAGACGAACCCACCGCGGGGCGAGATCACGATCGTCCTGGAGAGAGGCCGGTCCGCAGACGGGGCGGCGGACGTCCAAGCCGAGTCCGAGTTGCATGCTTCGCTCGCGCGCGGGGCGTCTGTGCGGGACGCGGCCGACGCGGTGGCGCGTTCGCACGGGATCCGGCGGCGTACGGCCTACCGGCAAGCGCTGCGGCTGGTGGAGGCGTCGACGGCCGACGTCTTCGCCTACGGCACCCTCCGTGACCCGGCTCTGGTCGAACGGCTGACCGGGCGAGCCTTCGACACCGAGCCTGCGGTGCTGCCGGGATGGCGCGCCGTCGGTCCTCAGACGTCGCGGTCCGGCTACGAGGAGATCGCACCCGACCCCCATGCGGAGGTGCACGGACTGCTCTTGCGGGGCGTGGACGCGGCGTCGTTGCGGTGTCTGGACGCCTACGAGGTCGAGTACGAGCGGCGGACCCTGTCGGTGCGCGTCGGCGGCCACACGGTTCCCGCCCAGGTCTACCTGCCGCGGGGAGGGCGCACTTGATCGGTGAGTTGCTGCGGCGCTGGATTCTCGGCGACGCCGACGCGCTGGTTGTCGCGCACCGGGCCCGCACGCAGGTGGAAGCGGACCTGCTCGCCGCCGTGCTCCGCGAAGCGGGCTTCCGCGTGCTGGTGCGGCGCCGCGGGGTCCCCGGCTACGAGGGCGTCTTCGAAGCCGCGCGCGGCGTGTGGGCCGACCTGCTGGTGGCGCGGTCGGACGCGCACCGGGCGCGAGCGCTGGTAGCGAAGTTCCTGGAGAGTCCGGTCGAGGACGCAAGCGGGAGCGGCCAGTCGTGACGACGCAGGGATGACCGCCAACGAGGACGTCCGGGCCGCGCGCACGTACCACGAGGTCACCAAGCACTCCTACGCCAGCGTGCGGCGCCCGGGGCATCGGCTCGACTGGGCGAACCGGCCCCTGCCCTACAAGACCTACCCGACCCTCGATCCGATAACACTGCCCCAGGATCTGGGACCCTCACCGACGCCGGCGCTTGCGGCTGTGATGGGCATCCCAACGCCCCTCGGACGGTCGCCGGATCTGGTGGCGCTCGCGCACATCCTCCGCTGGTCGGCGGGGATCCTGCGGCGCGTCCGATACGACAGCGAGGTCGTCGCCTACCGAGCCGCTCCGTGCACCGGCGCGCTGTACCACGTGGAGGTATACGTCGCGTGCGCCGATCTGGTCGACCTGCCGGGGGGTCTGTACCACTTCGACGTCCCGGAGTTCGCGCTGCGCCGCTTGCGCGCCGGGGACGTGCGCGGCGAGTTGGCGGAGGCGACGGCCGGCGAGGGCTCGGTCGCCGCAGCGCCGGTGGTGCTGGTCTGCACGAGCACCTTCTGGCGCAACGCCTGGAAGTACGGGGCACGCGCGTACCGGCACGCGTTCTGGGACACCGGGACGATGCTCGCGAACTTGCTCGCGGTGGCCTCCGCCCTCGGCCTGGTCGCCCGCGTCGTGCTCGGCTTCGTCGACGAGCGCGTGCACCGGCTCCTGGGTGTCGACGGACGGCGGGAGGCTGCTGTCGCCCTCGTGGCCCTCGGCGCGTCGGCGCCGGCGCCGCCTGCGCCCACGGTCTTGCCCTTGGACCTGCCCACGCCGCCGCCGTCGCGACGCGAAGTCGAGTACCCCGAGATCGTGAGGATGCAGGAGGCTTCCTGTCTTGGGCGTGCGGAGGAAGTCGCGCGCTGGCGCGAGCGCGACGGCCTGGCGCAGACACGAGATGCTGTGGGTTCGCTGGTCCCTTTGCCGGCCCCGAATCCGACGCTCGCCGCCGCCCCCATCGAGGAGGCGATCCGCAAGCGCCGGTCCACGCGCTGGTTCTCTGCCGAGCCGGTGTCCTTTGACCACCTCGCGGCGGTCCTGCACGCCATCGGGACGGACCTTCCGGCGGACTTTCTCGAGCCCGCGGCGGCGCTCACTACGGCGTACCTGATCGTCAACGCCGTGGGCGGCCTGCCGGCCGGGACGTACAGGTACCTCCGCGGGCACAGAGTCCTAGAGGCCTTGCGACGGGGCGACTTCCGCGCGGAAGCGGGCTACCTGGCCCTCGAACAGTCGGCCGCGGCGCAAGCGGCGGTCAACATCTACTTCATGGCAGACGTCGAAGCCGTCCTGGCCAGGCTGGGCAACCGCGGCTACCGGGCGGTCCAGCTGGAAGGCGGCATCCGCGGCGGTCGAACCTACCTCGCCGCGCACGCCCTCGGGTTGCGGGCGACGGCCTTGACGTTCTACGACGACGAAGTCGCCGCGTTCTTCGCGCCGCGCGCGCCCCGCCACAGTCCCATGTTCCTCGCCGTCCTGGGCCGACCCGCCCGGCCGCGATCCCCTTGACAGCGGCCACACGGTCGGACACTGTCCGGGGGGGATGGCGCGCCTGTCTCCCTCGGCTCTGACCACGTACCGTGCGTGCTCCAAGCGCTACCACTTACGCCACGTGCTGGGCCTGCCGGCGCGGCCGTGTGCGTCGTTGGCGATGGGCGGCCTGGTGCATGAAGCGCTGCGTCGTCTGTTCGCGCTGCCCGCCGCGCAGCCGGTGATGCTCGAGGGCTACGTGGAGGCGCGCGACGACGGCCTGCTGTTCGTGGCGCGCGTCGATCGCGTGGATCCGGTCGGCGAGGGGGTGCGGATCGTCGACTACAAGACCGGCTCGCCGCCCCGCCACGAGGACCGACAGTCGCGTTGGAGGTCGCTGCCGCGGTGTACATCCTGAGCGTGCAGGAGCGCCTGGGCCGGCCGGTGCGGGAAGTGGAGTTCGTGTTCCTGGAGCACCGTGAGCGCGTGGCGGTGCCGGCGGCCTCTCCGACCGGACGTGGCCGGCTGCACCGGGCAGGCAGTGCGCGTGGTGCGACTACCTGGACACGTGTCCCGAGGGCGGCGCCCACGTCCGCGCGGCGCAGTGGAAGGGCTGATGCCCGTCAGTCGCGTCCGCGCCAGGCGGCGCGGTACAGGGCGATTCCCTTGTTCGCCACGAGCGAGCCCACCGCGCCCATGATGAACAGCAGCCCACCCTTGTAGAACAGCGCGCCGGGCAGGTTGAACAGACGCGAGAACCAACCGGCGTCGCCGCTGGCGGTCAGTTCGCGGTAGGCGATGACGAAGACGGTGACCAGCAGGGCCACCCCGGACAGGAACACGACGATGCCGATCCAGCGCCCGAGGGGATCGGCGTACGTCTGCACCCCCTCGTCCAGCGGGTTCAACGAAACACCCGTGGCTGGCCCGTGGCGAAGTCGGGGTACTCGGCCCGCCACCGCCGTTCGTCATCTGCGCGGACCCGAACGCGCAGCGCATCCCGCGCGACCTGCCCGTCCGCCAGGCGTGCGATGGCGACGAACGACGCCACACCCGCACCGGCGGAGATCTCCACCTGCATCTGTTCCAGTCGATAGGCCCGCAGCGGGGAGCGTTGCAGCGGACGCGGCCAGTCCGCCGGCAGATTGACGAGGAACCTCTCCGCCCACGCCCTCGCCTGTGGATGCATGGGGTGGGCGAACGCCTCGTAAACCTGGACGACGGCGTTGGCGGCCAGATCCCGGTCGTTCCGCGGGTAGCCGATCGTGATCTGCGCCGTGGCCGCGCTCCGGACGGCTTCGAAGGCCCAGTGCCACGGCGGGACGTCCTCGAACGCAGACGGCTGGGCCCAGGCCCCTGCGGACAGGACCATCAAGACCGCTGCCAGCAAGAGGGCACGCATCTGCCCACCTCCCCACGTCACCGACCTCGTCCGAACCCCGGATCCGACCACCTCTAGTATCCGACGGCACTGTACGCGCACCCCCGACAGGAAAGCCGTGCGGCCGGCGAGAAACCCCCTGCGGTATGATCTGGAACCCCCAAGCTGAGACGATGCCGCGGCCTGTGCTCGAGCGGCTGCAGCTGGAGCGGCTGCAGCACGTCGTCCGGTACGCGTACGATCGCGTGGCGGTCTTTCGGGAGCGCATGGACGCATCCGGGGTGAGCCCCGACGGCATTCGACACCTAGAGGATCTTTCGCGCCTGCCGTTCATGTTCAAGAGCGACTTCCGAGACCACTATCCGTTCGGCCTGTTCGCCGTGCCGCTGGACCGCGTGGTCCGCATCCACGCGTCCTCGGGGACGACCGGCAAGCCGACGGTGGTCGGGTACACGCGGGCTGACATCGAGGTGTGGGCCGAGGTTTGCGCCCGCTGCCTGGCGGCCTCTGGGGGCCGGCCCGGCGACGTCTTTCAGAACGCGTACGGGTACGGGCTGTTCACGGGCGGCCTGGGGATGCACTACGGCGCCGAGCGATTGGGGATGACGATCGTGCCGGTCTCCGGTGGTAACACCGAACGGCAGATCATGCTGCTGCAGGACTTCGGGGCCCGGGTCATCGCGTGTACGCCTTCGTACGCGCTCACGCTGGCCGAGGCGCTGGCTGTCCGTGGGGTCCGGGCGGGCGACCTGCGGCTGCGGTACGGGGTACTCGGCGCCGAGCCGTGGACCGAGCAGATGCGATCCCAGATCGAAGAGAAGTTGGGGATCACCGCGGTGAACATCTACGGGCTCAGCGAGGTGATCGGTCCCGGCGTGAGCAACGAGTGCGTCGAAGCCAAGGACGGATCGCACGTCTTTGAGGACCACTTCCTCGTCGAGGTCGTCGACCCCCACAGCGGCGAGCCGCTCCCGTATGGGGAGCAGGGCGAGCTGGTCTTCACCACGCTGACCAAGGAAGCGCTGCCGGTGATCCGTTACCGCACCGGTGACATCGCGTCTTTGAATCCGGAGCCGTGCCGTTGCGGACGCACCCACGTGCGGATGTCACGGGTGGTGGGCCGCACCGACGACATGCTCATCGTGCGCGGCGTCAACGTCTACCCCTCGCAGGTCGAAGCCGCGATCGTCGGACTCCCGCAACTGACGCCGCACTACCAACTGGTCGTCACCCGGGAGCGGACGCTGGACGAGCTGGAGGTGCGGATCGAGGTGGACGACCTGTACTTCAACGGCATCGGCGGCGTGCTGGATCCCGCCGACGAGCGGGTGCAGAACCTCCTGCAGCGGGCCCACGAGGCGATCTACGGCGTGCTGGGGATCTCCACCAAGGTCACGCTGATGGCCCCCGGCACCGTGCCGCGCAGCGAGGGCGGCAAGCTGCGCCGAGTCGTGGACCTGCGGAAGATGTGAACGCCGTGGCGGACCTCTTGCAGACCTTTCGCGCCGATCCCTACGCGCGCTTGTTGGGGATGGAAGTCGAGGACGTGCGGCCCGGCTGGGCCCGGGTGAGCATGGAACTGGGGCCCCAACACCGTACCTTCCACGGTGTCGTCCACGGCGGGGCGATCTTCTCGCTGGCCGACGCGGCGTTCGCGGTGGCCAGCAACTCCCACGACCGTCGGGCCGTGGCCCTGTCGGTCAACGTGCACTTCCACCGCGTGCCCGCCCCCGGGCGCCTGGTGGCGGAGTGCTCCGAGGAGCACCTGGGGCGCACGGTGGCTTCCTACCGCGTCGAGGTGCGCGACGCGCAGGGTCGGCGCGTCGCGACGATGCAAGGACTCGTCTACCGCCGGGACGTGCCGGTCGCCGACGCCGAAGAATGAGCCGGCTCGGATCCGGCCGGCCGGACCTCCCTTCCATGCGGGTCGATCCCGCGGTCGCCCGCCCCCGCAGCATGCTGGCTCCCTTGCGGCACCGCGACTTCCGGCTGCTGTGGACGGGGTTGCTCGTCTCCAACACCGGATCGTGGATGCAGTTCGTCGCGGTGGGATACCTGATCGACCGGTTGACGCTGTCACCCTTCTACCTCGGACTCCTCGCGCTGTGCCAGGGATTGCCCCGCCTGGTCTTCGCCGTCGTCGGCGGCGCGCTGGCGGATCGGTGGGACCGCCGCGCGCTGCTATTCTGGACCAACGCCTTTTTGGCCGCCAGCGCCCTGGTCCTCACGCTGCTCACGGTCACCGGCGTCGTCGAGGTGTGGCACGTGATCCTCATCGCGGCGCTCAACTCGGTGGTGATGTCGTTCGACATGCCTGCCCGTCACTCGATGGTGCCGGCGCTGGTGGAGGAAGACGAGGTGCTGCAGGCCGTCAGCCTCAACTCCGTGGCGTTCAACGGCGCGGGCATTTTCGGGCCGTCGCTGGGAGGCGCCTTGATCGCCGTCGTGGGGGAGGCCGGCTGCTTTGCGATCAACACGCTGTCGTACGCTGGCGTGTTGGTCGCGTTGGCGCGGATGAGCCCCACGGCGCGGCGGGAGGTGGCGTCGGGCGACCGGGTCTTTGAGGAGATCCGTGAGGCGTTTGCGCTGCTGCGTACGAATCGCGTCGTGCTGTGGGCATTGCTCTCGGTGGCGGTGTTGAACTTCTTCGGCCGGCCTTATTTTCGGTTGATGCCGGCGTTCGCGCGCGAGGTCCTGCACACCGACGCCACGGGGCTCGGCCTGCTGCAGGCGGCACCGGGGCTGGGGACGGTGCTGTCCGCGTGGTACGTGTCGCGCGTGGTGGGCCGCAGCCGCGGCCGGTTGCTGTCCGGGGCGACGCTGTGGTTCGGTGCGTGCGTGGTCCTGTTCGCCCTGTCTGGGGGTCTGTGGCCGGCATTGCTCCTCCTGGTTGCGACCGGTCTGTTCCAGTCCGTGGCGATGTCGTCCGCCAACGCCCTCGTCCAGACGAGCGTGGACCCGGGGATGCGGGGTCGGGCGATGGGCCTGTACTCGATGACCGCGTTCGGGATGTTCGCCCTCGGCAGCTTCCCCCTGGGCGCGCTCGCAGCCTTCGTGGGGGTTCCCGCGTCGCTGACCCTGGGAGGGGCCCTCACCGCCGTGGTCGCCTTGGCGCTGCGCCCGCGGCTGCGCGGCGTGGCATAATCGACCGGAAGGAGGCGGGCATGGAGACCAAGGCCTGGCTGGACGGAGTACGGGGGATCCTCGAACACCATCCGGGCCCAGAGGGGGCCGAACGCGTGGTGGCCTACCTGCAGGAGAACTTCCCCCACTACACCTGGGTGGGGATATACTGGGTCGAAGGCGACGAGCTGGTGCTGGGACCGTGGCGCGGTCCGGAGGCGACGGAGCACACGCGGATTCCGATCGGGATGGGCGTGTGCGGTGCAGCCGCCGCCTCCGGTCGGACGGAAATCGTCCCCGATGTCTCTCGCGACCCTCGCTACCTTGCGTGTTTCCCCTACACCAAGTCGGAGATCGTCGTGCCGATCGTCGCCGACGGAAGGGTGGTCGGCGAGATCGACATCGACAGCGACCGGCTGGACGCGTTCGACGAGCGCGACCGCGTCTTTTTGGAGGGAGTGGCGCGTCTGCTCGCCGGGACACGGGCATGACCGGCGGCGTTGCGGTGCGCCCGCGGGGGCATCCATGCGGGCAGATCGTCTGACGCTGAGCGCGTTCGCGCTCATCGTGCTGATCGGCGGCGTGAACTTCCTCGCCGTCCGGATCAGCAACCAGGAACTCGCCCCGATGTTCGGGGCGGCGGTGCGGTTCGCCGCCGCGGCGCTGCTGCTCCTGGCGGTTGCGGCCGTCGGCCGACTTGCTCTCCCTCGGGGCGCGGGGCTGCAGGGCAGCGCGGTGTACGGCGCGCTCAGCTTTGGACTGGCCTATGCCCTGTTGTACGTGGGGCTCGCGCGCGTGACCGCCGGCCTGGCGTCGGTCCTTATGGCTGCGGTGCCGTTGCTTGCCTTTCTGCTGGCGGTCGCCCACGGCCAGGAGCGGTTTCGGTGGAGCGGCATCGGCGGTGGGATGCTGGCCGTGGCCGGCATCGCGCTGATGTCCGGCGGCGCTGGCGCAGGGGCCGCGCCGTTTGTGTACATGCTGGCGATCGTCGGGGGAGCGGTGTGCGCGGCCGAGGGCAGCGTGATCGCCAAGACGCTGCCCCGCAGCCATCCGGTCGCCACGAACGCGGTGGGCATGACGGTCGGGGCGGTGCTGCTGTTCGCCCTGTCGGCCGCGTTCGGGGAGGCGTGGACCATCCCGCAGAGAGCCCAGACGTGGTGGGCGCTCGTCTACTTGGTGCTCGCGGGCTCAATGGGGATGTTCGGGCTGTTCTTGTTCGTCGTCCGCCGCTGGACCGCGTCGGCCACCGCGTACGCGCTGCCGCTGATGCCCTTCGTGGCCGTGACCCTGGGCGTGTGGCTGGGCGGCGAGGACGTGACGCCGGCTCTGGTCGCCGGCGGGAGTCTGCTGCTGGCCGGCGTGTACACAGGCGCCCTGCGGCCTTCGCCCCTGCTCGCCGGGTCCGCCGCTTCGGGCGACCTGGGTGACGCGCGGGAACCGGTTGACCGGCCAGACCGAGGGTGAACGGGGCCGCGCGTATGCCGTCTGACTGAGGCGTCCTGGCGGGCGGGGCCGGTACGTCCTGCTCGCGCGGGAGCGCCGCACCGGATGGCGACCGGTCGGGGTCGGATGTCAAACGTGGACGGAATCGGACGTTGACGGATACCCCACACCCGGCCACCCACCGCCAAGGCCCCTCTCCGACCGCCCACCAGCCGTCGGCGGGCGGGGATCATGAGGACGAGCTGGTTGTGCGGCCGGCGGCCGACACCGACCGCGCCGCGGTGGGGCGTGTTTTGGCGGAGGGATTTCCGGAGAAGTTCGGGCCGATCTTCGGTCAAGATCGCGAGCGGACGGCGCGCATCCTCGCCGATCTGCCCCCGACCGGGACGGTCTACGTCGCCCAGCGCGCAGGGCAGATCGTGGGCACGGCGACCCTCGTGCTGGAGCCACCGCCTCCCCCGGTGCTGTGGCCCGTGCTGCGCCGACGGCTTTCCGTATGGGAGTCGCTGCGCGCCCTGCTCTTGCTGACGTCGTTGGGGTCGTCCTCGCCGGACGCCGCTACGGGCGTGATCGAGGCGGTGGCCGTCCTGCCGCAGGCGCGGGGGCGGGGCGTGGGTCGCGCGCTGGTGACCGCCGCGATGGCGGCGGCGCGGCGCGCCGGGCGCACGCGGGTGGCGCTGTACGTCGTCGAGGGCAACAACGCCGCGGTGCGTCTGTACGCGTCTTTGGGTTTTCGGGTCGTGCGCCGCCACCGGTTGCTGTGGCAGCGGTGGCTGTTCGGCACACGGCGTATCCTCTACATGGTGGCCCACCTACCGCCCTGACCGGGACGTCAGCCTGTTGACCTGCCGCGGGGGAGGTTTTCGAACTTGGTCGGGCGCTACACCGCCACGGGCGCCTTGATCGGTGGGTGGGGGTCGTAACCGATCAGCTCGATGTCCTCATAGCGGAACTCGGAGATGTCCCGGACGGCGGGATTCAGCCGCACCCGCGGGTGCGGTCGCGGCTGGCGCGAGAGCTGGATGCGGGCCTGCTCGACGTGGTTGCTGTACAGATGCAAATCGCCGAAGGTGTACACGAGTTCGGACGGTGTGAGGTCGCATACCTGCGCGACCATCTGCGTCAGCAGGGCGTACGACGCGATGTTGAACGGTACGCCCAAAAAGACGTCCGCGCTGCGCTGGTAGACCTGCGTGCTGAGCTCGCCGTCGTGCACGTAGAACTGGAACAGCACGTGGCAGGGCGGCAGCGCCATCTGGTGCAGTTCTCCGACGTTCCACGCGCTGACGACCAAGCGGCGGCTGTGCGGGTTGGTGCGGATCTCGGAGATCACGCGGTCGATCTGGTCGATCGTCCGGCCGTCCGGCGCCCGCCAGCCCCGCCATTGGGCGCCGTAGATCCTGCCGAGGTCCCCCTGCTCGTCCGCCCACTCGTCCCAGATGGTCACCCCGTGGTCGCGCAGATAACCGACGTTGGTGTCTCCCCTCAGGAACCACAGGAGCTCGTAGACGACGGACTTGAAGTGGACCTTCTTGGTCGTGACCAGCGGAAAGCCGGCCTTCAGGGAGAACCGCACCTGCGCGCCGAACACAGAGTAAGTGCCGGTGCCGGTCCTGTCCGGCCTGAAGCGCCCTCGTTCCAGCACCGTGCGCAGCAGGTTCAAGTACTCGATCATGGCGGGCCGCCCTCCTCGCTGGGATCGCCTCGCTCCTGTGATTCGGTGCTGGGCTGTGAACAACCTCCCCGGTTATCCACATGTCGTATCGCTGGCTCAGTTTGTGCGCTACATCTTGTGCCGCACACGGATTCGGTATACAAGGTATAGGCATGGAACGGGGTCTGGCGCTGCTCGAATCCGCGCGGCGGGAGGGGTTCGCGAACCCTCCGCCCCGCAAGGTGGACTGCCCGATCGCGGACATGCACACCCACTTCGCGGTGAGGCCGAGCAGGAGCCCTCGGCGACGTGCCGGTCGGACTGCGCGTCGGATGCCGGCGTCCGACGCCAACGCCCAGCTGGTCGCAGCCGGCAGGCTGTACGGGATCGCGCGGTTCGTCGCGATTGCCGATCTCGCCACCGAGCTGCGGGCCAGGGATCGCTTCCCCGAAGTCCAGATCGCCGTGCCGATCCGTTGGACCCACTGGGGCCGCCCCGGCCGGTTCGTCTCCGACAACCTGCGTACGCTGCACGCCGCGCACGCACAGGGAGTGCGCATCGTCAAGATGTGGATGGCCCCCAGGCTCGCGGACCGGGTGGAGGGAGAGGTCCCCCGCCCCGACGCACCGGCGCTGGACCCCATCTTCGAGTTCATCGAGCGGCACGACATGGCGGTCCTGATCCACGTCTCCGACCCGGACCGGTGGTTCGCGACGAAGTACGCCGGCCGTGCGCGCTTGGGCAAGAAGGCGGATCAGTATCCCCCGCTGGAAGCCCGCATGGCCCGCCACCGCAGCGTGCTGTTCCAAGCGGCCCACATGGCCGGCGACCCCGAACATCTGGACCACGTGCATCGCCTGCTGTGCGACCATCCCAACCTGGTTGTGGACACGAGCGCGACGAAGTGGATGGTGCGCGAGCTCGGCAGGCAGCCCGAGCACACGAGGGCCTTCTTCGACAGGTGGGCCGACCGAATCGTGTTCGGGACCGACCAGGTCGTCCTGCACGATCCGGAGCCGCACCGTTACACCGTTCGGTACTGGATCCACCGAGTCTTCTGGGAAACCGACCTCGTCTGCCCCCTGCCGATCGAAGACGCCGACAGCCAGGGGCCGCCCGTCCTGCGCGGCGTCGACCTCTCGCCGCGGGCGCTGGAGCGCATCTACTGGCGGACGCCGCTGCGGTTGCTGCCCCCGGACCGGCCGCCGGCCGAGTGAAGTGATCCGCTCACCTTCGATGGGCCCCACCTGCTATGATGTCTGCCGGGAGGTCGCGGCGCATGTTCCTGTTCTGGGTGGTCGTCTTTTTCCTCGTGCTGGCTATGTACGGGATGCTGGTCGTTGCGGGGCTGCTCGACCTGAGCATGGGGCGCCCGCCGAACCATCCGCTCCGGCGGCTGGCCCGCCTGCTGGCCGCTCCCTTCCGGGGCGGTGCGCCGGACGAGGAGGCCGTGGAGGAGATGGCCCGGCGGCTGCGCGGCGGTCCCGGGTCGTGGCCTGCCTCGGGTTAGACATGGAGGCGCGGAGCAGCGCGGTTCGGATCGAGCAGATTCGCCAGCGACTCGCCGCCCGCCGACCCCGCCAAATCGAAGACCCTGCCCATCGACTCGCCGGCGTCCTCGTCCCGCTGTACGAGAGCAACGGCCAAATCTTCGTCCTGCTCACGAAGAGGACGGACCGGGTCGCCACCCACAAGGGCCAGATCTCGTTCCCGGGAGGCGCGGTCGAACCGATCGATCGCGACGCCCTCGACGCGGCGCTGCGGGAGACGTGGGAGGAGGTGGGGATCGCGTCGGACGACGTGGAACTGCTGGGTCAGCTGGACGACGTACCGACCGTGGTGTCCGGCTTTGTGATCCGGCCTTTCGTCGGCCGCGTCCCCCATCCTTACGAACTGCGGATCGCGCCCGAGGAGATCGGTGAAGTGGTGCGTGTGCCGCTGGCGTTCTTCATCAAGGACCGCAACCTGCGCTTGGAGTGGCGGGAGCGCGGCGTCGAGCGCCACCCCGTGTACTTCTACGACTTCGGACCACATGTGATCTGGGGAGCCACCGCGCGGATCGTGCGCGACCTGGTGGAGCTGGTGCGGTGAAGCTGGCCATCATCTGCGACGTCCACGGCAACTTGGCCGCCCTCGAGGCGGTGGCGCGGGATCTGGACCGAGTGGTGGGGCTGCAGCACGTGCTGGTGGGCGGCGACATCTGCCTGGGAGGTCTGGAGCCGGCGGAGTGCATCGACTTTTTGCGCCAGCGAGAGTGGTCGGCCATCCTCGGCAACACCGACCGCTACATCACAGAAGAAGTAGTACCCGCCGGGCCTGCTGCTTCGCTGCTGGACTGGACGCGAAGGTCCCTGGACAGCGACCACATGCTCTACCTCGCCGAGCTCCCCTTCCAGCTGCGCATGGTGCCCGAAGAAGGGCACGACCTGTACCTTGTGCACGCGACGCCGTGGGACATCGAGGAGGCGGTACAGCCGGACGCCCCCGAAGACCTGGTCGAGCGCATCTTCGAAGAAGCACGCGCCAACCTGGTCGTCTACGGGCACGTCCACAAGCAGCATCGCCGGGAACTGCGCGGCCGCGTGCTCGTGAACCCGGGGTCCGTGGGCTTTCCGTTCGACTGGGATCCGCGGCCGGCGTACGCGCTGTTCACGTGGGACGGGCGGTGGCACGTCCAGCTGCGGCGCGTCGAGCGCGGCTACGACCCCGAGCGGATCGCCCGGCGCTACGCGGCACACCACCCCTACGGCGCGATCTGGGCCCAGCGGATTCGGACCGCGAGGGCATGACCGAGACCGCGGACCGCCAGGACCGCGACCCCCCGCTGCGGTCGCCTGCGCCGCACACCGTCCCCCGCCCCGACTACCACGTCCACCTGGAGAACTACGCCCTCGATCGGGCGTCGCTGCTGCGGTTGATCGAAGCGGCGGCGGCTGCGGGCGTGACCGAGATCGGGATCACCGAGCACGCCCACAACTTCGTGCAGTGCCGTACCATCTATCCTCCCGACAACGCGTGGATCCACGGGCGTAACGTACCCGGCCGGCGCAACTGGGACGTCGACGCGTACTTCCGGCTGCTGGACGGCGCGCGCCGCGAAGGGCTACCGATCAGGGCGGCGATGGAGTGGGACTACTGCCCCGGATGCGAGCGTGAGCTGGAGCGGTGGATCGGTGCCTACGACTGGGACTTCGCGCTGGTGGGCGTGCACTGGATCCGCGGCCGCAGCGGAGGGTGGTGGGGGTTCGACATCCCGGCGCAGCGCGGGGAGTGGGAACGGCACGCTCCGCAACAGGTGTACGCGGAGTACTTCCGGCTGCTGTGCGAGGCCGTGCAGACGGGTCTGTTCGACGTCCTCGCGCACCCCGACGTCGTCAAGGTGTTCGGGCACCGACCGTCTGGCGACATGCGGGATTGGCACGAGCGGGTCGCCGCTGCGGCGTCGTGCAAGGGGCTGTGCGCTGAGGTGAACACCGCGGGGTGGCGCAAGCCGGTCGGTGAGCTCTACCCGTCTGCCGACCTGCTGGCTGCGCTGCGTTCGGCAGGGGTTCCGATCGTGATCAGTTCCGATGCCCACCGCATCGAGCACGTCGGCTATGCGTTCGAACGGGCGGAGGCGATCGTCCTCCAAGCCGGCTACACGACGCGCTGCCGCTTCGAGCGGCGTCGGCGGCAGGAAGTCCCCCTGTTGCGGCCGACTCCCGGACTGCCGCCGACAAAGACACCGGGTCCATCCAAGCGGGACGAACCCCCGTCGGACTGAAGCCGGGCCCGGTCGCCCTAGCGGTGGCGGATGGCGATCTGCTGGGCGGCGCGCGCCACCACGCGCCGGAGCCCGGGCGGGTGGAGTACCTGGAACCAGCCACCGTAGCCCATCAGCCGGGGCCACAGTTCGTGGACGGTGCGGACGTGATAGACGAGCACGAAACCGCCCTGGTGCTCATAGTCTGCCACCAGTTGTCCAGCGGCGCGATGCCGTTCGATCGCGGCGTGCAAGGGGTCGGTCCACACACGGACCATCTGATGGCCGGAGCGGGGCCGGGGCACCCACGCGTCGACTTTGAAGTCCGCGGGGCGTTCAAAGACTTCCGGCCCGATCCGGGCGGCGCGGATGGTGTCCAATGGCAGTGCGAGATCTTCCCCCAAGGCCGGTTCACGCGCCACGAGGAACCACACGCCGCGCACCCGCAACAGTGCCAACGGCCAGATGGTGCGTTCCTCGGCGTCGGTGGCGACGGCCGTCACGCGGCGGGCAGCCACGGCGTGGCGCAGCCGCGTGTACATGGGCGCGGCAGCCGGCGGGCGGGGCACGACTTCGGCGAACAGTGCCGTCTGGTGGGCCTTGTCAAATGGCGGATCGGACTCAGTGGCCGCCATGAACGCGCTGAGCCGGACCGCGTCGGATTCGTCCAACGCCAGGACCTCTGGGGGCGTCACGAATGCCTCGCGCAGCGCGTAGCCCACACCCGGTATTCCGGTTACCGGGACGCCCCCTGCGGCCAGTGCTCTGACGTCCCTGTAGATCGTCCTCTTGGACACCTGGAAGTGTCGTGCCAGGTCCGCCGCCCGCATCCTTCCGCGGGTCTGCAGCAGCAGTGGAATCGCCTTCCGGCGCTCGGTCCTGCGCACGGTTCCAACGTTCGAGGGCGGCGCTGCGCGAGCCTTGCGTACACGTGTTCGCGATACGCGCTGCGGGCGAACACACGTCCAGTGTTGACCCGCAGGACCCGCTGATATACTGGAGCCGTACCACCTCCTCTGGAGCCCGACGTGTCGAACCCCTCGACCGAACTGTTTCCGATCGGCCTGGTGTCCCTTCTGACCGGTCTGCGGCCGGCCGTACTGCGCAGCTGGGAACGGCAGGGGTTGATCGCACCGGTGCGGGCCGGGCGCCGCAGACGACGGTTGTACTCCTGGCGGGACGTCGAGCAGATCCAGCACCTCCGCCACCTGATCGAGACGGAGAAGCTCTCTCCGCTGCAGGCGAGGGCCGCGGTTCAGGAGGGCTGGCCGCGCTTTACCGGGTGGGAGGACCGGTTGTGGATACGGCGCCGTCGGCCGCCCCGAAGGGGAGGGGCGCGGGTGATCAGTTTGCCTGAATCTGCCTTCCGGCGGGAGGATTTCGAGGAGTAGCCGGCCAAGACCTAGGGGCACCCTGACCGGGCTCCCCAACGCCGCCACCAGGTTTCACAGCGGGCCGACCTGGGCAGGAGGACCCCAACGGATGTGCGGTCGCCGGGAGCGGCTCGGCTCGGACGCTCCCGGAGCCGCCGGAGCGGGCGTTGCTTCATGCAGGCAGCGCCCGTTTCATTTCGCGGTGGCCCTCGCGCATGCGGAGGAACGCCTCGACGACCGCCGGATCGAAGTGCTTTCCGGCCTGCTCGCGGATGTAGGCGACGGCCTTGTCCTCCGGCCAGGCAGCGCGGTACGGCCGGTCCGAGGTCAGCGCGTCGTACACGTCGATCACCGCGAACACCCGTGCTGCCAGCGGGATCTGCTCCCCGCGCAGCCCCCTGGGATAACCGGTGCCGTCCCACTTCTCGTGGTGGCAGTAGGGGATGTCCAGCGCCGGCCGCAGGAACTCGATCGGCGACAGCAGCTCGTAAGCGTAGACGGGGTGTCGGCGCATGACCTCCCATTCCGCTTCGGTCAACGGGCCCGGTTTGCGGAGGATGCTGTCCGGGATGCCGATCTTCCCGATGTCATGCAGCAGCGCCCCCCTCCGCACGTGCACCAGCTCGGCCTGCGGGATGCCGACGGCGCGTGCCAGTTCCAGAACCTGATTGGTGACGCGCAGGGTGTGCCCTTCGGTCTGCTCGTCCCGCAGATCCAGAGCGCGCGACCACCCCTCGAGGGTGGAATCGTAGGCCAGCGCGAGTTCCTGGTGGGAGCGCTGGAGGTCGGAGAACAGCACCGCGTTGTCGATCGCGATCGCAGTCTGGCCGGCCAGCGTCTCCAGGAACGCCATCCAGTCCGCATCCGGCTGCAGCGGGCGGCGGTGGAAGACCTCGAGCACGCCCCGCACCTGGCCTCGGGCAATCAGCGGAACCCCGATGTAGGTCACGAACCGCTCGGCGCCGATCGGGTGTGGCCGCATCGGATCCGGCAGGCTCGCCAGGTCAGGGACCAACACCGTGTGCGACTCCATGACCGGCCGGCCGGATACCCCCTCACTCAGGCGCACCGCCGGACGCTGCCCCTCGTCGGGGCGAAACCCCTTGCCGGCCGCGTACCGGAGCGTCTGCGTCGCTTGGTGCAGCAGCAGGATGTCGGTGGCATCGACGGACAGCAGCGAGGTCACCTGATCTGCGACTGTGTCCAGCGTGGTGGCCAGGTCGTGGGTCTCGATGATGGCCAGGTCGATCTGCCGCAGCGCGGCCAGCTGCTCAACCTGGCGCGCCACCCGCTGCCGCTCGCGCCGCAGCGCGGCCTCGCGCTGCTCGACCGCCTCGGCCATCCGGTCCAGCGCCGCGGCCACCCTCCCGATTTCGCCAGCATCGTGCCGGAGGTCGGTTCGCGCGGCGGACTCCCCCGACGCCAGCCGGTCCGCGGCGGCGATCAGCCTGTTTACGCCCCGCAGGATGAACCGGTCGGCCAGCGTCCACGCAGCGAGCAGCGCGGCCAGGACGACGGCCACGGCGACGCCGAGCCGGCCGGCCAGGTCGCGCCGCAGTTGTGCTAGCAGCGGGTCGCGGGGTATGCCGACGGCGACGAACGCCGCCTCCTGCGGTCCTCCCGGCAGCCGCTCGAACCCGTACACGCGTACCACGCCGTCCGGTCCGGCGAGTTCCGCGGAATTAGCCCCGGCGGCGGCGAGGAGGTGGCCGTCGCGGAGGGTCCGACCGGTGAGGCCTTCCGGATCGGGGTGCCGCACCAAGATGGTGCCGTTGGCATCGATCACCAAGATGACAGAACCGGCAGGCAGGGCGGCACGGGCGGCGACCTCCTGCAAACGGGCGAGGTCCAGGGCGGCGAACAGGACGGCTTGCACGCCTCCGGCTGCGTCCCGGAGCGGCAGGGCGACGTTGAGGGTGGGCTTGCCGGTTATACGGCCGATCTGGTACTCGCCGATCGCGAACCTTCCCGTGCGCACGGCCTCGCGGAAGTAGCGGCGGTCGGCGACGTTGACCGGTCTGCGCAAAGGCAGCGCGCTGCACGACACCCGCCCGTCGCGCTCGGCCACACCGAGGTTGGCGTAGCGCGGGTCGGCGGTGATCGCGGCTGCCAGCCAACGGTTGCACGCCGCATCCGACCGGTTCCGGACGACCCCGACTTGTGCGAGTGCGGCCAGGCTGTGGGCGGCGGAGACCACGACCCGTTCAAGATCCAGTGCGGCGAACCGCGCCACCTGCAGCGTCTGCCGACGGGCCTGCTCGGTGTTGTGCCGGTACCGCCCGCCCGCCTCGAACAGGAGCAGGGCGGCCAGCGGCACGACCGCGATCAGGATGACCGCGGTGAGCCAGCCCCGGAGGCCGCCGGGAAGGGAGCGCCCCATGGCGTCGCTATGTCCTGAAGGCAGTGCGCAGCAACTCCGGTGCCACGCCGCAGCCGATTTCCTATAATGGCCGGGGATGGCGATCTACCTCGACCACGGTGCCACCACGCCGACCGACCCCCGCGTCGTCGAGGCGATGCGTCCGTACTTCGGGGAGGCTTTCGGCAATGCCAGCAGCCTGCACGCGTTCGGGCAGGAAGCCCGCGCGGCGGTGGACCGCGCGCGGGCGCTGCTGGCGCGGGCACTGGGCGCTCGCCCGGCCGATGTCGTCTTCACGAGCGGGGCCACCGAGGCCGACAACTGGGCGGTGATCGGCTGCGCCCTGGCGAACGAGGACCGCGGCCGGCACATCGTCGTCTCCGCGATCGAGCACCACGCGGTCCTGGAGCCGGCGCGCTGGCTGGGCGAGCGCGGCTGGGAGATCACGGTCCTGCCGGTGGACCGCCATGGGCGCGTCGATCCCGACGAGGTGCGGCGGGCGGTGCGGGACGACACCGTCTTGGTGTCGGTGATGCACAGCAACAACGAGATCGGCACCTTGCAGCCGGTGGCGGAGATCGCGCGGGTCGCCAAGGAGCGCGGGGCGCTGGTCCACACCGATGCCACCCAGTCGTTCGGCGCGATCCCGATCGACGTCGACGACTTGGGGGTGGACCTGCTGTCGGCGTCCGCGCACAAGCGGTACGGCCCCAAGGGCGTGGGGCTGCTGTACGTCCGCAAGGGCACCCGCATCGCGCCCCTGCTGCGCGGGGGGTCGCAAGAGCGCGGGCGGCGGGCCGGGACGCAGAACGTGCCCGACATCGTCGGGTTCGCGCGCGCGATCGAGATCGCGCTGGACGAGCGCGGGGTCGAGCAGGCGCGGATCGCGGCGCTGCGCGATCGCCTGGTGGCCGGGCTAAGCGAGATCGAGGCGATGACGTACAATGGGCATCCGACCGAGCGCCTGCCCAACAACGCCAACGTCTCGTTTTTGGGCACCGAAAGCGAGTCGGTGCTGATGGCGTTGGACATGCGCGGCATCGCCGCCAGCAGCGGGTCTGCCTGCACGTCCGGCAGCCTGGAACCCTCCCACGTGCTGACGGCGATCGGGCTGGCGCCGGAGGTCGCCGTGGGGACCGTGCGGTTCACGCTGGGCCGCTGGACGACCGCAGAGGAGGTCGACGAGACGGTCCGGGCGATGCGGGAGATCGTGCCCCAGCTGCGCGCCGCCTCCCCGCTGTGGCGTGCCCGCCGGCCGACGCTGACATCATGATGCGCATCCCGTGGCAACCGGCGGGCCGTCACCGGTCGGTGTTCAGGGACCTGCTGGTGCGGACCGGCGTGCTCGGCGAGGACGTGATGGACGCACACCTCGCTGCGTTGGCCATCGAGCACGGGGCAGTGCTGCACACCACCGACGGCGACTTCGCCCGGTTCCCCGGACTGCGCTGGGCCAACTCCCTCGCCCGTTGATTTCCGTCCCATCGGTTGCGATGATGCAAGTAGCCGGGCTCAGGGCGGGTGCGGCACGAGCGGCCCGCGTGCGCCCGGCGTTCGTGTGGTCGGCGCGCACCGGACAATTGCCGGTCGCGCCGAGACCGGGCCCGGGGAGGGCGATGACCGACTACGTTCCTGTTCTGGTCCACCTGGCCGTGTCGATCGCGGTGGCGGTGGCGCTGCTCGGACTGCACGTGCTCGTCGGCGGCCGCCGGCCCACGCCGGAGAAGATGATGCCCTACGAATCCGGCGTGTGGCCGATCGGATCGGCCCGCGAGCGCGTCCCGATCCGCTACTACCTGATCGCGATGCTGTTCATCCTGTTCGACGTCGAGGCGGTCTTCCTATACCCGTGGGCGGTCGTCCTGCGGGAAGTGGGACCGACCGCGCTGTGGGCCGGACTGGTCTTCATCGCCCTGCTGGGCCTCGGCTATGTCTACGAGTGGGCGCGCGGAGGGCTGGAATGGCGGTGATCGCTCCCGAAGACGAGGGCCTCAAGCGCAACGTCCTGACCACGACGGTCGACCGGATGCTGGCGTGGGCGCGCAGTTCGTCGGTGTGGCCGGTGCAGTTCGGGCTGGCCTGTTGCGCGATCGAGATGATCGCGACCACGACGTCGAAGTTCGACATCGCGCGGTTCGGGATGGAAGCGTTCCGTGCCTCGCCGCGCCAGTCCGATTTGATGATCGTCGCCGGCCGTGTCAGCCAGAAGATGGCGCCGGTGCTGCGGCACATCTACGAGCAGATGCTGGAACCGAAGTGGGTGCTGTCGATGGGGGACTGCGCGTCCTGCGGGGGCGTGTACAACAACTACGCCCTCGTGCAGGGCGTGGACAAGATCGTCCCCGTGGACGTCTACGTCGCCGGCTGCCCCCCGCGGCCGGAGGCGCTGCTGTACGGGCTGATGAAGCTGCAGGAGAAGATCCGACAGCGGGCGCGGCGATGACCCCGGTGCAGGAGTTCCTGGCCGAGCGCTTCGGGGAGGCCGCCATGGTGGTGCACGCGTTCCGCGGGGATGCCACGGTGACGGTCGCGCGGGAGCGGATCCTGGACGCGCTGCGGGCCGTGAAGGCGCGCCCGTGGGCGTTCGAGATGCTGCTCGACCTCACGGCGTGGGACCGCCACCCGGTTGAGCCTCGGTTCGAGATCGTCTACCACCTGCTCAGCCTGGAGCGCACGCAGCGTCTGCGGATCAAGACACCGGTGGCCGGCGACGACCCGGTCCTGCCCAGCGCGGTCGAGGTGTTCGCGGGCGCCGAGTGGTTCGAACGGGAGGTGTGGGACCTGTTCGGGATCCGGTTCGAGGGCCACCCCGACCTGCGGCGCATCTTGATGCCCGACGACTGGGAGGGCCACCCGCTGCGGCGGGATTACCCCCTGACGGAGGAGCCCGTAGAGTTCAGGGGGCACGTCCCCAAGGTGCCGAGCGAGATCGTCCCGCACGTCCCGCCCAGGCGCCGGTAGGGCGAACGATCCCGCTGGCCGCAAGCGGACGACCGGAGGCAGCGGACGCCCGAGGTGGACATCCGATACGCGAAAGGCGGTCGCCGGCGGCCCGGAGACCGGCGGCGCACAGGTCGATGCTCACGCGTCAGACGTTGACGATCAACATGGGCCCCCAGCACCCCAGCACACACGGCGTGCTGCGTCTGGTGCTGGAGCTGGAGGGCGAGACCATCGTCTCCTGCCGTCCGGTGATCGGATACCTACACACCGGCATCGAGAAGGAGATGGAATTCCGGTCCTACCACCAGAACATCACACTCGTCGACCGGATCGAGTACCTTTCCAGCTACCACGAGGAGATGGCGTACTGTCTGGCGGTCGAGAAGCTGCTGGGGATCGAGGTCCCCAAGCGGGCCCAGGTCATCCGCCTCATCATGTGCGAGCTCAACCGCATCGCCAGCCACCTCGTCTGGCTCGGGACGACGGGCATCGACCTCAACGTGAGCAGCCTTTTGATGTACTGCTTCCGGGACCGCGAGCAGTTCATGGAGATCTCGGAGATGGTGTCCGGCCAGCGGATGATGCCTGGGTACTTCCGGATCGGTGGCGTGCAGTGGGACCTGCCGGAGGGGTTCTTCCCGAAGGTCCGGAGCTTTTTGGAGGAGCTGCCCCGCCACCTGGACGAGTACGAGGCGATGCTGACCGACAACCTGATCTGGCGGGAACGCCACGAGGGCGTGGCGGTGCTGCGCCCCGCGGACGCGCTCGCCTACGGCGTCACCGGTCCGGTCCTGCGGGGGTCGGGGATCGCCTACGACGTGCGCAAGGCCTTCCCGTACTCCTCCTACGACGACTACGAGTTCGATGTCCCGGTCGGCCGCAACGGCGACGCCTACGACCGCTATCTCGTCCGCATGGAAGAGATGCGGCAGTCGCGGCGGATCGTGCTCCAGGCGCTGGACCGGCTGCCCGACGGCCCGGTGATCGCCGACGACCGCAAGGTCGCCCTCCCGCCGCGCGCCGAGCTGGTGCGGTCGATGGAGGCGGTGATCCACCAGTTCAAGCTCGTCAGCGAGGGGATCCACCCGCCGCCCGGCGAGGCGTACGCCGCCGTCGAGTCCCCACGCGGGGAGAAAGGCTACTACATCGTCTCCGACGGTTCCAACCGCCCCGTGCGCGTGCGGGTGCGGGCGCCTTCGTTCTCCAACCTGCAGGCACTGCCCACGATGGTCCGAGGGGGGATGCTCGCCGACGTCGTCGTCGCGATCGCGTCCATCGACATCGTGCTGGGCGACGTCGACCGGTGATGGCGATGCTGTCCGCGCAGGCGCGCGCCGACATCGAAGCGCTGAAAACCCGCTACCCGATTGCGCGCTCGGCGCTGGTGCCCGCACTGCTGCGGGCGCAGGACGAACTCGGCTGGCTGCCGCCGGAGGCGATGGCCGAGGTCGCGGCCCTGCTGGGGCTGAGCGTCGAGACGGTGGCCGAGGTGGCGTCCTTCTACTCGCTGATCTTCACCGAGCCGGTGGGCCGGCACGTCATCCAGCTGTGCACCAACGTCTCATGCATGCTGGCGGGGTCGGACGCCATCCGCGCACACCTCGAGGGCCGTCTGGGGATCCGCTCCGGGCAGACCACCGCGGACGGACGGTTCACCCTGCGGATCGCAGAGTGCCTGGCCGCCTGCGAGGAGGCGCCCTGCATGATCGTCGACCGCGAGCGCTATGCGCGGCTGACGCCGCAGCGGGTCGACGAGATCCTGAACGCAATCGACGGACAGCCGGCGCACGCCGCCGACCGCTGACCACGCCATGTCCGAGCGCGTCCTCCTCCGCCACGTCGATGTCGCCGATCAGGACGACATCGCGACCTACATGCGCAACGGCGGCTACGAGGCGCTGCGGCGCGCGCTGCGGGAGCACACGCCCGAACAGATCGTCCAGATGGTGGAGCGGTCGCAGCTGCGCGGCCGCGGCGGCGCGGGCTTCCCGACCGGTCGCAAGTGGCGGTTCGTACCGGCGGAGGCCCCCGTGAAGTACCTGGTCGTCAACGCCGACGAGGGAGAGCCCGGGACCTTCAAAGACCGGACCCTCATCGAAGGCGACCCGCACCTTCTCATAGAGGGCATGATCCTCACCTGCTACGCGGTGGGCATCCGGCAGGCGTTCATCTACCTGCGGCGCGAGTTCTACCTGGGCGCCCGCAAGCTGGAGCGGGCGATCGCGCAGGCGTACGAGAGGGGTTTTTTGGGCCAGGACATCCTGGGGTCGGGCTTCGCCTGCGACATCGTGCTGCACCGCGGGGCCGGCGCCTACATCGCTGGGGAGGAGACCGCCCTGCTCGAGTCGCTTGAAGGGCAGCGGGCGATGCCGCGCCTGAAGCCTCCCTACTTTCCCGCGGTGATGGGCCTGTACAACAAGCCGACCGTCCTCAACAACGTCGAGACGCTGTGTTGCGTGCCGTGGATCGTCCGGGAGGGTCCGGACTGGTGGCTGCAGCAGGGGCCCCCACAGCTGTACTCCGTCAGCGGCCACGTGAACCGGCCGGGTGTCGTCGAGGCGCCCTTGGGGATCACGCTGCGGGAGCTGATCGAACGCGCCGGTGGGATGCGGGACGGCCGCCGCTTCAAGGCTTGCTATCCGGGTGGCTCGTCCAGCAAGCCGCTCGTGGCCGAGCACCTGGACGTGCGCCTCGACCACGAGTCGCTGGCCAAGGTCGGCTCGATGCTGGGGTCGGCGGCGGTGATCGTGATGGACGAGACGACCGACATGGTGCGCGTGATCGCGCGCGTCTGCGAGTTCTACCGGGAGGAGTCGTGCGGAAAGTGCACGCCCTGCCGCGAGGGAACGGTGTGGGTGACACAAATCCTCGACCGGATCCTGCACGGGCGGGGCCGCATGGAAGACCTGGACCTGCTGCGCAGTCTGTCGAAGCACATGACCGGTACGTGTCTGTGCCCACTGGGCGAGAGCGTGCCGCCCAGCCTCAACGCCGGTCTGGAGTACTTTCGCGAGGAGTTCGAGGCGTACATCCGCAGGGCGCGGGAGCCCGTCGAGATGCCCGTGCGGATCGTGGAGAGCGTCCCCGCGCCGGGTGGATGAACGACGTGCTGCGCGGTCGGCGGTCGCAGAGCGCTGAGGCGTTGCGCGCGTCGGCGGGCTCGATCCCGCGGGAGCCATCCTGATATGAGCGAGAGACCATCCACGGTCACACTGACGATCGACGGGCAGAAGGTGACGGTGCCCAAGGGGACCACCGTCTACCACGCCGCCGAGCGGCTGGGGATCGAGATCCCGATCTTCTGCTACCACGACCGGATGCCGCCATTGGGCGCGTGCCGGATGTGCTTCGTCCGGGTGGACGGCATGGCGCGCCTGCAGACCGCATGTACGCTGGAGGCCCAGGACGGCATGGTCGTGCACACCGAGTCGCCCGACGTCGTCGAAGCGCGGCAGGCGATCCTGGAGTTTTTGCTCATCAATCACCCCCTCGACTGCCCGATCTGCGACAAGGGCGGAGAGTGCCCCCTGCAGGACAACACCTTCAAGTACGGTCCCGGCATCTCGCGCTTCGTCGAACCCAAACGGCACTTTCCCAAGTCCGTCCCCCTCAGCCCGGTGCTGACGCTGGACCGCGAGCGCTGCATCATGTGCTGGCGCTGCACGCGGTTCGGGGAGATCATCGCCGGAGACCATGCCCTCAAGGGACATGAGCGGGGATACCTGACGCACATCGACGTGCCACCCATCACGATGGAACGTCCCAGCAAGTTCATCGGCAACACGATTGCGATCTGCCCGGTCGGCGCGCTGACCAGCGGCGTGTACCGCTTCCGCTCCCGGCCCTGGAACAACCGCGCGGTGCCCAGCGTCTGCAACCACTGCGGGGTGGGCTGCGCGATGACGCTGGACGTCCGCGGTGGCGAGGTCGTCCGCACGCGCGCCCGCGAGAATACGGCGATCAACGACGTCTGGATGTGCGACGTCGGTTTCTTCGGCTACGACTACATCAACCGCCCCGACCGCCTGCGCAGCCCCTACGTCCGGGACGGCGCCGGGTTGCGCGAGGCGACGTGGGCCGAAGCGCTCGACGTGGTGGCCTCGCACCTGCGCGGCGCCGCGCCCCAGACGATCGGGGCGGTCGGCGGAGAGCGGCTGACACTGGAGGAGTCGTATCTGCTGAGCCGCCTGTTCCGCAGCCTGGGCAGCAACAACCTCGACTCCCGCTGCGATACCCTGTACGCACCGCCGACCCGGGACTGGGCCTGGGGCATGGAGGGCGCGATCGACCGGATCGACCGCGCCTCAGTGATCGTGCTGGTGGGATGCGACCTCAGCGAGGAGTACCCGGTGGTGTGGCTGCGTGCCAAACGCGCCGCAGACCGGGGCGGGCGCATCGTCGCGCTCGCCCCGAAGCGGCTGGAGATCTCCCCCTACTGTTCTCCGGCGATCCTTCACAACTACGGATGGGAGGACCGGCTGGTGTGGGCACTGGTCAGGCTGTGCGCCGAACGCAAGGGCGAGGCTGCCACGCATGCGCTGGACGCAGTCGACGTCGACGCGACGGCCGCGGGCTCGGGCGTGCCCCGCCCGGTCCTGGAGTCGGTCGCAGCCGCCCTGGCGGCGGGCGGGGAGGCCGTGTTCCTGGTCGGTCGGATGGCGCTGGAAGGCCCGGTCGCAACCGGAGTGCTGGAGGCGGTCAACACGCTGCGCGCCGTCAGCGGCGGGACCCTGTCGTTGATGCGCGGACGGGGCAGCGCGGCGGCGGCCGCCGTCGCCGGGATGGTCCCCGACTGTCTGCCCGGGTTGAGCGCCCTCGACGACCCCGACGCCCGCCGACGGGTGCAGGGGACGTGGGGGATCGCTGTGCCGGAGCGGCCCGGGTTGGGCACCCCGCAGATGCTGGATGCGGCTGCGCAAGGCGGGATCTCGGTTCTGTACCTCGCCGGGGCGGATTTGGCGCGCGACTTCCCCGACCGCGACCTGTGGCGGCGCGCCCGCCACCGCTTGGGCCTGCTCGTGGTGACCGACCTGTTCTGGACCGACACCGCGCAGCAGGCGGACGTCGTGCTGCCGGCGCTGACCTTCGCGGAGAAGGGCGGGACTGCGGGAAACATCGAGGCGCGGCCGCAGCGGATCCAGCAGGCGACGGTGGGGCCCTCGGGCGCGTGGGCCGACCTGACGATCATTCAGGCGCTGGCCGATCGCCTGGGGTTTCCCCTCGCCTACGCGACGGTCGGTGAGATCTGGGAGGAGATGCAGCAGGTGATCCCCGGGCTCGCCGAGGGCGAGCCGTATCCGCTGCCCCGCCGCCCGGCGCGGGTGGAGGCCCCCTCCGCCGCTCCCGGCGATCCCCTGCCTCCGGGAGAGGGGCTCGTTGTCGTGCCGTGGACGCCCCTGTTCCGCCGGGGGACGATGGCCTCGCGCTGCCGCGGCCTGCCGGACCTGGCCGGTGCGCCGCGAGCGACGCTACATCCGGACGACGCCGGGCGTGTGGGCGTCTTGAGCGGGGACGAGGTCGAGCTGGCGGTGGACGGGCAGGCCGCTCGCCTGACGGCGCACATCGCGCCCGACGTGCTCCCCGGCCACGTCCTGGTGCCGCTGGGGTTCGAGGAGGTGCCCGCAGCCGAGTGGCGTCTGGCCGGACGGGTCGTGCGCGCGTCGGTGCGGGTCCTGCAGCGAACGAGGCAGGCATGATCGCCGTCGTCGTGGAGGCGGCGGTCAAGAGCGCCCTGCTGGCCTTCGTGTTGCTCACGGCCACCGCGTATACGGTGCTGCTGGAGCGCAAACTGCTGGGACGCTTCCAGGTGCGGTACGGTCCCAACCGCGTCGGCCCGGCTGGACTCCTCCAACCCCTGGCCGATGGCATCAAGCTGCTCACCAAGGAGAGCTTCGTCCCGCAGGGCGCAGACCGTTTGGTCTACCTGCTGTCGCCGGTCCTGATCACCGTCACCGCGCTGTTCGTGTACGCGGTGATTCCCTTCGGGCCGCCGTTTGAGGTGTTCGGCTACCGGGTCACCCCCTACGTCGCCGACCCCAACGTCGGCATCCTGCTGGTGCTGGGGGCGTCTTCGGTCGGCGTCTACGGGCTGATCTTGGGCGGATGGTCGTCCAACAGCAAGTACTCCCTGCTGGGCGGTCTGCGCAGCAGCGCGCAGGTGATCTCCTACGAGCTGAGCCTGGCCCTGGCGGTGGTCGGCGTCGTGCTGGCGGCAGGCAGCCTGAGTCTGGTGCGGATCGTGGAAGCCCAGCAGGAGGGGTGGTTCGTCGTCCGCCAGCCGGTGGCGTTCGTGATCTTCTTCCTGTCGGCGCTGGCCGAGACGAACCGGGCACCGTTCGACCTCCCCGAGGCCGAGCAGGAGCTGATCGCCGGATACCAGACGGAGTACGGCGGCTTCAAATTCGGCATGTTTTACATCGCCGAGTACCTGGCGATCATCACCCAGAGTGCTTTGGCCGCCACGCTGTTCTTCGGGGGCTGGATGGGCCCATGGTTGCCCGGCATCGTCTGGTTCGCGATCAAGGTCACGGTCTTCGTGATGGTCTTCATCTGGATCCGGGCCACCGTCCCGCGCGTACGTTATGATCAGTTGATGGGGCTGGGTTGGAAGATCCTCATCCCGGTCGCGCTGGGAAACGTGGTCGTGACGGCGTTGTTCGTGGTCTAGCGGCGGAGCGGAGCATGGCGAATCGGAACGGCTGGCAGCGCGCGCTCGTCGAGACGACCGCCATCCTCAAGGGGATGGCGGTCACCTTCCGCTACCTGTTCCGCCGCCCCGTGACGATCCAGTATCCGGAAGAGCGTCCCACGGTCCCCCAGCGGTTCAAGGGCCGACACTGGCTGACGCTGTACCCCGACGGGGACGAGCGCTGTGTGGGCTGCGAGCTGTGCGTGATCGTCTGCCCGTCGCAAGCGATCTACGTCAAGGCGGCGGAGAACACGCCGCAGCGGCGCGTCAGCAAGGGCGAGCGGTACGCCGAGGAGTTCCAGATCAACATGCTGCGCTGCATCTTCTGCGGGTTCTGTGAGGAGGCGTGCCCGACCGGCGCCATCGTGCTGGGGCACGAATTCGAACTCGCCGACTACAGCCGCGAGGCGCTCATCTACACCAAGGAGATGCTGCAGGAGCCGTATCCCGGCGCCTCGGGCCGGGATCCCGCGCGAGAGGTGTAGCGGGGAGGCGCGTCGCCTCCCGTGGCCGTGGCGCCAGCGCCCGGTCGGGCCGAAACCCCGCTCGCGACTTCTGCGTGCGGGCAAGAGGGGGAGAATGGAAGTCCTGTTGTTCACGATCGCATCGGCGCTGTCAATCGCCGGCGGCGTGGGCGTCATCGCCGCGCGTCAGCCCGTCCACAGCGCGCTGGCGCTGCTGCTCGTGCTCGGCTCCCTGGCGGCGCTGTACCTGACGCTGGCCGCGGAGTTCGTCGCCGTGCTGCAGGTCATCCTCTACGCGGGCGCGATCGTCGTGTTGTTCCTGTTCGTCATCATGCTGCTGCACGCTCGTTCCCCGGAGCAGCAGCGACCTGCGCGGGCCGGGCCGCTGGCGATCCCGGCGGCGGTCTTCGGGGTGCTGCTGGTGGCGGCCATCTCCATCGCCGTGCTGCGCGACCTCGGTGGTGCGGTCGCGGCGAGCCCCCCGGAGGGATTCGGCACCACCGAGGCGGTGGGCCGGGAGTTGTTCACGCGCTTCGTCCTGCCGTTCGAGGCGGCGGGGATCCTCCTGCTCATCGGCATCGTCGCCGGCGTCGTGCTCGGCAAGGCTCCGGCGCGCCGATCCGACGGAGAGCGAGGGGAGCCGTGACGGTCCCGGTCGCCGCCTACGTGCTGGTGAGCGCTGTGCTGTTCGCGCTAGGGACGGTCGGGGTGCTCATCCGGCGCACCGCCCTGGTGCTGTTCATGTCGATCGAGCTGATGCTCAACGCCGTCAACCTGGCGCTGGTGGCGTTCGCCCGTCTGCACGCGCACATGGGCGGGCAGCTCATCGTGTTCTTCGTGCTGGTGGTCGCGGCGGTCGAGGTCGTCGTCGGATTGGCGATCATCGTCGACATCTTCCGCAGCCGCGACACCGTGGACGTGGACGAGATCGATCTGCTGAGAGGGTAGGCGGCGCGGCCGACCGGACCATGACCTACATTCCCTGGATCGTGGGGCTTCCGCTGGCGGGCTGCGTGGTCAACGGGCTCGTCGGTGGCCGTCTGGGACACCGTGCGGTCTCCGCCGTCGCGTGCCTGTCCGTGCTGGGTGCGTTCGCGCTCGGCGTCATCGGGCTGCGCCAGCTGGCGGGGATGCCCGAGCAGGCCGTCGTCAAGGTCTGGCTGTTCGAGTGGATCCCCGCCGGCGACCTGCGAGTCGCGGCGGCGCTGCAGCTGGATCGCCTCTCAGCGCTGATGGTGGTGGTCGTCGCGGGCGTGGGGTTTTTGATCCACGTCTACTCGGTCGGCTACATGGCCGGGGACCCCGCTTACAGCCGGTACTTCACCTACCTGAATCTGTTCACCGCTTCGATGTTGCTGTTGGTGCTGGCGGCGAACGTGCTCGTGCTGTTCGTGGGCTGGGAGCTGGTCGGCCTGTGCTCGTATCTGTTGATCGGTTTCTGGTTCGAACGCGAGGCGGCCGCCGCGGCAGGTCGGAAGGCGTTCGTCGTAAACCGGATCGGCGATGCGGCCTTTTTGCTGGGCATCTGCCTGCTGTTCGCCACGCTCGGCACGCTGGACTTCGAGGAGGTCGGGCGGGCCGCGCAGACGGCGCAGGCGGATCTGCCGCCCGAACGACACGCCCTGCTCACACCGATCGCGCTGCTGCTGTTCGCGGGCGCGACCGGGAAGTCCGCGCAGCTGCCGCTGTATGTCTGGCTGCCGGACGCGATGGAAGGGCCGACCCCCGTCTCCGCGCTGATCCACGCGGCCACGATGGTCACCGCGGGCGTGTACATGATCGCGCGGCTGTGGCCGCTGTTCGCCGCGGCGGACTGGGTGCTGGCGAACGTCGTCGCCGTCATCGGAGCCGCCACCGCCCTGTTCGCCGCCACCGTGGCTGTGGCGCAAAACGACCTCAAGCGCGTGCTCGCCTACTCGACGATCAGCCAGCTCGGATACATGTTCCTCGCGCTCGGCGTGGGGGCGGCGACCGCCGGGATGTTCCACCTGACCACCCACGCGTTCTTCAAGGCGCTGCTGTTTTTGGCTGCCGGCAGCGTGATGCACGCGATGCACGGCCTCGTCGACGTCCGGCGCCTGGGAGGTTTGGCCCGCGCCATGCCGCTGACGTTCGCGGGCTTTTCGATCGGCGCGCTGGCGCTGGCCGGCATCCCCCCGCTGGCGGGCTTCTGGAGCAAGGACCACATCCTCGCCGCCGCCTACGAGCACGGGTTCGTCGGGCTGTGGCTGGTGGGCGTGGTCACCGCGCTGGTCACCGCCTTCTACATCACCCGCGCGACGGTGCTGGCGTTCGGCGGCCACCCCTTTGACCCACGCGCCCATCCCCACGAGGCGCCGCCGTCCATGGCGTGGCCGATGGTCGTCCTCGCCGGCTTGTCGGCGGTCGGTGGCCTTTTGGGTGCGAAGTTCGTCGGCGCGCCGTTCGACCGTTACCTCGAGCCGCTGTTCGTGACCGGCATCCCCCACGCGACCCCACGCGGCGGACTGAGCGAGGCGGCGCTGATCGCGCTCTCCGTGGCCGCTGCGCTGGCCGGGGTCGCCGCGGGCTGGGCGGTCTTCCGGGGAAGGCGGATCGCTGAGTTCGGGGCGGTGGGTGTCCTGCTCGCGCGGCAGTGGATGGTTGAGGAGGCCTACGAGGCCGTCCTCGTCCGTCCGGCCCGGCGGCTCGCGCGGTTTTTGGCGGAGGTGGCCGATCCCGTGTGGATCGACGGCATCGCGAACGGGATCGGTGCGGCGGCTTCGCGGGCCGGTGCGGCGATCCGGACCTGGCAGACCGGATACGTTCGCCAGTACGCCGCCGGCATCCTGATCGGTGCACTCGTCGTCGCCGGGTATTGGTTGCTGCGATGAACGTGCCGGTGCTCAGCCTTCTCGTCTTCCTGCCCGTCGCCGGGGCGTGCGTCGTGGCGCTGATGCCGCGCCGGGAAGGGGTGCTGCGCGGGACGGCGTTGGTGTTCGTGTTCGCGACGCTGCTGGTCGCTGGCGCGGTGTTCTCGCGGTTTCCGACCGGCGCAGCCGGTTTCGCCTTCGTCGAGCGCGCCCCATGGATCCCGGCCCTGGGGATCGGGTACCACCTGGGCATCGACGGCATCTCGTTGTTGTTGGTCCTGCTGACGGCACTGCTGTTTTTCGCCGCGCTGGTGGGGACGTGGGACGCCGTGCGCCACAGGCTCAAGGAGTATTTGGCCCTGCTTCTGTTGCTGGAGGGCGCGATCCTCGGGACGTTTCTGGCGCTGGACCTCGTCTTGTTTTACGTCTTCTGGGAAGCGGTCCTCATCCCGATGTACTTTCTGATCGGGATCTGGGGCGCCGAGCGCCGCTCGTACGCGGCGATCAAGTTCTTCCTGTTCACGATGGCCGGCAGCGTCTTCATGCTGCTGGCGATCATCGGTCTGTATCGGGAAACGGGTACCTTCGACCTGGTGCGGCTGTACGAGCTGGGCGTGCCGAGTGCGCGCCAGCCGCTGCTGTTCGCCGCGTTCGCGCTCGCCTTCGCGATCAAGGTGCCGGTGTTCCCACTGCACACCTGGCTGCCAGACGCGCACACCGAAGCGCCGACGGCGGGGTCGGTGATCCTCGCCGGCGTGCTGCTGAAGATGGGTACCTATGGTCTGGTGCGGTTCTGCCTGCCGCTGTTCCCCGAGGCTGCGGAGGCGGCGGCGCCGTGGATGGTGGCGCTGGGACTCGTGGGCATCGTCTACGGGGCCGCCGTCGCCTTCGCGCAGGCGGACGTCAAGCGGCTGGTTGCCTACTCGTCGGTGAGCCACCTGGGGTTCGTGGTCCTGGGCACGTTTGTGTTCACGCTGCAGGGCCTGCAGGGCGCTTTGCTCCAGATGGTCAACCACGGCCTGTCCACCGGCGCGCTGTTTTTGATCGTCGGCATCCTCTACGAACGCGCTCACACCCGGAGCATGGAGGGCTATGGCGGGGTGGCCAAGGTCATGCCGACGTTTGCCGCGCTGTCGTTGATCGTGGTCTTCTCGTCGGCGGCCCTGCCGGGCACCGCCGGGTTCGTCGGCGAGTTTTTGATCCTGCTGGGGGCGCTGCGGGCTGACTGGCGGTTCGCGGCGGTGGCGGCAGTGGGTGTGGTGTTGTCGGCCGTCTACCTGCTGTGGATGGTGCAGAAGATCTACTTCGGTCCGGTGCGCGTGGAGGCCGCTCGGTTCGTGACCCTGCGATGGGGGGAAACCCTCGCCCTGGTGGTCCTCGTCGCCGCGATCCTTTGGATCGGGCTGTACCCGGCACCGTTGCTCAACGTCAGCGAGCCGGCGGCGGCGGGCGTGTTGGAACGGGTCGAGGCGACGACGCGTTCCATGTCGTCGGACGGGTCCCCATGATCGAGTTGCGGCCGCTGCTCCCGGAGTTGATCGTCGCCGGCACGGCGATCGTCGTGCTGTTCGCCGACCTGCCGCTGCGCGGCGCGCGCAGCCGGGTGGCGTTGGTGTGGCTCTGCCTGGTCGGGCTGGGCGCGGCCGGGGTGGCGATCGGCGCGGTGCGGCAGGAAGCCGTCGTGGTGTTCGGTGGCATGTACCTCCGCGACGGCCTGGCCGACCTCGCACAGACCGTGATCCTGGTCGCCGCGGCCCTGGCGGTCCTGCTGGCTCGCGACTACCTGGTCCGGACAGGACTGGAACGCGGGGAGTACTACGCGCTGGCGCTGTTTGCGGCGCTGGGCGCGATGCTGATGGCGGCGACGCGGGATCTGTTGATGCTGTTCGTCGCCGTGGAGATCCTGTCCGTCCCGCTGTACATCCTGGCGGCCTTCGCGCGCCCCCAGCGTCGGTCGCAGGAGGCGGGACTGAAGTATTTCCTGCTCGGATCGTTCGCCGCGGCGCTGTTCCTCTACGGGCTGGCCATGATCTACGGCGCGGCGGGTACGACGGATCTGATCGCCCTGGCGGATGTCGCCCCGGGGTGGATGCTGTCGCTGGGGCTGGGGCTCGTGCTGGTCGGGCTCGCCTTCAAGGTGGCGGCGGTGCCGTTTCACGTCTGGGCGCCGGACGTCTACGAGGGATCCCCCATGCCGGCAGCCGCCTACATGTCCGTCGTCGCCAAGGTGGGGGCGGTGGCCGCGATGCTGCGAGTGCTCCCGCTTTCGCTGCCGGCGCTGGCCGACCTGTGGCAGCCGCTGACAGCGGCGATCGCGGCGGCGACGATGGCCGTCGCTAACCTGGCCGCGCTGCGCCAGACCAGCGTCAAGCGCATGCTGGCCTACTCCAGTGTCGCGCACGCCGGCTACGTGCTGATCGGCGTCGCCTCCGGCACGCCCGACGGCGGGTGGGCCGCTGTCTACTACCTTCTCGTCTACACCTTCATGCAGCTGGGCGCGTTTGGCGTGCTGCTGCTGCTCGAGCGGGCCGGCGCCGAAGCCGACGAGATCGCAGACCTGCACGGCCTGGGCGACCGCGCCCCGGCACTGGCCGCCGCCTTCGCACTGTTCATGGCGTCGCTCACCGGGCTGCCGCCCACGGCCGGGTTCCTTGCGAAGTTCTACCTGTTCGCGGCCGCGATCGACGCGGGATACATGTGGCTGGCGATCGTCGGCGTGGTGACGAGCGTCGTCTCCGTCGGCTACTACCTGCGCGCAGCCTACGCCGCCTACACCGGCGAGGCGCGTGCGACGGTCCGCACCCTCCGCGGCAGTTGGACGGCGGCGGGTGTGGCGTTGGCGGCGGGGGCAGTCGTGCTGCTCGGCGTGCTGCCGGGGCCGATGACCGCCTGGGCGGTGCAGCTCACGACCGTCTTCGGCGGCCGGTGAGGCACCGACGGCCGGCTTGGCGAGGTGACCGATGGCCGAAGCAGAGAAGTTCGATGCGATCGTGGTGGGCGCCGGACCCGCGGGGGCGGCCGCGGCGGCGACGATGGCACGGGCGGGGCTCAGCGTCGTGCTGATTGAGCGGGGCGAATACCCGGGCGCCAAGAATGTGATGGGCGGCGTGATGTACGGGCGCATGGTCGCCGACGTCGTGCCGGAGTTCTGGGCGCAGGATCCTCCGGTCGAGCGCGTGATCGTCGAGGAGCGGGTGTGGCTGGCGACCGACGACGGTGCGGTGAGCATCGGCCACAAGAGCCCCCAGATGGCCCACCACGCCGACGGTTGCCCGAACGCGTTCACGGTCCTGCGGGCCCGGTGGGATCGCTGGTTCGCTGCGAGGGCCGAGGAGGCCGGCGCCTTCCTCGTGCCGGCGACGACCGTCGAGGACGTCATCTGGCGCGACGGACGCGTGGTCGGGGTGCGCACCGGACGCGAAGAAGGCGAACTGTACGCCGACGCGGTGGTGATCTGCGACGGCGTCAACTCCTTCTTGGCTCAGCGCGCCCGCCTGCAGGACCGCCCCATCGAGCCGCACCACCTGGCGCTGGGTGTCAAGGAGGTCATCGGCCTACCCCCCGAGGTCATCGAGGCCCGCTTCAACCTCGAGAGCGGCCAGGGGGCGACGATCGAGATCTACGGCGCGCCGACCCAGGGCATGTCCGGGTACGGGTTCGTCTACACCAACCGGGAATCCCTGTCCGTGGGCGTAGGCGTGCTGGTCTCCCATTTGATGAAGACACGCCGCACACCCTACGACCTGCTCGAACAGATGAAGCGCCACCCGCTCGTCCGACCCCTGATCGCCGGGGGGGAGACCCTGGAGTATTCGGCGCACGCGATCCCCGAGGGCGGCTACGACGCCATGCCCCGGTTGTACGGGGACGGCGTCCTGATCGCGGGGGATGCCGCGATGATGATCAACGGACTGCACCGCGAGGGCAGCAACCTGGCGATCGCCGCCGGGCGCATGGCGGGGGAGACCGTGATCGAGGCGAAGGCGCGGGGCGACTTCAGCGCGCGCACCCTCGGCCTGTACGAGACCCGGCTGGCGGAGTCGTTCGTGCTGCAAGACCTCAAGAAGTACCGCCACCTCCCGGACCTCGCCGACCGCCGGCCGGATCTGTTCCAGATCTACCCGGAGCTGGCGAACCTCGCCGCCCACGAGATGCTGACGGTCGACGGGATCCCCAAGCGGGAGAAGCAGCGCCGGATCTGGAAGACGATCACGCGGCACCGGCGTCCCTGGCAGATGTTGCAGGACATCTACCAGACCTGGAAGGCCATCCGGTAGATACGGAGGTCTCCGCGCGATGACGGAGCACTTTGCCGAACAGCCGACAAAGGTCGAGGACAAGCTCTTCACGCTGCGGTGGAAGCACGACCGGCACAGCCACATCGACATCACCGACCGCACCATCTGCCGGGACCGATGCGGAGACGAGTGGAAGCGGCCCTGCACGACCTTCTGTCCGGCCAAGGTCTACGAGTGGAACGCCCAGCAGGGCCGGATCGTGATCTACCACGAAAACTGCGTCGAGTGCACCACGTGCTTGACCGGCTGTCCGTATCGCGTGATCGACTGGCGGTTGCCGCGGGGCGGGTTCGGGATCCAGTACAGGTTCGGTTAGCGCCGAGCAGACCGCTGCCCTCGGCCCAGGACGTCCCGGTCCGAAGAGGATTTCCCACGCGGTGCGAAAAGTGAATATCGGTGCCCGAGACCAGAGCGACCGCCATCATCAACCCCGTGGCTGGCCGCGGCAGAACGCTGCGGTGGTGGCCTGCGGTCCGCGAACGGCTCCATCAGGCAGGCTGGGCCGTCGCGGAGCACGTCTCCGAGAGGCCGGGGCACGCCACCGACCTGGCGGCGGCGGCGCGCAACCGCTGCGACGTCGTCGTGGCCGTCGGCGGCGACGGCACGGCCAACGAAGTCGTCAACGGGCTGCTCGAAGACGGCGCCGCACCCGTCCCCGTGGGCGTCGTCCCGATGGGGACCGCAAACGACTTCGCCACCTGCCTGGGGATCCCCGCGAAGGTCGAGGAGGCGACGCGGACGCTGCTCGCCGGGCAACGCCGGCGGATCGACCTGGGGCGCGTGGGAGACCGCTACTTCATCAACGTCGCGGGCGTGGGCTTCGACGCCACCGTCGCCGAGTGGGTCAACAGCCGCTGGAAGCTGTTCGGCGGCACCGTCATGTACGTGGTCGGCATTTTCCGGACGCTGGCCGTCTTCAACCCGGTGTGGATGCGGCTCGAACTGGACGGCGCACCCCTCGAGGGCAGGGTGTTCATGGCGGCCGTGGGCAACAACGCCGCCTACGGAGGCGGGCTGCGCATCTGCCCGCACGCCCGGCCGGACGACGGCTGGCTGGACGTCGTGACGATCGGCGACATCCACAAGACCGAGGTCTTCGCCCTGCTGCCGCGTATCTACTCCGGCGGACACCTCACTCATCCCAAGGTCGCGACCGCGCGGGCTCGCAGCGTCACCGTGACGACCGACCCCCCTCAGCCGGTCCACGCCGACGGCGAACCGATCGGCCGCACACCGGCCACGTTCTCCCTGCAGGCCGCGGCCATCGAAGTGCTGACGCCGGCGGTCAGTCGGGCCTGAACGCGACCTTGAAGGCGGAGGTGTCGGATTTGCCGGTGGCGGTGCGGAAGGCCCGTGCGAAGTCCCGTAGGGCAAACGTGTGCGTCACCAGCGACGAAACGTCGAGGGTGCCGCGGCCCATCCAGTCCAGCACGATCTCCATCGTCCGCCTGCGCGTGCCGTCCACCGACTCCCAGCCGTAGACGTAGCTGCCGGTCAGGTGCAACTCGTTCAGCCAGACCGGCGTCCAGTCGACGCCGCGCGGGAGGGCGGCCAGGCCGAGCAGAACGACGCGGCCACCCGAGCGCGTCAGCCTTAGCGCGTCGTCGAGGGCCCGACCCGACCCGACGCATTCCACGGTCAGGTCCGCCCCTCCGATGACGACGCGCTTGCCCATCAACGGTCGGCGCAGCCGCGCGCCGGTGAGTTCGGCGATCGCGTCGTAGTGCTCGTCCCGGCGTCCGAGTGCCACGACGGCGTCGGCACCGAAGCGCCGGGCCGCCTCGCCCTGGAACGGGTACTTCACGAGGGCGATCACACGCGCGCGCGAACCCAGCGCCCGCAGCGAAGCGATCACGCACTGCCCGATCGTACCGCCGCCCACGACGAGCACCGTGTCGCCGTCGTGGGGTCGGTGCCGCAGCAGCGGATGCAAGGCCACCGCGCAGGGCTCCACCATCAGGGCGTTGGCGTCGCAGATCGCGTCGGGCACCGGCAGCACCTGGGAACGGTGCGCGACGAACGTCTCGGCCCAGCTGCCGCCGGTGTCGCGACAGGCGCCGATGATCAGCCCGGGGCTGAGGTGGCCGTCGGTCGTGCGTTCGCATAGGTTGTACTCGCCGGCCGCACAGAACCTGCACGGCGGCGAGATCCCGCGGACGGCGCACGGCAGGATGGGGTCGACGACGACACGTTCGCCAGGGCGCAAACCCGAGACCGCGGGTCCTGTCTCTGCGATCTCGCCCACGTTCTCGTGGCCCGGGACGAACGGGAACGACGTCAGAGCCGACGCGGCGGGACTCGCGTCCAGGTGGAGCATGTGGAGGTCGCTGCCGCAGATGCCGCCCAGGCGCACGCGCACGCGCACCCAGTCCGGACGTGGCAGCGGCGGCTCCGGCGTCTGACGGTATGCGAGGGGCGACAGGCGGCTCCAGTAGCCGTCCCGGTAGACCGCTCCCAGCGCCTTCGCGGCCAGGTAGCGCGGGATCGTGGGGTGGAAGACGAGCGCGCGCACGAGACGACCCGACGGGGCTTCAGGTCATCGGTACCTGCCGGATGAACCCCGCCTCCAGGCGATCGAGGATGTCCGAGAGCGTGGGGCCGGTGATCGTCAGGCCGTGGTTCTTGAGCCCGACGACCGCCCGGCCGGGGTCGGGCGCCCGGCGGACGAGTTCGGCGACGGCCTGTGCGAGCTGCAACGTCCCGCACGGGTAGTTGACCGTCGTCGACCGTACGCCCTCCATCCACGCGTGCACGTGCACGATCGCATGCACGGAGGGGTGCTCGGCGTAGATCATCCAGTGCTCGATGGCGTCGACGGACACGCGCCGGGGCTTGACGTGGGGCGGGACGCTGAGGAGGATCACCTGGCGTTGCGGGTCGTAGCCCTTCACGAGCAGGATGTCACGCCCGATGACCCGCATGTTGGCCTTGTCGACACCGCTGGCGCTCATCCAGAACCGGCCGGTGTCCTTGCGCGTGCTGAGGTTCCCGTAGCTCAGACCGCCGATGCCGTACAGCAGCTCGATGTGCCTGAGGTCGCGCTCTTCCAGCAGCTCGTGGATGGGGAACGGCGCCGGCAACAGCCCGAGTGCATCCAGCCGTCGTCCGGCGGCGGCGAGTTCGCGCGTCCGATCGTCCCCCTCCCACAGGTCCTCGGGCAGGTCGGGGTGAAACTCGTTGTCGATCACGAGCTGGCTGGAGGCCAGCGGCTGGAGCTTCTCGTAGATCCGCTCGAACCGCTCGTCGCCGCGTCCGCCGTCTATGGGGAAATGCCCCTGCTCAAGCGTGACGAAGTACACGCGCAGCCCTTCGTCGCCGCGCACGAGGTAGATGCACAGGTTGGCGAGCGAACGCACCAGCAGCGGGTAGGCGGCCCGCAACACGTCTGTCGGTGGTTGGGGGGCCAGGGCGACCGCGACGACGAACGTCGCCTTGGCCTTGCGGCGGAACGCGCGCGGCCGCTGCGGGTCCACGAAGTGGAACACCAGCCGCCAATCGGCCTCGGGCCCTTCTTCGTAGCGGTGTCCGTGGCGTTCGAAGACCCTGCGCAATCCGCCGGCGAACTCCGCGAGGATCGGCTCGTCGTACGCGCCGACGAGGCCGAACGTCATCGGCTCCGGCTCCTGCGCGGGCGGCGCCGGTGTCTGCGGCACGGGCTGGCTTGCGCTCATGGGAGCATTTCTTCGCGGGCACCGGGCGGATTCCCTACAGGTCCTCCCCCGGCCGACGGTCGGCCCACCGGGTGTTGCGCGCTGGCCCGCGGAGGGATCGGCGCGCTGGTCACCGAAACAGTCCGTAGCGAACGGCGCGGTCGTGCACATCCGCGTCTTGGGGTCCGACGACGGCGAGGGGTGATGCACCGCCACCGGGATCACCGCTAGAATTGCTGCGTACGGATCGCTTCGCTGGGCCTGGTCCCATCACCAACGGAGGTGGAGCAAGATGCGACTTCTGGCCACGGCCCTGGCCGTGGGGATGGTGCTCGTGGGTACCGCGGGGGTGGCGGGGGCGCCTGCGTTCCGCGGGCTGGCGATTTCGACCCCCTATCCGTCGCAGACCGTGCGGGGAGGCGAGCCGGTCGTGATCAACCTGACGGTGCGCAACTTCGGCCTGCCCCCGCAGGTGGTCAGCCTGCGGATGGCCGCGCTCGCGCCCGGCTGGCGCGCGACGTTTTTGGCTGGAGGTCGGGTGGTCAGCGCGGTGTACGTGCTCCCGGACCAGGAAGCCTCGGTGACGCTGCGGCTGGATCCCCCCTCGGGGCTGCGCACGGGGACACACACGTTCCGGGTGGTGGCCACCGGCCAGCAGGCGAGCGCGGAGTTGCCGCTGCGGCTCACGCTGGGTCAGGTGTTGCCGGTGAGGCTCGCGCTGGAGGCCGAACAGCCCGCGGTGCGCGGGCCGGCGACGGCGACGTTCCGCTATCGCGTCCAGATGCGCAACGAGTCCGACCAGGACCTTCTCGTCCAGTTGAGCGCGCAGGCCCCGCAGCGGTTTCAGGTGACGTTCACGGCGCTGGGCCAGCAGGTCACGAGTGTGCCGGTCCGGGCCGGTGAGTCGCGGGACATCGACGTCGAGGTGAGCATGCCACAGGAGACGCCGGCCAACACCTACCACATCGAGGTGCGGGCATCGGCCGGCGATACGCTGGCCTCGGTACGGCTGGCGGCTGAGGTGACCGGGCGGCCGGACCTGCAGATCACCGCACCGGAGGGCCGGCTGTCCGGGCGGGCGTACGCCGGCCAGGAGACGCCGCTGAAGATCATCGTGAGGAACAACGGCAGCGCGCCGGTCCGCAACCTGACCCTGACGTCGTCGGCACCGTCGGGATGGGACGTGAGGTTCGATCCGGAGAGGATCGACGAGGTCGCGCCGCGCCAGGAGGTGGAGGTCACCGCGCGGATGCGGCCGTCGCCCCGCGCGATCTCCGGCGACTACATGGTGACGATCACGGCCAGCGGGGGCGAGGCTTCGGCGTCCGCCGACTTCCGCATCACGGTCCTCACCCGGACGGTCTGGGGGATCGTCGGCGTCGTGCTCATCGCCGCCGCGTTGCTGGTCGTCGGGCAGGCGGTCGCGCGCTATGGGCGGCGGTAACCTTTAGGATCACGGCCCACAGGGACCCATGGACATCGCCATCCAGACCGAAGGCCTGACCAAACGCTACGGGGACATCACCGCCGTCGAAGATCTCAACCTGTCGCTGCGGCCCGGCGAGGTCTTCGGGCTGCTCGGTCCCAACGGATCGGGCAAGACCACGACGATCCTGATGCTGTTGGGTCTCACCGAGCCGACGGCGGGTTCGGCCCGCGTCTTCGGCCACGATCCCCGCCGCGAGCCTTTGCGCGTGAAGCGGATCGTCGGGTACCTACCGGACTCCGTCGGCTTCTACGACGAGATGACCGCTTGGGAGAACCTGCGCTACACCGCCACCCTCAACGGACTGTCGTCGGCCGAAGCGGCCGGCCGGATCGACGAGGTGCTCGACCGCATGGGGCTGGCCGACGTCGCCCACCGCAAGGTCGGCACGTTCTCGCGCGGGATGAAGCAGCGGCTCGGGCTCGCGGACGTGCTGCTGAAACGGCCGCGCGGCGCGATCCTCGACGAACCGACGCTGGGGCTGGATCCCGAGGCGGCACTGGAGTTTTTGCACATGATCCGCGCGTTGCGCAGCGACGGGATGGTTGTCCTGCTGGCGTCGCACCTGCTGCACCAGGTGCAGGCAGTTTGCGACCGGGTCGGGCTGTTTCACCAGGGGCGCATGGTCCTCGAGGGCCGCGTGGACGAGCTGGCCGAGCGTGTGCTGGGCGGTTCGTACCGAATCCGAGTCGAAGCGCGCGGCGACGACCTCGTCCCGGCGCTGTCCTCGATCCCCGACGTGGTGCGCGTCTACCCCGACGGCGACGGTGTGCTGCACGTCGAGGCGCGCTCGGACTGCCGTCCCGAGATCGCCCGGCGCGTGGTGCACCGCGGCAGCCTGCTCGGGCTCGCGCTGGAGCGGCCGGGGCTGGACGAGGTCTACGCGCGGTACTTCGCCCAGCGTCACGAGGCCGCCGGGCACGCGCAGGAGGTCCAGGCGTGACGGTCGACGCCCAACCCGTCTCGCAGGCTGCCCCGGCCAGACGGGAGGGATCTCCGTGGACCGGCCTGTGGGCGGTCGTCTACAAGGAGATGGCCGACCACCTGTCCAGCGCCCGGATGCAGATCCTCGAGACGTTGATGCTGCTGACCGCTGTCGGGACGGTGTACGCCGCCAGCCAGAGCATCCGACAGACGGTGGGCGAAGACCCGTTTTTGTTCTTGCGCCTGTTCACGACCGCGCGCGAACCCCTGCCGTCGTTCCTCGGGTTCTTGAGCTTTTTGGTTCCCCTGGCCGCCATCGCGATGGGCTTTGACGCGATCAACGGTGAGTACAACCGCCGAACGCTCAGCCGCGTGCTGTCGCAGCCGATCTACCGCGACGCGCTGCTGCTGGGCAAGTTCTTGGGCGCGCTGTTCACGCTGGGGATCACGCTGGCGGGGCTGTGGTTGGTCGTGACGGGGATGGGGTTGTTCATCCTGGGTGTCCCGCCGGGCGGGGAGGAGGTGGCCCGCGGGCTGCTGTTCCTGCTGGCCACGCTCGCCTACGCGGGGGTGTGGCTCGCGCTGGCGATGCTGCTGTCCACCGTGTTCCGGCAGACCGCGACGTCGGCGCTCACCGCGATCGCGGTGTGGATGCTGTTCGCGGTGTTCTGGGACATGCTCGCCCAGCTGGTGGCCCAGATCGTGCGGCCCGTGGAGTTCGCGGGCACGGCCGACGAACTGGCGCAGGTACAGATCCGCCTGTGGCTGTCCCGCCTGTCGCCCAACACACTGTACGCCGAGTCGGTGCTGGCGCTGTTGAACCCCGCGGTGCGCGCCCTGGGGCCTGTGCTGATCACGCAACTGGAGGGCGCGATCCTCGGCACGCCGCTGCCGCTTGTCCAGAGTCTGTTGATCGCCTGGCCGCAGCTGGTGGCGCTGGTCTCCGCGGTGATCCTGCTGTTCGCGGCCAGCTACGTCGTCTTCCAGCGGCAGGAAGTCCGGGCGTAGCTACTCCAGCCACTCCGTCGGGTAGCTGGGCGTGCGCGGCACCACGCAGAGGAACTCGACTGGCTCGGTGCCGTGGTTCTCGTACCAGTGCGGGGTCCCGGCAGGGATGAACACCGCGTCACCCGCGGACACCTCGCGCACCTCGCCGCCGATCCCCAGGCGCATCCGACCGGAGAGGACGTACTGCTCGTGCTCGATCGTCGGATGGCGGTGCTTGGGGATGCGGCCGCCTGGCTGGATCGTGAACTTCCGCGTGACGAAGTGGGGTGCGTGGTCGTCGGGTCCGATGAGGACCCGCATCACCGCACCGTCGGCCCGCTCCACCGGGCGCGGGGGGACGTCTTTGGCCGGCCGGATCACGCCGCTCACACTTCGATTATAGTTGGTGGCGCCCCCTCCACAGGAACCACGCGCCGACGGCGATCAGCGCAAGCGCCGCGATCTGCCCCAGCGCCAGAAAGCCGACGGTGCGCTCTTCGGAACGCAGCAGGTCCAGCAGGAAGCGGACGACGGACATCCACACGATCGTCTGCCAGAAGATTTGACCGGAAAAGCGGCGCACGCCCACCCAGTGCTGTACCACGAAGAACAAAACCGCCGACGTCACCATCTCGTACAGCTGCAGCGGGTGGCGCGGTCCGCCGGGCACGCCCGGGAAGAGCAGACCCCAGGGCAGAGAGGTGGGATCCCCGTACAGTTCGCCGTTCATCAGGTTGCCGAAGCGCACGAAGACATTGGCCGCGGGGATCCACGTCGCGCACATGTCCGCCAGCGTCCACGGCGACATCCCACTTTGCCGACCCACCCGCCACAGGTACAGCAGTCCCGCCGCGATCGCTCCGTGCGAGGAGAGGCCGCCCCGGTCCACGCGGAGGATCTCGAGGGGGTCGGCGACGTATGGCCCGGGATGCGACAGGACGTACCCCAGCCGCGCCCCGACGAACAGCCAGACGATGAGGGGGACGGCGATGCGGTCGACGAGATCGGATGGGACGCCGAGGCGCGGGCCCATCCGTTGTGACAGCCAGATGCCTGTGAGGATCGACAGCGCCATCATCAATCCGTACCAGCGGATGGCGAGCGGCCCGATCTCGACGATCACCGGCTGCACGGCTCCTATCGTACCGCGCCGCGGCCGTCGTGCGCTTGACACGCGGTGGGGCAGATGCTACGTTCGGTGTCAACAATCGAATAGCGACCTTATCCAGAGTGGGCGAGGGACGGGCCCGACGACCCCCGGCAACCTGCGGCGCCGCGCTGGCGCGGCAAGGTGCCAACTCCCGCGGAACGCAATTCCGAGAGATAAGGGCGAGGTGGAGCCCTCCGAGGAATTGGGGGGCTTTTGTTTTGGGTATGCGCGACGCGGGTTGGAGGACGGCGGGTGAACGACTTCGTGCGCGTGCGGGTTCCTGCGACGGTGGCCAACCTCGGGCCTGGGTTCGACGCCGTAGGTCTAGCGCTTCGCCTGTACAACACCGTCGAGGTGTCGGCCGCCGACCGTGCGGAGGTCATCGTCATGGGCGAGGGTTCCGAGCAGCTGCCCACCGACGCCACGAACCTGGTCTACGCGGCCGCGCAGGAGGTCGCGCGCCGGGCCGGACGCCCGGACGTTCGATTCGCCCTGCGGTGCCGCAACGGCATCCCGCTGAGGCGCGGCCTGGGCAGCAGCGCCGCCGCCCGGATCGCGGGGATCGTGGGCGCCAACCGCCTGCTGGGCGGGCCGCTGGACGTACGCGGGATCGCACAGCTCGCGTGCGACCTGGAGGGGCACCCGGACAACGTCATGGCGGCGATCACGGGCGGGCTGGCGGTCGTCGCGCGACGGGCCGAGGGGCTGCGGTGGATCCGGCTGATCCCGGCCGCGCTCCCCGGGGTGGTCGTCGCGGTCCCCGATCTGCCGGTCGACACGGCACACGCGCGCGCTTGCCTGCCGTCCGCGGTGGCCCTGCCGGACGCGGTGTTCAACGTGTCCCGCGCCGCGCTGCTCGTCGCCGCGCTGTCGGCTGGGAGGTGGGATCTGCTGGACGTCGCGATGGAGGACCGCATCCACCAGCCGTATCGCGCGCATCTCATCCCCGGTCTGGACGAGGTGCTGGAGGCGGCGCGCCAGGCCGGCGCGTTCGGTGCTGCGCTCAGCGGCGCCGGGTCCGCGGTCATCGGGTTGGCACCGCAGAGCGCAATACGTGCGGTCGGTGACGCGATGGTCGACGTCTTCGTCCGCCACGGGGTGGCGGCCCGCGCCGTCTTCACCGAGATCGACCTGGGCGGCACGGCGGTGGAAGCCGACGGCGTCTACCGACCGCTGATCTCCGAAGCTTGATCTTTCACCTGGAGGTAGCCGATGGGGAGCGTCACGCACCTGCGATGTCGAGCGTGCGGCGCGGGGTACGAAGTGGGTCCGGACTACGTCTGCTCGGAGTGTTTCGGGCCACTGGAGGTCGCCTACGACCCCAGCCGGGTGGCGCGCGAGGCCACGCGAGAGCGGATTGTGTCGGGCCCTCCGACCCTGTGGCGCTACCGTGCGCTGCTGCCCGCCGAGCCGCCCGACGACGACATCCGTGTGGGCTTCACGCCGCTGCTGCCGGCGCGCCGGCTCGGGGAACGTCTGGGGTTGCGGGGCCTGTTCATCAAGAACGACACCATCAACCCGACCTGGTCGTTCAAAGACCGCGTCGTCGCGCTCGCGGTGGCCGCCGCACGCCGTTTCGGTTTCGGCGTCCTGGCCTGCGCGTCCACGGGCAACCTGGCCAACGCCGTGGCCGCGCACGCGGCGCGGGCCGGTCTGCGTGCCGTGGTCTTCGTTCCGCAGGGATTGGAGGCGGGCAAGGTGGCGGCCAGCGCGGCGTACGGCGCGACGATCGTCGAGGTGGAGGGGACCTACGACGACGTCAACCGCCTGTGCACCGAGATCGCGGGAGAGCATCCGTGGGCGTTCGCCAACGTCAACGTCCGCCCGTTCTACTCCGAGGGGTGCAAGACGCTGGCGTTCGAGGTGGTCGAGCAACTGGGTTGGCGCCTGCCGGATCACGTCGTCGTCCCCGTGGCCTCCGGCAACCTGCTGGTGAAGACGGAGAAGGCATTCGGCGAGTGGATCCGCCTTGGCCTCGTCGAGGGGGCGATGCCGCACCTGCATGGTGCCCAGGCGGCCGGGTGCGCGCCGGTGGCGACGGCGTTTCGCCAGGGCGCAGAACACGTCCGGCCCGTGCGGCCCAACACGATCGCGAAGTCGCTGGCGATCGGCAATCCCGCCGACGGGGCATACGCCCTGCAGGCCGTTCGCCGCACCGGGGGCGTCGTCGAGTCGGTCACCGACGAGGAGATCGTAGGAGGCATCCGGCTGCTCGCCGAGACGGAGGGGATCTTCGCCGAGACGGCGGGCGGGGTGACCGTGGCCGTTGTGAAGAGGCTCGCGGAGTCCGGGGTGTTCGCGCCGGACGACACAGTGGTCGCATTCGTCACCGGAGGCGGGCTGAAGACGGTGGACGCGGTCGCCTCGGGGTTGCCGCCGACAATCCGCGTCCGCGCGTCGCTACGCGAGTTCGAACGGCAGGTGCTGGCGGCCGTCTGAGACGACAGGGAAAGGAAAGCGAACCGAGAAGACACAGCCGGAGGGCGTGCGGGCCGTCCCACGCTGCGGGCAGGGGGTGTCGCGTGAGCCTGGTGATCGAACCGGCCAAACCCCACGACGAACCGGAGATCCAGCGCCTGATCAGGTCGGTGCTGGCGGAGTTCGGGCTGCCGTACGACACGGCCACCGCGGCCGAGCTCACCGGCATCGAGGAGCAGTACCGGCCGCCGCGGTCGGTCTTCTTCGTCGCCCGCATGGACGGTCGGATCATCGGAACCACCGGCGTGAAGGAGGCCGGCGAGGGCAAGGCGATCCTCAAGCACCAGTACGTGCACGCGGACTACCGGCGCAAGGGCATCGGCGCCAAGCTGCTGGACGCTGCGCTCGTCTACTGCCGCGTTCTCGGTTACCGGGAAGTCGAACTCGACACCGCGGCGTGGATGCAGCAGGCCCAGCGCCTGTATCGGTCGCGCGGGTTCCGGGAGACCGGCCGCGACGAGTCGGGCGTCCACTTCCGCCTCGCTCTGGCCCGGTCGCCGTGAGCGCTGCGCCGTCTCCCGCCGAGGTTCTGGAACGCATCGCCGAACAGATCCGATCCTGTACGATCTGTCCTTTGTCTCACAGCCGCTCGCAGGCGGTGCCCGGTGAGGGCCCTCCCGACGCGCCGGTGTTGTTCGTCGGCGAGGGGCCCGGATCGGAAGAAGACGCCCAGGGGCGGCCGTTCGTGGGTGCTGCGGGTCGCCTGCTCGACAAGCTCCTGTCAGGCATCCGAATGCCGCGCACCAAGGTCTTCATCACGAACACCGTGCGCTGCCGGCCGCCGGGCAACCGGACGCCCACGCCCGACGAGGTTGCGGCCTGCCTGCCCTACCTGATCCGCCAGATGGCCGTGCTGCGGCCGAGGGTCGTCTGCCTGCTGGGGGGCACCGCGACCGCCGCGCTGCTGGGCGCAGACCGGAAGATCGGTCGCATCCGCGGCAGGGCGATCCGCGAGGCCGGCCGCTGGTTCTTCGCCACCTATCACCCCGCGGCGGCGCTGCGCAGCAGTGGACTGGGGGAGATCCTACAGGACGACTTCCGCCGGTTGCGGCGGCTGGTGGACGTAGAGTGGGGGACGGCGGATCCGGCGCGCTGGAACCCGGGCGCGCTGCATAAGATCTTCGCCTCTTTGGAGCCCAGGGAGCCGGTCGAGATCTCCGGCGACGGAGCCGTGCGGCTGACGTGGGAAGTCGGCGGGGTGCACCCGGTGTTTCGCACCGAATCCGCTCTGGCGGAGCTGGGGCGCAGATTCGTCTTGCGCCGGCGGAGGCTGCCCGCGCAGACCGAAGTCGAGTGGATCTCCTTCGAGATCGTCGACGCCTCGGGACGCCGTACAAACGCCGACTCCGACGCGGCTGCCCACCTGCAGGGGGAGTTGCGGATCCGCGCCTGATGCGGGCAGGGGACGGCCGAACAAGGATCGAACGTGCAACCCGACGGCGACGGAGTCCGCCGCAAGGGCGCCGCACGTAGACCGACGACTTCTCCTGACTGCTCTCGTTGTCGGTGGGAGCTTGCTTTTTTGGGGGGACCTATCGCCCGGAGGTCTGCATGCGCATCGTGCTGGTAGTCGTGGGGGGAGCGATCGGTGCGCTGCTCCGCTACGCGGTCGAGGGCTGGTTTGCCGGGCGGACGGGGATCTCCTTCCCCTACGGCACCCTCGTCGTGAACGTGACGGGGAGCTTCGCTTTGGGTCTGCTGTCCGTCTTCACCATCGAGCGGCTGCTTTTGAGTCCCGAAGCGCGCCTGTTCGTGGGGGTGGGTCTGCTTGGGGCCTACACAACCTTCTCCACCTGGCAGTACGAGAGTTGGCGTCTGATCGAATCGGGGAGTTGGCCGCTGGCGGTCGTGAACCTGGGAGGAAGCTTGGTGTTGGGCTTTGCGGCCCTGGTTGTGGGGGTCCTGATCGGCCGTGCCCTCTAGCGGTCTTCGGCGGCGATCGGGACCGGACGGTGCCGGTACAGGATCACGCGCACCTTCTCAAGCGTGACCAGTCCCTCGCTCACCATCTCGTCGAGCACGGGGAGAAACGACTCGATCCGCTCGGCGCTGTCGGCGATCTCGATCACGATGGGGAGGTCTTCGGACAGCCGCAGGATCTTCGCGGTGTGGATGCGGCTGTGGGCCCCGAAACCCGCCAGCCCGCGGACGACGGTTGCCCCGGCCAGCCCCCTCTCGCGGGCCTTGAGGAGGATCGCTTCGTACAGAGGCTGCCCCTGCCAGCGATCGGATTCGCCGATGAAGACGCGCAGCAGCAGTCCGTCTTCGGCAAGCCTCACAGCAGGAGCCTTCGGGCTGGGGACCTGCTGATCCTGCCGATGACGGCTTCCGCGGGGGGAGGGCGCGCGGAGGGGATGGCACACGACGGTACGATCTCCGACAGCGCCCGTCGGCTGGGCCCGGGCGTCATCGCCATTGGCCTGGCCAGCCTGTTGAGCGACCTCGGCCACGAGACCGCGACCGCGGTGCTGCCGTTGTTTCTCATGGCCATCGGCGGCTCGCCGCTGACTCTGGGTCTGGTCGAAGGGGTCGCCGATTTCGCGTCCAGCGCGGCCAAGCTGTGGGCGGGTCACTTGGGGGGCCGTCTGGCGCGGCGCAAGGTCCCGGCGGCGGGTGCATACTTCCTCACGGCCGTGGCGACCGCATCGATCGGCTTGGCCGCGCACTGGCTGCACGTCCTGCTGGGGCGGACCGCCGCCTGGCTGGGGCGAGGCTTCCGCGGTCCCCTGCGCGATACCCTCCTCGCCGAACAGACGCACCCGTCGGGCTACGGACGGGCGTTTGGTTTCGAGCGCGCGATGGACACCGTGGGGGCCATTCTGGGGCCGCTGTTCGCGCTGGCGTTGCTGTCTGTAGCCGCGCCGCTGCGGACGATCCTGTTGGTGACCCTCGTCCCCGGCGCGCTGGCCGCCGTGCTCTTCTTGACGGTGCGGGAAAGGGGCGGCGTGCGCCCCGGACGGTCGTTTCGGTCCATGGCCGCCTCCTTGCCCCCCAACTTCCGCCGATTCCTCCTCGCCGTCGGCGTCTTCGGCGCGGGGGACTTCTCCCGGACGTTGCTCATCCTCTGGGCGTTGGGAGTCGGGGTGCACATAGAGGGCGGGGGAGAACTCACCGTCCCGGTTCTCCTGTACGCGGGCTACAACGCGGTGAGCGCGGCCAGCTCCTACGTCAGCGGCGACTGGAGCGACCGACTGGGCAGACGGCCCCTGCTGCTGTTCGGGTACGCCGTCGCGGCCGCGGTGGGCCTGCTCATGGCATTCGACGTGCGCTCCCTGCCAATCCTCGTCGCGGTCTTCGTCGGATCGGGCATCTATGTCGGCATCGAGGAAGCCCTTGAGCGCTCGACCGCGGCCGACCTGCTTCCCGACAGCCACCGCGCCTTCGGCTTCGGTGCGCTGGCTGCCGTCAACGGCCTGGGCGACCTGGTGTCCAGCGTCCTGATCGGGCTGCTCTGGCAGACGGCCGGTGCCTCGGTCGCATTCGGGGCCGCCGCCGCACTCTGCCTGCTGGGCGTGCTGCTCCTCACCCGGGTGGAGTTCGTCGGGCGCCGATGAAGGAGGGAGCGTCCGGTGAGCCCGCGGCCCCCAAGGGTACGGTCACGCACGCAAACAGAGGGCACCGGCTGGAGCCCGGTGCCCTCTGCGGTCCTGCGGCCGACGGCTACCCGCCGGCGCGCCGTGCGGCCTTGAGGATCGCGCGCTGGACGTACACGGTCGCGAGGTGACGCTTGTACTCGGCCGAGGCGTGCAGGTCGTCCGTCGCTTCCAGCCCGTCGGCGGCAAGCCTTGCCGCGCCGGCCACCGTGCCGTCGTCCAACGGCTTGCCCGCCAGTGCCTGCTCGACCTTGGCGAGGCGCTGGGCCTTCGGGCCGACACCGGTGATCGCCAGGCGCGCCTGCCTGCACGTGCTCCCGTCTATCGTCACCAGACACGCCACACCCACCAGGGAGTAGCCAGAGGCCGGGTGGGGCAGCTTGACGTAGCACGAACCCTGGCCCGGGGTCTGGACCGGAAAGCGCACCCAGCAAAGGATCTCGTCCGGCCGCAGCGCCGTAGTCAGCATGTCCACGAACCAGTCGGCGGCCCGGATGGTGCGGGTGCCCGCAGAACCCTCGCATTCCATCTGTGCGTCCAGGGCCAGGACCACCGCGGGGTAGTCGGCCGCGGGATCGGCGTGCGCGAGCGCGCCGCCGATCGTGCCGCGGTTGCGGACCTGCAGATCCCCGATCTGCTCGGCGGCTTCGGCCAGCAGCGGCACCTTCGCCCGGACGACCGGACTGGTGGCGATCTCGTCGTGGGTGGTAAGCGCCCCGACCAGCACGGACTGGCCCTCCTCGCGTACGCCGCGCAGCTCGTCGACCCGGCCGATGTCGACGAGGACTTCGGGCTGACTCAACCGCAGCTTCATCAGCGGCAGCAGGCTGTGGCCGCCAGCCAGCAACTTCGCGCGGTCTCCGTGCCGCTGCAGCAGCGCGATCGCTTCCCGGACGCTGGCGGCGCGCGCGTACTCGAACGGTGCCGGGATCACGGCCTGCCACCTCCTTTCGCCGAGCGCATCGCTCGCCACACCGTCTCGGGCAGCAGCGGCATGTCGATGTGCCGCACGCCCATCGGCGCGAGCGCGTCCATCACCGCGTTGACCACCGCCGGCGTGCTCGCGATCGTCCCGGTCTCGCCCACCCCCTTGACGCCCATCGGGTTGACCGGAGTCGGCGTCTCGGTGCGGTCGGTTTCGATCGTAGGGAGCCATCCGGCCCTGGGCACCGCGTATTCGGCCATCGAGCCGGTGAGCAGGTTGCCCGCCCCGTCGTAGGCGGCGAACTCCCACAGCGCCTGCGCGATACCCTGGGCGATACCGCCGTGCACCTGGCCGTCGACGATCAGAGGGTTGATCACCCTGCCGCAGTCGTCCACCGCGACGTAGCGCAGGATCCGGGTGTGGCCGGTGTCCGAGTCGACTTCGACGACGCAGATGTGCGTGCCGAACGGGTAGACGAAGTTGGACGGGTCGTAGAACGCGTTCGCCTCCAGCGACGGCTCGAACCCCTCGGGCAGGTTCCAAGCCAGGTAAGCCTGCAGGGCCACCTCCTGGATGGTCATCCCGCGGTCCGGTGCGCCCTTCACGTGAAAGCGCCCGCCCTCGAACACCAAGTCGTCTACGCTCACCTCCAGCTGGTGCGCCGCAAGCCTGGCGGCCTTCTCCTTCACGCGCTGCGCCGCCAGGTGCACCGAGGTGCCGCCCACCGCGGTGGTGCGGCTCCCGTACGTCCCCCAGCCCATCGGGATCGCATCCGTGTCGCCGTGCACGACATCGATGTCGTCCAGCGGGATCCCGAGTTCGTGAGCGACGATCTGCGCGAAGGTCGTCTCCTCACCCTGACCGTGCGGGGACGCACCCGTGAACACCGTCACCTTGCCCGTGGGGTGCACGCGCACCACCGCGCTCTCCCACAGCCCCCCCTGGAACCCAACGGCGCCGGCGACCTTGGACGGTCCCAGCCCGCAGATCTCTACGTAGGAGGAAAACCCGATGCCCAGGTGGCGTCCCTGCCTCCGGGCCTGTTCCTGTTCGGCGCGCGCCTTCGGGTAGTCCAGGATCTCCAGCGCGCGGTCCAGCGCCCGCTCGTAGTCGCCGCTGTCGTAAGTGATCCCGGTGGCGACGGTGTAGGGGAACTCGTCTCGGCGGATGAAGTTGCGGCGGCGGATGTCGACGGGATCCACGCCCAACTCCCGGGCGACGAGGTCCATCATGCGTTCGAGGATGTAGGTGGCCTCCGGACGGCCCGCTCCCCGGTACGCGTCCACCGGCGTGGTGTTGGTGAACAGCCCCACCACCTCGCACGAGATGTTGGGGATCCTGTAGGGCCCCGACAGCATCAGCCCGTACAGGATCGTCGGGACGCCCGGCGCCGCGGTCGACAGGTAGGCGCCGAGGTTCGCCAGCGTCCTGACCTTGATGCCGACGATCGTGCCGTCTGGCCGGAACGCGATCTCGACGTCCTCGATGTGGTCGCGACCATGGGTCGTCGCCTGGTAGTTCTCACGCCGGTCCTCCGTCCACTTCACGGGTCGGCCCAGCCGCATCGCGAGGTGCCCGACGACGGCCTCCTCCGGGTAGTGCGGGATCTTGCTCCCGAAGCCGCCGCCGACTTCGGGTGCGACGACGCGCAGCTTGTGCTCCGGCACGCCCACGGTCCCCGACAGCAGCACGCGGGCGATGTGCGGGTTCTGCGTGGTGCTCCAGATCGTCAGCTCGCCCGAACCGGAGTTGTACTGCGCCATCGTCGCCCGCGTCTCCATCGCGTTGGGGATCAGGCGCTGGTTGACCAGCCGCTGGCGCAGCGTGCGCACCTCTGGCTGGCCAACCGCGGCGTCGTAGTCTCCGCCGTTCACCGCCCACCGAAGGGCGGTGTTGTTGGGCACGTCGTCGTGCACCAGCACCTTGCCGGCGAGGGCCTCCTCGAGGTCGACGACCGGGGGCAGCGGCTCATAGTCCACCTCGACCAGGGCCGCCGCGTCGTACGCCGCCGCGCGCGTCTGCGCGACCACCACGGCGACGGGGTCGCCGACGTAACGCACCCGATCTTTGGCGATCGCGGGGTGGGCAGGCGTCTTGAGGTCGGCGTTGGGGACCAGCCAGGCGCAGGGGATCGGGTTGACCTTGCCTTCGATGTCCGCGCCCGTCAGGATCGAGACGACACCCGGGACCGAAGCCGCCCGGGCGGTGTCCACGCGGCGGATCCGCGCGTGGGCATGTGGGCTGCGGACGAAGACCGCGTAGCACAGATCCGGCAGCGTCAGGTCGTCGGTGTAACTCGCCGTCCCGGTCACGAGCCGTGGGTCTTCGCGCCGCCGGACCCTCGCGCCGAACACCTGGGTGACGGCCATCGCTACTCACCCCCCCGCCGCCATCGCCGGCTCGCGCATCCGACTGGCGGCCGTGCGGACAGCGTTGACGATGTGTTGGTAGCCGGTGCAGCGGCAGAGGTTGCCCTCCAGCGCGTGGCGGATCTCGTCATCTGTCGGGTTCGGGTTCCGCGCCAGCAGGTCGACGGCGGTCATCATCATGCCCGGCGTGCAGAATCCGCACTGCAGCCCGTGCTCGTCCCAGAACGCCTGCTGGATGGGGTGGAGTTGGCCGTTCTGCGCGAGTCCCTCGACCGTCGTGATCGCGGCACCGTCGGCCTGGACCGCCAGAACCGTGCAGGACTTGACGGCCCTGCCGTCCAGCAGCACCGTGCAGGCGCCGCAGGTCGTCGTGTCACAACCGATGTGGGTGCCGGTCAGCCGCAGGTCGTCGCGCAGGAAGTGCACGAGCAGGGTGCGGGGCTCGACGTCGCGGGTGTAGGTCTTGCCGTTGATCGTCATCGTCACGTTCACGAAACGCCACCTCCTTCCGTTTCGGGTCCGGTCGGAGGATTCCCGGTGCAGATCCGGGATCCGTACAACGCGAAACCGCACCAGCGGGACGATCGGTGAGGGCGTCGCCGTTCGGGTATCCCACCCCCCTTGCCGAGCAGAGGATGCAGCTGCGATGGCGGAGCGAACGGGATGGTGAGCTTGTTCCGGTACGCTCATATTGTACTACGCTGGGCAGGGGTGAGGATCGGCGGTTGGAGCCGCTGCGAGCCGCCGCCAGCCGGTTTGCCCTCGCCCGGGCAGCACGGGACGGACGGGTCGGAGGATTCAGACCCAAGCGCAACAAAGGAGCCATCATGGCAGTCCCCGAGAAGGTCCGGCGGCGCATCGAGGAATTGCGGCGCCAGATCGACCACCACAACTACCGGTACTACGTGCTCGACGATCCGGAGATCAGCGACGAGGCCTACGACGCGCTGGTCGGCGAGCTGCGGGAACTGGAGGCACGCTACCCCGAACTCGTGACCCCGGACTCGCCCACGCAGCGCGTCGGCGCCCCACCCAGTGCGGCGTTCGCCGAGGTGCGCCACCGCGTGCCCATGCTCAGCCTGGCCAACGCCTTCACCGAGGACGAACTCCGCGCCTGGGACAGGCGGGTCCGCGGCGGACTGCGCGGACAGCGGGTGGAGTACGTCTGCGAGCTGAAGATCGACGGCGTGGCCGTCAACCTCGTCTACGAGGGCGGCCAACTGGTGCGGGGCGCCACACGCGGAGATGGGTTCCGGGGTGAGGACGTGACCGCGAATCTGCGGACGGTTCGCAGCGTGCCGCTGCGGCTGCGCGCTGAGGCGCCGATCCCCTCCTTCGTTGAGGTCCGCGGCGAAGTGTACCTTTCGCGGCAGGCCTTCGAGGCCGTCAACCGTGAACGCGAAAGGCAGGGGCTGTCTCTGTTCGCCAACCCGCGCAACGCTGCAGCTGGCTCCCTGCGCCAGCTCGACCCGGCGGTGACGGCGTCGCGGCCCCTGCAGATCTTCTGCTACGGCGTGGGCCACGTGGAGGGACTCCGCCTGGACACCCACTGGGAGGCGCTGCGGTGGATGCGCGAGGCCGGCCTGCGGACGCACCCGGCCTCGCGCCTGTGCGACGACCTCGAAGCGGTTTTGGCTTTCGTCGAGGAGTGGACGCACCGGCACAGGGAGCTCGACTACGACACCGACGGCGTCGTCGTCAAGGTCAATTCGTTCGACCAACAGCACGAACTCGGCGCGACCGCCGCCTCGCCGCGTTGGGCGATCGCCTACAAGTTCCCCGCCCAGCAGGCGGTGACCCGGGTCAAGGACATCGTCGCCTACGTGGGGCGTACCGGCGCGGTCACGCCGGTGGCGATCCTGGAGCCCGTGCGCGTCTCCGGTGTCACGGTGCAGCACGCGACGCTGCACAACGAGGACGAAGTCCGGCGCAAGGACGTCCGGATCGGGGACTTCGTCGTCGTACAGCGCGCCGGCGAGGTGATCCCGGAGGTCGTTCGCGTCCTGGCCGAGCGGCGGACGGGGGCCGAACGTGCGTGGCAGATGCCCAAGGTGTGCCCGGTGTGCGGATCGCCGATCGTCCGGCCGCCCGGCCAGGCCGTCGCCCGCTGCACCGGCGGCGCGTCGTGCCCCGCGCAGGTGCTCGAGCGTCTGATCCACTTCGCCTCGCGCGATGCGATGAACATCGAAGGGGTGGGCCCCAAACTGTTGCAGCAGATGCTCGACCGCGGACTGGTGCGCGACCCGGCGGACCTGTACCGCCTGACCAAAGACCAGGTGTTGACCCTCGAACGGATGGCTGACAGGTCCGCGCAGAACGTTTTGGACGCCATCGAGCGCTCCAAGCAGACCACCCTCGGGCGGCTGGTGTACGCGCTGGGAATCCGCCACGTCGGCGCCAGCACCGCACAGGCGCTGGCGCGGCAGTTCGGTGACATCCGCCGACTGATGCGGGCCTCGTTCGAGGAGATCCGCGACGTCCCCGGGGTGGGCCCGGTCGTCGCCCGCAGCGTCCGGGACTTCTTCGACCGTCGGGAGAACCGCGGCCTGGTGGAGCGGCTGCTGCGGGCGGGTGTCCGGCCGGAGTCGCCTGAGGCGGTCGGGACCGGGCCGCTGGCCGGCAAGACATTCGTGTTCACCGGTACGCTGGACGGGATTCCCCGTCGCCAGGCCGAGGAGATGGTGCGCGCAGCGGGCGGGGTGGTCAGCGGTTCGGTGAGCGCCAAGACCGATTACGTCGTCGTGGGCACCGACCCCGGCTCCAAGGCGGAGAGGGCGCGCAAACTCGGGGTGCGGATTCTGGACCGGCGCGCGTTTTTGGACCTCGTGGGCCGCCGATGAAGCGTGTCGTCTGGTTGCTTCTGGCGGCGCTGCTGGCCTTTGTCGTGGTGGGTCTATGGGTCTCGCGGCCGCGCGAGGAACCCGCGCTGGTCTACTTCGTGCAGTGGGACGCCGAGCGCAACGCGGGCAGGCTGGCGCAGGGGCTGCGCATGGTGCGGGGCCGCACGCGGCGGGACTTCGTCATGCAGGCGATCGGCGCGCTGCTGGCCGGGCCCACAGCCGAGGAGCGCGCGCTGGGGTATGCGAGCGAGATCCCGTCGGGCACCCGGCTGCGCGGCGTGCGGATCCAGGGTCAGACGGCCTACTTGGACTTCTCCGAGGAACTCGCCACCGGCGGCGGCAGCGCCAGCATGCTGTCGCGCCTGTACCAGATCGTGTACACGGCGACGCACTTCCGGGGCGTCGAGGAGGTGCGGATCCTGATCGAAGGCCAACCGCGCGAGACGCTGGGCGGCGAAGGCGTGCTGATCGACGTCCCGGTGCGCCGCCCGCCCCGCGCCCCGGACTTCTGACCGGCCGGGTGCGCACGGGGTGAGAATGCGACGGCGCAGCAGGGGGGCGGGCGCGTGAGACCAAGCCGGAGGCAGGGAGAGGAGTCCGGTAGCGCGATGGATCCCATCGACGATCTGCGGGAACGACGGGCGCGGCTGCGCCGCATGGGCGGCGAGGCGCGCATTCGCCGCCAGCACGAGGCGGGCAAGCTGACCGCCCGCGAGCGGCTCGACCTACTGCTCGACCCCGGGTCGTTCGTCGAGTACGAGCTCCACGTGACGCACCGAGGCCGCGACTTCGGGTTGGACCGCCTGGAAGCACCCGCAGACGGCGTCGTCACCGGCTACGGGACGATCGACGGGCGCCCGGTGTACGTCTTCTCCCAGGACTTCACGGTGCTGGGCGGATCGTTGGGCGAGGCGCACGCCCAGAAGATCTGCAAGGTCATGGACCAGGCGATGAAGGTGGGTGCTCCGGTGATCGGCCTCAACGACAGCGGCGGCGCGCGCATCCAGGAAGGCGTGGCGGCGCTGGGAGGGTACGCGGAGATCTTCCTGCGCAACACGCTGGCCAGCGGCGTGATCCCGCAGATCAGCGCCGTGATGGGGCCGTGCGCGGGAGGCGCGGTGTATTCACCGGCGATCACGGACTTCGTGTTGATGGTGCGGGGGACGTCGTACATGTTCGTGACAGGGCCCCAGGTCGTGCGCGCCGTCACGCGCGAGGATGTGTCCTTCGAGGAGCTGGGTGGGGCTGACGTCCACGCCTCACGCAGCGGCGTCGCACACTTCGTCGCCGAAGACGACGCGCACTGTCTGGACCTCGTCCGCCGGCTGCTGTCCTACCTGCCGCAGAACAACATGGAAGACCCCCCGCGGATCGCGCCCCGCGACGACCCTGACCGGATGGACCCCGAGCTGGACCGGATCGTGCCGGAGGATCCCGTGCGGCCGTACGACATGCACGAGGTGATCCGGCGGGTCGTCGACGAAGGCGAGTTCCTCGAGGTGCACCAGCACTACGCCCCCAACCTGCTCGTCGGGTTTGCACGCCTCAACGGCCGGTCGGTCGGCGTCGTCGCGCAGCAGCCCTCGGTCCTGGCGGGCGTGCTGGACATCGACGCGTCGGTGAAGGGCGCGCGCTTCGTGCGGTTCTGCGACTGTTTCAACATCCCCCTGGTGACGTTCGTGGACGTCCCGGGGTTTCTGCCGGGCGTGGCGCAGGAACATGGCGGCATCATCAAGCACGGCGCGATGCTCCTGTACGCGTACTGTGAGGCGACGGTGCCTAAGCTGACGGTCATCACGCGTAAGGCGTACGGCGGCGCCTACGACGTGATGGCCAGCAAGCACATCCGCGGGGATCTGAACCTGGCGTGGCCGACGGCGGAGATCGCGGTCATGGGACCGGAAGGCGCGATCGAGGTGATCTTCCGCCGGGAGATCGAGCGGGCCGCCGATCCGGAGGCGACCAAGCAGCGGCTGGTTGCCGACTACAGGCAGACGTTCGCAAACCCCTACGTGGCGGCCTCGCGCGGGTATTTGGACGACGTGATCGAGCCGCGGGAGACGCGGCCACGGCTGATCTCCGCGCTGGAGGTCCTGCGCACCAAGCGCGACGTCAACCCGCGCCGCAAGCACGGGAACATTCCACTGTAGCCGGCGGCGCGTCGGCCCGTCGGCACGACGACGCGACAGCATCGGCAGACGGGAGGGATGCGGTGCCAACCCGTAGGATCGGCAGGGTTCTGGTCGCCAACCGCGGCGAGATCGCCGTGCGCGTGATCCGCACGTGCCGGGAACTCGGGATCGGGACGGTGGCGATCTACTCCGACGCGGACGCACGCGCCCCGCACGTCCACATGGCCGACGCCGCCTGCCGCATCGGACCGCCGCCGGCTGCCGACAGCTACCTGCGGATCGACGCGATCGTCGAGGCCGCCCGTCGCAGCGGTGCGGACGCGGTGCACCCGGGGTACGGGTTTCTGGCCGAGAACCCGCTGCTGGCGGAGGCCTGCGCCGCGGCCGGGCTGGTCTTCATCGGTCCCGGCGCGCCGACGTTGCGGTTGTGCGGCGACAAGGCGGCCGCACGCGAGCGCGCACGGGCGGCGGGCGTGCCCCTGCTGGAGGGGACCGACCCCGTCGGGGACGCCGAGGCGGCCGCGGCCGCCGAACGGCTCGGTTACCCCGTGCTGATCAAGGCGGCCGCCGGCGGGGGCGGCAAGGGGATCCACGTCGTGCGCGCCCCGGAGGAACTGGCCAGCGCCTTGCGGCTGGCGCGCGGCGAGGCGCTGTCCGCCTTCGGCGACGACCGCGTGTACTTGGAGCGCTGCCTCGAGCGCGCCCGCCACGTCGAGGTGCAGATCCTCGCCGATGCGCACGGCAATGTGGTGGCGCTGGGCGAGCGCGACTGCTCCATCCAGCGGCGACACCAGAAGGTCATCGAGGAAACACCCTGTCCGGTGCTCGCACAGCAGACCCGCAGGCGCCTGTTCGATGCGGCGGTGCGCGCGGTGCGCGCGGTCGGCTACACGAACGCCGGTACCGTGGAGTTCCTGTACGATCCCTCGCGCGAGGCGTTCTTCTTCCTGGAGATCAACGCCCGCCTCCAGGTCGAACACCCGGTCACCGAGATGGTCACGGGGCTGGACCTGGTGGCCGAGCAGATCCGCATCGCCGCCGGTGCCCCCATGGGGGTCCAGGCGTCCGAGGAAGGAAGCGTTGCGACGCGCGGTGCGGCGATCGAGTGCCGCATCGCGGCCGAAGACGTCGAGGCGCACTTCCTGCCCTCCCTCGGCCGGATCACGGCCCTGCGGGAGCCGGCGGGTCCGTGGGTGCGGACCGATGCCGGCTGGTACGTCGGGATGGAGGTCACCCGACACTACGACCCGATGCTCGCGAAGGTGGTCGTGTGGGCCCCAGACCGGCCCACGGCGATCGCCCGCATGACGCGGGCGCTGGCGGAGACGGTCGTATCCGGGGTGCAGACGACGATCCCGTTTCACCTGTGGACCCTGCAGGACGCGTCGTTTCGAAGCGGTCGGTACGACGTCCGGTTCGTCGAGGAGCGCTGGACCCACCGCCGCCGGCCCGCAGACCACCTCGAAGAGGCGATGCTGGCCGCCGCGGCGTACGCGTTCGCCCAGCGGCGGCGGACGGGTGTGGCGCGCCACGAACCCAGCACCCTCGATGCCTGGCGTGCCGTCGTGCGGGATCGGTCGTGAAGTTCGAGGTCCGATCGGGCGACCACCGGCGGATCATCGAGATCCGTGAGCCGCCCAACGGGTGGGAGGCGACGTGCGACGGGCGATCGGTGCACGTGGACCTCGTCCGGGTGGTGGGCGACCGCTACGTGCTCCAACTGGACGACCGCCGCCTGGAGGTCGAACTGTCCGGCGAGACCGAGAGTGTGCGGGTCGTGGTGGGGTCGGAGATCCACGCGGTGGAGGTCCGACAGCACCTGCCATTCCGGCGCCGCGCGACCGCCGCGCGTGCGGCGGAGACGGTCGCTTCCCCCATGCCGGGCCTGGTGGTAGCCGTCCACGTGGCGGCCGGAGATACGATAGAGTCAGACCAGCCCCTGGTCACGCTGGAGGCGATGAAGATGCAGATGGAGATCCGCGCGCCCCACGCCGGAGTCGTCCGCCGGGTGCACGCCCGTCCGGGCCAGGACGTCGCCGGCGGCCAGGCGCTCGTGGAGATCGCGCGGTGAACACCGGGGCGATGAGGACCGGGATCGGTGTTTGACCCCAAGGCGATCGAAAGGATTCGGGAACTGCACCGCCGCTGGCTGGCCGAGCGTGTGACCGGTGAGCGCAAGAGCGCGTTCACGACGGCGGGGGGCATCCCGCTGGAGCCGGTGTACACGCCCGAGCACGTCGCGGGAGCGGACTACGAGCGCGACCTGGCGCTTCCCGGCGAGTTCCCGTTCACGCGAGGGATCTACCCAACGATGTACCGCGGCCGCCTATGGACGATGCGCCAGTACGCCGGCTACGCGACCGCGGAGGAGTCGAACCGCCGCTACCGCTACCTGCTCTCGCAGGGCCAGACCGGGCTCAGCGTCGCGTTCGACCTGCCCACGCAGATGGGGTACGACTCCGACCACCCCGTGGCCGCGCCGGAGGTGGGCAAGGTCGGGGTCGCGATCGACTCGCTTGCCGACATGGAGGTGCTGCTCGAAGGCATCCCGCTGGACCGGGTCTCGATCTCGATGACGATCAACGCCACCGCCAGCATCCTGCTGGCCATGGTCATGGCGGTGGCCGAACGCCAGGGGGTGCCCTGGGAACGGTTGGACGGCACGACGCAGAACGACATCCTCAAGGAGTACATCGCCCGGGGGACCTACATCTATCCGCCCGAACCCTCACTGCGGATCGTCACCGACATGTTCGCGTTCTGCGCCGCCCACCTGCCGAAGTGGAACCCGATCTCGATCAGCGGCTACCACATCCGGGAGGCCGGCAGCACGGCCGCGCAGGAGGTCGCCTTCACGCTGGCGGACGCGATCGCCTACGTGGAGGCCGCGGTCCGCTCCGGGCTGGACGTCGACCGATTCGCCCCCAACCTGTCGTTCTTCTTCAACGCCCACATCTGCTTCTTCGAGGAAGTCGCCAAGTTCCGGGCGGCGCGGCGACTGTGGGCGCGCATCATGCGGGATCGTTTCGGTGCGCGCGATCCCCGCTCCCAAATGCTCCGCTTCCACACACAGACCGCCGGGGTGGCTCTGACCGCGCAGCAGGTGGACAACAACGTCGTGCGCGTCGCCCTGCAGGCCCTTTCGGCGGTGCTGGGGGGGACGCAGTCCCTGCACACCAACGCCAAGGACGAGGCGCTCGCCCTGCCCACCGAGGAGGCGGCGTTGCTGGCGCTGCGGACCCAGCAGGTGATCGCCTACGAGACCGGTGCGGGCGACGTGGTGGACCCGCTGGGAGGGGCGTACTACGTCGAGTGGCTGACCGACCGCATCGAGCAGGAGGCCATGGCCTATCTGGAACGGATCGACGCGATGGGTGGCATGCTGAAGGCGATCGAGAGCGGGTACGTGCAGCGCGAAATCGCCGACGCCGCCTACCGCGAGCAGATCAAGGTGGAGACCGGCGAGCGGGTGATCGTCGGCGTGAACCGGTTCGTCTCGGACGCCGACCACGCACCGTCGGAGATCCTCAGGGTCGACCCGGCCGTCCTCGACCACCAGCGAGCCCGGCTCGCGAGGGTCCGGGCTTCCCGCGACGGCGCGGAGGTATCCGCTGCCCTCGACGCTCTGCGGCGCGCCGCGCAGGGCGGGGACAACCTGATGCCGCACGTGTACCGGTGCGTGCGCGCCTACGCGACGGTGGGCGAGATCTGCGATGTGCTCCGGGAAGTCTTCGGCGTGTACCGTACGCCGCTGGTGGTGTGAGGGAGCCCGCATGCCGGCCGACAACCTCGACGCCCTCGTCGAAGCCGTCCTTCGCGGAGACCACCAGGCCGCGGCGCGCCTGATCACGATGGTCGAGAACGGATCGGATGGCGCGCGCGAGGCGCTGCGCCGCCTGCACCCTCACACCGGCCGGGCGTACGTGGTCGGGGTCACCGGGCCGCCGGGGTCGGGCAAGTCGACTTTGGTGGACGCTCTCACGCGACACCTGCGCCGGCAGGGCCGCACCGTGGGCATCGTGGCCGTGGACCCCACCAGCCCGTTCACCGGAGGGGCGATCCTCGGCGACCGGATCCGGATGACCGACCACAGCCAGGACCCCGGGGTCTTCGTACGCTCCATGGCGACCCGCGGGAGCTTGGGGGGGTTGAGCCGCGCGACCGCCGACGCCGTCCGCGTGCTGGATGCGATGGGCTTCGACATTGTGTTCGTGGAGACCGTCGGTGCCGGTCAGGCCGAGGTGGACGTGGTCGAGGCCGCCGACAGCGTCGTCGTCGTGACGGTCCCCGGGCTGGGGGACGCGGTGCAGGCCCTCAAGGCCGGAATCATGGAGATCGCCGACGTCTTCGTGGTCAACAAGGCCGACCGAGCCGACGCCGACCGCGCGGTCACCGAGATCCGTTCGATGGTGCGCCTATTGCCTTCACGCGGTTGGGAACCACCCGTGGTGAAGACCGTCGCCACCGCCGGCGAGGGGATCTCCGACCTCGCGCAGGCGCTCGCGCGCCACCGCGCGCACCTGGAGGCCGAAGGCGGGCTGCGGCAGCGCCGCCTGCGCCGCGGCAGAGCCGAGGTCCTCAGACTTCTGGAAGCCCGACTGCGCGAGGAGGTGCTCGCCAGGCTCGCCGGACGTCTGGACGAACTGGCGGGCAGGGTCGCCGCGGGCGAGATGAGCCCCGACGAAGCCGTCGACGAGATCCTGTCGGCGGATACATCGGCGGTGGTGCGGTGACTCTGTCTTTCCACCACATCGGGATCGCGGTCCGCAGCCTGGACGACGCTCTGCGGCGCTACGGCGGACTCGGCCTGGCCGCCGCGTGGATCGAGGAAGTGCCCTCCGAAGGGGTGCGCGTCGCGTTCCTCCCGCTGGCCGCCGGCGCGATCGAACTCCTGGAACCCACCTCGCCCGACGGGCCGGTCGCGCGGTTCCTCCAGACGCGCGGGGAAGGGGTTCACCACATCGCGTTGCAGGTCCCCGACATCCACCGAGCGTTGGAGCGCGCCGCCCGAAGCGGGCTGCGTACCGTCGGAAAAGCCCCCCGCCCCGGATCGCACTCGACGCTGGTGGCCTTCCTGCACCCCAAGGACACCGCCGGCGCACTGATCGAACTCGTCCAGCCGCTGCCCCCAGACGTCTCTGGGCGCTGACCGTCTCCAGCACACCGCTTCGGGAAACCGAGCCGGCCTTGCATTGATGTCGCTTTATCTGTTAGCATTTCCGCCGTTGGACACGTAAATAGGACGGATCGCAGCCTACCTCCGCGCCCCCGTCCACACCACCACGAGGGAGGAGCCGCATGGTGATGGTGCGCGCGTGCGGCGCCCGCTGGATCGTCTTGGCGGTCGTCGCACTGCTCGTGGGTGTGCTGGGCGCCCCGCGCGTACAGGCCGAAGAGGGACATCAGGTCGAGCTGGTGGACGATGGGCGGGCGGAGTCGCTGATCACCAAGAGTCTCACCGTGCGGGCGCTGCTCGTGGAGCGGGGCATCCTGCTGGCTCCGTTCGACGAGATCAGTCCTCCTCTGGACACCGAGATCACCCAGGGACTGCGCATCGAGATCCGCCGCGCCATCCCCGTGAGGCTGATCGCCGACGGCCGGGAGACCGAGATCCACACACCGGCCCGCACGCCGCGCGAGATTCTCGGCCGCCTGGGCATCGAGGTGGGGCCCCGGGACAAGGTCTTCCCGGGCCTGGACGACGAGGTGGAGCCCGGTGATCGGGTGCGGGTGATCCGCATCCGCGAACGGATCGTGACCGAACGGCAGACCGTCCCGCCTCCGACGGTCCAGCGACTGAACCCCTCGGTGTTCCCGGCACGGTACCGGGTCGGGTCCGCGGGCAGCCCGGGTCTGGTCGAACTCGTCTACCGCGTGCGGTTCGCGGACGGTCAGCCCGTGGACCGCGTCCGCATCGACCGGAGGGTGCTGCGGCCGTCCAGGCCGCGGATCGTCCACCTTGGCCGCGGCTACGTCCCGTCCCGCGGCGAACTCGCCCGGCGCCCGACGATGGTCGTCGAGGCCACGGGCTACGCACCCTTCCACGGCCGCGGCGTCGACGGCACGACTGCTACCGGCATGCGGGCCCAGCGGGGCGTCATCGCCGTCGACCCCCGCGTCATCCCCCTCGGCACGATCGTCTACGTGGAGGGCTATGGGACCGCCATCGCCGCCGACACCGGCGGCGCCATCCGCGGACGGCGCGTCGACCTGTGTTTCGACACCCCGCGGGAAGCCTACCAGTGGGGTCGGCGGCGGGTGCGCATCTACATCCTCGGTCCCTGAGGACCGACCCCTGACTCCGATTTCCGGAGGGTCTGACCGAAGGTCGGTGGAAACAGACCCCGATGCAAAGTGCGGTCTACCGCGATCTGCGGGACCGGCGCGTCCTGGTGACCGGGGCCAGCAGCGGCATCGGGGCCGCCTGCGCACGGGCGTTCCTGCTGCAGGGCAGCCGAGTCGCGCTGCACCACCACACCGGCTCGGTGGCCGAACTCGCGGCGTCCTTTCCGGACCGCGGCCTCCCCGTGCGGGGCGACCTTTCCGGTGAGGAAGGATGCATCATCGTCGCCGACGCCGCCGCTGCGGCCCTAGGTGGACTCGACGTCCTGGTGTGCAGCGCCGGCATCTGGGAGGCGGCGCCGGTGGCGACCATCGGCGCGGACCAGCTCGAGCGGATGTTCCGGATCAACCTGTTCAGCGCGATTTTTTTGATCCGTGAATCGCTGCCGCACCTGGGCGAGCGCAGCAGCATCGTGCTGGTGGGTTCGACCGCCGGGCAGAGGGGAGAAGCCGGGCATGCGCACTACGCCGCGAGCAAGGGCGGACTGCACGCGCTGGCGCTGTCGCTGGCCGAAGAGCTCGCCCCGCGCACGCGCGTAAACGTCGTCGCGCCCGGGTGGGTCCGGACGCCGATGACCCGGACGGCGCTCGCCGAGCGCGGCGCCCGGATCGTCGCCGGGATCCCGCTGCGGCGGATTGCCGAACCGGAGGACGTCGCGCAGGCAGTCCTGTTCTTGGCCTCTGACGCGTCGCGTCACATCACCGGCGAGATCCTGGGCGTCTCGGGCGGCGCCCTGGTGCCGATGCCGCGATAGGCGCCGGCCGCGCGCAGGTCGGATGGCGCCGCGCAGACGCCGCGTGTCCCGCCCAGACGTGGACCCCACGACGCCGCCCAGCCGCGCGACCGAGCCCGGGGAGCGCTCCAGGATCCTCCAGGTCCTCCGCCGTCACGGCCTGCGCCCGAAGAAGGGGCTGGGCCAGCACTTTTTGGCCGACCCGACGCATCTGGACCGCATCGTGGGTCTGGCAGACCTGTCCGAGCGCGACGCGGTGTTGGAGGTGGGCGCCGGGATCGGCACGCTCACGGTGCGCCTGGCCGAGCGCGCCGGTGCGGTGACCGCCGTCGAGGTGGATCCGGCGTTGCTGCCGGCGCTGCGCGAGGCCGTCGCAGGCCACCCCAACGTGCGCGTGGTCGCCACAGATGCGATGACCCTCGATCTGGCCGCTCAGTTCCCCCAGGGCTTCGCACGCAAGGTCGTCAGCAACCTCCCCTACCAGATCGCCTCGACGCTGATCGTGCGCATGCTGGACGAGGTCTCGGAACTGGAGCGCCTGGTCCTGACGGTTCAGCGGGAGGTCGCCGAGCGCATCGTCGCCGAACCGGGTACCCGGGCCTACGGGCTGCTGACGCTGCTGGTGGCCTACCGCGCGCACGCACGGATCGCAGGGCGCATCCCGCCCGGCGCGTTCGTCCCCCCTCCTCGAGTCGAGTCGGCCGTCGTCGTGCTGCGCCCGCGCACCCCGCCCGCAGTCGCAGACCCTGTGCTTCTGCGCACCCTGATGCGCGCCGCCTTCGCCCAGCGCCGCAAGCAGCTGCGCAACGCCTGGAGGCAGCTCGCGCCGGCAGAACAGCTCGAGCGGGCCGCCCGGCAGGCCGGCATCGACCTGCGCCGACGCGGCGAGGCCGTTGGGCTGGCGGAGTTCGTGGCTGTCGCGGATGCGATCGCGCGCATACGGGACACCTGCACGGGAGAGTAGGTGTGTTGCGCTCGCCGACACGGGGTCCGATGTCCGGTTTGGGGTGCCGGCAAGGATTCGATTGCGGGATTGCAGAAACCATCCAGGGCGCGGCGGAAACCCGCCGCGATGTTGTGTCTGACGACCGACGTCACAGCCGCGGACGGATCCCGTGGAGATCACCGGAAGGCGCGTGCTGGTTCTGGGCGGGGCCGGGTTGGTGGGCCGCGCCGTGTGCCGCGCGCTCCTTGAGCAGGCGCCCTCGGCACTCGTCGTCGCCTCGGTCGACGAGGCTTCCGCCCGTGAGGCGGTCGCGCAGCTGCGCGAGGAGTTCCCATCCGCGCCGACGGCGCTCGAGCCGGACTGGGGGAACGTCTTCGTGCGCTGGGAGTTCAAGGACTGGTCGTGGGACCGCATCCTCGACGACGACCGTGCGCGCGAGCTGCTCCTGCACGACCTCTTTGAGGAGATGACCGGTCCCCGCAAGCAACAGATCCTCCAGGCATCCACGCTCGTTCGCATGCTCGCCCGCCACCGCCCCGACATCGTCGTCGACTGCATCAACACCGCGACCGCCTTCGCCTACCGCGACATCTACCAGAGCGCGCGCGAACTGCGCCAGCTCGAACACAGCGGCTCGGCGGAGGCGCTGCGGCGCGGGCTCGAGCAGCACCTGTGCAAGCTGGACATCCCCCATCTGGTCCGCCACATCCAGATCCTGCACGAGGCGAGCAAACCCGATCCGGCAGGCGGCTACGGCGGCGTGCGCGCCTACGTGAAGGTGGGCACCAGCGGCACCGGCGGCATGGGGTTGAACATCCCCTATACCCACGGCGAGGAACGGCCCTCGCGCAAGCTGCTGTCGAAATCGGCGGTTGCCGGCGCGCACACGCTGCTGCTGTTCTTGATGGCGCGGACGCCCGGGGCACCGATGGTCAAGGAGATCAAGCCGACAGCGGCGATCGCTTGGAAGGCCATCGGCTACGGCCCCATCCGCCGCGCCGGGCAACCGATCCCGCTGGTCGACTGCCCGCCCGACAGGGCCGTGCCGGTCGCCGACGCCGTGGCGGATCGGGGCGAGTTCGGCGTCGCCGTCGGGGGCGTTCTGGAGTCGGTGTTCATCGACACCGGCGAGAACGGGCTGTTCTCCGCCGGTGAGTTCGAGACGCTCACGGCGCTGCGGCAGATGGAGTACGTGACGCCGGAGGAGATCGCGGCGGCGGTCGTGGAGGAGATCCGGGGCGGCAACACAGGCCTGGACGTGATCGCCGCGCTCGACGCGTCTACGATGGGGCCGACGTACCGTGCCGGCGTGTTGCGGCAGAGGGCCATCGATCGGCTGCGCGCGCTGGAGCGCGAGCACGGCACGGACAGCGTCGCGTTCGAGCTGCTCGGACCGCCGCGGGTCTCCAAGCTGCTGTACGAGGCGTACCTGCTGCGCCGTTGCTGCGAGACGATCGACTCGATCCTGGCCGCGGGGCCGGAGGCGCTGTCGGCGCGGCTGTGGCAACACGTCCGCGAAGATGCCGACATGCGCCGCCGGATCCTGTCGATCGGGTTGGCCGTGCTGCTGCCCGACGGAGACCGGATGTTGCGCGGCCCGCAACTGAAGGCTCAGACCGCCGACGACGGATGGATCGATCTCACCCCGCGTCACATGGCGCGGTGGCAGAGGTGGCTGGGCACGATCCGCGACGAGGCGGCGCGCGAGAGCGCGGCCGACGCCTCGGGGTCCTCCTGGTTCGACCGCCGCTTCGTCGATCCGCGGACCTGGCAGCCCCGCGATACGTTCGAGATCGGTGAAGTCGTGGCGTGGATCCTCATCCACGAGGACCAGGGCCCGCGCCTGAAGCGATAAAAGGACGCTACGGGCCGCCCAGGCGCGCGGTCCGCCGGTTGGCGTAGTCGCGTGCCACGACGACGGTGAGGCTGGCTTGCGCATGGGGGCGCGGGCGCGTGGCGATGGCGCCCACGCCGATCATCTCGCGCACCGCCCGGGCGAGTTGCGCGCGACCGTCGTTGGCGATCACGGCGGTCTGGTCCTGGAGTTCGGGTGCGGTGTCCACGCGCACGACGCGGAATCCGACCTCGCTGAGCCGGGCTGCCACTTCGCGGGCCAACCCGGGGACGCCGCTCCCGTTGAGGACCTCGACCGTCGCCCCGCCCACGGTTTCGGCGTCCAGCCCGTAGAACATGTCAAGCACGAGCGGGCGGGCCCTGGCCCAGTCGGGCTCCCAGAACAGCGGGGCGAAGCGGCCCGGCAGCGTCGCCATCGCGATGCGGTCGCCGCCCAAACGCTTGAGGAACCACCCCAGTGTCGCCATGTCGTGGGGCCGGAGGTTCGTCTCGGTGTTCTCGGCCGCCGCCCGCAGGATCTGCGGAGCCCGCAGCAGCACCTCGGGCTCCTTCAGCCGCGCGAACAGCGCCTGGATGACCTTCTGCTGGCGTTCGGTGCGCCCGATGTCGCCCAGCGCGTCGTGCCGGAAGCGCACGTAACCCATCGCCTGCTGACCCGCCAGCAGCTGGCGGCCGCGCTTGAGGTCGATGTAGAGGTCGCCCCACCAGTCCTGGTACTTCATGTCCTGCTCGACGTCGACCCACACGCCGCCGACGGCGTCGATCAGCTTGGCGAACGACTGCGGCCCGAGCTTCACGTAGTAGTGGATCGGTACGTCCAGCAGGTTCTCCACGGTTCGGATCGTCAGCGCCGGCCCGCCGAAGGCGTACGCGGCGTTGATCTTCCACCAGCCGCCCCGCCCGGGGATGTGGGCGCGCGTGTCGCGTGGGATCGACAGGAACGCGACCCGTTGGGTGTGGGGGTCGAACGTCGCCAGGATCAGCGTGTCGGCGCGGGCCAGCCCCGTGGGCTGACGGCGGTTGTCCAGCGTGACGTCGACGCCCATGATCAGCACGTTCACGCGGTCAGCCAGCCTCAGCGGGAAGGCGATGCGCCCGGCAGCCTGCCGGCCGAGCACTGCGTCTTCGGGATTGTGGGCCATCCCCACCAGCGCGGCGCCGAGGGCTCCGACGAGGAAGCCGGCGAAGACGGCGAACGCCGCGCGCACCGCCCAAGATGCCGCGCGTGTCCAGCGCGGCGTGGGTGGCGGGGTGGGTCTGGGTGCGTCTTCTGGGGGTACGGTCACCTGTGGTGCCTCCGTGCGGCGCAGGGCCGCAACTTGTAAGCATAGCGAAAGCACCCCCGGGGCGCCAGGTCCGGCCGCGACCAACCGTTCGGTAGGAATCGGCGGCGTACCCGTCCAAGTCCTGCTCGGGGGGATCGCGAGGAGGACAGCGGCTTTGGACGCCGAACCGCCGCGCACCGCGCGGCAGGTCTACGATCGACGGCTTCCCGACGCTCCAACTGCGCGGGAAGCCGTCGTCTTTGGTACCCTCGCCCCCACCCGCTCCCGGAAGGGGGGCGGCGGTCGGCTGGGGTGGGAGTCGGGGTCGTGCTGTCTTGACCGAAGGGGGTGGTCGCCTTGAAGGAGCTGCGGCTCAACGCCTACGCGAAGGTCAATCTCACGCTGGACGTGCTGGGCAGGCGCGACGACGGATACCACGACATCGAGACGGTGCTGCACACGCTGGAACTGCACGACACCGTCATCCTGCGAGAAGCCGACCGCGGGATCACCGTGCTGTGCGACCACCGCGCCGTGCCGACGGACGTGCAGAACCTCGTCTTCCGCACTGCCCAACTCCTCCGCGAGACCTACGGCGTTGACCGCGACATCCAGATCGAGATCCAAAAGCGGATCCCGCCGGCTTCCGGCCTGGGCGGCGGGTCTTCGGACGCGGCCGTCACGCTGCTCGGCCTGGCGCACATGTGGAAGCTGCGACTGGACAACCGGGAGCTGCTGTCGCTGGCCGGCCAGATCGGATCCGACGTGCCGTTCTTTTTGGTCGGCGGCGCCGCGCTGGCTACCGGGCGCGGGGAGAGGCTTCAGTTCCTGCACACCCTGCCGACCACATGGGTCGTACTGGCCTGTCCGAGTTTCGAGATCTCGACGGCGTGGGCATACCGGGAACTCGACCTGGCCGGCATCCAGCGGCGGCCCGACACGCAGGCGCTGATCGCCGCGCTGCGCAGGGAGGACGTCGCGCAGGTCGCCGCGCACCTCGGCAACGTCTTCGAGCCGCTGGTCAGCTCCCGGTATCCGCAGGTCGCGGAGGCGAAGTCGCGCCTGCTGGCCTCAGGCGCCCTGGGTGCCTCGCTCACGGGCACCGGACCGGTCGTCTTCGGTCTGTTCGCCCGCGAGGGCGACGCCCGCAGGGCGGCCGCAGAGATCGGGCAAGACTTCGACGGCGACGTCGTCGTGACGCGGACGTTCGCCGAGCTGGAGCGATGAGCTTCCAGATGCCGCAGCCCCAAGCACAGGACGAACGGGCGCTTAGCGCCCTCGACGCCGTGGTGATGGCCGGCGGCGGTCGCGAAGATGCGCTGCCGGAGGGGGTAGCCAACAAGGCGTTCCTGCCGGTGGGCAGCCGTCCCATGGTGGAGTGGGTGCTGCGCGCGCTGCGCGCGGCACCTGAAGTCCGACGCATCGGGCTGGTGGCGCCGGCGCCGCTCCCGGACGCGGTCGCCTCCCTGTGCGACCGGTGGATCCCCGAGCGCGGAGAGCTCATCCACAACGTGGTCGAGGGCCTGGCAGCGTTTCCGGAGGCGGAGTGGATCCTGTTGTGCGGCGGCGACCTGCCGCTGCTGACCCCCGCGGCCGTCTCCGCGTTCGTCGCCGCCGCCCTCGACCGCGGCGGCGACTTCGGCTATGGGATCGTGCGGCGGGAGGAAGTGGAGTCGAAGTTCCCCGGCGCGCGGAAGACGTTCGTCCGCGTGCGGGAGGGCAGCTTCACCGGGGGCAGCCTCATTGTCGTGCGGCCCTCGGCGGTGACGCGGATCCGTCCGCTGATCGAGCAGGCGATCGAGGCCCGCAAGAACCCGGCCAAACTGGCGAGCCTGTTCGGCGCGAAGTACGTGATGAAGTATGCGATGGGCCAGCTGAGCGTCGCCGACGTCGAACGACGGCTGCACGAGCTGACCGGGTTGCGCGGCCACGCGGTGGTCTGCGCTTACCCCGAGATCGCACTCGACGTCGACGTCGGAAAGCCGGACAACCTGGCGGTGGCAGAGAGCGTCCTCGCAGCAGGTGGCAGGGGATAGGGGATGGCTAGGATGAGGTCCTCTGTTGCTCGGACGGGGCGTCTGCGCAGGGGCGAGCGGATGATCGCCATCGCCGACGCGTTGCGTTCGGCGCCCTATCGTGTCCACCCTCTCAGCGCCTTCGCACAACTGCTGGGCACCGCGAAGTCGACGGTGAGCGAGGACGTCGCCAGTCTGCGCCGGGCGTTCGACCGCTTCGGCCTGGGGCACATCGAGACGCTGCCGGGCGCGGCGGGTGGTGTCCGGTTCGTGCCGCGGCGGGACCCGCGGCGGATCCGCGCCGTCGCCGAGGACCTGGCTGCACGGCTGCGGGCCCCCAGCCGCCTGCTGCCCGGCGGATTCCTGTACACCACGGATCTGCTGTCCACCCCGTCGATCGTGGAGCGGATCGGTGAGGCCTTCGCGACGTACTTCGCCGACCGCCGGCCGGACGCGGTGCTGGCGATGGAGGTCAAGGGCATCCCGATCGCGTTGATGACCGCCCGCGCGTTCAACGTGCCGTTGGTGACGATCCGCCGCGCCGGTCGCGTGACCGAGGGGCCGGCGGTGACGGTGAACTACATCTCCGGGTCGTCGCGCCTGGTGCAGCAGATGACCCTGCCGCTTCGGGCCGTCCGGGAGGGACAGCGGGTACTGTTCGTCGACGACTTCGTGCGAGGCGGGGGCACGGTGCGCGGCATGTACGACCTGATGCGCGAGTTCCGGGCCGAAGTCGTCGGCGTGGGGACGTTCATCGTGTCCGGCGAGCCACGGCAGAAGCTCGTCGACGACCTCTTCGCCCTGTTGGTCTTCGACGGCGCCGACGAACGAGGCACGCCGGTCGTTCGGCTAAGCGACGCCGTGTCGCAAATCCCCTGAGGGCCGGGGTTTTCTGTCGCCTGCGCAGGATCGATCGTCGGGTCGCGACCGGCGTGCGGTACGATCTTGTGGGTTCCGGCCCCCTGAACTTCCAGAGGAGGGTTGCCCAGATGCGGCTGTGTGTCGCGTTTTTGGTCGGTGTGCTGATCGGAGGGTCGGTGGTTCCCGCCGTCGCTTCCCAGCCCGCGCCGCGAAGGCTGTCGTTCGCTGACGCGGCGGCGGCGGCGCTGCGCGCCAACCTGACGCTACGCGCCGCGGCGTTCGACGTCGCGGTCGCGGAAGTCCAGCTGGCCCAGGCGCGCGCGGCCAAGAACCCGCAGATCTCGCTGTCGGCTTCGTACACGCGGACGCAGGAGCAGCCGGGCCAGACGCTCACCTTCCCCAACCCCTTCGGCCCCACGCCTCCTGTGATCACCGTCACCCTGGCCCCTCCCGATCCCAACCTGCTGGCGCTCCGGCTGGCCGCCCAGTACCCGCTGTACAGCGGCGGGCGGGCGGAGGCGCAGATCGCCCTCGCCGAGGCGAACCTGCGGGGCGCGCGCGCGGTGCTGGAGCGGACCAGACAGCAGGTGGTCTTCTCGGTGCAGCAGGCGTATCTGCAGGCGCTGCTGGCGCAGGAGAGCCTGACCGCGGCGCGGCATGCCGCAGAACAGGCCGACGAGAACCTGCGGGTGGCGCAGGCGCGCCTGCGGGCCGGGGTGGCGCCGGCCTTCGACGTCCTTCAGGCGGAGGTGGCGGTGGCCAACGCGCAGCAGGCCGTCGCGCGTGCCACCTCGCAGGTTCGCAGCACGCACGTGAGCCTCAACGCGCTCGTGGGACTTCCCTTGGATGCCCCACTCCACCTGACGGACAGCCTCGAGCCGCGCCCGGTCGCGGGGACGATGGCGGATGCGATCGCGCGCGGGCTGCGCGAACGCCCCGAACTCGCGGAGGTGCGGGCGAGGATGGACGCCGCGCAGGCGAGCATCGAACTGGCGGCCAGCGGGGGGCGTCCCAGCGTCGTGCTGGGCGTGAACTACGACGTCACCGGCGGTGGCAGCCTCAGCGGGCTGTGGTCCGTGACGATCGCGGTGACGCTTTCGCTGTACGACGGCGGGATCACGCGCGAGCGCATCCGCGAGGCGGAACTCCGTCTGGAACAGCTGAAGGTCGTCGAGGCGCACATCCGCCAGCGCATCGAACTGGAGGTCCGCCAGGCGTGGTTCGCGCTGGAGCAGTCGGCCGCCGAGCTGGTCGCCGCACAGAAGGCCGCAGACCAGGCGCAGGAAGCCTCGCGCATCGCGCGCGTGCGCTTCGACGCGGGTGTAGGGACCTCGCTGGAACTCACGTCGGCGCAGGCGGCGGCCGCGCAGGCCGAGCTCGGCCTGGCCCAGGCACGCTTCGGTCAGAACCTCGCTCGCATCCAGCTCCTCCTTGCGGTCGGCGGGACGCTGTGACGGGCCCCGCATCCGGCCGCTGAGAGGCGCGAGGGTCTGCGGACTGCGCTCTGGTTGTACCCTAGCGGATGACGCCACACCACGACCGGAGGTGAGGAACGTGGTCCCCGCAGACAAGGAGATCGTCTACACCGACGATGCCCCGCAGGCGATCGGTCCCTACTCGCAGGCGATCCGGGCCGGCGGGTTCGTGTTCGTGTCCGGGCAGGTGGCGCTCGACCCGGGCACCGGCCAACTGATCGTCGGAGATGTCCGGCTGCAGACGCGCAGGGCGCTGCAGAACGTGCAGGCCATTCTCGAGGCGGCCGGCTCTTCGCTGGACAAGGTCGTCAAGACGACCGTCTACCTCACCGACCTCAACGACTTCGGCGCGATGAACGAGGAGTACACGACGTTCTTCCGCGACGCGCGCCCGGCGCGGGCCACGGTGCAGGTCGGCCGGTTGCCCCGCGACGCCGCGGTCGAGATCGAGGCGATCGCACTGGCCTGAGCGGCTCGGATCGCAGCGCCCAGCTCTAGTACAATCCCCTTGTGCTGGGGGGTCGTCCAGCGGTAGGACACCGGACTTTGGATCCGGGAACCCAGGTTCGAATCCTGGCCCCCCAGCCAGCCGAACGCGCCGCCCGTCGATGGCTCCCCTCGTCTTGGGCGAGCCGCACTTCAGCCGTCTGGGAAGCGCGGCGCGACGTGCGGGCGCAGCACCTCCGGCAGCACTTCTTGGGCTGGGTGGGCAGGTTCGTATCCGAGTTCGGCGCGGGCGCGCGATGCTGAAGTGGTGGGGGGGCGGCCACCGCGCGCAGGTTGTCCCCGGTCAGCAGATCGCGACCCGGCGTGCGCAGCAGCCTCGCGATCACACGCAAAGCCGCCGCGAGTTCGCACGACCAATACGGAATCGGGATCGTCCGCACCGCCACGCCCATGGCGCGCGCCCCAATCTCCACCAGGTCGCGCATCGACCGACGCGCCCCGTCGGTGACGTTGTAGGTGCGGCCGGCTGCATGGGGCACGGTCGCGGCCAGCAGGTGGGCGTGGGCGACGTCGTCGACGTGGACGACATCCAACGGCGCGCGCCCTCCGTCGACTAGCGGAAACCAGCTGCCGCGGAGGATCGACGCGGCGGTCGGCGTGAAGTGTCTGTCGCCCGGGCCGTAGACGAAGCAGGGGCGCAGCACGACGACCTAGATCCCGGTGCGGGCGGAACGGTCGAAGCACAAAGACTCGGCGGCCGCTTTGGACTCCCCGTACGGTCCGCTGGGGCGCTGGGGCGTGTCCTCGTCAGCCCCCTCGGGTGCCTGCTCTCCGTAGACGGCCACCGAACTCGTGTACACGAACCGCCGCACCCCCGCGTCCACCGCGGCCTCCAGCACGTGTCCGGCGCCCTCGACGTTCACGCGGAACATCTCTGGGGGCGACCCATCGGGGCCCAGCGCCGCGGCGACGTGGAAGACCAGGTCGCAGTCCCGGCACGCCTCAGACAGGGCCTGTCGGTCGTCGAGGGTGGCGACGACGGGTTCGGCGCCCAGAGCCACCAGGCGCGTGGGGTCCCGCCCCGGCTGCACCACCGCCCGGACGTCCCAGCCCCGCTCCCGCAGCACGGACGCAAGGCGCCCCCCCCGATGAATCCGGTGGCACCGGTCACGACGGCCCTCACGCCACCATTGTATCGGGCCAACCCGGATACTGGCTGAGACCGGTCCCGGCACGCAGGCGGAACCATCAAAGCGGCGGTCGCGTTCGTTTGGTAGAATGACGCGGCGGGCGGCGTTTTCGGGGCGCATGCGGTCGACCTGCTTTTTCCTCTGCATCATACTTCTGGCCGTGGCGGTCGGTTCCGCTGTGGCACAGCCGTCGCGCGTCTTCGTCGTGGGCCTGGCGGTGGCGGGGACGATCCAGCAGGGGCCGGACGCCGGCAACTACTACATCGCGTTCAGTACCCAGCCGGGCCTGCTCGTCGGACCGGAGCCGACCGGACGCGGGTGGACACACTACGTCCTGTTCCAGCGGGGCCGGTTCTTCTTCGCGGCCATCCGCACGATCGACCAGCCGCCGTTCCTGTTCCGAACCACCCTGCCCCCCCAGCCCTACACGCGGGCGGCGGTCGGGCCCGACCAGAAGACGATCCGGGTGGAGCTGCCGCTGAACCTCCTGGCCCCGCCGGGCGGGGGGACGCTTGAGCAGATCAAGATCAACGCCGTCACCACCGACCCGACCAACCGGCCCTACGACGCTTTGGGCCGGGGCCCGGACGATCCTTTCGGATTCGTGACGTTCGACCTTACGCGTGATCTGTTCCGGCGCTGGGAGCAGCCGCGGGGCCGGGCGCCGGCGGACTACGATATCGTGGAGTTGACGGCCACCGTGGAGATCCCCTAGGAGGCAGCCGCCGTGAGCCGCTTTCTGCCCCTGTTGGTCGTGACCGCGCTGCTGGCGGGGTGCGCGGAGTCCAACCTGGTGCGCACACCGGCGACGGACACGACGCCGCCGACGGTCACCGCGACCGAGCCCGCCAACGGCGCCGAGAACGTCAGCGACGCGCGCATCGCGATCACGTTCAGCGAGCCGATGTCGGCGGGTTCGGTCTCGCTGCGGGCCACCCCGACGCTGACGTGGGGTGACCCCACCTGGTCGAACGGCGACCGCACGCTGACGGTCATCCCCTCGGACATGCGGCCGAACACGAACTACGAGGTCCACATCCTGGGTCGCGACCGCGCCAACAACGTGATGAGCCAGCCTTTCGTCCTGCGGTTCCGCACCGGGTCGGTGGTCCAGACCGCCGCAGTGATCGAGAACCTGCTGGCCAACCGCTTCGAAACGGCCGCCGACGTGCGCCTGTACGCGGTCTTCGTGGCCTGGGTGGCGGCGTCCCCTGAACGGATGCTGCAGGGCATGCCCGAAGAGCAACGGCAGCTGCGCGACAGCGTCGGCCGGACCGCGCCGGAGGCGGTGCGCAAGGTGCGGGAGTTCCTGGCGGACCGACAGGTGACGAACTTCCGGCTGACGGAGTACGCGCTGCGCCTGAGCCCGGACCTGCGCGAGGGCAATGGCGCCGCGCCGGCCGCTCAGACGGCCAGCCCCGTGCCCTCACCGACCCCGACGGCCCGAGCCACACCGGCCCCGCGCGCGACACCGGCACCGCAGGCCAGCCCCGCGGCCGACCTGAGGGGATTCGACGTCCTGGTGCGCGAGCTGTACGAGGCGGCGAACGGGAAGGAGCTGTGGCAGCGGGCACAGCAGGAGCATGCGGCGCAGGCCGCGCAGTACCGCAACGCCGTGGAGGACCGCCTCCGTCAGGCGGCGACGTTCTTGCGGTTGAACGCGCTGCCGTTCCAGAAGTTCGTGGTGATCCCCAACCTGCTGGCCCCGCGCGACTCCGTCGAGGACGTGGCGCTGAACGGAACGATCTACGTCGTCGCCGGCCCGGCGGCGGGGCCGAACACGCGGGCTGTCGTCCGCTCGTTCGTCCGTGCCGTCGTGCGGCCGGTGCTGGCGAGCTACGGGGACCTGCTGGAGCGCTCCCGGGACCTGTTCGCGCTGGTGAGGGAACAGGCCGAAGCGCGCGGGTGGGGTACGTGGGATCGCGTGGCGCTGGAGAGCCTGGTGCACGCCGTCGAAGCCCGCCTGATGCTGGGCAACCCCGAAGAGCGCACGCAGTACCTGGACACGGCCTTCGCCCAGGGACTGATCCTCGTGCGCCACTTCGCCGAGCAGCTGGTGGCGCTGGAACGCGGCGAGGTCAACCTGGCACGGTTCGTCCAGAACGCGCTCGCCAGCGCCAACGTCGACCAGCTTCGGGCACAGTGGAGCAACCGGCGGCGATGAGCGTGGGAGGGGTCACGGATCGAGAATCGATCCTGGGCCTCGGGTCGAAAACTGTGCGTCCCCGATCACCGGCTGCGGCATCATGATCCGGCTGCTCGACCGCTACATGGTCCGCGAGCTCGTCCCCCCGTTCCTCATGGGCGTGTCGGGCTTCATCGTCATCCTGATCGGGGACATCCTGTACGTGCTGGCCGACTACCTCGCGCGCGGCCAGGTGGGGCTGGGCAACCTGCTGCGGCTGCTGTTCTACAAGATGCCGCACATCCTCGTCCTGACCTTCCCGGTGTCGATGCTGTTCGCGTCGCTGCTGGGCGTCGGGCGGCTGGCCAAGGACAGCGAGATCACCGCGCTGCGCATGGCCGGGCTGTCGCTGACCCGCATCTTCGCACCGATCCTTGTGTTCGCGTTCGGCGTGACCATGATGTCGTTTGGGGTCAACGAGTACCTCACCCCGTGGGCGAACCAGCAGGCCGACCGCCTGATCCGCGAGACGGTCTTTCGGGAAGTGTTCCCGAACATCAAGCAGAACGTCTTCTTCCGAGGGCCGAATGACCGCTACTTCTATATCCGGGAGGTGGACTATACGAACCGGGTGCTGCTGGGCGTCATGGTCTACGAACTCGGAGGGGACTTCCCGCGTCTGATCACCGCCAGGCGCGCGACGTACGGCGACGGGTTCTGGCACCTGGAGGACGGAGTGGTGCGCAGCTTTGACGCCGATGGGTACACGAACTACGAGGCCGGCTTTCGGCGATTCGACATCCGGGTGGATCCCGACGAACAGGGGTTCTTCCTGCAGCAGAAGACGCCCGACCAGATGTCGGCGGCGGAACTGCAGACGCACATGGCGCAGCTGCGGCACAGCGGGGTTGACACGCAGCCCATCGCGGTCGACTACTACTTCAAGTTCGCCGCGCCGATGGCGGCCTTGATCTTCGCGTTCTTCGCCGCGCCGCTGGCCCTGCAGGCCACGCGCGGGGGCCGGTTCACCGGCGTCGCCGCCGCGATCGTGCTCATCTTCGTCTACTACGTGATCATGTCGACGTCGCGCGCGTGGGGGCGGGCCGGCGCGCTGCATCCGTTCCTCGCGGCCTGGATGGCCAACCTCGTCTTTCTGGCGGCGGGCGTGCTGCTCTGTCTGCGCGCGGAGGGCATCCTGACGCTGCGCAGGCCCCGCGGCGTCGGGGCCCGGCGCACGCAGCCCGCGGCGGTGTGACGATGCCCCGATCGGCCGCCGTTGCCGTCGTCGCTGCTGCGGTCGGCTTGCTCGCAGTCGGCTGGTACTGGGCGTATCGGTCGGCCACGGAACCGGCCGCACAACCCACGCCGGCCCCTCCGGTGCAGCTGCGGGCCGAGCAGGCGCGGATCGTCATCCGGCACCGCGGCGATCCCCAGGTGGATCTGCGCAGCCGACAGGTCGAGGTGTCAGCCGACCTGCAGCGTGCGACCTTCGAAGGCGTCGACCGCGCCACGGTCTTCCGCGAGGGGCGCGAGTTCCTCTACATCCGCGCACAGCGCATCGTGCTGAACCGTCAAAGCCAGAACTTCGTCGCCACCGGCGGGGTCGAAGTCACCTCCCCCGACGGGGACTGGCTGCGCGCCCCGTACATGGTGTACATCAACGAGCGAGCCGTACTGGCGTTCCCGAGGGGCGTGGCCTTCCAGTTGGGCAACAACCGCGCGCAGGCGAAGAGTCTGCGCTTTTTCATTCTGCAGCAGACCGTGGAGATGGAGGGCGGGGTGGACGTCACACTGGACATCCGCTCGCTGCCCACGCCGAGGCCATGAACGGACGCTGGTCGAATTTCTCCGGTGGGTGGCTGGTGGCCGTGGCCGCGGCGCTGGCGCTAGCCGCACCGGCGTTGGGACAGCAGCCGATCGCGCCGCCGCAGGGCGAGCAGGGCCGGCTGCGCGCTGACCGCATCCGCTACGACGCCAGAAATCGCGTGTTCGAGGCGCGGGGGAACGTGACGCTTCAGATCGGCGACACGACGATCACCTGCCAGGTGCTCGTCTATCACGAGCGCACGCGCATCGCTTGGGCCGAGGGCGGCGCGAAGGTCGTTCAGCCACACACGACCCTCGCGGCGCCGACAGTCAAGTACGAGGCGGACCCGCAGGTCGTCCACGCCTCCGGAGGCGTCGTGGTTACCCAACCGAACCTCACGCTGCGCTCGCAGACCCTCAAGTACCGCTCCCGTGAGCAGGTGGCGTTCGCCGAGGGGCAGGTGGAGCTGGTGACCGAGGGATCGACGCTGGCCGGCCCCTCGCTGTGGGCGGACCTCGCCGCCAAGCGGGCGCGCGTGCCCGGCCCTGCCCGGCTCGTCCGCAAGGGCGGACCGCCCCCGCGGGGACGGGAAACCGACAGAGTGCTGGCGGCGCTGGCCAAGGAAGACACGACGATCACGGCCCAGAAGCTGATGACCTTCGAGTGGCAGAAGACCAACGAGGCCACCGCCGAGGGCGACGTCCGCATCGAGCAGGTCGACAAGAAGGCACGCGCGGAAAAGGCCGTCTACTCAGAAGCCAAGGATCAGATCGAGCTGGTGGGGGGCGTGCGGCTCGACCAGGTCAGCGGCCAGTGGCTGGTGCGCGAGAGGCTCGCCAATCCCCCCAGGACCGACGAGGAGAGAAAGGCGCTGGAAAGCCCCGCCACGCTCACCTCCGAACGCCTCGTCATCACGATCAGCACGCGCGACAGCGTCGCCACTGGAAACGTCAGGGTTACCCAGGCCGGCCGATCCGCAACCGGTGATCGGGGCGAGTACGACGATCTCAACGGCAAGATCGTTCTCACGGGCCGTCGGGTGCGACTGGAACGTGACGACGGGTCGTGGCTGGAGGCCGAAAAGGTCGTCGTGTCGCTGCGCGAAGACACCTTCGAGGCGTTCGGAACCGTAGACACGGTGTTCAAGGTCAGGCCGTGATCGGCGTGCGTCTCGCGCCGGGCCGGGTCCGAGTCCTGGCGATGCTGGTTGCGGCCCTGCTCGCCACGCCCCTGCTGGGGGCCTACGCCCAGGAAGAGATCCCGGTCCAGGTGCGCGCCGAGTACGTGCGCTACGACGAGGCGCGGGGGCTCGTGTACGCGCGCGGGGGCGTCGTCATCACCTATCAGGACGTGATCCTCCGGGCCGACGAGGTGCTGCTGGACCTCAACGAGCTCGAACTCGTCGCCCGCGGCAACGTGGTGCTCGAGGAGAGCGGCCAGGTCGTCACCGCCGAGCAGCTGACGTACAACTTCCGCACGCGGTTCGGCAGCATGGACGCAGCAGAGACCCGGTGGCGCGATCCGCTCGTGCTCGACCCCATCCACATCCGGGCGGGACGCATCGAGGGCAACATCAACCAGCGCATTTGCATCACGAATGCCGAAGTCAGCACCTGCGATCTCGACGACCCGCAGACCCCCTACAAGATCACCGCCGACCACGTCGAGCTCATCCCGCAAGACAAACTCGTGCTGCGCGGCGCCTCGCTGCACCTATTCGGCTGGAAGGTGTTCACGCTGCCGGTGATCGTGATCTTCCTGCGCGAGCCACGCCAGCAGCGGGTCTTCCCGGTGGTCGGGTACAACGAGGCCGAGGGGTGGTTCGTGAAGATGACGACCACCTACTTCGTCAACGACAGCCACTACGGTTTCATCTACACCGACTGGATGGAGCGGATCGGATTCGGCGCGGGAGTCGAACACATCTGGCGCTACGCGGAGGGTGACGGAAACTACTTCCTGTACCTGCTGCCGAATCGCCAGACCGGCGGGACGGACCATCGCGCCCGTCTCCAGCACCGGCACAACTTCGGGGGGGGGTTCGCGGCCGGGATCTTCTTGGACTACTTTCAGCGCAACTTCGGCGGGGGAAGGTCGGCGTCGGCGTTCTTCGGCAGCTTGGACGCTGTCTATGCCGACGCCGTGCAGACGGCGAACCTGTTCGTTAGCTACGGAGCCGACGACTTCGGCACCGAGCCCAACGAGGCGTTTGCCGCCCGCCTGACCTACGACCGTCAGATCCTGCCCGGGTTGCGCGGCCGGATCGATGTTCCGTACTCCCAGCTTCGCATTCCCGACAGTCCGGCCGACCAGGAGTCGATCCCGCGGCTGGACCTGGTTTACTTCGGCCCCGGGTACACGCTGCGCCTGACGGCGGAGCACCGCTTCGACCTGGACGGCCCCGCCTATGCGGGCGACAACTTCTACTCCCTGTCGCGGCTTCCAGAGATCGTGTACAGCCCCTTCGCCCAACCCCTGCGTCTGGGCGACGTCAGCCTGCTGGCGCAGTTCAACGCGGGGCTGGGTCTGTTCCAGGAGCACAACGTGCCGCTGCCCGGGGGCGCACTCGGCACGGTCTCGGCCGTGCGCCTGGACGGACAGGTCATCGTGGCCGGCACACACCGGATCGCCGACCGCACCACCACGGATGTGCGCCTGAACGGACGGCTGTCCTACTACTCCACCGGCGACCTGCGGGGGATCTTCGGCGGGACGGTCGGCGTCTCCCACGGCTTCACCGACAGCCTGACCGCCCGCCTGACCTACAACTACCAGGACAACTTCGGCCGGACGCCCTTTCTGTTCGACCGCGACGTCACGCGTCTGCACAACGTGCAGTTCGGGCTGTCCTACCGCGAGGCGACGCTGGCCGCCGAGCTGACGGGCGGCTACAACTTCCTCGCCGGCCGCGCCGACGCACTGACTCTGCGGGTGGAATGGCTGCCGCAGCCCAACTGGATCGTGAACTTCGCCAGCTCCGTAGACCCCAACACCTGGACCGTCGGTTCCGTCGAGGGGAGTCTGCGGGCGCGGCTGAGCGAGCAGTGGGAGGTCGCCTACCGGGCGATCTACGTGCCCACCACCGGCACGCTGCTGCACGACTTCGTGCAGGCCACCTACTACCAGGACTGCTGGGCCGCCAGCCTGACGTACCTCGGTTCCCGGCAGGAACTGTGGTTGGAGGTCTGGTTGACCGCATTCCCGCGGGCGCGCGGCGCCGTCGGTCTGGGCCAGACCGGGATCCTGTTCCAGCAGCCGTTTTTGCCTCCGGGTCCCCTGCGCTGACGCGCAGCGGGCTTATGGCCGTTGTCGGCGCTGCAGCTCCTGCAGGATCCGACCGATGGCGTCGACTTCGCGCTGATAGGCTCCGAGATCGCCTGCGCGCAGCAACTCCTGCGCGCGCTCGTACCGCCGCGCCGCCTCCGCAACCAGTTCGGCGGAGCGGGCGTCCGGCGCGGCCGAACTGGGCGGCATGGTGGGGGGAGGTGCGGGCGCGGGGCCGAACACCCGTGCCAGCACCCCCTCCAGCGTCTCCTCCATGGCGATCCGCGGCCCGTGCGCGGCGATGACGCGCTTGAGCTCCGGCAGCTGGCTGGTGGCGGCCTGCAGGAAGATCGGCTCGATGTACAGCAGCGAGTCCTCGATCGGTACGACGAGCAGGTTGCCGCGGATGACCCGGGATCCCTGCTGGTTCCACAGCGTGAGTTGCTGGCTGATGAAGGTGTCCTGGTTGATCCGCGACTCGACCTGCATCGGCCCGAACACCGTCCTGTCCTTGGGGAACCGGAACACGAGCAGCTCGCCGTAGTGTGGTGGGTCGTTGCGGGCCGCGATCCAGGCGACCATGTTGTCGCGGCGCTGCGGGGTCATCGGCAGGATCAGCACGAACTCCGGCGCCCGGCTGCCGGGCAGGCGCATCGTCACGTAGTAGGGTTCCACGCGCTGCGTCTGGTCGCCGAACAGTTCGTTGGGCCACGACCACACGTCCTCGCGGTTGTAGAACACGCGCGGGTCGCGCATGTGGTAAGTGGCGTAGACGAACGCCTGCGTCTCGAACAGATCCACCGGATACCGAAGGTGCGCCCGCAGAGCATCGGGCAGTTCCGAAGCGGGGCGGAACAGGCCCGGGAAGATCCGCGCGTACACGCGGGCGAGGGGGTCTTGGGGATCCACTAGGTAGAACGTCGTAGTGCCGTGGTAGGCGTCGACGACGGCCTTTATGGAGTTGCGGATGTAGTTGAGGCCGCGCAGCGGCTGCGCGTAGGGGTAGCGGTCCGAGGTCGTGTAGGCGTCGACGATCCAGTACAGGCGGCCGTCGGCGATCACCATGTACGGATCGCGGTCGAAGGCCAGAAACGGGGCCAGGCGGCGCGTGCGCTCCTGAACGGTGCGCGCGAACAGGATGCGGCTGCGGGCGGTGAGGTCGGTCGAGAGCAGGATCTTGGCGTTGGCGAACCGCGTGGCGAAGGCGGCGCGGCGCAGGGGGTTAGACAGCGCGATCCCCGCACGCCCGGTGTAGCGCGTCGTCACGTTCTCCTCGCCGCGCGGGTAGTTGAACTCGTCGATCCGTGCGCCGACGATCGCGTAGTTGCGCGTCGCCTCCCCGAAGTAGATCTCCGGTCGGGCGATCTGCAGTTCCGCGACGTCGCTGCGTGGGGGGATGTCCCGAACCCACAGGTCGGGCAGGCCCTCTTCGGAGACGCGGTTGACCGGCGAGACGACGGCGCCGTAGCCGTGCGTGAAGACGAGGTGTTCGTTGACCCAGGTGCGCGCGGGGGCGGGCAGGCGCAAGACGTCCATCTCCCGCGCGGCCAGCATCACCTGCTGCTGCCGCGCGCCGATGCGGTATCGGTCGATGTCGACGTCGGCGAACACGTAGTAGGCACGCAACCCCTGCAGCTGGCGGTAGGTTTCCAGCAGCGGCCGGTAGTCCCACAGCCGGATGTTGTCCAGCGTCGTGCGATTTCGGTCCAGAGCTTCTCTGCCCAACCGCTCGGTGACCGCAAACGTCTGCTCCCGCGCCCGATCCAGCCCGAACGCGCGCCGCGTCGCATCGATGTGGTGCTGGATGTACGGCATCTCACGGCTGAGTTCGTTGGGGGCGACGACCAGCTGCTGGACGGCGGCCGGCACGATGCCCAGCCCCACGATCCACGCCGCGCCCATCAACATCACCACGCCCGCGGCCAGCCGCAGCGTGCGCAGCCACACGTTGGCGAACAGGAGCACCGCGCAAAGCGCAGCGAGCACGGCGAGTGCGTTCAGGGCGGGCAGGCGCGCGTGCATGTCGGCGTACGTCGGGCCGAAGATCAAACCGCGCTGGGAGGTGAGCAGCTCGTAGGCGTCCAGGCGGAAGCCCACAGCGCGCACCAACAGGAGCATCCCACCCAGTGCTGACAGGTGCGCCCGGACCGAGGGAGCGATCGACCACACGCCGCGCATCGCCAGCGCGGCCGTGTCCATCGCGTAGCCGACGACCACGGCGGCGAGGGCGAACAGCAGCCAGCCCCACAGCAGGTGCTGCAGGAACCGCCAAAAGGGCAGCCGGAACAGGTAGAACGAGACGTCCAACCCGAACACCGGGTCGGTGGTGCCGGTGGATGCTGCGTGGAGGAACTGCTGGAAGGCGACCCACTGGCCCGTGTTGGCCACACCCGCCAGCACGGCGACCGCGGCGCAGACCCCCGCGGCGACGAGGGGCAGGCGCCTGCGACGGCCCAGGGGCCGGAAGCCATCGCCTTCCGCCCGCATCTGAATGACCCGCGCTCGTGGGTGGGCGCGCAGCACCGGGCGCACGTTGGCGTAGAGGATCACGAAGACCACGGCCGCGACAAAGAGGGCGAGACCGGCGCGGGAGAGCGTGGGGACCCAGAAGACCGAGGGGTACCCGAGTTCGAGGAACCACAGCCAGTCGGTATACCACAGCGCCAGCGTCGGCCAGACGACGAGCAGGCCGACGAGCGCGAGCAGCAGGACGGCGCGGACGATGCTCATCTGCGGATGTCCGCCGCGCCGGCTACGGTTCGGGCACGTCCGCTCGCCCCCATGTTCCGCGCCAGACCCTGCGCACGGGCCCTCCGCGCCGGGCGTCGTAGCCGTGGCCCTCCAGCGGTCGCCACCTGCCGTCGAACGTCGCGGTCACGAGCCCCGCTCCGGCGGGCAGGAGCCCCGCTCGGCGGTCGGCGCGGATCCGTTCCGCCAGTGGGGCCAGCTCGCACAGGGCGAGGTCCAGGTCGGCCGGCGAACGCGGGCAGAAGCGTCCGCGCACGATGAGCCCGTCCCAGTCGTACCGGAACTGGAACTCCACGGGCGCTTGCGCCGCCGCGCGGAAGAGGTCGACGAGCGCGCATCGGGCCGCTTTCCATTTCTCTGCGGCCACGGCCGCCAGCAAGGCCGACATCGCTTCCTCGTCGGCAAATGTTCCGAACGTGACCAGGACTCCGGCCGGCGCGCGCGGATCGGCACGCAGAAACGGCATGGTCCGCGCCCGCCCGACGGTTTGCCAGGCCGTGCGGACGGCCGCCACCGCCTCCTTCGGGAAGGTCTTCTCGTCGTAGCCGATGACGATTTCGTCGGGTCGGTGGAAATGCCGCATGGGACTCGGCAGGCAGGAAAAGGACGCGCCCCGAATCCGCGCTCAAGGCTGGTGTGCGCCGGAGCGCCTTGCAGCCCACACCAGCAGCAGGACGGACAGGCCGCCCAGCACCGCGAGGACGCCCAGCGGCGACGCGGTCCAGCGCGGCTGGTCGAAGACTGTGATGCGCAGCTGCGCTCCGCAGTGCCGGCATCGAGGGAAGTAGTCGAGCGCGCCCGGGCGGTCGGAGGGCACGCCCTCGCGGATGCCGATCGTGAACCGTGTGATCTGGGTGCACTCCGGGCAGCGGAACTCCACGAACTCGGGTCGCGTCATCGCTTCCTTGGTCATTCGTCCCTCCCCGCGCACCACTTGTCTGCAATATACTACGGGAGTTTGCACGGCACGACCGGTGGCTCGTGTATCATCTACTGGTGTGACCCGTTCGCGGGGTGCATTCGGCCCCGGGGAGAACGCGTTGCGGAGGCGGCGCGGTGGCCACGCGCGAAGAGATCATCCAAACGCTGAAGACCTGCTACGATCCCGAGATCCCAGTCAACATCTGGGACCTGGGCCTGATCTACGACCTCAGGCAGGACGACGGACAGGTCGCAATCAAGATGACGCTCACTGCGCTGGGCTGCCCAGTCGGTCCGATGCTCGCGGAGGAGATCAAGAGCAAGGTCGGCCGGCTCAAAGGTGTCACCGGCGTGGACGTGGAGATCGTGTTCACCCCGCCGTGGACACCCGAGCGTCTGACGGAAGAGGGCCGGCTCGTATTGCAGAGCATGGGGTATCCCGTCTAGCGGTGGCGATGCGTGTCCACGTGCTTGACCCGGACCTACTGTCCTCGACCCGTCTCCGGGACCAGATCCGGCGGGCCGGGTGGACGCCGGCCGACGATCGCGGGCGCCCGGACGTCGTGATCGTCAACCTGGCGAGGGTGTCACCGGGGGCGGTGGCTTCGGTGCGCGCACGTTGGGCCGAAGCGGTGGTCGTGGGCTTCTGCGGGCATGCGGACCACCCCCGGCGCGAGGCTGGCTTGGCCGCGGGATGCGACGCGGTGATCCCGCACGGCGAGGCGATGAACCGTCTGGTACGGGCCGTCGCACGCCTGGCAAGTGAGGAGAGGGGAGCATGAGCAAGCGCAAGAAGCCCGCTTTGGCCCGCAAGCACAAAACTCTGTTCGACCGCACGTGGCCGTGGCTGTTCGGTGGGATCGTCGTGCTGGGGCTCGCTGTGGTCACCTACGCCATCCGGTCGCAGCCGAACTTTCCCCGGGCGGGGGCGCACTGGCACGCGCCGTTCTCGATCGAGATCTGCGGACAGCGCCTGCCGCCTCTGCCGGCCAGCCCGGGCAACGTCCACACGCACGGGGACGACGTCATCCACGTGCACCCGGAGACCAACGAAGAGGGGCGGCAGGCGACGCTGGCGACCTTCTTCCGGTCGGTGCGCATGGAGGTCACCCCCGAATCCATTACGCTGCCCGACGGCAAGACCTACAGGAACGGCGATGCCTGCCCCGACGGGCGGCCCGGCAGGGTGCGGATCCTCGTCAACGGACGGGAGCTGACCAACCCGCTGGGCTACTACCCGCAGGACCGGGACCGGATCCGGATCGCGTTCGAATAGCGCTCAGCGTTCCGCGGGCGGCTGCCCGACCACCTTCCTCGCCACCGCCCACGCCACGAGTGCGGCCGCCGGTGCGCCAATCAGCGTGATGGGCTGGCCGATGGCCGCCAGCTGCAGCAGGTCCAGGTAGTACTTGAAACCCCATCCGAAGTCGGGCAGGTACCAGGGGAACTTCACGTCCCACAGTGCGTAGAAGGCGAGCACCTGCACGAAGATCACGTACGCGGACAGCAACAGTGCCTGGGCGGAGGCGAGCACGGCGCCGGCCCAGGAGCGCTCCCGCATCCGCCAGCCCGCGACCGCCGCAGCCAGGAGGGCGACCGCAACCGCGTCCACGACCCGCGCCCGGAAGAACGGGCCGATGTTGTCCTCGGTGTTGATGACGCTCAAAGACCACGTGTGGCCGCGGATCCCGAAGTAGACGACCGCGTACAGGGCGAGGTAGACGGCCGCGCCGGCCAGCCCTGCGCGCCAGGACGCTCGACGCCCGAGCACCGCGATCAGGACCGCCGGCACCGCCGCGAACAAGAGCACAAACGGCAGCCGGGCCAACCGTTCCCGTCGGAGCTGGGCGGCGCGCGCGGCGTCGCGCTGTGCGGTCAGCTGGCGGTGCCAAGCGGCGACGTCGTCTGCGGCGACCGGCGGCGGACCGGCTTGGGCGGCTTGACCGGGCTGGACCCGGTGCAGGTAAAGTTCGTTGAACGCCTGCAACTGGCGGGCCCACCCGGCGAGGGCCTGCCAGGGCACGTTCCCGATCTCGACCAGCACGCGTCCGGTGTTGTGCGTGGGAGTGGGCAGCCCGAGCCACGCGGCCACCGTCGGCGCGACGTCGGCCAACGAGACGGTCAGGCTCGCGCGCTGTCGTACGCCCCTGCCAGCAACCACCAGCGGCACGTGCTTGACGACCGGCTCCCAGCCGGCGTGGCCGCCGCGGTCGGTGTGTCCGTGATCGGCAGTGATGAAGACGACGTCCTCGTCCAGGTCGACCATCGCGAGCAGCGAAGCCAGATGAGCGTCGGCGGCGAGTGCGGCGTTGCCGTACTGTGCCGAAGCCGCACCGAACGCGTGACCCATGTGGTCCACCGACGCGAAGTGCACGACGACCAGGGGGGCGGAGGCCGAGCGGAGCAGCGCGCGCGCAGCCTCGGCGATCGCGCGGTCCTGCGCATCGGACCGTGCGGGGTCTGCGTAGGCTTCCGGATCGGGCACGTAGTGGCCGTCGGTGACCCAGGGGCCCACGAGGTTTTGCCAGCCCGCGCTGCCGGCCAGCGCGGTGCGCATGCCCTGCGCCCGGGCCACCGAGAACAGGTTGCTGGCCCGGATGGGGCCGGTGAACGCGTTGGTGACGACGCCGCTGATCTCCGGAGGTGCTCCGGTAAGGATCATCGTCCAGCCGGGATACGACAGGGAGGGTTCGCCGGTGACTGCGACGAGGTCCGCGCCCCTGGCACGCAGCGCGTTCAGCGTCGGCAGCCGGCGGGAGGTGTCCTCGCGCAGGCCGTCGACGACGACGAGCACGACGCGCCGGGCCATCGGAGGCGTCGATGGCCCGTGGGGCAGCGGCCGCAGGTATGCGCTGGTGTACCCGACGGCCTGATCCCAGGAGAAGCGTGCCAGCTGCGCGGCCTGGCGGCCCGCGGCGAACAGCAGCGCCAGCAGCGCGGCGGTCCAGGCGACGGCGACGACCTGGCGCCGCGTCAACCCTCCACCCCCGCCGAGCGGGGTCGTCGCAGGTGGGTCGCTGGTATGGCCGGCATCAGGAGTCAAGATCGTCGTAGACCCGGCGGGACGATGAGGTTCCCGCGGATCCGCAGTGGCGGTGGGCCGAGCGCGCTGCGTGCGTCCCGCTTCCGTATCTTTTATGCTCGTTCGAAGCAAACCCCTCCTGGGCGTTCAAAGGGAGGCGGCGCTCGCCATGCTGTGGAAGACGGCGTCCAAACCGGGGCTGCGACGCACGGGGTGGGTGCCGCCGTCCGGGACGAGCAACGGTGCGGGCAACTCGCGTAGGCGCGACAGGCAGCGCTCCCGCGCCTGCACGAGGGTTTCCGACGCGAGACGGCGCCCGTCGCGCATCACCTCCACCAGCAGGGGCGTGCCGTTGGGGGGTGCGGGCTCTTCGTCCAGTGCGATCACGTCCTCGACCCACCGACCGCCGCTCAGCACCCGCCACACCTGCTTGCGGCCGGGGAGCGTAATCTTGCCGGCGCTGCGTTTGATGCGGAAGCCGGATTCGTCCTCGACAAGCTTGTACACGCCGCCCAGCGTCGGTGCGTCAGAAGGCACCCCGATCTCGGTGCCGACGCCGAACGCATCGATCGGCGCGCCGTCGGCGAGCAGGGCTCGGATGCGGTGCTCGTTGAGGTCGCCGCTTGCCAGGATCTGGACTTCGGGGAACCCCGCCTCGTCGAGTACGGCGCGCACGCGACGGCTGAGGTCGGCGATGTCCCCGCTGTCGATGCGCACCGCCCGCAGCCGGTGTCCGCGTTCGCGCAGTTCGCCCGCCACGATCGCGGCCTGCCGCGCGCCCTGCACGGTGTCGTAGGTGTCGATCAGCAGGACGCAGTTGTCGGGGAAGTGCCGGGCGTAGGTCCGGAACGCGGTGAGCTCGTCGTCGAACGACATCACGTAGGAGTGCGCCATCGTGCCGTAGATGGGGATCCCGTATGTCATGCCGGCCAGCACGTTGGACGTGCCGGCGCACCCGGCCAGGTACGCCGAGCGCGCGGCCTTCATCGCGGCGTCGGTTCCGTGGGTCCGCCGGGGCGACATCTCGATCACCGGCCTCCCCTGCGCCGCCAGCGCCACGCGCGCGGCCTTGCTGGCGACCGTGACCTGGCAGTTGATCTGGTTGAGCAGGAACGTCTCGACGATCTGCGCCTGGATCCGCGGCGCCGTCACCTCCAGCACCGGCTCGGTGGCGAAGAAGATCTCGCCTTCGGGGATGGCGCGGACGTTACCCGTGAACCGCAACGCCCGCAGGTGGTCGAGGAACGCGCGGTCGAACAGGCCGAGCCGTTCAAGGTACGCGAGGCCCTCTTCGGGGAAGCGCATGCGCTCCAGGTACACCAGCACCGACTCCAGCCCGGCGCTCACGAGGAAGTTTCGGGCGGGCAGCGGGCGGATGAACAGGTCGAAGGTGGCGGTCTCGTTGCGACCCTCGCGGAAGTAGCTCTGCGCCATCGTCAGTTCGTACAGGTCCACCAGCATCGCCATCGTCTGCTCGGATACGAATCCCATGCCCCGATCGTCCATCTGCGTGCCTCCTGGGGATCGGACCTCGCCGTGTGCTCCGCAGGAATCGTACCGCGCCGCTTTTGACTTTTCGACACGCCGTCCGTACACTAGGACTCCGGCGGGAGTGCCGTCCAATCCGTGGGGGCGTGGTGTAGCCCGGTCAACACACCTGCCTGTCACGCAGGAGATCGCGGGTTCAAATCCCGTCGCTCCCGCCATACAAGGCGGCGCTCGTTGCCTGGGTAGCTCAGGTGGTAGAGCAGGGGACTGAAAATCCCCGTGTCGGCGGTTCGACTCCGTCCCCAGGCACCACACCCTCCGCACCCGGGCCGATTCACGAGGACGCCTGCAGCAGGTGGACGCCGTCCCAGCGGGAGGGGCGGAGCGCGGTGTTCCACAGCCGCTGCTTGACCTCGGCGGCCGGCAGGCCGGCGCTCAGCCACAGTGCGGCCACACCGGCCACCAGGGGCGCGGCGAACGACGTGCCGGACCACCGCACGTAGCGCGACCCGAACAGAATTCTCCCGCAGTCCAGGACCAGATCCTCGCCGGGCGCGGCGACGTGGGATTCGTTGCTGAACCACGCGTACCGGTCGGCAGCGGCTGAGGAGGCCGCACCCACCGGGATCACCTGCGTGCTGGCGGCCAGCGTGTCACCGAAGTAGCCGTACGCGGCGGGTTCGAGGCAGTTCTCCGGCCGCCCCTCGGAGAGGTTGCCGGCGGCGCAGACGAGTACGGTGCCCTGGCGCGCGAGCCCGTCGGCGGCGGCGAGCAGGACGCACGACTGGACGGTCTCCGGCTGCGAGCGGTCCAAGCCCAGGCTGAGGTTGTAGACGAGCGGGCCCGCGACGAGCGGGCGTCCCGTCCGCGGGTTCGTGACCCCCGTACGTCGCAGCCCATCCACCCAGCGCATCGCCTCGATCAGCTCGTACGTGAGCGCCCCCAAGGCGCCGTTGAGGACACGGACGAGGATGATGTGGGCGCCCGGTGCCACCTGCCGTACCAGGCTCGCGATCATGGGCCCGTGGTGTGCGCGGTAGGCGGCCATCTGTCGATCGTCCGCAGCCAGCGCAGACGCGGTGACCAACCGACGCCGCAGGACCATCCCGCATTCCGGTTCCTCATCGGGTACGTGCACCGGCTCGAGCAGAGGAAACCCCTCTGGGATGCGCGGCCACTCCGCCCACACGTCGATCAGCGCAGGATCCACCGGCGGTGTCCCGTCTTCTAGGTCCGGCGCGCTGTCGAAGATTGCCACCGTGACGCCCTCTCCGCGCGGGTGGTGTCGGCGCCGCGCGGTCAGCCCGATGCGCTCGAAGGCTGCCTGGCGCAGGTAGTCTTCGTCTGCGGCCGCCTCCAGGCGGACTGCGCGATCCGGCGTCGGCCCTCCGTGCAGTCCTTCCCGGAAGTCCTGGCCTCTGACCTCGTAGTCGAGCGCGTAGGCCAGGCTGTCCGCCCGACCGCGCAGGGTGCGCAGGAAGTGTCGCGCGGACGGCCTGCCCTCGACCACGAAGCGCCGAGCCGCCATCCTTTCCGCGCCGGGCCGCGGCGCGGGCACGCTGATGCGGTCCCAACCGAACGCCGAACCGTGGCGATAGGAGACGAAGACCTCCCGGGGCGGCGAGGGCACCGGCGCGCAGCGGATGCGGTGTCGCCGTTCGAGCGCATCGAGGACTTCAACCGGACCGCACAGCAACACGTGGCCCACCAGACAGTTCTGGGTGGCGTTCATCGCTCGGCCTCCGGACTTCGGGCTGAGCGGAAGGGCCGTACGTCCGGATCTCCCACGTAGACGAACGGCGCCCAGTGCAATGGGTGTGCGTAGCCCTCGTCCCGCACCGACAGCGCCGCACCCCGCAACGCCGCCGGCACGGCTTCGCCGGCACGCAGCAGCCGGTAGAAACTGCGCATCAGCCGCCGCGCGCTCGCGTCGGCCACCGGCCACAGGGAGAGCACGAGCGAACGGGCACCGGCGTGGAACCACGCCCGTGCGAACCCCATCAGCTCGTCGCCCGGCAGCACGCGGTGGGCGCCGGTCTCGCAGCCGCTGCAGACGACGAGTGAGGCCGGCGTGCGCGCGTCCAGCAAATCGGCCGCGCTGACCGGCCCGTCCGTCAGGTGGATGGCCGACAGCAGCGGCACGTCGCGGTCAAACCGGCAGTGCGCCGCCACGTGCACCACCCCCGCGCCGGCGAGCGCCGCCAGGAACCGATCTCGACCGGGGGACACGAGGACCTCCGCTCCCACGAGGGCCCCGATCTCCTCGGCCTCCGACTGGGCCTCCGGCAGCCTTCCACCGAGCGTGTCGGCGACGGCCACGGCACGGGCGGGGGTGTGCCGGCGCCGGCTGTGCAACAGTGACAGCACGGCACCGGAAGGCACGTAGCAGACCTGGTGCGAACTCCACACCGGTTCGCCGCCGACTGTCAGCGCATGGAACGGGACGCCGTGCAGCGCTCCGTGGGGCGCCACGATCAGGCGGGGGCGCTGGGCGATCGCGTCGCGCAGAGGTTCGAGGAGGGCGGCGCCGAGGTGTTCGAGCGCGCGGTTGGCCGCGCGCTCTGCCTGCCCGGGGACCGACCTCCCGGCGGCGTAGGCCCGCATCCCCAGGGCCAGGAGCCCGACTCGGGTGTGGATCCGGTCGAGCGAGGCCACCTCTCGGAAGACACACAGGCCGTCGGAGGTCAGTACGAACGCGACGACCTCGTCGCCGACGCAGAACCACTCGACGAGCGCGGTGTCCGGGTCGAGGGCGGGCCGCTGGGGCTTCCAGCGGGCGCCCAGCAGCGACGCCTCTTCTGCGTAGGCGGCGTTGTGCGCCTGCAGCTGCCAGATCCGGTCCTGGAGGACAGCGGCGACGTGCGCCGGGGCATCGTCGGGGCCGTCCGGATGGAACTCCGACCGGTGGACCGTGCGGCGATGTGCGTCCAGCAGGCGGTTGATCTCCTCCACCAGGGGTTCGTCGGCCGCAGACCGAGCCGACAGCTGCACAGCCGCCGCCCCGGCTACGATCTCCGCCATGCCGCGGCCCTTCGCGCGCTGGACAGCCTCCCACGCCCGGGCGGTCTCCTTCGCCTCGCACAACGCGGCCACCGCGCCCTCGAAGAGGGCGCGGGTTTCGGAGAAGTAACCGGACCGCAGATCCGCGGGAATCGCGTCCAGGTTCCTGTCTGCCGCGCGAACCCCGCACAACAGGTGGCACAGACGACGCCGGCCCGTGCTGAGGTCGGCCATCCGGCGGTGGGCGGCGGCGGCCAGCCAGTCCAAACCCAGCCGCCGCGCCACCCGCCAACCGCGGCGCGCCGCACGCATGGCCCGATCGGGCACCCCGGCCATCCGGTGCAGATCCGAGGCGATCAGCCAGGCGCGTCCTCCGTCGACGGTGTCCTCCGTCGCTGCCAGCGCACCCTGTGCCTGAACCAGCAGCCGCTCGGCGACGGTGGGCTGACCGGACCGGACGTGGACCGACACGAGCGCAAGTCGCGCCCGGATCGCCCAGTCGCGCCGCCCGGACTCCTCGAACCTCTCCAGCGCTTCCTGCAGGCACTCTCTCGCGCAAGCCAGGTCGCCGGCCTGCCGGTGTGCCAGCCCCAACAGGTAGGTGAGGACGCCGGACTCCGCAGCCGACAGGTGCGGGCCGGCGCGCTCGAGGATCCGTGGCGCTTCGAACTGGACGCGCCGCGCGTGCCCCAGGTACAGCCAGCACTCCACAGAACACGTCCTGAACACGGCGCCCTCGCCCATCAGACCGGCGCGCTCGAACAGGTCTGCGGCGCGGTCGAAGTGGTGCAGCGCCCGCGTGTACCGGCCGGTGCGTAGGTAGGCGTGGCCCGCGGCTCCTTCCGCCCGAGCGGCCACCAGCGGTCGGCCGGCGCGCAACGCTGCGTCGCGCGCACCCTCCAGTACGGCGACGGCCTCGCGGTGGCGCCCGACCGTCGCCAGCAGAAAGCCCTGGTTGGTGAGGACCGTCGCCAGGTCGGCAACACCCGCCTCGCCGATCTGTCGCAGGACTGCCGCGGCACACTCGTACCGAGCGAGCGCACCCGGGTAGTCCCCCAGGTGGCGGAGGGCCACCGCCGCCTGGCCGTCGACGCGGGCGGCCAGCAGCCGCGACGCGCCGTCGGCGGCCAGCACCGGTTGGATGGCGTCGGCGAGCGCCAGCGCTTGGGCGTAACGAGAAAGTCGCACGAGTGCACCGATCCTGCCGATCCCGCAGCGCGCGGCCAGCACGGGGTCTGAGGCTTCGCGCGCGATCCGCTCGGCCTGGTCGTAGACTTCCAAGGCATCTTCGTATCGTTCGTTCCACAACAGCGCGTTGCCCAGACAGATCCGCGCCACGGCCCGGTGCTCAGGGTCTGGGGAGCGGTCCGCGTACACCACGAGTTCACGGGCGCGATCGATCGCCTCCGACGGAGCGGTGTGCGCGAGGTCGTCGACGGCCGACTTAAGCGCCTCGATCAGTGTCCCGTCGGGCGGCGGACATCCTTGAAGGAAGGACACGCCCCACCCCTGGCGCGCGGCGCGCATCCATGCCTCCAGCATCTGCGGTGCGTCCACGCCCTCGGCGTTCTTGGACCGTATGCGGGGATCCTGCTATCGTGGACACGAACGAGCACGCCGTCCCGCGCGCCGTCCGGCAGCCCGGCAGCCCCGGAGGGTTCGATGGCCCGAGAGTCTACGTCTTTGGACCAGCTGTGCATCAACACGATCCGTACGCTGGCGATGGACGCGGTGCAGCACGCCGACTCCGGCCATCCCGGGGCGCCGATGGGTTTCGCGCCGGCGGCCTACGTCCTATGGACCCGCTTTTTGCGGCACAACCCGCGCAACCCACGCTGGGTGGACCGCGACCGGTTCGTGCTGTCGGCCGGCCACGCTTCGATGCTGCTGTACGCGCTGCTGCACCTCACCGGCTACGACCTGTCCCTGGAGGAGATCCGCAACTTTCGGCAATGGGGCAGCCGCACGCCGGGCCACCCTGAGTTCGGCCTGACTCCCGGTGTGGAGGCGACCACGGGGCCCCTAGGCCAGGGGTTCGCCAACGGCGTGGGGATGGCGATCGCCGAGCGGCACCTGGCCGCGACGTTCAACCGTCCCGGGCACGAGATCGTCGACCACTACACCTACGCGATGGTCTCCGACGGCGACCTGATGGAAGGCGTTTCCTCCGAAGCCGCGTCGATGGCCGGTCACCTGCAGCTGGGGAAGCTCATCTACCTGTACGACCGCAATCGGGTTACGCTGGCGGCCGGTGTCGACGTGACGTTCACCGAGGACGTCGCAAGACGCTTCGAGGCGTTGGGCTGGCACACCCAGGACGTGGACGACGGAAATGATCTGGACGCCATCGAGCAGGCCATACGGCGGGCCCGGGAAGAGATCGACCGCCCCTCGTTGATCCTCGTGCGCACCGAGATCGCCTACGGCAGTCCCCACAAGCAGGGCACCTACCAGGCCCACGGCTCGCCGCTGGGCGAAGAGGAAGTGCGGCTGACCAAGGAGCGCCTGGGCTGGCCGTACTCGGAGCCGTTTGCGATCCCCGAAGACGCCCTGCGCCACTTCCGGAGGGCCGTAGAACGTGGGGCGCAACTGGAAGCCGAGTGGAACGCGCGCTTTGAGGTCTACGCGCGCGAGCATCCCGAGCTGGCCGAGACGTGGCGGCGCGCGTGGTCGAACGACTTGCCGCCGGACTGGGACGCGGACGTTCCGACCTTCGAGCCGGGTGAGAGGATCGCCACGCGCGTCGCTTCGGGCAGGGTGCTGAACGCGATCGCCGCACGGGTGTCGTGGCTGGTGGGCGGATCGGCGGACCTCAACCCCTCGACCAACACCGCGCTGAAGGGGGCGGGCGACTTTCTGAGCCCGCGGCGCCGGATCTCCGATCGTCAGGGCACCAGCGGCGGTCCGCTGGACTACACCGGCAGAAACTTGCACTTCGGTGTGCGCGAGCACGCGATGGGCGCGGCGTGCAACGGCATCGCCTACCACGGCGGGCTGAGGCCGTACGCCGCGACGTTTCTTCAGTTCTCCGACTACGAGCGGCCGGCACTGCGCATCGCCGCACTGTCGGAGCTCCCGGTGATCCACGTGTTCACGCACGATTCGGTGTTCTTGGGCGAAGACGGCCCGACCCACCAGCCGGTCGAGCACCTGCCGTCCCTGCGCGCGATCCCCAACCTGGTCGTCATCCGCCCGGCCGACGCGAACGAGACCGCGGTGGCGTGGCGGGTCGCGATGGAGCACACGCACGGCCCGGTCGCGCTGATCCTCACGCGGCAGGCGGTGCCGACCCTCGACCGGACGCGGTACGCACCGGCCGAGGGGCTGCGCCGCGGGGCGTACGTCCTTGCCGATCCGCCAGAGGGTGAGCCGGACGTCGTGCTGATGGCCTCCGGCTCCGAGGTCGCGCTGTGCGTCGAAGCCTACGAGAAGTTGGGCTCAGTCGGCGTGCGCGCGCGTGTGGTGAGTTTCCCGTCGTGGGAGTTGTTCGAAGCACAGCCCCGCGACTACCGGGATGCGGTCCTGCCGCCGGGCATCCGCAAGCGCCTGGCGGTCGAGGCCGCACGCCCGCTGGGGTGGGAACGCTACACGGGGTGCGAGGGGCGCGTGTTCGGGATCGACCGGTTCGGCGCCTCGGCCCCCTATGCGCGCATCGCCCGCGAGCTGGGGTTCACCGCCGGAAACGTCATGCGGATGGCGTTGGATCTGGTGGAGGACGGAGATCAGAGGGCAAGGCGATAGGGAATGGGAGGCGGCCTGGCAGTTCGGGTGGAAGGGATCTTCGGCAGCGCCCTGCCGACCCGGCTGGCGGGTTACGAGCCCCGGCCGGCGCAGGTGGAGATGGCCGGCCGCGTCGCACGGGCGATCGAACGCCGACAGCACCTAATCGCCGAGGCCGGAACCGGCACCGGCAAGAGCCTCGCCTACCTGGTGCCCGCCGCGCTGCACGCGCTGCAGGAAGGGGAAGTTGCCGTCGTCTCGACCGCAACCCACAACCTGCAAGAGCAGCTGATGCGCAAGGACCTGCCGGTGGTGCGCGACCTCCTCGGGGGCGACCTGGTCTTCGCCGCGATCAAGGGGTTGGCGAACTACCTGTGCGTGTGGCGGCTGGATCGCGAGATCGAGCGGTTCGGGTTCGCGCGCGACGAGTTCGTCGACGCGATCGCGCGTTGGGCGCAGACGACGCAGACGGGCGACCGCTCCGAGCTGCCGTTCGTCGCGCGCGGATGGCACCAGGTCAACGCGGATCCCGACCACTGCATCGGGCTGGACCGTTGCCGGGTCCCGCGCTGCTTTATGATCGAGGCGCGCCGTGCGGCGGCGTCCGCGCACGTGGTTGTCGCCAACCACCACCTCGTACTCGCCGACTTGCTGCTCAAGGACACCATGGGACCGAACGGGGGCATTCTTCCGGCGTACTCGGTCATGGTGTTCGACGAAGCGCACATGCTGGAGGAGGCGGCCACACAGGTCTTCGGGCTGGAGATCGGCCACGTCCGCGTGCAGCGGATCGCCGCCGAGGCGGCCCGCCGGGGGTGGGTGAGCGCACGGATCACCGATGCCCTGCTGAGCGCCTCGCAGGCGTTCTTCGCCCAGGTCGGCACCCACCGGCCGGCGGTCCTGCCGTCGCTGCCGCAGGCCGCTGCGGACGCGCTCGTCGCAGCGCTGAAGGCGGTGCGCGACGCCCTGGAGGACGTTGTCGGCGACGACGAGGCAACTTCCGAGGAGGTGAGGAAGCTCGCCGGCCGCACCGAGCGGGTCGTGCGCGAGTTGCGCCAGATCCGCGAGGGGTCGGGTGACGCGTACGTCGTGTGGGTGGCACCGGACGAGCGCAACCCCGCCCTGCGCGCCTCTTTGGTGTGGGTGGGCGATCGGTTCGCCTCGCTGCTGGCCTCCCACGTCCCGACCGCCGTGTTCACCAGTGCGACCCTCGCCGTCGCCGGGACGCTCGCCCACTTCGCCTCCCGCATCGGGTTGGGCCCGGACGAGTTCGACACCCTGGTTGCGCCCTCGCCGTTCGCCTTCGGCGAGCAAGCCGCGCTGTACGTTCCGCCGCATTTACCGGATCCCTCTTCGGAGGACTTCCTGCCAGCGGCGGTCGACGAGATCGAGCGCGTGCTGCGGTTCGTCGGCGGACGCACCTTGGTGCTGTTCACCTCCTACCGCAACCTGGACTCCGCATACCTGGCGCTGTCCGGCCGCGTGCCCTATCCGCTCCTGCGCCAGGGGGACGCGCCGCGCGATCGGCTGCTGCGTGAGTTCGCCGAGCGCACAGACTCGGTGCTGCTGGGCACGGAGTCGTTCTGGCAGGGCGTCGACGTCCCCGGGGAGTCCCTCTCTTGCGTCGTCATCGACAGGCTGCCGTTCGACGTCCCCGACGACCCGGTCACGCAGGCGCGGATGCAGGCGGTGGTGCGCGAAGGCGGCGACGCGTTCTGGGACTTCCAGCTGCCCCAGGCGGTGCTGCGGTTGCGGCAGGGCGTGGGCCGGCTGATCCGTCACAGTACCGACCGAGGGCTGGTGGTCATCCTAGATGGGCGGATCCTGCGCCGCCGTTACGGGAGCGTCTTTCTGGCTTCCCTGCCTCCGATGCGGAGGATAAAGAAGCTGGAGGAGGCAGACCGCGTGTCAGCCTGTCCAGGCCGCGACGAGGATGCCATGTAGGAGATGGGCGGCTAGGGCAAGCCAGGCGAAACCGCCGGCGGCCAGCGCCGAACCCAGAACTCCGGCCCCAACCATCGGTAGGACGGCGAACACGGTGATCGACCAGGGCAAGAACGCGTACAGCGCGCCGCACAGCCAGGGCCGGGCGGCCAGCGCCTCCACCCGGTAGAGCACGGGAGCCACGGCCACCGCGTACAGGTACGCGTAGCCCACCCCGGTGACGAGGAACGCAAGGCCGCTGTACACCAGCGCACCGCGCGTGCGGTCGACGACAAGGTTGTCCCACAGCCCGGCGAACCACCGCGTCAGGAAATCCGCCCCCTGGGGATTGGATGCGGCGCGCCCCAGACCCCACGCCAGGACCAGCAGCGAGACGAACAGGGCCGCGACGGTGGCGGCCAGCCCCATGACGACGATGTGTCGTGTCGTGTGAACCTGACTCGTAGCAGGTGCGGTCAACGCCGGCCTCCGTCGTCGCGTGGAATCGGACGTTACAATGGATGTTGGGGACGTTCCCGCCGCGGGGAACGGTCCCCTTTGGAGTTTGTCGGAAAGGACCGTACCGCGCAAGGACCCAAGCCGTACGGGAGGCGAAGTGCCGAACACCTTAACCCCAGCCCGCCCGACCTCTCGCGTCGCAACCGCCGCTCTCCTGCTCGCGGTGGGGTTGATCGTTTGGGGCGCGGTGGTTGCGGCGGCGCCCGCCGTGCACCGCATCGAGATCGTGCTCCGTGAGGAAGCAGGCAGCCCCTGGACCATCCGCCCGCAGGTGGTCGACCTGCCCCAGGGCGTTCGTGTCGCGGTGCGGCTGCACAACCGTGGGAGACTGCCCCACGACCTCAAGATCGGGGGGCCGTATGCGCTCGCCACGCCGCTGGTCCGTCCGGGCGGGACGTACGAGTTCACCTTCGTGGCCGCGCACCCCGGCGTGTTCGAGTTCTGGTGCAACGTCCCCGGCCACCGGATCTTGGGCATGCACGGGAGGCTGATCGTGCGCAGGCCGCACGGCGGACCATGAGCCGCTTTTCGCGTTACGTCTCGTTGCTGATCGTGCTGACGTTCGCGCTCATCGTGCTCGGCGGCGTCGTGCGCACGACGGGTGCGGGCGACGCCTGCCCGGACTGGCCGCTGTGCCACGGCCGTTGGATCCCGCCGCCCGACCCGCTGGTCTGGGTGGAGTGGTCCCACCGGTTGTTGGCCGCCGGGGTGGGTGCGCTGACGATCGGCGCAGTGGTCTGGACGCACCGGCTGGGGCCGGCCGGGGCCGCGCTGCGGCCCGTGGCGTGGACGGCCCTGGGGCTGGTCGTGTTCCAAGGGATGTTGGGCGGTGCCGTCGTCCTGCGGTCACTGCAGGCGTGGCTGGTCGTCGCCCACCTCGGGGCGGCCCTGTTGTTCTTCGCCGCGTTGGTGGCCTTGCACTTCCGAACGAAGCCGACCGTGCTGGAGGGCGTCGCGGGCGGCCGGCAACGTGCGTTCCGCAGTCTGGTGCTGACCACACTGATCGCTCTGTACGCCTTGATCCTGCTCGGCGGGTACGTGGGCGCGTCGGGTGCTGGGCTGGCCTGCCCCGACTGGCCGCTGTGTCGCGGTGAGGTCTTCCCGCCTCTGGAGCCGGGGGTGCCGGTGCACTACGCGCACCGCCTGTGGGCGGTGCTGCTGGCTGCGCTGCTGGGGATCGTGGTGGTGCGCGCCCGACGCGACCGGCCCGATGTGCGGAGTCTGGTGCACGCGGCAGCCGGACTGTATGGACTGCAGATCCTGGTCGGTCTGCTCAACGTCGTCACGTTCCTCCACCCGGCGGTGGTCTCCGCCCACCTAGGCCTGGCGGCGCTGATCTGGGGCCTGCTCATCGCCGCCTACGTCGGCGCGGGCATGCCCCTGGCCGTGAACGAACGGATCTCAGCACCGGAAGCCCCCAAGCGCGGCGTGCGGCAGACGGTGTTCGACTATGTGTCGCTCACCAAGCCACGGATCATCGTGTTGCTGCTCGTCACGACGGCCGCCACGATGTTCGTCGCCGCCGGCGGACGGCCGTCGGCCGTACTGGTGGCGGCGACCATCTTCGGCGGCGCGCTCGCAGCGGCGGCGGCCAACGCGATCAACTGCGTGCTGGACCGCGACATCGACGCGGTCATGCGCAGGACGCGCCGCCGCCGCCCCATCCCCGCCGGCCGCGTCTCGGTCCGGTCGGCCCTGCTGTTCGGGGTGGTGCTGGCTGCGGCTTCGTTCGCGGTGCTGAGCCGGGCGGTGAATCCCCTGAGTGCCTGGCTGGCCCTTGCCGGGATCGCGTTCTACGTCTTCGTCTACACGATGTGGTTGAAGCGCACCACGCCGCAGAACATCGTGATCGGCGGGGCGGCCGGCGCGGTGCCGCCGCTGGTCGCTTGGGCCGCGGTCACCGGTCGGGTGGAGTGGCCGGCGGTGTTGCTGTTTGCGATCGTGTTCTTTTGGACGCCGCCGCACTTCTGGGCGCTGGCCCTCAACCTGCGGGACGACTACGCGGCGGCGGGGATCCCGATGCTGCCGGTGGTCAGCGGCGCCGCACAGACACACCGGCAGATGTTCTGGTATGCGCTCGTGACGGTGGCCCTCACGATCGCGCTCGTGCCGGTGGCGCGGATGGGTGTGGTGTACGCGGTGGCGGCGGCGGCGCTGGGGACGGTATTCTTGCGCAGGGTCTGGGGGCTGTGGCGCGGGCAGCCGGCGGCGAGCGCGATGGGAGTCTACCGCTACTCCCTCCTGTACCTCGCGCTGCTGTTCGGTGCCATGGTCGCCGACCGGGTCGTCGTTCTGTGACGTAACCCCCGAGTTCCAACAGCGGGTGAGTGTTCCGACGGAGGCAGTGCGTCGCCATGCCCAGACCCCCCAACGCCCCCGTGCGGGTGCTCTTCGTGTGCACGGGAAACATCTGCCGTTCTCCGATGGCGGAGGCCGTCCTCCGGCACATGGCCGAGGCGGAGGGCGTCGCGGTGGAGGTCGACTCGGCCGGCACCTCCCGGTACCACTTGGGTGAGCCGCCGCACCCCGGCACCCTCCGCGTGCTCGCCGAGCGAGGGATTCGACTGTCGCGCCGCGCGCGCGCGGTCCGTCCCGAAGACCTGGCCGACTTCGACCTGGTCGTCGCGCTCGACCGCTCCCACCGGGCGGCGCTGCGCGCCATCGCACCGCCGGGGACGGAGTCGAAGATCCGCCTGCTGTCCGACTTCGGCCCTCCCGCAACCCCGGTCGACATACCCGATCCGTACTACGACGGCAGTCACGCTCAGGTATATCCCTACATCGAAGCCTGCTGCCGCGGTCTGCTCCGCCACCTGGCCCGGCAGACTGCGCGTCCGCAAGACTGATCCCGCGGACCCTTGCCCACCCTGCCCCCAGACCTGCTGCCTCCCATCCTCGTGCTGCTGCGCGACCGGCTGGGCGCGGCGTGCATCGACGGTGCCCAAGAGGTGGCAGGTGGCGACACCCACCGGGCGGCGAGGGTCGAAACGGACCGCGGCCCGGTGTTCGTAAAGTGGAACGCGTCCGATGCCGCGCCGATGTTCGACTGTGAGGTCCGGGGGCTGCACAAGCTGCGGTCGGCAGACGCGCTGCGGATCCCCGAGCCGTTGGGCGTCGTGCGGACTGAGCGGTGGGCCGCAGTGGCCATGGAGTGGATCCAACCCGATCGCCCGACGGCGGCGGTCGCCGAGCGCCTGGGGCGCGGCCTGGCGCGGCTGCACGCCGTCCGCGCGCCCGCCTACGGTCTGGACCACGACAACTTCATCGGGCGGCTCCCCCAGCCCAACGCGCCGTCGCCTTCCTGGGTCGAGTTCTACCGAAGGCCGCGCCTGCGCTTCCAGATCGACCTGGCGCATCGGTCCGGACGGATGGACGCCGGGCGGCTGCGCAGGCTGTAGCGGATCTGCGACCGTCTCGACGAATGGATACCGGAGCCCGCAGGCGGTCCGTCGCTGCTGCACGGCGACCTGTGGGGCGGGAACTGGATGGCCTCCGGCGGCGAACCGGTGGTTTTCGATCCGGCCGTCTACTACGGCGACCGGGAGGTCGAAGTTGCCTTCACCGAACTGTTCGGCGCATTCCCGCATGCCTTCTACCGCGCCTACCGCGAGGCGTGGCCGCTGGAGGCGGGCTACGAGGAACGCAGGCCGCTATATCAGCTCTATCCGCTGCTCGTGCACCTCAACCTGTTCGGCGAAGCGTACCTGCCAGCCGTGGATCGGTTGGTCGCCCGCTACTCGAGGTGACGGGGGCGTCGTTCGCCAACCGGGCGAACCAGCGGTCGGCGACCGTCAGGAAGGCGTCGACGCACAGGGGGTCGAACTGCGTGCCCGCCATCGCGCGGATGTGGTCTAGGGCCTCCCGGTGGCTGAGGGCCTGCGATAGGGTCGGTCCGAGGTGAGCGCGTCGTACACGTCAGCTACCGCGAGGATCCGCGCCTGCAGTGGGATCTGCGTACCGGACAGGCCGGCCGGATAGCCGCCGCCGTCGTACCACTCGTAGTGGTGCAGTACGCCGGGCAACTCGTCGCGCAGGGATGCGATCTCCCGGACGATCTGGTAACCCTGGACGGGGTGTTGCTGCACGACCGCGTACTCCTCCTCGGTCAGGGGGCCGACCTTGTTGAGGATCCTATTCGGGATCCCGATCTTGCCCGCGTCGTGCGCTCGGCCATCGCGGCCTGCGCCGGCAAGGCGGCGACCCGGTAGTCGCGACCGAAGGGATTGAGCTAGAACCGTGCCCCAAGACACCGGCCGCCCCGGGCAGCTCGTGTGCCGGACGAAATGAACGCGGCGGTGGGCGTGTGCTACGTCTGCGCGAAGTCGCCGATGGTCGGCTGGACCAGCCGCTTGAAGTCAGTGTAGGGGATCCGCATCGTCTCGCGGTGCGATCCGCACCGGAAGACGATCTCCGGGTCGGCCTCCAGCGCGCGGTCGGCGTAGACCGGGATGCCGTAGAGGTTGCCAAAAGGGGGCTGGGCGCCGACCTCACAGTCCGGGAAGGCCGGCGCGAACTCCGCCTCCTCGGCCAAGCGGGTCGGTTTGCCGGTGGCCTGTTGGAGCTTGGCCAGATCCAGCCGCTGCGGCGCGGTCAGCACGACCATGACCATCTGGTCTCCCGCCCACGCCATGACGGGCTTGGCCACGAGGTAGCCCGAGACGTGCTCGGCCGCCGCCACCTCTTGGGCGGTGTAGGCAATCGGGTGCCACGTCACCTGGAACGGAACGTGGTTCTCACGGAAGTACGCCTCCAGACGCTCCCGGCACGTCATCCCTCCACCTCCCCGGCGAGTCGCGACCGCCTGCGCGATTTCATTGTAGCGCCGCCGCACGAGGGAAGGATGGGTTGCGCGTCGAAATGTCACCGAGGAGGGTTGCGATGCCGGCAGGCAAGGGGCTCGAGGCGGCTGATAAGCGCTATCTGGCGGGGATCATCCACCAGGTCTGGCGCGCCTGCCAGGGGTTCGTCACCGTAGTCATGGAGCGCGGTCCCGAGGACGCGTTCTTCGTCTTGGACGAACTCAACGAGTGGGCGTCCCAGCAGCGGCGGCGACTGGCCGCACGCAGCGGTCGGCGCCCCGTGGGGGTGACCCCCCACGGGATGCGGGTCGGTCGCGAGCTGCTGGACGACGTGAGCGCGTTCTGCGTGGCGATCGGAGACATGGTGGCCCGGCTCCAGTACGGGCCCCTGGGGCCCGACGAAGTCGAAGAGGAGTGCCTGGCAATCATCGACGGTTTCGTCGCCTGGACCAACCGCATGGCCACCCAGCTGGGCGTGTCTCGCACTTTGCGACCGCAGGCCATCTGGGATCGGCGGTAGTCCGCCCGCTAGTGCGTTCCCTGGGCTTCCGGTACGGGGTGGGTCGCCCGCTGGATCTGCTCTTCGGCCTCGTCCAGAAACCGGCGGCACACCGATCGGGCGCCGGGGATGCCGTCGTGAGCAGCCTTTCGCAGCAGCCACGCGAGGTGGTCGTACAGGTGCCACGCGTCGTCGTCCCTTAGGCGCTGCTCCGACGTCGCCAACTTCAGGAATCCGCCCACCGCGGACGTGACGGCCTCGGCGTAGTTCGCCGGATCGAGCACGTAGTGTTTGGCGCCCTGCAGCGTGTGCAGGACGACCCGACCGTCGCGGTGCTGGACGCTGAAGTCGTGGAAGCCGCAGCAGTCCATCCCGCAGTCGGCGACGAACAGCGGGGCCGCGTGAGGATCATCGGGGTCGGTCAGCTCCCGGTGGTCGGCCAGCAGCGTGAGCACCATTGCCTGGACTCCTTCGAACAGCGCGTACGCCGAGTAGGAGGCATCATGGGACGGGATCCCCAGCGGCCGCGCGCTCTCCCCCAGCAGCAAGAAGGGGTTGCCGTCGATTTCGAGGGCAAAGAGGCAGGGCAGTGCGTCCAAATCCTCTCCGGTATCGGTGATCTCAAGCGTCGCCCGGATGCGGTTCATCCCATTTGTATGTTACGCGCCGACGCCGCGTTCAACCACCCGTCTTGGGAGCGTCCGCGGATTCCGGGACGTTGAGCGTCGCCTCCGCCGGTTTGGGGACGAAGATCGAAGCGAGCACGCTGACCGCGAGGATCAGCGCCACCACGCCCAGCGAGACGCCGACGTGGATCTTGTAGACGTCGGAGATCAACATCTTCGCTCCGATGAACATCAGCACGACCGACAGGCCGTACTTGAGGAACCGGAACATGTCCAGGATCCCGGCCAGCAGGAAGAACATCGCCCGCAGACCCAAGATCGCGAAGATGTTCGAGGTGTAGACGATGAACGGGTCGCGTGTGATTGCGAAGATCGCGGGGATCGAGTCCAGGGCGAACACCAGGTCGGTGGTCTCGATGGCCACCAGCACCAGCACCAGGGGAGTCACCCAAAGCCGCCCGCCCCGCTGCTCGAAGAACGCGCCGCGCCCGTAGTCCTCGGTTACCGGCCAGAAGCGCCGGACGAACAGCAGGGCCCGGTTTCTGGACGGATCCACCGTCTCGTGGGTGTGACGCAGGAGTTTGAACCCCGTGTAGACGAGGAAGGCACCGAACAGGTAGAGGATCCAGTGGAACCGGTGCACCAGCACAGCCCCAATCGCGATCAGGCTCGCCCGCATCAGCACGGCGCCCAGGATCCCCCACTTGAGCACCCGCGGCTGCAGGTGGGCCGGGACGGCGAAGTAGGTGAAGATGACCAGGAAAACGAAGAGGTTATCGACGCTGAGCGCCTTCTCGATGAGGTAGCCGGTGAGCCACTCCAGTCCGGCCTGCGACCCGCGCAGCCACCACACGCCGGCGTTGAAGACCAGGGCCGTGCCCACCCACACCACGCTCCAGACCGCGGCCTCCCGGATGGAGATCCGGTGCGCGTGGCGCTGGAAGATCCCCAGGTCGATCGCCAGCATGCCCGCGACCAGAACGTGGAAGCCGATCCACAGCCAGACCTCGGTGCCCATCGTGCCTGACCCCTTTGCATCGGCCTGGGCGGACACAACAAAAGACCCCCGCCCACAGCGCGTGGTGGCTCGGAGGTCTCACCGTGGGGCTGTGCCTCAGGACAGGCCGGGTCGCCACACCCTTCGTGCGGCTCACCGTACTGACGACCTGCCCGCAGCCTGTCGTCGGCTGCCAGTTACTCCCCTCGGTCCCGGTGCGGCCGGGACGGACACCACCATAGCAGCACCGGGCGGTGCGGTCAAACGGGAGGGGCGCGGGCCATGAGTGTCGCGGCCGTCGTACTCGCCGCAGGCCTGGGCAAGCGCATGCGATCGGCCCGCCCCAAGGTCGTGCATCCCGTCGGGGGCCGCCCGATGCTCCTGTACGTCCTCGACGCCGTGCGCGCCGTCGCCACGCGCTCGCCGATCGTGGTGGTGGGTCACGGGGCGGAGGCGGTACGGGCCGTGTTGCCCGCGGATGTCCAGGTCGCGGTCCAGGGCGAGCCGCGCGGGACTGCGGACGCCGTCCGCGCGGCCATGCCGCTGCTGGAGGGTTTTCAGGGCGCGGTGGTCGTCGCCTTCGGGGACACGCCGCTGGTCAGCGCGCAGACCTTTCGGGCCCTCGTCGCCGCGCACCTAGATCAGGGCAACGCCGCGACGCTGGTTACCGCTCGGCTGCACGACCCCCACGGCTACGGCCGGATCGTGCGGGACGGGGCGGGAGCGTTCGTGCGCATCGTCGAGGAGCCCGACTGCGACGAGCGCGAGCGTGCCATCCAGGAGATCAACACGGGCATCGCCTGCTTCCGGGCCGACATGCTGCACAACGCGCTGGCGCGCGTGCGGCCGGACAACGCGCAGGGCGAATACTACCTGACCGACGTCTTCCGCCTGCTGCAACAGGCGGGCGCGCGCATCGGGACTGTGTCCGCAACGGAGGTGACGGAGATCATGGGCATCAACTCGCGGCGCGACCTCGCCTCCGCCGAAGCAGCGATGCGGCGGCGCACCCTCCAGCGGCTGATGGACGAAGGGGTCACGGTCGTCGATCCCGACACGACGTTCGTGGATGCGGCAGCGCGGATCGAACCCGACACCGTGCTCCACCCGTTCACCGTGATCGAAGGGGAGACCACCATCGGCCGGGGGTGCGCGATCGGGCCCGGCGCCCATCTTGTCGGCGCGCGCGTCGCCGACGGCGTGCAGATTCGGTGGTCGGTCGTCGAGCACAGCGAGATCGGGGAAGGCTCCTACGTGGGCCCGTACGCTCACCTGCGGCCCGGCACTCGCCTGGGTCGGAGGGTAGAGGTCGGAAACTTCGCGGAGATCAAGAACTCCCAGGTGGGCGACGGAACCCGCATCCACCACGTGTCGTATCTGGGCGACGCGACCGTCGGCCGAGAGGTCAACATCGGCGCGGGCACGATCACCTGCAACCTGCGCTACGGGGTGCGCGGCAAGCAACCGACGGTGATCGAGGACGGAGCGTTCATCGGCAGCGACACGATGCTCCAGGCACCGGTGCGGATCGGCGCGGGCGCGGTGACGGGCGCAGGGTCAGTGGTGACCAAAGACGTACCGGCCGGCAAGGTCGCCGTCGGGGTGCCGGCCCGAGTGATCCGCGCCGCCAAACCGGATGGGGAGGGCCAGCCGTGAACACCTCCCCCAAGCTCTTCGCCGGCACCGCCAACCCGCCGCTGGCGCGCAGGGTGGCCGCGTGCCTGGACGTCCCCCTGGCGGAGGCGCACGTCGCGCGCTATCCGGATGGCGAGATCGAGGTGCGCCTGGACGAGAGCGTCCGCGGCCAGGACTGCTTCGTGCTGCAGCCCACCTGCCCGCCGGTGAACGAGAACCTGGTCGAGCTGCTGGCGATCGTCGACGCGCTGCGCCGGGCGTCGGCGTCGAGCATCACGGCGGTCGTCCCCTACTTCGGGTACGCGCGTCAGGACCGCAAGGCCGGGCCGCGCGAGCCGGTGACCGCCAAGCTCGTGGCCAACCTCCTGACGCGTGCCGGTGTGGACCACCTCCTGGCCATGGACCTGCACGCTGGCCAGATCTCCGGCTTCTTTGACATCCCACTGGACCACCTCAGCGCCCGCATGCTGCTGGCCGACTACTTCGCGCACAAGGAGCTGCACAACCCCGTCGTGGTCTCGCCGGACATCGGCGGCGTCCGAAGGGCCCGCGAGTTCGCCCAGGCGCTGGGCGCACCGCTGGCGATCATCGACAAACGGCGGGACCGGCCCAACCAGGTCGCGGAGGTCGTGCACGTGATCGGCAAGGTCTACCGTCGGACGGCGATTTTGGTGGACGACATCGTGGACACCGCGGGCACGCTGGTCATGGCGGCGCAGGCGCTGGTGCGCCGCGGGGTCGTCGAGGTCTATGCATGCTGCTCGCACGCCGTGCTGTCCGGTCCGGCGGTGGAGCGCATCGCCGCGTCGGCGATCCGCGAGCTCGTGGTCACCGACTCGATCCCCCTGCGTCCGTCCCGGCGGCTGGACAAGATCCGCGTGATCTCGGTGGCGCGGCTGCTGGCCGACGCGATCGCGCGGATGCACGCGAAGACGTCGGTGAGCGAACTGGTGACCGAGCGCCTGGTGGCGGAGGTCGTCGAGGGCTGACCGGCCCCACGGATGCTAGAATGGCTGACGGTGGGCCCTCGCCCGCCGACCGCCATTTGCCATGTTCATTCCGCCTTACGTCTTGGCCGCGGTCCTCGCGTGGTTCGTCACCTACTGGACGACGCCCACCGCGCGTTGGGTCGCGCGGCGCGTGGGCGCAGTGGACTTCCCCGGCGGCCGGCGAATCAACCGCAGGCCCCTGCCGCGTCTGGGCGGCATCGCCCTGTTTGCGGGCATCCTCGGGGCCGCGCTGCTCACGCTGCCGATCCGGGGCGACATCGCCGTCGTGCGCGAACCCCGCTACCTGGTTCTGGCTGTCCCCTACGCCGCGATCGCGCCGGAGTACGTCGGGGTGCTGCTGGGCGCCGTGGCGATCAGCTTGCTGGGGCTGTACGACGACGTCCGTCCGCTGTCCGGCGCGGTGAAGTTCCCCCTCATCTATCTGGCGGCGGCGATCCCGACGCTGTTCGGGGTGAGCGCCTCGTTCGTCACCAACCCGATCAGCGGCCAGCTGCTGCCGCTGGGCGTGTACGGGCAGATCTTCACCGTGCTGTGGATCGGCTCGGTGGCGATCGCGATGAACCTGATCGACGGCGTGGACGGTCTGGCAGCCGGCATCGCGGCCATCGTGAGCGCCACGCTGTTCGCGGCGACTTTGGCCAGGCCGAACCTGCCGATGATGATCCTGTGCGCGGCGGTGGTCGGCAGCGCCGTCGGCTTCCTGCGCTACAACTTCAACCCAGCGCGCATCATCATGGGGGACGGCGGCGCGATGCTGCTGGGTTACCTGCTGGGCGCGATGTCGGTGCTGGGCGTGTTCAAGACCATCACGGCCCTATCGCTGGCCGTGCCCCTGCTGGCGATGGGCGTGCCGATCTTCGACACGGCGTTTGCGATCCTGCGGCGGGCGCGGCGCGGCCTGCCGATCTTCCACCCGGACCGCGGGCACCTGCACCACCGACTGCTGGATCGAGGCCTGACGCAGCGGCAGACCGTCTTTTTGCTCTATGGCGCCACGGGGCTGCTGGGGACGCTGGCCCTGATCGTCGCCGACAGCGTGGACCGGCACATCTCAGTCGGCCTGGCGGTCATCCTCACGGTGACGCTGCTGGTCTTCGCCCGCCGCCTGGGACTGATGGCGCCCGCACGCGGTCCGCTCGCCGGCGGCCCTCCGTCTCCGTGACCCGCAGCGCTGCGATCCCCGTGCTCGCCATCGTGGGCACGCGTCCGGACGCCGTCAAGATGGCGCCGGTCGTCCAGGCGCTGCGAGGCGATCCGGCCTTTCGTACCATCCTCGTCGCTACCGCCCAGCACCGGGAGATGCTGGACCAGGTGCTCCCTCTGTTCGATCTCGCTCCGGACGTCGACCTGGACGTGATGCGCCCGCATCAAACCCTCACGGAAATCACCACGCGGACGCTGGACCGCCTCGACGAGGTGTTCGCAAGGACCCGTCCGGAAATGGTTCTCGTGCAGGGGGACGCGGCGCCGAGCTTCTGCGGCGCCCTCGTCGCTTTCTACCACCGCGTCGCCATCGGGCACGTCGAGGCCGGGCTGCGCACCTACGACAAGTACCATCCGTTCCCGGAGGAGATGTACCGGCACATGACCGGCGTGCTGGCTGACCTGCACTTCGCCCCGACGGCGGCGGCACGCGAGAACCTGCTGCGCGAGGGCATCCCCGCGGACCGCATCTTCGTCACCGGCAACACCGTCATCGACGCGCTGCATCAAATCTCCGCTCGGCCGATTGCCGCCGACGCCCTGCCGGAGGTTCCATCAGACCGCCGGATCGTTTTGGTGACCGCGCACCGGCGAGAGAACTGGGGCGAGCCGATGCGCCGCATCTGCGCGGCCTTGCGGACGCTCGTGGAGCGCTTCCCCGACATCGAGGTGGTGTTTTCGGTGCACCGCAACCCGATCGTACGTGAGGTCGTATACGAGGCGCTGGGTGGCTTGCAGCGCGTGCACCTGATCGAGCCACCTGACTACGGGCCCTTCGTGCACCTGCAAAAGCGCTCCTACTTGATCCTCACCGATTCCGGCGGCGTGCAGGAAGAAGCGCCCGGGCTGGGGACTCCGGTGCTCGTCATGCGGGAGACGACCGAAAGACCAGAGGGTGTCGCCGCCGGCGTCGTGCGCGTGGTCGGCACGGACGAGGAGGTACTGGTGCGAGAGGCCTCCCGGCTCCTAAGCGACGCCGAGGCCCATCGGGCGATGGCGAACGCCGTGAATCCCTACGGGGACGGGCGCGCGAGCGCGCGCATCGTGCAGGCGCTCCGTTTTCACTTCGGCCTCGCATCCGGACCGCCCGAGGCGTTCGATCCCCCTGCCCCTCGCGGAACCTTTTGAGCCCTCCCGCACGTAGCGGTAGCATGACGGTAGGGATGCGACGCCACTGGCCGCTTGCCGCTGTCGTGCTGCTGGCGCTGGGGGCTGCCGTCCTGGCGGCTCCTGCGCCCGACCCCAACCTCGTGCGCGCCACGATCGGCGGCGTGGTCGTCCAGACGGTCGCCGTCGGAGACGCCGTCGAGGAGGGCGTCCCCCTGGTGTTCGTCCGAACCGCCACCAAGCCTCGGGAGGTCGCCGCCCGCGCTCCACGGGACGCCGAGGTCGCAGACGTGCTGGTCCGCGTGGGCGAGCGCATTCGGGTTGGCGACCCCGTCGTCCGCCTGACCGCTCCGTAGCGCCTCCAGCCCGTCCGACCCTGGCTTCCGGCCGCGGGCATGCGGCTTTGCCTGCCCGGCAAGGAGGACTCCACGCGACATCGTTACGGTGCGCGCACACTGCTTGTGATAGCATGTTTCCGCGTGCTCCCCGAAGTTCGAGTCTGGGTAGCAGGGGTGTCTTGTATGAATCGGAAGGCCTGGGTCCAGGTTTCCTACGCTGTCCTGATCATCGCGCTCGTGCTCCCAGCGAGCGCAGCGGTGGCGCAGGACGACCCCGCGATCCTGCCCGTGGACGCGATTCGGCCAGGGATGCGGGGCGTGGGCCGCACCGTGATTCGCGGCACACGCATCGAGGAGTTCCCGTTCGAGGTGCTCGGCGTCACCCAGGGACCGCCGGGCAAGCTGGTTTTGTTCCGGGCCGGCGGTGAGGTGATCCGCCGCAGCGGAGGCACGGCTGCGGGCATGAGCGGCAGCCCGATGTACATCGGCGGGCGGATGGCCGGCGCGCTCTCGTACGGGTACGTCTTCGCCGGACCGGACAGCGACTTGGGGCTGTTCACGCCGATCGAGGCAATGCTCGCCGTCCTGCGCGGCGGTCGCGGCGCCGGTCGGCCGTCGGGGGTGGTGGCGCTGGATCGCCCGCAGCGCATCGGCGGACGCGTCGTGCATGCGATCGCTCTCACCGCCAGCGCCGAAGAAGCACAGCGCATCGAGGCGGGGCGCGGACCCGTCGCGGCGATGGCGCCGGTCGCCGTCCCGCTGCTGGTCTCGGGGGCCAGCCCGCGCGCTTTCCGCATGCTGGAAGAGACTTTGCGTTCGGCCAACGTCGTCCCGATCCAGAGCTACGGGGGCACCCGCACGTTTCCCGAAGCACCGCTGGTGCCCGGCAGCGCGGTCGGCGTGGCACTCGTTCGGGGCGACCTGACGGTCGCCTCGATCGGCACGCTGTCCTACCGGAGGGGTCGCGAGTTCTTGGCCTTCGGCCACCCGATGTTCGGATTCGGGGAGTCCGACTACATGCTGACGACCGCCTACGTGCACACCGTTGTGCGCGCCCAGCGACTGCCCTTCAAGGAGGGCGACATCGGTTCGGTCGTCGGTGTGGTCTCGCAAGACCGGATCGCCGCCATCGGAGGGGAGGTCGGTCGGCTGCCGCGCGTGTTCAACGTCATGGTGACGGTGAACGACCAGGAAACCGGTCGTCGGGTCGAGCTGAGCGCGCAGATGATCCGGCGAGAGGACCTGGCGCAGCTGCTGGCGCCGCAGGTCGCCCTGGCGGCGCTGGACCGCGCGTGGGACGCAGTCGGCGCCGGCACCGCCGAGGTCAAACTTACGCTGCGCGGTGGCGGCTTGCCGCGTCCGGTGGAACGCACCAATCTCTTCTACAGCGGCCGCGACGTGGCCGTCGCCTCGGTCCTCGACATCCCGGACGCCATCAGGCTGCTGTTCAACAACGAGTACGCACCCATCAGGGCGACCGACCTGAGGGTGGAGGTGACGCTCACGCGCCGCCGGGTCACGGCGACGATCGCCGAGGCCCAGGTCGAGAGCCGTACGGTGCCGCAGGGCGGCCAGCTGCGGGTGCGGCTGCGCGTGCGACCCTACCAGGAGGAGGATCAGCTGTCGCGCGTCGTTGAGGTCGCAATCCCTCGCAACTTCCCGAAGGGGCCGACGCTGCTGGTCGTCAGCGGCGCCGGCAGCATGCGCGACGACGTGCCCCCGGACGTCCAGTTCGTGCAGAAGCTGCGCAGCGAGCCGCCGGCGTCGCCGTTCGACAAACTCGACGACGCCCTGCGGTTCTTCCAGGAGTTCGGACGCAACACCGACATCCTGATCCAGCTGATCCCGTTCGGGGTGCCGCCCAGCGACGATCCGACCAAACGCTTCATCTACTTCGACCAGTTCGCGGGACGGCTCGTGCGGACACCCTGGGTCGTCAAGGGCGAAGTGGTGATCCCGATCGTCGTGGACTGAATGGCGCAGACGGGCGAACCTTTCCCCCGTATGGGTCCGTAGGACCAGGCAGGACCGGGCCCCTGCCGGGCGACGTTGCATGCGTCGGCGGGGCCGACCAGATGCCGTGTGCGCATGCGAAGGGCCATTTCGATCGCAGCACTCGCACTCTTCGTCGCACTCTTGCTCGCGACCGCCACGGCGCTGTACCTGCTGCGCACCGGGGCAGTCGCCGACCGCATCCGCGGCGAAATGATGCGCGCCCTGCAAGACGCGCTCGGCCGCGATGTGTCCGTGGGGCGGCTGCGGGGCGACCCGTGGAGGGGGATCGTCCTGGAGGACATCCGGATCGCGCGCCACGAGCACCTGGCCGAGGGGGCGTTGCTGCGCGCCCGTTCGGCGACCATCACGTTCGACTTCGGCGCGCTGCTCGTTGACCTGTGGTCGGGCAGCCGCACCACCATCCCCGCGATCCGGCGTGTGGCCGTGGACGCTCCCATCCTCGCCCTGGTGCGCGGGGCGGACGGTCGGTGGAACGTGGAAGACCTCTTCCGTCCGCCACCGCCCGAAGCCCCGCCGACGCCGCCACCACCTGCGTTTCGCGGTGAGATCCACATCGCCCAAGGCGTGGTGCACTATCTGGATCGGTTCACCAGCCCGCACCTCGACTTCCGGGCCCTGCTGACCAACGTCGAGGCGACGTTCTCGCTGCGCGACAACCCGTTGCTGCGCGTCGCCGGGCGCGGCCGCGCCGCTGCCGGTGGGCCCTCGGACGTCGAGGTGCGCGGCTGGGTGCAGATCGAAGACGGCACACTCGATGTGGACCTGCGCGCCGACGGGTTTCCGGTGAGCACGTGGGGGAACTACTTGCTGCCGAGCCCGCGCGTGCGCTGGGAACGCGGCGCCGCGTCGGCGGCGCTGCATCTGTACAGCGTCCCGCACGCCGCCGGACCGACCCTGGACTTCCAGGGTACGGTGGATTTGCACGGCGCCGCAGTGCGACTGCTGCCGGAGGGGATTTCGCTGACCGGGCTGGTGGGTCGCATGCAGGTCGAAACGACGGCGCTGCGGACGGATGCGCTGCGGGTCCAGGCCGGCCGCGGCTCCGCCCGGGTGCGGGGTGAGGTGCTGCTGGCCGGCAGGGGGCAGCTGGATCTGGAGGTGGACGCACAGCGCCTCGACCTGGCGGTGGTGCGCCGCCTGTTCTTCCCGAACGCCGTGGCGATGCGGGGAGAGGCGACTGGCAGGCTGCGTCTTTTCGGACCGATGGACGCGGTGCGCATCCAGGGCAGCGTGCGCTCACCTCGGGCGGTGATCGAGGAGGTTGCTGTCCACAACGTGGCGACGGATCTGCACTATGCCGGCGGCATGCTGGCGCTGACGAACCTGCACGCGGCCGCCGCCGGTGGGATGCTTCGCGCCGACCTCGTCTTGGGCACCGAGGACGCGCGGTACTTCGCGGCGGCGACCGTCGAGCGCCTGCCGACCGATCTGGCCGGGGGGTTCGGCTTGGTGCTGCCGGTGCAGACACGGGCGAGCGGCTCTCTCATTGTGGGCGGCGGCCCCGATGGTCAACGGGTGGTCGGTGCCCTCGCCGGCGAGGGCGGTTCGGCATTCGGGTTTCCGATCGACACCCTGCGCGCCAGTTTCGCCTACGACGGTGGCCGCCTGCGTCTGCACAGCGCCGTGGCACGGCGCGGTCCGATGTCACTGGCGGCGTCGGGGACCGTCTTCGAGGGCGGCGATCTGGACGTCTTCGCCGTTGCACGCGGCGTGCCGCTGCGGCTGGTGACGGACCGCATCGGGAGTGCCGACCAGCTCGGCGGAACGCTCGGCTACGCGGGGCGCATCCGTGGCAGTTCTCAGATGCCGGTGCTCGACGGCACCGTACTCCTCACCGACGGTTTCGTGGGTCCGCTTGCGTTCGACGACTGGGTGGGGGAGCTGACCCTGTCTTTTGCACAACTGGACGTGCGGTGGTCGACCCTGCGCGACGGCACCGATCTGTACGGCATCGCCGGTCAGGCGCGCTGGGGTGCTGACCCGCGGCTTGCCCTCACGATGCGGACCGAGGGTGTGCGCGCGTCGCGCCTGGCCGAACTGGCACTGCTGCCCGTCCCGGTGGACGGACGCGTGGAGGGGGCGCTGCGGGTCACGGGGACGCCGCAACGCCCACGGGTGGACGGCGACGTGCGCCTGCTGCGCGGGGCGGTCGCCGGCCAGCGGGTAGACGAAGCGCGCGCGCGTTTCGTCTGGCAATCCGGCCGGCTACACCTGCAGGAGGCGACCGGGCGCGCCAACAGTTCCACGCTGCGGCTGGCCGGCACGGTCGACGAGCGGGGCGGGCTGCGGCTGTCGCTGCTAGCCGACCGCATCCGGCTGGAGGAGATTGGCGCACTGGCCAACCCGTACTTACGCGTCCGGGGCGACGTGAGCCTGGAAGGATCGCTGACCGGAACCGTCGGCGACCCGGTGATCGACGCCCGGGTGAACTCCAGCCGCATCGTCTTGAACGGGCAGGTCTTCGACGGCGTCGACGGGCGCGCGCGGTGGCGGTCGGGTGTGCTGTCGCTGCTGCCGCTGCGTCTGCACCAAGGCCGTTCCACCTACGTCGCCGAGGGCTGGTTGAGGCCTGTGGGCACGCCGACGGCGCAGCTCTCGTTGGATGTCCGCGATGGACGGCTGGCCACACTGCTGGCCATCTCCGACAGCCCGCTGGACATGGACGGCCTGCTGGAGGGCCGCCTGGCGCTGTCCGGACCGCTGGCCAATCCGCGCGCGGAGTTGAACCTGTCGATGCGCGACGGACATTACAACCGGTACCCGATTCGATCGGCGATCGGGCGGTTGGTCCTGAGCGACCGGAGGATCACGATCCGCGATCTGGAGGTGGTGCCCAAGCAGGGGCGCCTGCGGGCCGAGGGGTTCGTGGACCTGGACGGTGCAAGCGAGATCGAAATCGGCGGCGAGGGACTGGAGGTCGACGCGCTGCGACCCGTGCTGCGTCTGCGCCACCCGCTGGCCGGCACCATGGACTTTACGCTGCAGATGTCCGGTCCGCTGTCCGAGCCCGTCGTCGGACTCTCGCTGCAGGCTGCGGAGTTCGGTGTGGGCGCCCCGGCCGTCGATCGCGTGCTGGGACAGGTCTTCTACCGGGAGGGAACGATCAACATCCAGCAGATCCTGCTCGAAGCGCACGGACAGCGGGCCCGGATCGAAGGCCAGATTCCCGCGCGCGCCGACAGACTGTCGCTGGATCCGACACGGCCGCTGTCCCTGCGGCTGTCCGCGGACGGGACGGACCTGAGCCTGCTCCGGCTACTGACCCCTTCCGTGGAGGAGGCAACCGGCACCCTAGAGTTCCAGGTGGACGTGACCGGCACGACCGCCGAGCCTGCGATGGCAGGGTTCGCGCGCGTGCGCTCGGGCGGGTTGCGGATCGGCGGGCTGAACCAGCCGATCGAGGACCTCCAGCTCGATCTGCGCTTCGACCAAAGCCGCGCCGTCTTGGAGCGCCTGCACGCAGACGTCGGCGGCGGGCGGCTGGCGGCCAACGGGCAGGTGACGTTCCGAGACCTGCGTCCGGATGCAGCGGACCTGCGGATGGGTGCAACTGGGATCCGGATCGAGGTCCCGCCCGTCTACCGAGGCCGGGTCGACGGCGAGATCCGGTTGGACGGCCCCCTATCCGCCTTGCGCCTGAGCGGCCGCATCACGCTGGGTGCAGGCGAGTTGCTGCTGGCTCTGCCTGCCGCCACCACGAGTGCGAACCGGGCCGCCTTTCCGCTCTCATTCGCCCTCGACCTGGTCGCCGGCGACGACCTGTTCGTGGTCGCTGGTCCCGTCCGGCTGGGTGTGAGCGGCCAGCTGCGGTTGGGCGGCACGCTGGCGCGGCCCACGCTCGCCGGGACCGTGTCTGCAGGAGCGGGGGAGTTCCACGCGTTCGGGACCACGTTCGTGCTGGAGGAAGGCACGGCCACGTTCCAGGAGTTCCGCGGCGTAGAGCCGATGATCACGGCGCGGGCGCGGACGCGCGTGGGGGACACCACGGTCTTCGTGCACATCCGAGGCACACCGGGCGACATGCAGCTGTCGCTGTCGAGCGATCCGCCGCTGCCGCACGATCGCATCGTGGCGTTGCTGGCAGCGCAGACGGGAATCTCTCAGGCACTGGAGGGGAACGTCGAGGCGCTGCTGCGTCAGCAGTTGACGCGCCTGCTGTTCGGCGAGTTCGAAGCGCGGTTGCGTCAGGCGCTGGGGTTGAGCGAGCTGCGGATCGAGTATGATTTCGAGAGTCCGCTGCGGCTGCGGCTGGGTCAGTTGCTGGTTGAGAACCTGTACCTGACCCTGACGACGATCTTCGATGCGCAGACACGGTTCATCTGGGCGCTGGAGTACCGGTTCTCTCCCAGCGTCGCGTTGGCGTTCACGTACGACCAGCGAGGTCTGTGGCTGCTCTTGCTGCGTGCCCGGTTCGCATGGTAGGAAGCACAGTCCGGAGGTCGCGGTGTTCGACGACTACCTGAAAGAGCTTCGTAAGGTCCGCACCCTAACCGCTCCACAGGAACGTCGGCTGTGGGAGCGGTACAAGCTGCGGGGCGACCTCCGCGCGCGGAGGCGGCTCATCGAGGCGTACCAGCCGCTGGTGTTCAAGACGGTCATGGCGCTGCGCCTTCCGCCCGCGGTGCTCATGGACATGATCCAAGAGGGTACCGTGGGGCTGATCGAGGCGGTGGAGCGCTTCGATCCGGCGCGCGGTTTTCGGTTCTCGACGTTCGCCACCTACCGCATCCGAGGAAACGTGCTCAACGCACTGCGCAGGGAAAAGGGCGGGGTGCTGTCGCTGGAACAGGAACTGATGGCGCACACCGATCTGCCCGTGGCGACGCGGCTCGCGGACCCGGCTGCCCTGGAGGCGCTGGGCGCGGTGGAAGACGGGGTGTTCCTTGAGCAGGTCCTGCAAGCCATCGGCCGCTTGCCGGCCCGTGAGCGCGCGATCCTCTACGCGTTCTTCTTCGAGTCCAAAGAGCCGCAGGTGGTCGCACAGGAGATGCAGATCAGCGTCTCGCACATGTACCGGCTGCAGAAGCAGGCGATCGCGCGCGTTCGCGAGATCCTCTTCCCGCCGCCGTCGCCGGGGCCGCAACAGGTTTGACAGGGGCTGGATACTAGAAACCGTGAATCCCGTCGATCCCGCCGGGCGCGTGCTGCTCCACATGGTGGATGCCGAGGCGTGGCTGCGCCGCGCCCGGAGGGAGTGGCGACGGGGCGCGCGCGCGCGGACGCTGCTCACCCTCTCGCTGGCGGAAGCGGAGGTGCGCGTCGCGCGGCAGGAGGCGCTGTCGGCACCGCTGCCCACCCGTCGGACCTCCGCGGCGCGGCTGGCCGTCGCGGCGGCCTGTGCGGCCCTGGTCGGGATCCTCGGAGCCGGTGTCTGGTCGGGCATGCAGTGGGACGACTCCGACGGGACCGCCCGCGGCGTGATCGCCCGTCCTACTGAGGCGCGGATGCTGTCGCTGGGGTACGTGCCCGGCGTTGTCCTCCGACTCGTCGCTCCCGCGCGCGACGCCCTGTCCTCCGACCCGCGCCCGGCGCCGCTGGGCGGGCGGGACGGCGTTTTGACCCCCCTCCTGGTCGGCAGCGACGGGTGGACCCTGGAGCGGGGCGGCTTTGGGGAACCCTCGCTCCCCTGGTGGCTCCCCGACCCTGGGGGGACGGAGACGCCCTAGGTCTCAGGATGGGGTCCCGCGGCCAGACCTGTTGTGTTGGCGGAGGTGCGCGTGTGGCGGCGTAGTCGTCGGGTCGTGTTCGCGTGGTTGGTGATCGCCGCAGTGGCGGCGGCCCAGGGTGCGCTCGCGCAGACGCCCGCGCCCACCCCTTCACCCGCACCCACCCCGTCGCCGTCGCCCACGCCCGCGACCACCCCCACGCCGGCGCCGACGCCGGAGCGCCCGGTGCGGATCACCGAGATCCTCGTCCGCGGTACCGAACGCGTCTCCCCGGAGGTCGTGTTCGGTGCGATCGGGTCGCGCGTGGGTGAGTTCCTGGATCGGGACCGTGTGCGCCAGGACGTCGAGCAGATCCTGGCCCTCGGCCTGTTCGCGGACGTCGTCGTGCGCATCGAGGCCACCGCCGAGGGCGTGCAGATCGTCTTCATCGTCATCGAGAACCCGGTGGTCGAGCGGGTCGAGATCACGGGCAACACCGTCGTCTCCACGGAAGACATCCGACGGGTGCTGGGCGTGAGGGAAGGTGAGGTCCTCAACACCGTGGACCTGCGTGCCGGGGCGCGGAACGTCGAGAGGGTCTACCAGGACCGGGGCTACGTCCTGGTGCGGGTGTCCGACCTGGAGTTCCGGCCGGACGGCACGCTGCGGGTGGAGATCCGGGAGGGCGTGCTGGAGAGGATCGAACTGCGCGGACTGCGCAGGACCCGGCCGGCACTTGTGCACCGCGTGCTGGCGATTCGGGAAGGCGAGGTCTTCAACATCAACCGGGTCAACCGCGACCTCCAGGAGGTGTTCGAGACTGGCGTGTTCGAGAACGTTCGGGCGACCCCGCAGCCGGGCTCGGACCCGGACAAAGTCCTGCTGGTCATCGAGTTCGAAGAGCGCCAGAGCCGCGAGTTCGGTTTCGGCGTCGGGTACAGCCCGGAGGCGGGATTCCTGGGCAACGTCCAGTTCACGGAGCGCAACCTGCACGGGATGGGCCGCACGATCACCCTGTCTTACAACCGCAACGTCAGCTCGCTGATCGGAGGGATCGGGGAGTCGCCGATCACAGGGCAGCCGGCAGAGAACATCGTGATCCAGTACCGTGACCCGTGGTTCTTGGAGCGGGGCCAGTCGCTGGCCCTCGAGCTGCACGACACGACGCAGACCGTCGATGATCCGGTGCTGGGCGTGAAGTACGCGCAGACGCTACTGGGCGGCTCGGCGACGCTTTCGCGCAGGTGGACGAACGAGCTCAGCGGGGCGCTCACGTTGCGCACCGAGCAGACCAGCTTCGCGGTGCTCGAGGGTACCTCTCCGGTGCCGCTGACACCGGGTCTGGTGAACGCGCTGAAGGTGGACGCGCTGTTCGACCTGCGCGACGACCCGCGCGATGCCCGGCGGGGCTTCCGAGCCAGCGGGTCGGTCGAGTACGCCTTCCGGTTCCTGGGGGGGGACTTCGAGTTCCTCAAGTACCAGGCCGAGTACGTCCACTACTTCCCGCTGTGGGAGGGTACGCTGGTCGGGCGAATCCGCGCGGCCGCGTCCACCGGATTCTTGCCCCTGCAGGAGCAGTATTTCCTGGGCGGCCAGAACAGCGTCCGCGGCCTGCCCGGCGGCGCGTTTCGCGGCAACAGCATGGCGTTGGCCACCCTCGAGTACCGCCTGCCGCTGGCGGCCGTCTTCCCCGACCTGCGGGACATCACCGCGATCCTGTTCGCGGACGCCGGTGGCATCTCCGCGTCGGGGTTCGGCTTCGTCGAGACCGTGCAGTTCTCGTACGGCGTCGGGGTGCTGATCCGATCCCCGATCGGTCCCATCCGCGTCGACTACGCGTTCGGCCCCAACGGCCGGACGCAGACATGGCTGTACTTCGGGCATCCGTTTTGAAGACGACAGCGGGCAGTGATAGCATTCGCTGGGCGCGTGCTTGAGATCTACGGGGCAGCCGGTCGGGCCGGCTGAGGAGGGGACGAAGGTGGACCGCAAGACCAAGATCCTCATGATCGCGGTCGGAGCACTCGTCGCCGTGGCGCTCGCCGTGTGGGGTCTGATGGTGACGGGCGGAACGGCGATCGGCCAGCAGCTCACGATCGGGTACGTGGACATGCAGCGGGCGCTGGACAGCCATCCGAGGAAGGCCAGTTCGGAGGAAGCTCTGAATCAGTTCGCTCGCGCGCGCATGACGCAGGCGCAGCAGCAGGCGCGCGGCAGGTCGCAGGCGGAGCAGACGCGCCTGATGCAGCAGGCGCAGCAGGAGATCCTCCGCCGGCGGACCGAGCTGCTGTCGGCCCTGGACAAGGACATCCGGGCCGCGGTCGAAAAGGTGGCGCGTGAAGCGGGCGTCATGATCGTCCTGGATCGTTCCGTCGTGCTGTACGGAGGCACGGACCTGACGGAACCCGTGATTCGGGAACTGAAGGGGAACTGATCCGGATGCACGTGCTTCGGCTCGCCGCTGCGCTGTCGGCGGCGCTCTTGCTGACCGGTTGCGCCGGCACCCCGCGGTCGGTACCCTCGCCGAGCCCGGTGGCGGCGACCCCGCGCGCCACGCGCGTGGGACTGGTCGACCTGGACCGCGTCGCCGAGCAGCATCCCCGGGCGCAGGAGCTGGCGGCGCTGCGCCGCAGGGTCGCCGAGACCGAGGTGGCAATGCGCATCCCGCTCGCGCCGCCCCAGATCGCGCAGCCGCAGATCCGCGACCTCGGACCGCGCCTGCAGGCCCGCACCCGGGAACTGCTCGAACAGCAGGCGGCGGAGCTCCGCCGGACATACCAGGAAGAACTCCGCGTGCTCGAGCGGCAGGGCAAAGAGGAGGTCGAGCGGTTCGCCCGGCAGGTCCAGGCCGAGCAGCAGGAAAAGCTCACCCAGCGGCAGGAGGCGCTGCAGGCGGAACTCCACGCGCGTGCGGAGGCCAAGCGCAAGGAGATGGAGCCCAAGCTCCGCGCCTACGAGGGGGAGGTCGCGCGGGAGTACCGGATCCCGCTGCTCAACCTGCGCCTGAAACTCGAGGCCGTGCAGCACACCGATCGGCAGCAGTTCGAGAGGCTGGTGGCCGAGTACGAGAGGCTGCAGCGAGAGCGCGAGGCGAAGGTCGCTGCCTTCCAGGCCGAGCAGCAAAAGGAGTTCGAGGCGTTCGTCAAGGAAAGCGAGGAGCAGGCGCGCTCGCAGATGGAAGCCTACCGCGCGGAGCTGGAAGCCGAGGCGCGTCGGCGCATCGAAGAGCGCGAGGCCATCGTGCGCAACCGTCTGCGCGAGGCGGCGGCGGCGCGAGAGCGCCAGTTCCGGGAGGTCATGCGCGCCAGGGAGCGCGAGCTCGTCAGTGGTGCGCAGGGAGAGGCCCGGGACGCGGTGGCGGCTGCGCGGCGCGAGCTGGAGCGGATCGTCGAGGAGGCCCGCGCGAAGTATGTGGCAGAAGAACGCGCGCGCCAGGAGCAGTTGCAGAGCCAGCTGGTGGCCCTGCGCACCCAGCAGGCGAACCTGGAGACCGCGATCCTCGCGGAGGTCCGCATAGAGGTGGCCGCGATCGCTCTGGAGCAGAACCTGGACGTTGTGCTGGTGCGCTACGTCTCCCACATCGGTGGCGTCGACATCACCGACCAGGTGCTGCGTCGATTGAGGAACAAGAGGTAGTTCTGGATGTCGTGTGTCGGACGCCGTGTGTTTGCGGTCGGTCGTCGGTCCTCTGTGCGCGCGACCCGTCGCCTCCGGTTCGCCGTCGGAGGGTTGGCGGCGCTGATCGTCGCGCTCGTGTCGGTGGGCTGCCAGCGGCCCCAGATCGGTGTCGTGGACACGCAGCGCATCCTGGAGGAGAGCGTGCTGGCGCTGTCGCTGCAAAAGCAACTCAACGACCGCGAGAAGTTGATGGCGGCCGACCTGGCCGTCGCCGCCCAGCGCCTGGACCGCAGGGCGCTGGAGGAGCAGCGGTTGCTGTACCTGCGCGAACTCGAGCAGATGCGCGCCGACTTCGAGGAGCGGCTGAACCGAAGGCTGCGGGAGGTGGTCCAGGAGGTCGCGCGCGAAGAGAGGATCCGCGTGGTCCTCGCGAAGGGCCCTTCGGTCTACGGCGGGAGGGACCTGACGAATCGGGTGATCGAGAGGTTGAAGTAGCGGGCCCAGCGCACTCCGCGGGGGTGGGGTCGCCGTGGCGGCCCCTTTCGCATATCTGGGGGCGGCGATGAGGCTGAGCGAGATCGCAGGCCGGCTCGGCGGCGAACTCCGGGGCGACGGTGACATTGAGATCGTCCGGGTCGCCCAGCCGGACCGAGCCGGACCGGACGCGATCGCGGTCTGCGCCACGCCGCGCGCGCTGGACGAGGCGATCGCGGCTGGGGCGGGCGCGGTTGTGGTGCGTTCTGGGGAGGAACTGCCGGTTCCCTCGGTCCGGGTCGCCGACACCCGGCTGGCGCTGGCCGTGCTGCTGGAGATGTTCGGGCCCGCTCCGCACCGTCCCCTAGGTGTGCATCCCACGGCGGTGGTCGCGCCCACCGCGCAGCTCGGGCCGCAGGTCGCGATCGGCGCCCACGCGGCCATCGGCGAGGGTGCGCGGGTCGGCGCGGGCACGGTCATCCACGCCCACGTCTGCGTCGGCCCCGAGGCGACCGTCGGCGAGCGGTGCGTGCTCTACCCACACGTCGTGGTGGGCGAGCGCGTGCGGGTGGGCGACCGCGTGATCCTGCATGCAGGTGTGGTCCTGGGAGCGGACGGGTTCGGGTTCGTGGCGGGGCCGCACGGCCATCGCAAGATCCCGCAGGTCGGCACCGTGGTGGTCGAAGACGACGTGGAGATCGGGGCCAACACCACGGTCGATCGGGCCACGCTGGGGGAGACGCGAATCGGTGAGGGGACGAAGATCGACAACTTGGTCCAGATCGCGCACAACGTCCAGATCGGGCGGCGCTGTCTGATCGCCGCTCAGGTCGGGATCGCGGGCAGCTCTGTGATCGAAGACGGGGTCGTCCTCGCCGGCCAGGCGGGGGTCTCCGATCACGTGCGGATCGGCGCCGGCGCGGTGGTGCTGGGGAAGGCGGGCGTGACGAAGGACGTCCCGCCGGGGGCGACCGTCTCCGGCTTTCCCGCCCGGGCGCACCGCGAGGAACTCCACGAACAGGCCATGCGCCGGCGCCTGCCCGAGCTGCTGCGCCTGCTGCAGCAGCGCCGGCGCCCTTGACCCGTGGGGCCGCCCGTGCGCGATGGAGTCCTGATGGTGGCGAAATCGGCGTGGTGGTTGTGGGTGATTGTCCCGATGGCGCTGGGGTTGCCCCCGGCGCACGCGCAGCTGCCCACGGTCGTGGTTGTTCCGGCCGCCTCGTCGGCCGCCATCACCGTCAACGGGATGCACGTGATGCGGCTGCACGGCCCCGACGCGGAATCCCGTGCCCAGGCGGTGGCGCACCGTCTGCGCGCTGTGCTTTCCGTCGCGCCGGTGCGCATCGAGGTGCAGCCGGATCGGACCGGCGTCCACCTGGTCGTGAACGGCCACCGGGCGGTGACCGCGGACACCGCTCAGGCGCGGGCAAACAACACCTCTCCGTACTTTCTAGCCCTGGCCTGGGCAAAGGCGCTGCGGCGAGCGCTGGACTTCCGGCAGATGTGGCTGCGCCCGTCTGCCGTGGCGGTGGCGCCGGGAGCCGAGGCGACGGTCGAGGTGCTGACCGTCCCGCGCGGCGCGGTCCACATCGGCGATCACGACCGCGGGGTGGCAGAGGTGCGTGCCGACGGCACCGACCGGTTGGTCGTGCGGGGCGTGTCGGCCGGGACGGTCCGCGTCCCGATCTCCTACGAGGGGATACGGCGTGAACTCGTCGTCTCCGTGCGGCCGCTGGCCGGCGGCCTGCCCGCCTCGGTCCGTGTCGTCGTCACCGGCAATCCGGCGGGCGCCGACGTCGTGCAGGAGGCCGTCGCCCGCAGGCTCGAGCAGGAGGCCCACCTGGGCCCGGGCGCGTTCGTAGAAGTCCCGGCGGTACTGGCCGGACCGCTGGCGGAGGGTCGGCGGCACGTCGCGGCTGTGCCGGTGCGTGTCCGCAGCCCGTTCGCGTTGCCGGTCGAGGGGATCGTACGGATCGTGGTCGACAACGAGCGCGCGACTCTCGCGCAACCCTCGCGCCTGTACGTCAGCAACAACCCCGAGCGGCTCGCCATGGACGGTACTGTGTTCCGCGAGACGATCGAGCCCGATACGGCGATCCGCATGCTGTACCACCACAAGAACGGGTCCGACAAAGACAAGGTCGTCACCGTCCGCATCCGCAACCCGAACGGACAGCCCGCGCGGGTGCACCTCCAGGTGGCCACACCGAGGGCATGGCACGACACGATGGCCGTCGGCCACGCCGCGGCCCGCCGCTTTTTGGAGATGCTGATCTCGGGTGCAGGATACGTCCTGGAGATCCCCGCCGGCGGGGAGCACACGTTCACCGCCCAGCGGATGCCACCCGCATTCGTCGTGTCGGGTCTGCTCCAGGCGCAGCTGCTCGCCGGTGGACCGTTGGAGATCGCGGTCGCGGTCCGCGCCGCATACCTGCTGGAGCGCACCGTCACGCGCGACGTCGATCCGACGCCGCTGAGCCACCCGCGGGGTATCTTCTGCACGCCGGAGGTCGAGATCCGCAAGACGCTGGCGGTCGGGTCTGACGAAGTGGTCGAAATCGGGTCCAGCGGGCGCCTTGCGGATCTGCGCACCGGCAGGCTCCTCGCGGGCGACTACGGGGTGCTGTACCGGCTGCGCCTGGAGCTCCACAACCCCGGGGAGACGGAGGTGGAGGCGGATCTGTGGTTGCGTGCGGCCGGCGGTCCCGCCTACGCGACGTTCGTCGTCGACGGGCGCTTGGTCGATCTGTCCTATCTGGCGCCCCACCGTGAGGTGGCGCTGGTGTCGGTCCGATTGGCTCCCGGGCAGTCGGTCCCGGTGGAGCTGCTGACGATGCCGGAGGCGGCGTCGTCTTATCCGCTGAAGATCACGTTGAGGGCGAGGTGACGCGCAACGCCGTGCAGGGCGGGGTTCCGCACAGGACCATCCGCCGGGCGGTGGAGATCTCTGGCGTTGGCATCCACAGCGGCCGGCCTGCGCGCGTACGGATCCATCCCTCGCAGCGGCCCGGCATCGTGCTGGTACGCGGCCACGTCGAGACGCGCGCGGATCTGGATGCTGTGACCGAGACCTCTCGTCGCACTGTGCTGGCCGGTGTGGCCACAGTGGAACACCTCATGGCCGCGGCGTTCGCGCTGGGCATCACCGCGCTGCGGGTCGAAGTCGCCGGCGACGAGGTCCCGATCGCCGACGGCAGCGCGAAGCCCTTCGCCGACGCCCTTGCCGACGCCGGTATCCGCGACCTCCCGGAGGTGATGCCGCGACTGCGTGTGGTCTGCCCCGTGTGGGTGGCCCGGGGTGACGCCCTGGCGGCGGCGTTCCCCGCGGACGCGTTGCGTGTCACGTACGTCGTCGCGCTGCGCGACGCGGGCTTCCAGGTGTGGGATGGGGACATCACACCCCAGACCTTCATGCACGACCTGGCACCTGCGCGGACATGGGGGTATGCGGACGAAGCCGACGGGCTGCGGGCGGCCGGACTGGCCACCGGGGCCGACGCACACAACACCTTGATCCTCGAGGGCGGCGGATACCGGAACGCGCCGCGTTTTTCCGACGAGCCGGTCCGCCACAAGGTCGTCGACCTGATCGGCGACCTCGCGCTGCTCGCCGCCGGGCTGGAGGCGCACGTCGTCTGTCTGCGCGGCGGGCACGGGCTCCATCTGGCGCTGGCCCGGAAGATCCGAGAGGCGGTCGGCCCCCCGGCGTCGTAACCAGTACGCAGCATACGACCGTGGGGCCGTCCGGAGGTGGCGATGGAGCTGTCGATCCGTGAGATCCTTCGATATCTGCCGCACCGCTACCCGTTCCTGCTCGTCGACCGGATCGTCGAGATGGACGTCGAGGCGGGCCGGATCGTTGCCCTGAAGAACGTGACGATCAACGAGGAGTTCTTCACCGGCCACCTCCCCGGCAGGCCGGTCATGCCCGGGGTGCTTATCATCGAAGCGCTGGCGCAGACGGCCGGCATTCTGGCGCTGCACAGGCTGGGCCAGCCGGGTCGGGTCGCGTACTTCGCTGCTGTGGACGGTCTTCGGTTTCGCCGGCCGGTGCTCCCGGGCGACCAGCTGCGCCTGGAAGTCACGCTGGACTGGATCCGCGGGCGGCTCGTGAGGGTCCAGGGGCGCGCGCGGGTGGACGGCCAGCTGGCGGCCGAAGGGACGCTGACCTTCTCCTTGAGCAACGACGAGGAAGAAGCTTGAACAGGGTGGTCGACGACGAGCGGGTGCATCCCACGGCGCTGGTGGATCCCCGCGCGCGTGTCCATCCCAGCGTGCGCATCGGTCCGTACGCGGTGATCGGCCCCGACGTGGAGATCGGCGAGGACACCGTCGTGGGCCCGCACGTCGTGGTCGAAAGGTACGTGCGGATCGGGCGGCGGAACCGCATCTGCACCGGCGCGGTGATTGGGTGCGAGCCGCAGGACAAGACCTTTCGCGGCGAGCGCAGCCACGTCCTGATCGGTGACGACAACGTGGTGCGCGAGTACGCACAGATCAGCCGTGCCACCGGAGAGGGCGCGGCGACGGTCGTCGGCGACCGCAACTACATCATGTCCACGGTGCACGTCGCCCACAACTGCCGGCTCGGGTCGGACATCGTGATTGTGACCGGCACCGGGCTGGCCGGACACGTACAGGTCGGTGACGGTGCCCAGGTCGGCGGGATCACCGGCGTGCACCAGCACGTGCGGATCGGGCGGCTTGCGATGGTGGGGGGCAAGACCGCGCTGACCCAAGACCTGCCCCCGTTCCTACTCGCCAGCGGGGTGCCGGCCCGCGTGCGGGGACTGAACCGCATCGGCCTCCAGCGGGCGGGCATCGCGCAAGAGGAGATCGAGCGCCTGCGCGGCGCGTTCCGCATCCTGTACCGGATGGGTCTGACCCCCCGCCGCGCCGCTGAGCGCATCGCAGCGGAGATCGGCGAGGAGGGCTTGGTTGGCGAACTCCTGGCGTTCTTGCGCGAAAACGAGACGTCGCGCCGCGGGCTGACGCGCTTCCACCGGGAAGCACGTTGATGTCTGGATCCCTGCCCCTCCCAGACCACGGGTGGACGCCTACCGGCCTCGGCGGTGCCGAGCCGGTGGGTCTGGTGGCCGGCGCCGGAGCGCTGCCGCGCGCGATCGCCGAGGGCATTCGCCGCGCCGGCCACAGGATCGTCTGCGTCCAGGTGGCCGGAGATCCCGGGCCGCTGATCGATGTGTGCGATGCGCACATCCCGCTCGCACCGGGCGACGCCGCGCGCGCGATGGCAGCCCTGCGGGAAACCGGGGTTCGGCACCTGGTGCTGGCCGGCAAGGTGGACAAGTTGGCCGCGCTGGGCGGGGCGCTGGACGACGTCGCGCGCCACATCCTCCGCCAGGCCCCGGACCGACGGGACGGTACCCTATGGCGTCTGGTGGCCGGGCTGCTGGAGGAGGAGGGCTTTCGGATCCTCCCGCAGAGCCACTTCGCCCCCGAGATGATCGCGCCGGCCGGTTTGATCGGTGGCCGGGATCCCTCTGCGGCCGAGCGAGACGACCTGACGCTGGCCTTCGCGTTGGCCCGGCGTGTGGCAGAGCTGGACATCGGGCAGGCGGTGGCGGTGCGCGACGGGGTGGTGCTGGCGGTCGAGGCCGCGGAAGGCACCGACGAGATGATCCGGCGCTGCGCGGCCTTCGGCGGCGGTGCGGTCGTGGCGAAGGTCAGCCGCCCCGATCAGGACCCGCGGTTTGACCTGCCGGCCGTCGGACCGGACACCGTCACCGCGATGCGGGACGCCCGTGCGGTGGCGCTGGGCGTGGAAGCCGGCCGGACGATCATCGTGGACCGCGCCGCGTTGGCCCGAACGGCGGAGGCGGCGGGGCTCGCGGTCATCGGGCTCCGATCCTGACCGGGCGGTGCCAGGCACGGGCCCAGCTCCAACCATCTTCTTGCTGGCCGGCGAGGTCTCCGGCGACGTGCAGGCCGCGCATCTGGCGCGGGCCATCGGCAGGCTCGCCCCACACGCGCGCCTGTTCGGTGCGGGGGGACCGCGCATGGCCGAGGCGGGTGTCGAGATCCTCGAGGACACTGCCCAGTGGGGTATCGTCGGGTATCTCGAGGCGTACCTACGCATCCCCCTGTTCGCCCGCCGTCTGCGGGTCATCCTCCGCCGGATCGTGGACAGCCGGCCCGACGTCTTGGTGCTCGTGGACTTCCCGGGGTTCAACCTGCGGGTCGCCGGGCGCCTGAGCCGTCGCATCCCCACCGTGTACCACTTCCCGCCGATGGCCCACGGCCGACGCGGCAACCGCGCCGCCGTGCTGGCCCGCCTGCCGGTGCGCGTGCTGGCGCCGTTCGCGTTCGAGTTCGAGAGATACCGGGCGGCGGGGGCGGATGTTACGTTCGTGGGTCACCCTGCTGTGGATCTGGTGCACCCGGGAGTCCCCCGCGAAGAGTTCTGCCGGCAGGTCGGGTTGGACCCCCTCCGGCCGCTCGTGGCGCTGTTGCCGGGCAGCCGCCGCCAAGAGGTCGAGGCGCTGCTGCCGGTGATGCTGCGGGCCGCGGAGGTTGCGGCGGCGCGCCTGCCCGGCGTGCAGACCTCGGTTGCGCTGGCATCGGAGCGGCTGGAGCCCCACGTCTTGGGGGCGCTGCGGTCAACGCGGGTGGACGCACCGGTGGTCAGGGGTCGCACCTACGACCTGTTGGCCGCCTCCGATGCGGCCGTCGTGGCCTCCGGCACGGCCACGCTGGAGGCGGCGCTGCTGGGCGTACCGATGGTCATCGCCTACCGCGTGTCCCGCGCGACGGAGTGGATTGCCCGTCGGGTGGCGACGCTGCCGTGGATCGGGATGCCCAACATCCTAGCGGGTCGGTACATCGTCCCCGAGCTGCTGCAGGAAGACTGCCGCGCCGATCGCGTCTGCGAGGAACTCGTCGGCTTGCTTACCGACCGCGAACGCGCCGAGCGAATGCGCCGTGATATGAAGGAGGCGACGCGTGCCCTCGGCCCGCCGGGAGCCCTGCATCGGGCGGCCGTCGAGGTCCTGGCCGCGATCCACGCTCGGCGATGAGCGGCCTCTGCTACGATGACAGCGATGCGCGCGCACTGCGTCCTGCTGACCGTGGCGCTGGTCTTCCTGACGGCTGCGGCGTGCGCGGGCCCCGGTGCGCCGGCGCAGACGCCCCCGCCGCCGGCTGCCGCGTCCCCGACACCGGTACCCTTCCTCGAAATGAGCGGGAGTCGGCTGGTCGGCACGGACGCGCAGGGGCGAAAGGTGTGGGAGCTGCAGGCCGAAGGCGTGGTCGTAGACGACGCGCAGCAGAACGTGACGCTCCAGCGTCTGAGCGGGTACTTCTTCGCCGAGGACGGGCTGGCCGTGCGCTTCGAGGCCGCACGCGCCAGCTACAGCGTTCCCGACCGCGTCATCCGGCTGGAGGGCGCGGTGCGTACGGTCGCGGCGGACGACCGCTGGTTCGCAGCCGACCGTGTGATCTACGTAGCTGCGGACAACCGGGTCGTGGCCAGCGGCAACGTCCGGTTCCGGTACGGTACCATGACGGTCCAAGGCAGCGAGTTGCGCGCGGACGTCGCGCTGCGCCGCGCACGGTTGACGGGTGCGGTGCGCGCCACGGTGCGCGAGGGAGAACGACCGTGAGGGGCGCAGCACGCCTGGTGGCGTCACTGGCCTGCGCGGGGATGCTGGCGGTACCGGCCGCCCCGTCCGTGGCGCAACCTGCCGGCCCGATCGAAGTCCGCGACGCGCGCAGCGCACAGTACGACGCCGGGACGGCGACCTGGCTGCTGGAAGGCCGGCCGGTGCGGGTGCGCCGAGGGGACTTCGAGATCGCCGCGGCCCGAATCCTGTACCGGGAGAAGGAGCGCCTGGCCATCGCCCAGGACGGGGTGCGGGCCCGGCACAAGGGCCAGACGGTCACTGCGGACCGGGCGCGTGCAGACATGGTTCAGCAGGCGGTCGCGCTGGAAGGCAACGTCGTGCTGGAATACCAGACGGCCGAGGGTCTGGCGGTGCTGCGGGCGCCGGCGGCCGACGCGGACCTGCGCGTCGGACGGGTGCTGGCCCGGGGCGGGGTGCATGCGACCTGGGGCCGGGTGGAGTTGCGCTGCGAGAGCGCCGCCGCGGATCTGCGCGCGCAGACCGTCACCGCGACCGGGGGCCCGGTGGCGATCGTGGAGGGAGTCCGCGTGGAGGCAGATCGGATGCAGGCGGATCTGGTGCCTCAAGTGCTCTACGGTACGGGCGGGGTGCGGGTTGCCGATCCGCGGCTCGTCGCCACCGCCCACGAACTGGAGATCGGCTGGGGGGAGCGCGTCGCCATGCTGCGCGGCGACGTGGTCGCGCGGCACGGCCCCGACGTGCTGCGCGCCGCCGCGGTGCGCTACGAGTTCGCAACCGGAAGAATGGTGGCGACGGGGAGGCCACGGGTTGTCGTCCATCCCTGAACCGACCGGCCAGATGCGACCGCCGGTGGCCCCAGCGGCCGGCGAGGTCGCCCCGACGCTGCGCGCCGAGGGGTTGGTCAAGCGCTACGGGTCCCGCACGGTCGTCAACGGTGTGAACCTGGAACTCCGCCCGGGCGAAGTGATGGGTTTGCTGGGGCCGAACGGCGCGGGCAAGACCACTTCGTTCTACATTATCGTCGGCCTGGTGAGGCCCAACGCGGGAGAGGTCTACCTGGGCGGTCGACGGATTACGCACCTGCCGGTCCACCTCCGCGCGCGCGCGGGCATCAACTATTTGGCGCAGGAACCGTCGGTGTTCCGAAAGCTCACGGCGGGGGAGAACATCGAACTGATCCTCGAACAGCAGGGGATGCCGAGGGCGCGCCGGAGGGAGAGGACGGACGAGTTGCTCGCGGAGTTCCACGTGCTGCACCTGCGCGACCAGCCCGCCTATACCCTCTCCGGGGGAGAGCGCCGGCGGGTGGAGATCGCGCGCGCGCTGGCCAACCGGCCGCGCTTTCTGCTGCTCGACGAGCCATTCACCGGCGTGGATCCGAAGGCGATCCAGGACATCCAGGACGTGATCGCCTACCTGCGCGGCCAGGGGATCGGGATCATGATCTCCGACCACAACGTGCGCGAGACTCTGGCGATCACCGACCGTGCAGCGATCATCTACGAGGGGCAGATCCTCTTCGAGGGCACCTCGGAGGAGCTGGCGCGCAGCGAGGAAGCCCGACGCTTCTACCTGGGCGATCGCTTCCGGATGTGAGATGGCCGGGTCTCCGCTGACTTCCGCCGAACGCGGTGTGGCGTCGCGCGCCCGGGACGCCGGCCGCATATGGCCCGGTGCGACCCTGCTCGACCGGTACGTGGCGGGTGAACTCATCGGGGCGCTCGCCTTCGGCGTGGCGGTGTTCGGGTTGTTGCTGGTCGCCAATCAGTTCTTCTACCTGGCGCGCGTCGTCATCGAATACAACTTCCCGAGCTCCCAGCTGCTGCCGTTGATGGTGTACAAGTTGCCCGTGTTGCTCTCGTTCAGCCTGCCGATGGCGATGCTGCTGGCGACGATCCTGTCGTTCGGCCGGCTGTCGGAGGGCCGCGAGATCGAGGCGATGCAGACCAGCGGCATCGGGTTGCACCGCATCGCACTCCCGGCCGTCGTCCTGGCCGCGGCGGTGTCGGTCGCGGCCTTCGCGGTGAACGAGACGATCGTCCCGGCGTCGGAGATCCGCTACCGAGAGGCGTGGGGGCGCTTCGCCGGCCAGCCCGTGAACTGGGGGCAGCGGTGGAACGTCCTGTTCCGCGACCGGGCCGCGGACGGCAGTGAGGTGGTCGTCACCGCGCAGGTCCTCGACCTCGAGGAGGGAACGCTGCGCAACGTGGTCGTCCAGCAGCACGTCTCCGAGCGGCTCAGCCGGATCATCGAGGCCGAGCACGCTCGGTGGGACCGCGACGGCTGGGTCTTCGAACGGGGCCGGTTGATCGTGGTGCAGGACGGGGCGGTCATGAGCGACTTCCAGACGATGCGGTTGCGCCTGGAACGCAGCCCGCGCGAGGTCGCCCCGCCGATCCGGACGCCGGCGGAGATGAGTACGGCCGAGATCCGCCGCGAGATCGCTCGCCGGGAACGGGACGGCCAGCCCACACGGGGGCTGCACGTGGACCTGCACGGCAAGTTAGCGCTGCCCGCAGCGTCGGTGGCGTTCGTCGTGCTGGGGATTCCGCTCGCGCTGCTCCCTCACCGTGCGGGCCGGCGTGGCATCGGCTTTGGGCTCACCGTCGTGGCGCTGCTCGGCTATTATGCTCTGATGACCGGAAGCACAGTCATGGGGCAGGCGGGCCAGCTGCCTTCGATCGTGGCCGCCTGGCTCCCCAACGCCGTCACCGCAGGGGTCGGCGTCTGGCTGATCCGCCGGCGGCGATGAGTTCCTGGGTGGCCCGGACGGAAGGCAACGCGCTCGCGCGGGAAGGCACGAACGCCGCGGCCGCCCACGAGCGCCTGTGGGCCGCAGCACTGACCGTGCTGGTCGGATTGCTATTCTTCTACGACCTGGGCGCGGCCGCGCTGTGGGACCAGGACGAGTCCAAGTACACCGGCGTCGCGCAGGCGATGCTCCGAACCGGCGACTGGCTCACGCTACACTGGAACGGCGAGCCGTGGTTCGTCCATCCTCCGCTGTACATGTGGCTGGTGGCAGCCACCGGCGCGCTGGTGGGCTTCAGCGAGTTCGTCGCGCGCTTCTGGTCGGCGTTCTTCGCCGCAGCCGGCGTCGGTCTGACGGCCGTGCTCGGGCGGGCGATGTTCTCACCTCGGACGGGTCTGCTCGCGGGGTTCGTGCTCGCCACGACGCTGCAGTGGTTCGCCCAAGCCCGCATCGCGGTCTTCGACTCCATGCTGGCGTTCTGGATCCTCGGCGTGGTCTACGCCTTCTGGCTGGGCTACCGGGGACGGCGGGCCGCCTACCTCTGGGCATTCGTCTGCGCGGCGCTGGGGACGATGACCAAGGGACCGGTCGCAGCCGTCCTGCCGGGGTTGGGCCTGTTGGTCTTCCTGTGGCGGCGCGGCCAGCTGGATCGGCTGCGCGAGATCCCGTGGGGCAGTGGGCTTACCCTGTACGCCGTGCTCGGCCTGGGGTGGTACGCCGCCAGCTACGCGCTCCACGGGGAGCCGTTCGCGCGGACGGTGTTCGGCTACTACACGGTGAACCGCTACGTCGGCGTGGTCGAGGGGCAGTCGGGTCCCCTCTGGTACTACGTGCCGGTGCTGCTGCTCGGTGCCCTTCCGTGGGCGGCATTCTTCCCCGCCGCGTGGGCACACCACGTCCGCCACCGATCCGATGCGGCGAGCGACCTGGTCGTCACGTGGTGCGTCTTCGTGGTGGTGTTCTTTTCGCTGGCGGGGACCAAACTCCCGAACTACGTCCTCAGCGTGTACCCGATCGCCGCGATCGCCATTGGCCGCACGTGGGAGGTCGCGATCACAGACGACCGCCCGCAGGCCCTGCGGTCCGGGTGGGCCCTGCTGGGCGTGGTGTTCGTCCTGCTGATCGTCGGGGTCGCCGCCTACGGGTTGGTGCTGTACCCGCAGGAGTTCCGCCGCGTCGCCCCCGCGTTGGTTCCGACGGTCGGCGCGCTGCTTGTAGGGGGCGCGACGTCGGCGGTGTTGGGACTGCGGGGCTCGCAGCGGGCGGCGATCCCCGTGCTGGGAGCGTCGGTGGTGGCGTTCTTGCTGCTGCTGATCGTGCGGGTCGCCCCCGAGATCGAGCGCCAGCGGTTCCATAGGGAGGTCGCCCGCGCGGCGGCCGCGGCGGCGCGGGCGGGCGAGGTGCGGATCAGCCTGTGGACGTGGAACAGCCTGATCTACTACGGGAACATGGAGTGGCGGTATGCCTGGGACGTATACGAGTTTCGCCGGCTGCTGTGCCGTGTCCATCCTCGTCAGACCGCGGTGGTCGTCATGCCGCTTTGGGCCTGGGAGGAATCCATCCGGCCCCTGGCCGGCCGAGCGCTCGTCGTCGAACGCGTCGTGGCCGACCACGTGATCCTGCGCAAGCCGTACGGACGCAGCGCGCGCTGCGGCTTCGAACAGGCCATGTGAGGCCAGCCGGCGCCGGCACCCGATGACCACAGGCCGAACGCCGAAATCCGAACCGCTGGCCGTCGGCCCCCAGCTCTCGACCCGTGAAGGGACCGCGCCCACCGTCTCCATCATCGTTCCCACATACAACGAGCACGACACACTGCCCGAGCTGGTCGCTCGTCTGCAGGCGGCTGCCGGGCCGGGCATCGAGATCGTGGTCGTGGACGACGCCTCGCCGGATGGGACCGCAGAGGTCGCCGAGCAGCTGGCGCGCGAGGGTGTTCCGGTTCGGGTCGTGCGAAGGCCACACAAGCAAGGACTCGCGACAGCCGTCCTGGCGGGCGTCGCGGCGAGCCGGGGCGAGATCCTCGTCGTGATGGACGCAGACCTGTCACACCCTCCGGAGACCGTCCCGGCGCTGATCGCGACCATCGGGACCGGCGCCGACATCGCGGTCGGCTCGCGCTACGTCCCGGGCGGATCCGTGCGGGATTGGCCGATGCGGCGCCGGCTGATGAGCCGGGTTGCGGTGTGGCTGGCCAGGACGATCCTGCGGGAGCCCACGCGGGATCCGGTCTCCGGTTTCTTCGCCGCGCGCCGACGGTGCCTGGCACACAGGCGGCTGCGGGGGCTGGGTTTCAAGATCCTCGTGGAGGTCCTCGCGCATGCCAGGGGCGCGCGCATCGTCGAGGTGCCGTACACGTTCACCGATCGGCGGGGCGGGGCGAGCAAGCTGGGACCGGCAGAGGTGTGCAACTACCTTCGGCTGCTGTGGCGCCTGAGGAAGGAGCGGGGATCCCTTTGACCCTCACGGCGCCTCGAACCCCAGGATCAGCGGCCCGTTCGTGTAGGTATCGGCCAGCGCGATGACGCGCACCCGGTGTTGGCGCGCGGGGCCGGCGGCGATCTGATCGGTGACCCGGCGGCCGGAGTCGAGGTCGAGCACGAAGAACGGCGGTCCGCCGACCCGCTGCCGCGGGGCGGAGAGGATCTTGCCCTCCGCGGCACGAACAGCGGTCGCGGCAAGTTCCAGCAGGGCGTGCTGGATGTCCTCCCGTGAGCCGCGGCGCACCGTTCCCTCTGCGATCGTCCTCCCGCGCGGATAGACAAGCTCGTTGTTCACCAGGATCACCTCGACCGGGACCGGCGTGCCGGCGAGGACGTTCTTCGTACTGACCAGGCGCACCACGACCTCACGGTTGCGCTGGCCGATGATCCGCTCCCACGCTTCCCATGTCTGCCCGGGCGGATCCGGCAGGATGACGTTGCCCGCGCCGTCCGGCCCGGCACCCTGGCTGGAGGCGAACTCGACCGCTTCCTGGCGCACCCGGAAGAAGACGTTGCGTATCGTCGACAGCGGAGCCCGTCCGTCCACGATGCCGCGGGCGACTTCTTGGCCACGCAGCACCGCGATGTCACCCTGCTCGAGCGCGCGGATCTCGCGCCGCAGGGCGTCCGCACGGCGCTCGAGGGCATCGAGCGTTTCCCGCAGCTCGAACAGCGCGATGCGTGCGTCGCGCGAGAACGCGAGCACGGCGCCTACGGTGACGACGTTGATCAGGATCCCCGCCAGTACGGTCACGATCTGCGCGGTGGTCCGCGGCCGCAGGCCGAACAGGCTGAGTCGCTGCTTGCCCGCGCGGCGGCCGACGAGGTTTCCGACGAACGCGATCAGGCCGCTGACGACCAGCAGGATGGGGACGAGTATGAAGCCGATGTCCATGTGATTCCAGCATACCGTCGGAGGCCGAACCCCGACAGTGGCGCGCCGGGATCCGGATGTCGGTCTTTGCCTGACGCTGCTATACTGGTGCTCGCGCAGGCGTCAGGGAAGCCGGTGCGACTCCGGCGCGGTTCCCGCCGCTGTAACCGGCGAGCCTGCCTCCGCAGATCTTCGGATCACCCACTGGGCCGCAGAGGTCCGCAGCCGGCGGCCTGGGAAGGGAGGAGGCCGGTGAGGACCCGGAAGCCAGAAGACCTGCCTGTGCAGATCCCACACCCCTTCGGGTGGAAAGCGGAGGTGGGAAATCATGCCGTCTTATCTGCCTCGGTTCTGCCGAGGCATTTTGCTGTTGGCCGCCCTCCTCGGACCGGCCCTCCCCGCAGCAGCTCAGTCCCCACAGCCAACCCCCACGCCACCGGCCTTCGAGGGCGACGAGGTCACCGTCGTCGGCCGGCGCCCGCAGCCGGTGATCACCAGCCCCGCGTACGTGACCGTGATCGACGGCACCGAGCTGCGCCGCCTCGGGTTCGTCACCGTGGCAGACGCACTTGAGTTTCTCGCCGAGGTGTACGTGCGGACGAGTGTGGCGGGCCCCGGCGGATTGCAGCAGGCCTCGATACGCGGGACGACGCCCCAGCAGGTACTCGTGCTGCTGGACGGGGTGCTGCTGAACGCCACCGCGCAGTTCGGCGTGAACCTCGCGACGATCTCCCTGGCCGAAGTCGAACGGATCGAGGTTCTGCGCGGTCCGTACTCCGCGATCCACGGCAGCGGCGCGCTGGGCGGGGTGATCCAGATCGTCACGCGCCGCCGCGCGGAGCGCGTCGCCTACGGTGCATTCGGCGCGCACGGCACCGCGCACGCTGGGCTGACGTTGGGGGGTGGCGGACCGGTCCTGCTGTACACTGCCGGTGCCGAGTACCTGTCCACCGCGGGCGATCGCCCCAACTCCGACGCCATCCGGTGGACTGCCGCGGGCCGGTTCGTGCTGAACTACAGCGGCCCCAGCACCCTCACCCTGTCGGTGCACCACACGGCCGGCCGCGCCGGGCTGCCGGGCACGACCTACTTCCCGAGCGCGGACGACCGGTTGGCCGACGGGCGCACGGTGGTGACGCTGACCTGGACGCACGCTGGGGGCGGCGAGGTTGAGCAGCAGGCGCGGGTCTGGTGGTTTAATGAAAGATTAGGCTACACGTCGCCCGGATATGCATCGGACAGCGAGGGCAGCGCGCACGGTGCGCAGTGGCAGCGGGTGGCGCGCCTGGAAGGCGGGGGCATCCTCACCTTGGGTGTGGAGTGGCAGTGGGCGCGGTACAGGTTCGACAGCACCTTCGGCGGGTTCGCCGCCGAGTCGCACAACGGGACGGCCTATGCGCAGTACGACTTCCCGTGGGATGGGCGTACCCTGGTCGGCGTCGGGTTGCGGTACGACCTGCACTCCTTGTACGGGCCCCAACTCAACCCGCGCCTGGGGTTCGTCCACTTCCTCGGTGCCGACCTGCGGCTGCGGGGCGGGATCGGTCGCACCTTCCGAGGCCCGACGTTCGGGGAGCTGACCTTTCCCGGATGCAGCAACCCGAACCTCAAGCCTGAGACGGCGTGGTCGGCGGACCTCGGGTTGGAGTACGCTCCGGCGGGATGGGGCGCGGTGGTCCGCCTGAACGGCTTCTACACCGACGCGCAGAACCTCATCGTTGGAGGCTGCGACCCGCACAACGTGGGCTCTGCGCGCGTGGCGGGTTTGTCGGCCGAAGTCGTGGGCCGGATCGACGAACGATGGATGGTCCGCGCGAACGCGACCTGGTCCGACGCCATCGACCGGCAGACCGGGCTGGCGCTGCTGCGGCTCCCCCGGTGGACGGCGAGCTTGATCGCGCGCTACGAGATCGACCGCGGCGCGGCGGTGTCCCTGCTCACGCACTATGTCGGCGAGCGAGACGACCTTGACTTCTCGACCTTCCCGGCCAAGCGCGTGACGCTCGGCGGCTACTGGACGTTCGGAGCGCGGTACGAGCACTCCTGGTCCGGGTGGACGCTGCGGCTGGGCGTGGACAACCTGTTCGACGCGAGGTACGAGACGCTGCGCGGCTATCCCGCTGCCGGGCGTACGTACTTCGTGTACGTATCGTCGTCGTTTTGAGGGAGGCATGCACCCTTCGGCAGGAAACGCGAAGCAGGTGTCCGGTCACCGACTGGGGCGGCTCGTTGTCGTGCTGGTCGGTCTGGCGGTCGTCTTCGCATGGGCGCATTTCCACCGTGTGCAGGCACCGCACGCCGGATCGACGGTGCCGCCGGTCGGCACCGGAGCGCCGACCGCAGAGGACGAAGGGGATCCGTGGTGGGGCCGGAGGACGACGGACGAGATCCGGACCCCACAGCCGGCAGCCGCGGGTTCCACCCCACGGATGCAGCGCAGCCCACGACCACCACAGGAGCGACGCGCCGGTCACACGCGGTCTTCGGGGGCGGTCGGATCGGCCCCATCGGCCGCCGCGGTTACCGCTCGGCCGTCGCCGTCCGCCCGGCCCGCGGGTGGTCGGATGCCGTCTGTCCCAAACTCGCCCGCTTCGGTTCTTCCTCCCGACGGGGACAGGACGGTAGGCCCGGTGCAAGCCCGAAAGGTGCCCGCGCCCGAAGAAGACGACCCGCAGCTCCCTCCCCCGTCCCCCCCCAGCCGGGAGGAAACCACCCCTCACACGGAGCAGACAGTCGATGCAAGCCAGGACCCCACCCCTGTCCTGACGCCACCGCGTCCGCTCTTCCACCTCTCACCGGACCATCCGGACCCAGCCACCGTGGTCGTGCGGCGGGGCGAGCTGGGCACGGGTGCGGCGGTGGCGGTCCGGGAGGGCCGGGTACGCCTGCGGTTGCTCGTGTTGTCCGACGGCAGCGTCGGCGCGGTGGACATCGTGGTCTCGTCGGGGTACGGTGAGCTCGACCGCGCCGCCGCCGCGGCTCTCGCGGTCTGGCGGTTTGCGCCCGCGACCCGCGACGGGGTGCCGATCGACGCCTACTACCTGGTGTGGGTCACCTTCCGCGTGGAGGACGGGCGATAGCCTGCCGGGGCGGGGATGGAGATCCAAGACCGGGAACGTCGAATCCGTGACAGTACTGGACGGTCCGTCGACGGCCGGGCCCGGGTGGTGCTCGCCGTCGATCCGGGCCGCGACAAGTGCGGGCTGGCGGTCTGCACCACCGAACAAGTGTTGCACCGCGAGGTCCTGCCGACCGGAGAGCTGGTCGAGCGCGTGCGCTCGTTGGTCAGCCACCACGGGGTCGACGCGATCCTGGTGGGCGACCAGACGGGCTCGGAGCCCGTCGTGGCTGCGCTGTCGGGACTCGGCAAGCCTGTGAGGGTCGTGGCCGAGCGCGGCTCGACGCTGGCGGCTCGGCGCCGTTACTTCCAGGACCACCCGCCCCGCGGCATCGCCCGATTGTTGCCGCCCGGGATGCGTGTCCCCCCGGTCCCCTACGACGACTACGTGGCTGTCTGGCTAGCCGAGCGGTATCTGGAACACCAGGGCAAATGGGGGTAGGTGCGTACCGGTCGGATCTCCGGCAGGACTTGTGGCCCGTACGGCGTATCTAACAAGCACGGGCGCTTGCTTGGACTCCCGACGGTCGCGTCAGGTCGGGGAGGCTAGAAGCGCCGATTTCATGGTATTTTTCGTTGACACGAGGTCCGCGGATCCATAGAATCGATCCTGCAAGAGCGGACTCTGTCATAGTTGCACGTCTAAGGCGTGGCGGCCATCGTCTCGCAACACAGGGCCGACGGGGCGGAAAGGAGGTGTGTCCCCCAAGCCGCCAAAGGCTGTTCTAGACGATGGAACGCGCGAGAGAGCGGAAGGCCGAAGGGAAGGTAGAGGAGGCAACGAGGATACTCTGCTGCCGATCCCCCAGGTCGGACGCTCGCAACCCATCTCTGACAAGAGGGGGATCCAACCTTGCAGACGAAGAAGGTCGCAGTAAGCATCGTCGCGGCCCTCGTCCTCGCTCTGGTTGCCCCGGTCTTTGCCCAGCCCTTCGCGGACGTGCCCACCGACCACTGGGCGTACGACGCGATCGCGGAGCTGGCCGCCAAGGGCCTGATCGAGGGCTATCCGGACGGGACGTTCAAGGGCAACCAGCCTCTGACGCGCTACGAGATGGCTATGGTGGTCGCGCGGATCATCGCGCGGATCGAGGCCATCCCTGCTCCCACGCCGCCGCCGGCTCCGCCGCCGCCGCAGGTCACGCGGCGCGACATCGAGACGCTGCAGCGGCTGATCAACGAGTTCCGGGCCGAACTGCAGGCCCTCGGTGTGCGGGTTACCGCACTCGAGGAGGAACTCGCCGCCCTGCGGGCCAGGCTGGACAACACCCGCATCACGGGCGTCTTCCAGTACCTGTACTGGGGCCTGCAGGAGCCCGCTCAGGCTCCGCGGCACGGTCTGAATCGGGTTCAGTTGACCTACGCTGGGACGATCACGCCGGATCTGAGCGCCACGCTGCGGGTCCGCCACCAGACCGCCGGCAACCCGAACACCGGCACCGGCACGACCGGCGATCCTGGCACGCCGGTTCCGCCGGTTCTTGCGACCACTGGCACGATCTTCTTCGATCGTGCCTACCTCGACTGGCGCAACGCGCTCGGCGTCAGCGGTCTGAGCCTCCGTCTGGGCCGCGACGCGGTCGCGCTGGGGCCGATCGGTCTGCTGCTGGACGCCGTCTACTGGAACGAACGGCGCGAGGGATTGCAGGCGCGCTGGACGGTCGGACCGGTTGCGCTACTCGGGGCCGTGCAGTGGGCGACTCTCGCCCAGAACACCACGGCGTACATGGCGGTTGCGCGCGCTTCGTTCGACCCGATCCCGGGCTGGACGCTGGGCGTGAACGTGCGCAGCGACACGGACCCGTGGGTCGCCGCCTACGGCGGACTGGGCTTCAGCGTCGACCTGCGCGCTTCGGTCCTGGCCGGGGTGACGCTGACGGCCGAGTACGCGAGCTACACGCCGACGGGCACCTTCGCGCGGAACTACATCTTCGCCAGCGCCGCGCTCGACCTCGGCCGGCTGGCCGGGATCGAGATGCTGGCACCGAGGCTCACGGTCTGGTACAAGAACCTCGACCCTGTGACCGGCGTGTTCCCTGCTGGCGCGCCGCGGCCCAACCCGCGGACGGTGGACACGATCCTCGGCCTCACGCCGTCCTTCGTGGGGGACATCCAGGCGTTCGGCGGACAGCTTGATCTGACGCTGTTCGAGAACGTCGCCATGTGGGGCATGTACGAGACGGGTAACCAGAAGAGCACCAACCTGGCGTACTCCGGATGGGAAGTGGGTGCCCGCTGGGCCTTCGCCGCGCGCTCGAACCTCTGGCTGTTCTACGGCAGCCAGACCCTGGGGGCCACCACCTTGACCCACTGGGGCGCGTTCGTCTCGACCAGCTGGTAGACGGAGCCTCGCTCCGCAACCAGAGCACTTAGACCCACGACGGCCCCCGGGAGACCGGGGGCCGTCGTATTTGCGGCGCCACTCACCGGCCCTGCTGAAACGACGGAGCCGAACGGGACGTGGGGCTCGTTTGACGAAGGCGTGCGATCCGTGGTAGCAATGACCTGATGGGTGCACCTTTAAGTCGGTCCGGAGAGGCCGGCAAGGGGCGCGACGACTGCGACCAGCCTTCTTGCCGGCGGCAGGAAGGCTTTCTTGATGCCTGCCGCCCGTGGCCGGCGCCTCATCCCTTCCTCGGAGGTGTCGGATGAGCATCCTCCGCAAGCACCTGCTCGGCCTGCACGGGATGTCCGAAGCCCAGATCTATGCCCTGCTGGACCTAGCTGCCACCGACGCCCAGATCCCCCGGGATGCGTTGCGCGGGCGTACCGTCGTCAACGTCTTCTATGAGCCCAGCACACGTACGCGTATCTCCTTCGAGCTCGCGGCCAGACGTCTTGGGGCTGCGGTCGTAAACTTCGACGTCGCCACAAGCGCGGTCCAGAAGGGCGAGTGTCTGGTCGACACGGTCCGCACGCTGGAGGCGATGGGAGCCGACGCGATCGTGATCCGCCACCCCCACTCGGGCGCTCCGCACCTCGCCGCGCGCCACGTCCGGTGCGCGGTCGTCAATGCGGGCGACGGCATGCACGAACACCCCACGCAGGCGCTGCTCGACCTGCTGACGATCCGCGAGGCCAAGGGCGGCGTCGGAGGATTGCGGGTCGCGATCGTGGGCGACGTCGCCCACAGCCGTGTGGCCCGCTCCGCGACGTACGGGCTGACGACCCTGGGGGCCAGCGTCGTGCTGTGCGGTCCGTCGACGCTCGTCCCACCGAATCTGGCAGGGCCGGGGGTCGAGGTCACCCACCGATTGGAAGACGCCCTATGCGAGGCGGACGTCGTGATGCCGCTGCGGATGCAGATGGAACGGGCCGCGGGCGGGTACGTGCCGTCGCTTTCGGAATATCATCGGCTGTACGCGATCACGCCTCAGCGCCTGCGTCTGGCGCGACCCGATGCGGTCGTGATGCACCCCGGACCCATGAACCTCGGGGTGGAGATCGTCCCGGAGGTCGCCTACGGCGACCGGTCGGTCGTGCTGCGCCAGGTGCGCCACGGCATCGGCGTGCGGATGGCGGTGCTGTACGACCTGCTCGCGGCACGGGCGGACCTCGTGCAGACCGCGCCCATCGCGCGGCGAGCCGTGGGGGCGGGGCGGGCCCCCGCGGGCACCCGGTCGTAGGGGAGGAGGCCAAAGAGTGGATCCGGTCGACCGGACCGCCGACCGACTCCTGATCCACGGAGGCCGCGTCGTCGACCCCGCATCCGGGCGCGACGAGGTCGCCGACGTGCTGATCGAGCAAGGGCGGGTCGTCGCGGTCGGGCCGGCTCTGGGCGAAGCTGTCGGCTCGCGGACAGAGGGCCTCCAGATCCTCGACGCCGCCGGGCTCGTCGTCGCCCCCGGCCTGGTGGACATCCACGTCCACTTGCGCGAACCGGGGCAGACCCACAAGGAAGACGTCGCCACGGGCACGGCGGCGGCGGTTCGCGGCGGTGTGACGACCGTCGTGTGCATGGCCAACACGACGCCTCCGGTCGACGACCCGACGATCGTCGCGGCCATCCTGGACCGGGCGCGAGCCGCCGGAGGCGCCAGCGTCTTCCCCGTCGGGGCGATCACCCGGCGCCTGGAAGGCAGGGACCTCAGCCCCATCGCGGCCCTCGCGGCGGCGGGGGTCGTTGGGCTCTCCGACGACGGCCGCACCGTGGCCGACGCCGGGGTGCTGCGCAGGGCGATGACGTACGCGAAGATGTTCGATCTCCCCATCCTGGAGCACTGCGAGGATCCGAACCTCTGCGCAGGCGGTGTCGCCCACGAAGGCGAGGTCGCCGCCCGGCTGGGGCTGCGCGGCATGCCCCGCAGCGCCGAGGAGACGATCGTGGCGCGCGATCTGATCCTGGCCGAGGAGACGGGCGCGAGGCTGCACGTCCAGCACGTCAGCACGGCGGGATCGGTGCGTCTGATCCGCCAGGCCAAAGACCGAGGCGTCCGTGTCACCGCCGAAGTCACGCCGCACCACATCACGCTCACGGACGACGCCCTCGAGGGCTACGACACCAACTTCAAGGTGAACCCGCCGCTGCGGGCCGAAGACGACGTCGCGGCGCTGGTCGAGGGATTGCAGGACGGCACGATCGACTGCATCGCCACCGATCACGCTCCCCACGCCGACTACGAGAAGGTGGTCGAGTTCGACCGCGCACCGTTCGGCGTCGTGGGGCTGGAGACGCTGCTCGGGGTGGTGCTGACCCGACTCGTCCACCAGGCCGGCTGGCCGCTGTGGCGCGCGCTCAATTGTGTGACCTCCAACCCGGCCCGCGTCCTGGGCCTGGACAAGGGGACGCTGCGCCCGGGCTCAGACGCCGACGTCGTGCTCCTCGACCCGCAAGCGGACTGGCGTGTGGACCCTGCGACGTCGTTGTCGAAGTCGCGCAACACGCCGTTTGGAGGCTGGACGCTGCGCGGCAGGGCGCTGGCGACGCTCGTCGGGGGCCAGATCGTGTGGCAGGACCAATCGGTACCCATCCGGTCACCGTCGCGGGTCGGGACGAGGGCGTGATGGACCGCAATCCGGGCGCGACGGCACAGGCAACACACCCAGGTCCGAGCGCGGAGCCGGCGATGCCGGATCTGTCCGTGGACATCGCCGGCGTCCGCTTCCCCAACCCGGTCCTCTGCGCAGCCGGCCCCTTGGGGCACGGGCGGGAGGCGTCCGGGGCATACGACCTGCGTGCATTCGGCGGCTTCGTGACGAAGTCGATCACCCTCCAACCGCGCGAGGGCAATCCGAGGCCGCACGTCGTGCAGACCGACGCCGGTTGGCTCAACTCCGTAGGCCTGAAGAACCCCGGTCTCGCCGCCTTCCTCACCAGAGACCTTCCGTTTTTGCGGACCCTCGGCATCCCCATCGTGGCCAGCATCGCCGCGCACTCCGTCGCCGAGTATTGCACGCTGGTCGAGTGGCTGTCGGAGGCCGAGGGGATTGCGGCGATCGAAGTGAACATCTCCTGCCCCAACGTCGCCAACGGGATGATCTTCGGGACGTCTGCGTCTGCGACCGCACAACTCGTCGGGCGGCTGCGCGGCGTGACCCCTCGGCCGCTGTTCGTGAAACTGTCGCCGAACGTGACGGACGTCGTGGCGATCGCGCGCGGCGCGGCCGACGCCGGCGCCGATGCCGTCGTGGCGGTCAACACCTTGGCGGGGATGGCGATCGACCCGACGACGCGGAAGCCCAGACTGGGCAGCGTCACCGGCGGGCTGTCGGGTCCGGCGATCCGTCCGGTGGCCCTCCGCATGGTGTGGGAGATCGCGGGCGCGCTGCCGGTTCCGGTGATCGGGACGGGAGGGATTGCGACCGCCGAGCACGCCGTGGAGTTCTTCCTGGCGGGTGCGTCGGCAGTCGGGATCGGATCGGCCTTGCTCACGGACCCGGCCACGCCCGGCCGAATCGTCGAGGACCTGCGCGCCTACCTGCGCGCGCAGGGGATGTCTTCGGTCCGGGAGCTGGTCGGCGCGCTGGAGGTCCCGTCCCCCAGCGAGGCACCGAGTTGCGGTGACTACTGAGGAGCGCTTTGTGCCGCGCCTGATCGTGGCGCTCGACCTGCCCGATCTCGCGTCCGCGCGGCGCGTCCTGGTCGCGCTGCGCCCGGCGGTGGACTTTTTCAAAGTCGGCTCGCAGCTGTTCACCGCATGCGGACCGGACGCCGTACGGCTGGTCCGCGACCACGGCGCCGAGGTCTTCTTGGACCTCAAGTTCCACGACATCCCCCAGACCGTCGAGGCCGCGGCAGCCGCTGCCGCGCGGCTGGGGGTGCGCATGTTCAACGTGCACGCGCTTGGCGGGGTGGAGATGATGGTGCGCGCGCGCCGCGGTGCGCACGAAGGCGCCGCCGACACAAAGCCTCCGATCGTGCTGGGCGTGACGGTGCTGACCAGCGCGAACACCGCGGCGCTCCGTTCCGTGGGGGTCGCCGGCGACGTGCCGGAGGCCGCTGTGCGGCTGGCGAGCCTCAGCCGCGACGCGGGCCTGGACGGCGTCGTCTGCTCCGTGCACGAGGTCGCCGCGATCAAGGCGGCCTGCGGGAGCGACTTCGTCGCCGTGGTGCCCGGGATCCGGCCGAGGGAGGTGTGCGACGACGACCAGTCCCGCACCGGCAATCTGCGCTCGGCGGTCCTGGCAGGTGCGGACTATGTTGTTGTCGGCAGGCCGATCCTGCAGGCCCCGGATCCCCCCGCGGTGGCGCGGGCGACGATCGAAGCCCTCGACATGATCGCGCTGAAGATAAGCCACAGGAGGCCGTGAGTGCCCTCGACGGAAAACTCCACCGATCCGATCCTGCGGCTGCTGCGAGAATACGGCGCCATCCAACAAGGGCACTTTCTGCTCGCCTCGGGCCTGCACAGTCCGCACTACGTACAGTGCGCGCTCGTGCTCCAGTACCCGCACGTCGCCGCGCGCCTGGCGGCCGAGATCGCCGACCGATTCCGCCCGCATCGCGTGCAGACGGTGGTCGGCCCGGCCATCGGCGGGATCACGTTGGCCTACGAGGTGGCACGGCAGCTGGGCGCCCGCGCCATCTGGGCCGAGCGCGCCGACGGAAAGATGACGCTGCGGAGGTCGTTTGCGGTTTCACCCCAGGAGATCGTGCTGGTCGCCGAGGACGTCGTCACCACTGGCGGATCGGCGAACGAGGTGGTGGAGTTGGTGCAGCATGCCAGAGCGCACGTCGTCGGTGTGGGCGCGGTCGTCGACCGCTCCGGCGGCGCCCACGCCCTGACGGTCCGGTTCGAACCGCTGGTGCGGCTGAGCGTGCAGGTCTACCCCGCAGCTGCGTGCCCGCTGTGTCAGGCCGGCGTGCCGCTGACCAAACCGGGCAGCCGCGCCGCCGTCCCCCTTGCCTCCGAGCGGCGAGGGGAATACAGTTTTTCCGAATGATAATAGCATCCCGCCGCGGCTCCGTTCGGTTTTCAGAGACGACATCTCCGGCTCGAACCGCGGTTTGACAGGCTTTTCGGGCTTCCCTATAATCGCCACAACTACCTCCCCCGGGAGGCTTGCGCGGTGGCGCTGGTGGACGACATCGAGGAAGTCCTAATCTCCGAGGAGAGGCTGCGCACGAGGGTGGGTGAACTCGGGCGCCGCATCTCCTCGGACTACGAGGGCAAAGAGCCCCTGTTGGTCGGGATCCTGACAGGGGCCGTTTTCTTTGTGTCGGACCTCATGCGCGCCATCACGATCCCGTGCCATCTGGACTTCATGGCGACCAGTTCGTACGGGCACGGCACCGAGAGCTCCGGGATCGTCCGCATTCTCAAAGACCTCAACGAAACCATCGAGGGGCGGCACGTGATCGTCGTGGACGACATCGTCGATACGGGCCTGACGATGGACTACCTGCTGACGACGCTGAAGGCGCGCTATCCGGCGAGTCTTTCCGTCTGCGCCCTGCTCGACAAGGTCGAGCGCCGCAGGCGCCAGGTGCCCCTGCGCTACGTCGGTTTCGAAGTGCCCGACCGGTTCGTCGTGGGCTACGGGATGGACTACGGCGGTCTGTACCGCAACCTCTCGTTCGTATGCGTGCTCAAGCCGGAGGTGTATCAGTGAAGCCGTCGGCCGTCGAGAGTCAGCAGCCCGGGCTCGCTGGCGTGTTTCCGCCCCTCGATCCGGATACGCACATCGGGATCGGCCGCCCGGTCCGGCGGGCGTACGGCTACGACGACATCGCGCTCGTGCCGGCGGCGGTGACCGTCGATCCCGAAGACGTGGACGTCTCCTGGGAGGTCGGCGGTCACCGGCTTGCGCTGCCGGTGCTGGCCGCGGCGATGGACAGCGTCACCGATCCGCGCACCGCGATCCTCATGCACGAACTCGGCGGCGCCGGTGTCCTCAACCTGGAAGGGTTGCAGACGCGGTATGAGGATCCGTCGGAACCAATCGCGCGGGTGGCGCGTGCTGCCTCTGAGGGGTGCGTGCCGTTGCTCCAGGAACTGTACCGGCGGCCGGTCCGCGAGGAGTTGGTGGGACGTCGGATCGCCGAGATCAAGCGCGCCGGTGGCCGTGCCTTCGCGTCCGTAACACCCGCGTCGGCGCCGCGCCTTGGGCCGGTCGCCGAAGAGGCCGGGCTGGATGTGCTCGTGCTGCAATCCACCGTCATCACCGAACGGCATCGCTCCTCGCGCGGGCGTTCGATCTCGGTTCGGCAGATAGTCGAGCGCTTGCGCATCCCGGTCCTGGCGGGCAACTGCGTCTCCTACGAAGCGGCGGCAGAACTCCTCGAAGCCGGTGTTGCGGGCCTGTTCGTGGGGGTGGGGCCGGGTGCGGCGTGCACCAGCCGGCGTGTGCTCGGGGTCGGCGTGCCGCAGGTCACCGCGATCTGCGACGTCGCCGCAGCCCGCGATGCCTATCGGGAGAGGACCGGGCGCCACATCCCGGTGATCGCCGATGGCGGATTGAGCGGGGGCGGCGACATCGCGAAGTCGATCGCCTGCGGGGCCGATGCCGTGATGCTGGGTTCGGCGCTGGCCCGTGCTGCGGAAGCCCCGGGGCAGGGATTCCACTGGGGGATGGCGACCTCCCACGCGGCGTTGCCGCGCGGGACGCGCGTGCGGGTCGGAACGACCGGGACGCTGCGGCAGATCCTCCTGGGCCCGGCGGCCACCGACGACGGCAGCCAGAACCTCGTCGAGGCGCTGCGCACCGCGATGGGGATCTGCGGCGCGCGCACGATCCGCGAGATGCACCGCGCCCAGATCGTCCTGGCCCCCGCCCTGGCGACGGAGGGCAAGGCGGCGCAGTTTGCGCAGGGCGTGGGCCAGGGGAGGTAGGTTCAGACGAAACCATGACGCTCGCGGCCGCATCGCCCAGCGTCCAAAGCCAGGCCGCGACCGACGCCGCGCGCGACACCGTGGTGGTCTTGGACTTCGGCGCGCAGTATGCGCAGCTGATCGCGCGGCGCGTGCGCGAGCTGCGCGTCTACAGCGTGATCCTGCCGTTCGACGCGCCGGTCGAACGGATCCGCGCGCTGGGGCCCAAGGGCATCATCCTCTCCGGCGGCCCGGCCAGCGTCTACGAGGAGGGCGCACCACAGGCCGATCCCGCCCTGCTGGAGTTGGGCATCCCGGTTCTGGGGATCTGCTACGGCATGCAGTGGATGGCGCACGCCCTCGGCGGCCGCACCGGACCTGCCGAAGCCCGCGAGTACGGCCGAACACGGCTGTTCGTCGAAGACCCCGCAGAGCTGTTCGCCGGGCTGGAAGGACGGCTCACGTGCTGGATGAGCCACGGTGACTCGGTCCACGTGCTGCCGGCGGGCTTCCGGGCGCTGGCCCGCACGGACCGGTCCCCCTACGCCGCGATCGCCGACTCGACCCGGCGCCTGTACGGGCTGCAGTTCCACCCCGAGGTGTCGCACACCCCGTGGGGGATGGACGTCCTGCGCAACTTCCTGTTCTCGGTGTGCGGCTGCGCGGCGTCATGGACGATGGCGTCGTTCGTCGACGATGCCGTCGAGCGGATCCGCGTGCAGGTCGGCGCAGGGCGGGTGCTGTGTGCGCTGAGTGGTGGGATCGATTCCTCCGCGGCCGCCGCGCTGGTGCACAGGGCCGTCGGCGACCAGCTGACGTGCGTGTTCGTCGACCACGGTTTCCTGCGAAAAGGGGAAGTCCAACAGGTGGTGCGCACGTTCCGCGACCACTTTCGCGTGGGGTTGGTCCACGTGAACGCCGCCGAGCGCTTCCTCAGGCTCCTGAACGGGGTGACCGACCCGGAACAGAAGCGACGGCGCATCGGCGAGGAGTTCATCCGCGTCTTCGAGGAGCAGGCGCGCGCGCTGGGACGGGCGGATTTCCTCGTGCAGGGGACCCTGTACCCGGACGTGATCGAGTCGGGCACGCGCACCGCCGCACGGATCAAGACGCACCACAACGTCGGCGGGCTGCCCGAACGCATGCGGTTTCGGCTGGTGGAACCTTTCCGCGACCTGTTCAAGGACGAGGTACGCGAGGTCGCACGAGGGCTGGGATTGCCCGACGAAATGGTGTGGCGACATCCGTTCCCGGGTCCCGGTCTGGCGATCCGCATCCTCGGCGAGGTGACGCCCGAACGGCTTCGGATCCTCCGGGAGGCGGATGCAATCCTCCTCGAGGAGGTCCGGCGTGCTGGTCTGCTGCGCGAGCTGTGGCAGGCGTTCTGCGTACTGCTGCCCGTCCGCACGGTGGGCGTCGCCGGCGACGCGCGCACCTACGGGTTTGCTGTGGTGGTCCGTGCGGTCACCAGCGAGGACGGAATGACGGCAGACTGGGCGCGGTTGCCCGCAGACTTCCTGGAATCGGTCGCCAGTCGGATCACGCGCGAAGTGCCCGAGATCACGCGCGTCACCTACGACGTCACCTCCAAGCCGCCGGCGACGATCGAGTGGGAGTGAGACGCGGCCCCAGCGGCGGTCGACCTCCGCGAAGCAGGCGCGCGGACAGCGCCGCCTTGCGGTGGGGGCAGCGCTGTTGCAAAATGGTCGCGCCGTACGAGGAGTGCCGCCTGCCGCTTCGGGCGTTGGCTGAAAGCGTTCGGCAGACTACGATTCTCCGCCGGGGCAGCCCATGGATCTGCTCTCTGCCCTCAATCCCCAGCAGCGCGAGGCCGTCACCTGTGAGGGTGGGCCGCTGCTCGTGCTGGCCGGTGCCGGCTCGGGGAAGACGCGCGTGCTGGCCTACCGCGTCGCCTACCTGATCCGGGAGCGCGGCGTCCCGCCGACCCGCATCCTGGCGGTGACGTTCACGAACAAGGCGGCCAACGAGATGCGCAACCGGATCGCCGGGCTGACGGGCGAGCCGGTGGCGCGAGCGTTGTGGATCGGTACGTTCCACCGGATCTGCAGCCGCATCCTGCGCCGGGACGGCGAACGGATCGGGATCTCCTCGCGGTTTTCCGTCTACGACGAGGACGACCAGCGCACCCTGATGCGGGAGGTCCTGCGCGATCTGAACCTCGACGACCGGCGGTTTCCACCCCCGAGGCTGCTCGCCACGATCTCGGCGGCCAAGAACGAGGGCGTAGACCACGTCGCGTTCGACCTGCGGGCGCAGACCTACTACGAGCGCATCGTCGCTGGGGTCTGGCGGGAGTATCAGAAGCGGCTGAGCGAACGCGACGCGATGGACTTCGACGACATCCTGCTCCAGACGCTGCGGCTGTTCGAGGACGCGCCACAAGTCCTCGCAGACTACCAGGAGCGCTTCCTGCATGTCCTGGTCGACGAGTACCAGGATACCAACCCCGTGCAGTTCCGGATCGTGGCGCGGCTGTCAGAGCGGCACCGCAACCTCTGCGTGGTGGGGGACGCCGACCAGGCCATCTACGCCTGGCGCGGGGCTGACGTGCGCAACATCCTCGAGTTCGAGCGCGACTTTCCTGACGCCCGAATCGTGAAGTTGGAACAGAACTACCGGTCCACCCAGACGATCCTGCGGGCGGCGGAACACCTGATCGGTCACAACCCTCACCGGCACCCCAAACGCCTGTGGACGCACAACGCAGCGGGCCATCCGGTCACCCTGTACGTCGCGTTCGACGAGCACGACGAGTCGCGGTTCGTCGCCGAGCAGCTGCGCCGCCTGCAGGACGAGGGCGTTCCGTTGCGCGCGTGCGCGGTGCTGTACCGCATCAACGCGATGTCGCGGCAGTTCGAGGACCACTTCCTGCGTGCCGGGATTGCCTACCAGATCGTCGGCGGCGTCCGGTTCTACGAGCGGCGGGAGGTGCGGGACCTGCTCGCCTACCTGCGCGCGGCGACCAACCCGCGCGACGTGCTGAGCCTGCGCCGGATCGTCAACGTGCCCCGGCGGGGCATCGGAGAGGCCACGCTCGCGAAGATCGAGGCGGCCGCCGGATCGTCGGCAGGTCCGTTGCTCGACGTGTTGCGCGACCCCAGCGTGCTGGCGGCGATCGCGCCCCAGGTCCGCAGGGCCGTCGGCGAGTTCGTCGCCCTGCTCGACCGGATCGCCCAGGCGGCGCGAAGCGCCCGGGTATCCGAGCTGATCGAGCAGGCGATCGAGTGGACCGGGTACCGGGCCGCCCTCGAGGCGGAGGGGACGGACGAAGCCGCCAGCCGCCTGGAGAACCTTCGCGAGCTCGTTACGGTCGCACAGGAATTTGAGGACGCGACCGGTGAGACCTCCGTCGAGGCGTTCTTGGAACACTTGTCGCTGATCACCGATATCGACACGTACGACGAAACGGCCGATAGGGCGACGCTGATGACGCTGCACGCGGCGAAGGGCCTGGAGTTCCCGGTGGTCTTCATGTGCGGGATGGAAGAGGGCGTCTTCCCCCACTTGCGAACGCTGGACGATCCCCGCCAGGTGGAAGAGGAACGGCGGCTGGCCTACGTCGGCATGACGAGGGCCAAACAGCGGCTGTTTTTGACCTACACGCAGCAGCGGACCCTCTTCGGTCGGACATCGGTGAACGTTCCCTCGCGTTTTCTGTCCGAAATGCCCGAAGATGCCGTCTGCGAGATCCGGACCGCTCGCACCGCCACCAACGACTGGCAAGACCTCCCGCAGCGGGAAGTCCCGACGCTGGCCGTCGGGGAGCAGGTCCGCCACAGGCACTTCGGGGTCGGACGGGTGCTCGACGTCGAAGGCGAGGGTGCCCGCACGGTGGCCACCGTGCACTTCCCCCACCTGGGTACGAAGAGACTGGCTTTGGGGTATGCACCGCTAGAGAAGGTTCCCTAAGGGGAACCGGAGTCCAGCAGGACCCGGCCAGCCCGGCAGAGAAAGGACAAGGAGAAGCTGGGATGTTATAGATCGTAATGGTGCGATTTGGTGTAGTTTGGTATATCGTTGTGTCAAGTCCAGGCCGAAGGGGGGTGTCCGACCAGGAGCGATTCGTGGAGTGGGGGCTACGGATCCATCCTAGCAGGGATCCATTCGTTCGGTCGCGGAAGTGATATGCGGTTCTGTCGAGCCACCCAGATGATTTCCGAAGGGAGGTACAGATGAGCAAAGACAGGTGGACCCGGCGGGGGCTGCTCTTGGCAGCGGCCTTCGCGCTGGCGGTGACGATCGTCCCGTTGTCGCCCGGCGCCTCGCTGGCGCAGCAGCGCGACCAGGTGGTCATCGGCGCCGCCCAGGAGCCGAGCTGCCTGATCACGTGGTTCGAAGGCTGCACGCTGGCCGTCGGAGCGATGGTGATGAACTCCGTGTCCGTGGGCATGGTGGACTTCAACGACCAGTGGCGCCTGTTCCCGCGGATCGCGGAGAAGATCCCGACGCTGCGTGACGGCGACTGGCAGCTGCTGCCCAACAACCGGATGCGCGTGACGTGGCGGCTGAAGCGCACCTATACGTGGCACGACGGGCGGCCGGTGACGGCACTGGATGTCTCATGGACCTACCTGATGGCGCGCAACCCGCGCAGCCCGACGGTGTCGCGGTTCGTGCTGCGCAAGATCGAGAACATGCAGGTCCCCAACCCGAATGACCCGTACGCGCTTGTCGTCAACTGGAACGAGCGCTACCCGTTTGCGAACCTGGGGCACAGCATCCTGCCGCGCCACCGGCTGGAACGGCAGTACCTGCAGGATCCTTCGCGGTTGAAGGCCCACCCCGAAGCGACGGCTCCGACCGGCAACGGTCCGTACCGGTTCGTCGAGTGGGTGCGTGGGAGCCACATCACCCTCGAGGCATATGACCGATTCCCGGAGGGCCGGCCGCAGATCCGGCGCATCGTCTTCCGGTGGATCCTCGACGCGACGGTCCTTCAGGCCAACGCGATCGCAGGCCAGGTGGACGTCACGGACATCAACAACTTCGACTGCGTCCAGGTGGCGGAGATCGAACGTCGGAACCCGGACGTGGCGGGCCACTACACGCCGGCGCTGATCTGGGAGCACATCGACTTCAACCTGGACAACGAGTGGCTACGCGACGTGAGGGTGCGCCACGCACTGGCACACGCCATCAACCGGGCGCAGCTCGCCGAACTCGCCTGCCCCGGCGGACGTCAGCCGGTGGCGCACACGTGGCTGCCCCCGCGGCACGAGGCCCACAACCCGAACGTGCGGCAGTACGCCTTCGACCAGGCCCGCGCCCGCGCGCTGCTCGCCGAGGCTGGGTTCACCCCCGGCCCGGACGGCATCCTGCGCGACCGGCAGGGTCGGCCGTTCTCCATCTCGATCATGACGACGGCTGGCAACCGGCTGCGGGAGCAGGTCCAGCAGGTGATGCGCGACCAGCTCCGCCAGGTCGGCGTCGATCTGAGGATCGACAACCGGCCGGCGGCCGTGTTGTTCGGGCAGATCACGGCGCGGCGTCAGTTCCCGCACCTGGTGATGTACGCCTGGGTGATGAGCCCGGTGACGCTGCCGGCGGGGCTGTGGCACAGCAGCCAGATCCCGCGTCCCGAGAACAACTGGGAGGGACAGAACAACCCCGGGTGGCGGAACGCGGAGAACGACCGTTTGATCGACCAGATCATGGGCGAGGTCGACACCCAGCGGCGCATCCAGCTGCTGCGGCGCCAGCAGGAAATCTGGGCGAACGACCTTCCCGCGATCCCGCTGTTCTTCCGGCTGAGCCTGACGACCTCAAGGAAGTCGTTGCAGAACGTCAAGCCGGCCGGACTGTCGGGCACCTACATCAACTGGAACTCGCACGAGTGGTCGTGGGCCCGATAGCGCGAAGAAGGTAACGGGAACAGAGGACGGGGTGCAGGGCCTGCTCCCTGCACCCCGCCTTTGTGTGGAATCGGCGGAGAGAGGCTCCGGATGCAGTGGTACCTGCTGCGGCGTGGCGTCCAGACGGTCGTCATCCTCTTCGGGCTGTCGATCCTGATGTTCACCCTCCTGGTGTTCACGCCGGGAGACCCGGTGGAGCTGCTGGCGACCAGCAACCCCGACATTCAGCCGGAGGATATCGCCGCGTTGCGCCAGTACTACGGTCTGGACGATCCCTTCTACGTCCGCTACTTCAAGTGGCTGCGCACCGTCGTCCGAGGCGATCTAGGGTACTCCCGGCAGTACGGGAAGCCCGTGATGGAGATCATGGGCGAGAGGCTGAAGAACACGCTCACGCTGCTGACGGCGGCGGTCGTGGTCGCCTTCGTGGTCGGGGTGGCGGTCGGCATTTACTCCGCCCTCCACCAGTACTCGACCACCGACTACGCCGTCACCGTCTTCTCGTTCATCGGGCTTTCGATCCCCAACTTCTGGCAGGGGATCGTCTTCATCCTCATCTTCGCGGTCTGGGCACCGTGGGCGCACATCCCGGGGCTGGCGTGGCTGAAGCTGCCCGCCGGTGGGATGATGACGCCGGGGGTGTCCGAGGGACTCCCGATGGTGCTCGACCGAGTGCGCCACCTGGTCCTGCCGACGCTGGTCCTGGCCACCAGCGGCATGGCGTCATGGGTCCGGTTCACCCGGTCCAGCATGCTGGAGGTGATCCGCCAGGACTACATCCGGACGGCGCATGCCAAGGGCTTGGCGGAGAAGGTGGTCATCAACAAGCACGCGCTGCGCAACGCGCTGATCCCGCTCATCACGCTGGTCGCCTTGAGCATTCCCAATGTCGTCAGCGGAGCGGTGCTGACCGAGACTGTCTTCTCCTGGCCTGGCATGGGACTCTTACTGTTCCAGTCGGTCCTGGGGCACGACCACAACGTCGCCATGGCGGTGCTGTTGTTCCTGGCGCTGATGACGATCCTCTTCAACCTGCTGGCCGACATCGCCTATGCGGTGGTCGATCCTCGGGTGAAGTACGATTAGCGGGGAGCGAGAGGTCGAGGAGGAGCGAACCTCCGTCCTCTGAGGGTCGACGATGGCCAAGGACCAGATCGCGCTGGAACTCGCCGAACGGCGCAAGGCCGCGGCCGGATTCGCGGTCGGCCTGTCGTACTGGCAGATCGCCTGGCGGCGCTTCCGACGGCACAAGCTGGCTCTGGTCGGCGGGTCGGTAGCCGTCTTTTTGTCCGTGGTGGCGATCCTGGCTCCTTGGGTCGCACCGTTCGACTTCGAACGGGTGAACCTCGACGCGCGGTGGATCACACCGCGCTGGCCGCACGTCTTCGGCACGGACGAGCTGGGGCGGGACGTGTTGACCCGGATTATGTATGCGGGCCGCATCTCGCTGGTGGTCGGCTACGTCACCGCCATCGGCATCACAATCGTCGGCACGCTCGTGGGGGTCGCCGCCGGCTACTACGGCGGCTGGGTGGACTCCGTCCTGATGCGCCTGGTGGACATCCTGATCGCGATCCCGACGCTTCCCCTCTACCTGATCCTGGCGGCGCTGATCCCGGGCGGCGGGGTCAACCGCATCGTGCTGATCTTTACCGTGTTCGGGTGGACGACGGTCGCACGGCTGGTGCGCGGCCAGATTCTGTCGTTGAAGAACCAGGACTATGTGGACGCCGCGCGGGCCATGGGGGCGTCCAACGCTCGGATCATGCTGCGGCACCTGATGCCCAACTCGCTGGCTCCCGTGATCGTCGCGGCGACCCTCACGGTGGGTGGAGCGATCCTCGGCGAGTCGGCGCTGTCCTACCTGGGGTTGGGAATCCAGCCGCCGACGCCGTCGTGGGGCAATATGCTGCAGCGGGCCCAGGAGTACATCTGGAACGCGCCCTGGTTGGCGGTGTGGCCGGGGTTGTTCATCTTCGTCACGGTCCTCAGCTTCAACTTCCTCGGCGACGGCCTCCGCGATGCCCTGGACCCGAGACTGAAGGTCTAGTGGGGATGTGCTGACTGACCCGACCCCCGGTGTTGGGGTTGGGGCAGATCGCCTGCCGACGATCCTGCCTCGGTGCGCGCACCGCCTTCGAATCCCTCTCGACCGTCGTTCCGGTGGACCAAAGCAGTATGTCGAACCGTAGACTTGGGATACTCTCGTATAGTACAGTGTAGTTTGGTATAAGTCAGGCGCATCGGGCAGAGGGGGATTTCCTCATGGCCCGGACGGGCGACAAAAGGGGGTGATGGGTAACAGGAAAGCGTCGCGACGGTGGGACGAACTGGCGCCCATTTGGGTCTAGCTACTAGGAGGTGGCGAAAGTGAAGCACAAGACCCGAAACGTCATATTGGCCCTGCTTGTCGGCGCTTTGGTGCTCACACTGACACCCGGCACGGCCGCTCAGGCCCAGCGGGTAGGAGCGTGGGTAGACGTCGTCTTGGCGGTCGAGGAGCCCAGTGACGCTTCGGCGGTGCGGCGCCTGGAGGCCAACGACATCCAGGCCTGGTTCAGCAGTACCGCCAACCCCGACATCGCGGCCCGTATCCGCCAGAGCCGGGCCCTCCGCTCGACCGTCTCCTACGGGCTGTACCATGAGATCAGCTTCAACCCGGTCGGCCCCACCCTGCGTGACGGGCGGCTGAACCCATTCGCCGTGCCCCGGATGCGGGAGGCGATGAACTGGCTGATCGACCGCCGGCGCATCGCGCAGGACATCATGGGCGGTCTCGGCGAGCCGCGCTGGTTGCCAATCAACCGGGCGTTCCCTGACTATGCGCGCGTCGCGGAAGCGGCGCGGCGGCTGGAGATCCGCTACGCGCACAACCCCGACCGTGCCCGGTCGGTGATCACCGAGGAGATGCAGAGGCTGGGGGCCACGCTTGTGGGCGGGCGGTGGCACCACCGCGGCGAACCCGTCAGGCTCGTCTTCTTGATCCGCACTGAGGACGAGCGCCGGCAGATCGGCGACTACGTCGCCGGCCTGCTGGAGCAGGTAGGATTCACGGTGGAGCGGCGCTACGGCCGCGCCGCCGAACTCAGCCCGCTGTGGTTCAGCGGCGATCCAGCCGAAGGCCGGTGGCACCTGTACACCGGCGGGTGGATCACCACCGTCGTCAGCCGGGACCAGGTGACCAACTTCGACTTCTTCTACACGACGCGCGGTCTGACGTCTCCGCTGTGGCAGGCCTACCGGCCATCCACGGAGTTCGACCGGCTGTCCGACCGGCTGGCCAAGCGCGAGTTCCGCACCGTGGCCGAGCGCAACCAGCTCCTGGCGCGGGCGCTGGAACTCTCGATGCAAGACTCCGTGCGGCTGTGGCTGGTGGACCGCGTGCCGGTGTGGCCGGTGCGCGAGGAGATCGAGGTCGTCTCCGACCTCGCGGGCGGGTTGTCCGGCTCGTTCATGTGGCCCTATACGCTGCGCGTCCGGGGCCGGCCCGGCGGGACGGTCCGGATCGGGCTGCCCAGCATCCTCACCGAGCCCTGGAACCCCATCGGCGGATCGAACTGGATCTTCGACACCACGCTGTACCGCGCGACGCAGGACTACCCGACGTTGCCCAACCCGCACACCGGGCTGCCGATGGCCCAACGGATCGAGAGGGTCGAGGTGACGGTCCAGCAGGGTCTGCCGGTCACCAAGAGCGCGGACTGGCTGACGCTGCGGTTCGCGCCCCAGATCCGCGTCCCCGACGACGCGATCATCGGCTGGGATTCGGCGGCCCAGCGGTTCGTGACGGTCCGTGAGCGGCACCCGCAAGGGCTGACCGCGCTGCGGGTAAGCCGAGTCCACTTCGAGCGCGACCTGTTCAACAGGGTACAGTGGCACGACGGGAACCGCCTGAGCATGGGGGACATCATGCTCGGCTGGATCCTGACGTTCGAGCGGGCCGACGAGCGCAGCCCGCTGTTCGACCGGTCCTACCTCCCGACGTTCCGGTCGTTCATGGAGACGTTCCGCGGCTTCCGGATCGTGAGCGAGAACCCCCTCGTCGCGGAGTTCTACTCGACGGCCTGGACGCTGGAGGCGGAGCTGATGACCGCTGCGGGGTCGTTCTGGCCTCTGTACGGGTTTGGCCCCGGACCGTGGCACACCGTGGCGCTGGGGATCCGCGCGGAGAGCGCCGGGCGGGCTGCGTTCACGGCCGCCAAGGCGACCGCGAACCGGGTGGAGCGGCTGAGCTACGTGGCCGGCCCCACGATCGCCATCCTCGATCGTGAGCTGGAGGCCGCCCGTGCCGAGAACTTCATCCCCTTCGCGCAGGCACTAAGCAGGTGGATCCGGCCCGAGGAGGCGCGTCAGCGCTGGCAGTTCCTAAGTGCGTGGCGCGCGGGCCGCGGCCACTACTGGGTCGGCATGGGCCCGTTTTTGATCCAGCGTGTGTCTCCGGTGGAGAAGATCGTCGAGCTGCGGCGGTTCGGGCGCTTCGCGGACCCTGCCAGCAAGTGGCTGCGCTTTGGCGAACCCCGCATCCCCAGCGCGGCGGTCAGCGGGCCCAGGAGCGTGCGCGCGGGGACCGAGGCCGCGTTCGACGTCCGCGTCACGTTCCGCGGGCGCCCGTACCCCGCGGGCGACATCGAGGAGGTCAAGTTCTTGCTGTTCGACGCCCGCGAGCAGCTCGTGGCCAGCGGGCGGGCCCAGCGGATCGGTGAGAACTGGCGGATCGGCCTCGCGCCGGCGGTGACCGGCCGGCTGGCGCCGGGGTCGAACCGCCTGGAGGTAATCGTCCTCTCGAAGGTGGTCAGCATACCGAGCTTCGCGTCGGTCACGTTCACGACGCTGCCGCGGCAGTAGCGACGAAGGTGGCTCAGGCTCTGCCGCTCGGTGTACCGAAAGCCCGCACGGGCATGGCGACGCTCCCGCGTGTGGTGACCTACACCCTCACGCGGGGCGTCGCCCTGTTTTTGACCACCGCGGTCGGCGTCTACCTGACGATCCTCGTCGCCAACATGGGTGGATACGTCGACCAGATCAAGCGCTCGGAGATCCGAGAGCAGGTCGGCATCGCCGTCGGGCTGAACCCCGAATACCAACAGCTGCCGCCCGACGTGCGCCAGCGCATGATCGAGGAGATGATCCGCGTGGAAGAGCAGCGGTTGGGACTGGACCGCCCGTTCCTCCTGCGTTCGGTGTACTTCCTCCGTGATGCTCTTCTGTTGCGCCTGGGATTCGCCGAGCGCACCACGAGCGACACGGGATCGAGGCTCGTGCGCAACATCATCCTGGACCGCCTACCCCCCACGCTGCTGCTGTTTGCGACGACGCAGATCCTGCTGTTTTTGATGGCCGTGGGCTTCGCGTTGTCCCTGTCGCGGCGGTACGGGAGCGCGGCCGATCGGGCGGTGGTGGGGCTGGCGCCAACGTCGGCGGCACCGGCGTGGTTTTACGGAATCTTTCTCATCCTCATCTTCGCCGCGTGGCTGCGCGTACTGCCGTTCGGCGGCATGGTGGACGCCCCGCCACCCGAGAACAGGATCGCGTACGCGCTCAGTGTCTTGCGGCACATGCTGCTGCCCGCGATGGCCATGGTTTTGAGTTCCGTCTTTCTGGCGATCTACTCCTGGCGTACGTTCTTTTTGATCTTCAGCAGCGAGGACTACGTGGAGGTGGCCAAAGCCAAGGGCCTGCCGGGCCGACTGGTCGAGCGCCGGTACATCCTGAGGCCCACGCTGCCGACGATCATCACGAACTTCGCACTGGGGCTGATCGGGGCCTGGACGGGCGCGATCGTCCTGGAGACGGTGTTCAACTGGCCGGGGCTGGGGCGCGCGCTTTACCAGGCGATCGGGACGTTCGACACCCCGGTGATCGTCGGTGCGACGATCCTGTATGCTTACCTTCTGGCGATCACGGTCTTCGTCTTGGACATCGTGTACGCGATCGTGGACCCCCGGGTGAAAGTCGGACTGGCGGCCGAGCGATGAGCGAAGGGCTGCGGCAGCTGCTGGGGTATCGGGCCGCGGCCGCGGGCGTGGTGATCGTCGCGCTGCTCCTGGCGACCTCGGTCTACGCAGTGGTCACGATCCCCTATAGCGAGGCGATCCGGCTGTGGCGCGGCGGAGAGGATCTGTGGCGGGAAAACCCGCGCAACGCCCGCCCGGAGTGGGTGAACGCGTTCCGGCGGGACAATCTGCCACCGACGATCACCGTCGACAGCCGCGCGGTGCCCTACGCAGAGCGGACCGTCGGGGTGCAGGTACGGGAGGTGACCTTCGATCTGCCGTTCGACTACGCGTACAGCCACTTCCCGACCGAGCTGGCGGTCTTGTTCGAGGCGGACTACGCGGGTCAGGCCGGCCCCCAGGTGGAACTGGTCTGGAAGACGCCCGACGGCGCCGAGATCCGGCTCACCGAGATTGGCCTGCGGCGCCGGGACGTGTACCGGATCTCCGCGGATCCCCGCGTGCAGCAGGAACTCGGCGACCGGCCGGAAGTCGCGCTGTTTGCCGATCCCGATCGGCCGGGCGAGGTTCTCCAGGGGCGGTATGCGCTGGGGGTGCGGGCGTACCTCTTCGACCCGGCCTCGACCGTCAACGCCCGCTTGGTGGTGTACGGCCGGGTCCACGGGCTGGCGGGCACCGACCACCTGCGGCGGGATCTGAGCCTCGCGCTGTTGTGGGGTACGCCGATCGCGATGGCGTTCGGCCTGCTGGCGGCCGTCGGGTCCACGGTCAGCACGATGGTGATCGCGGCGGTGGGCGCGTACTACGCGCGGTGGGTGGACGGGTTGATCCAGCGGATCACGGAGGTTAACCTCATCCTGCCGGGTCTTCCGATCCTGATCATGATCGCTACCCTGTACTCGCGCAGCATCTGGGTCATCCTGGGCGTGGTCATCCTGCTCGGGGTGTTCAGCGCCGGGATCAAGACATACCGGGCGCTGTTCTTGCAGATCCGCGAGTCCCCCTACATCGAGGCGGCACGGGCGTACGGCGCCGGCGGGTTGCGCATTGTCTTCTCCTACATGATCCCGCGGGCGGTCCCGACCCTCATTCCGTCGTTCGTCACCCTGATCCCCAGCTTCGTCTTCCTGGAAGCGACGCTTGCCGTGCTCGGTCTGGGGGATCCGCTGCTGCCCACCTGGGGCAAGGTGATTGAGGACGCCTACCGGGCGGGCGCCCTGTACGTCGGGCACTACTACTGGATCCTGCAACCCGCGGCGCTTTTGATGGTCACCGGGCTTGGGTTCACGATGCTCGGGTTCGCCCTCGACCGGATCTTCAATCCCCGGCTGCGGGAGCTGTGATGGCCGCGACGCTGCTGCGGGTCGAAGACCTCCGGCTGTACTTCCGCACGCGTCGGGGACCGGTGCAGGCCGTCGACGGCGTCAGCTTTACGGTCGAGCGCGGTCGGACGCTCGTCGTCGTCGGGGAGAGCGGCTGCGGGAAGAGCTCGCTGGCCCGGGCGATCCTGCGCCTGCTGCCCCGCAACGTCCACACGTACACCGGGCGCATCTGGCTGGAGGGCACGGAACTGATGGGCCTGCCCGAGGAGCGGTTCCGCCGGGAAGTGCGGTGGGTCCGGATCGCGCTCGTGCCGCAGGCGGCGATGAACGCGCTGAATCCTGTGATCCGCGTCGGTGAGCAGGTCGCCGAGCCTTTGATCCTGCACCGCCGCGTCGCGAGCCCGGAGGCGGCGCGCCGGGAGGTCCACGACGTCTTCAAGCGGGTGGGCGTACCGGCCGACTTTGTCGACCGCTATCCGTTCGAGCTCAGCGGCGGCATGCGGCAGCGGGTCGCGCTCGCCATGGCCCTCGTGCTCCGGCCGGACGTAATCGTGCTCGACGAGCCGACCTCGGCCCTCGACGTCCTGACCCAGGCGAACGTGATGAACGTGTTGAAGATGATCAAGCGGGAGTTCGGTACGAGTTTCATCCTCATCACGCACGACATCGGCACCAGCAGCGAGCTGGCGGACGACGCCGCCGTGATGTACGCAGGGCAGATCGTCGAACTCAGCCGCGCCGCCCAGTTCTACCGGGAACCCATGCACCCCTACGCCCAGGCGCTCATGGCGAGCGTCCCCACGCTGCGCGAGGACAAGCCGCTGGGCTTCATCCGAGGGCGCCCGCCCAGCCTCGTCGAACCGCCCGCCGGATGCCGCTTCGCAGACCGCTGCGCCAAGCGGTTCGACCGCTGCGAGGAGGATCCGCCGCTGGATGCGGTAGACGGGGACCGGCGCGTGAAGTGCTGGCTGCACGTCGGGGGAGCGGTCCATGCCCGGTGACACCCTGCTGTCCGTGCGAGACCTGCACACGTGGTTCGAACTGCGGCGGTGGGGTTTCGTGCACGTTGGATTCGTACGCGCTGTCGACGGCGTCGACTTCGCTCTGCGGCGGGGCGAAGCCGTCGCCGTCGTCGGCGAGAGTGGTTGCGGAAAGAGCACGCTCGCCAAGACCATTCTCGGCCTGGTCCTGCCCACCCGGGGTGAGATCGTCTTCGACGGACGGCCCGTTCACGGCAAGCAAGACCTGCGGTGGTACCGGTCGCGGGTGGGCTACGTCCAGCAGGATCCCTACGGCGCGCTGCCGCCGTTCATGAGCGTCAGGCGGATCCTCGAAGAACCGCTCGTCGTCAACGGCGTGCGCTGGGAGGCCGCCCGGTTGGAACGGATCCGGAGCGTCCTCGAGGAGGTGAGGCTGACTCCGGTCGAAGACTTCCTGCCCCGCTTTCCCCACATGCTCAGCGGGGGCCAGCAGCAGCGTCTGGTGATCGCGCGGGCCATGATCCTGGAGCCTCAGCTGATCGTGGCCGACGAACCGGTCTCGATGCTCGATGCGTCCGTGCGCATCGAGATCCTCCAGTTGCTGCGGGGGCTGCAAGAACGGCACGGTCTCAGCGTCGTGTACATCACGCACGACCTGTCGACGGTCCGGTACTTTTGCGAACGTGTGTTCGTCATGTATGGGGGCAAAATCGTCGAGCAGGCACCCGTGCGGGAACTGTTGCGCAATCCCCGACATCCCTACACGCGCGCGTTGCTCGCGGCGATCCCCGACCCGGACCCCGCCAACGTCGAACGCTTGCGGGACGTTCCGCCGGGCGAGCCGCCGAGTTTGCTGCGCCCGCCGCCGGGGTGCCGTTTCCATCCGCGGTGTCCGGAGTTCATGCAGGGTTTGTGCGATGTCGAAGTGCCCCCTGACTTCCGGGTGGGTGCCTCGCACCTGGCGGCGTGTTGGCTGTACGAGCAACCGCGGTCGGCCGCGGCGGCCTCCGGGACGTGAGACGTGACCTCGCGCGGGCCTCTGCGGTTGATGCTGTGGGGCTTCGTCCTGCTGGTGGGTGCATGGCTGGTGCTGTTCTTGATGACGATCCGTCAGATACCGCCCAGCTTGCCGGTGGCGATGCTGGCCTACGCGGCCTCCGTCGGCGGGCTCATGGTGGGACTTGTGGGGATCGTTCAGTTCGTGCGCGCTCGCCGGCCCTCTTAGGTCCGGCAGACGTGCAGACGGGAGGGGGCGTGCGCTTCGTCCACTTCCAAGCCGGCCCCCAGGCCGGGTTCGGCGGGGCGGGAACTTCGGTCCTGGGGATCCCGTACGGACAGAAAGGTCTTCGGGGAGGGCGTGGCGAATCCTGCGCTGCGGTGTGGGATGGTATGCCATGGTCTAGTTTCGTGATACCCGCCCCTGCCGCAGGGCAGGTGGGGGCCTGCAGCAAGATCCAGAGCGAGACGGGCCAAGGTGCCCGTGAAGGGAGGGATGGGCAGGGATGAGGCGAGCATGGTTGACAGTACTGGTGGTGGTCGTCGTTCTGGCACTGCTGGCGCCGAGTTTTGCCGCCCCGACGCAGCAGCAGCGGCGGTTCACGCTTCCGGACATTCCGAACCCGAAAGTCGACACCCACGCGACGGGCGAGGGGGCGCGGTACGGCGGGGTGTTCGTCACCTCGCAGATCTCCGATCCGCGAACCTTCAACTATATTGTCGCGCAGGAGACGTCTTCGACCGTTCCCCTGAGTCTGGTGTTCAGCGGTCTGGTCGATCAGGACTTCGTGACGGGCGAGATCGAGCCGGATCTGGCAGAGTCGTGGACGCTGAGTCCCGACCGGCGCACGTGGACGTTCCGACTGCGCCGGGGCGTCAAGTGGCACGACGGCCGGCCGTTTACGGCCGCCGACGTGGACTTCACGTTCAAGGCGATCTTCACAGAGGGGGTCCAGACCAGCTACCGGGACACCCTCACCTATGAGGGCCAACCCCTGCGCTGGAGGGTAGTGGACGAGTTCACCGTGCAGTTCATCACGCCCAAGCCCGTGGGCATCTTCCTGCGTCAGATCGGGGTGCCCATTCTGCCGCGGCACAAGCTCGAGGCGGCGCTGGCACGGGGCGGCGCGGAGTTCAACCGTACGTGGAGCGTAGCCACGCCGCCACGGGAGATCGTGGGCACCGGCCCGTTCGTGATGCAGCGCTACACGCCGGGGCAGCGGATCGAGTACGTGCGGTGGTCCGGCTACTACAAGGTGGACCAGCGCGGCAACCGGCTGCCGTACCTGACGCGTCGGGTCATCCTCATCGTACCGAATCTGGATGCCGCCCGGTTGCGCTTCCTGGCAGGAGAGACCGACATCTACGCGGCGCGTCCGCGCGAGTTTGCCGAGTTCAAGGCCCGCGAACGGGAGGGGAACTACACGATCTACGACGGACCGGAGACGTTCACGTCCGAGTTCGTGGCGTTGAACATGAACCCGCGGGGGATTCAGCCGCCCAAGGTGACCTGGTTCCAGGACGTCCGGTTCCGGCGGGCGCTCAACCACGCGATCGACCGCAACGCGATCGCCCAGCAGGTCTACGCAGGCCGGGCCACTCCGGCGTGGGGACCCGTGAGCAGCGGCCACCCCCTGTACTACAACCCGCGGCTGGCACAGTACCCGTACGACATCAACCGGGCCCAGCAGCTGCTGGCCGAAGCCGGCTACCGCCGCGAGGGCACCGGCCCGCTGCGGGACCCACAGGGCAACACGGTGGCGTTCGTGCTGGCGACGAACTCGGAGAACACCGACCGTGTGGCCATCGGTAACATCGTGCGGCAGGACTGGCAGCGTCTGGGGGTGCAGGTCACTTTCGCTCCGGAGGCCTTCAACTCCCTCGTCGGCAAGCTGGTGGGCTCCTTCAACTGGGATGCGATCATCATCGGATTGACCGGCGGTATCGAGCCCGGCACGGGCCGCAACGTATGGCTGTGCAGCGGATCGCTCCACCTGTGGTGGCCGCGCCAGGAGAGGTGCGCCACACCGTGGGAGCAGGAAATCGATCGTCTGTTCGAGCAGATCGCCGAGGAGACCGACCAGGCCCGCCGCCGGCAGCTGTACTTCCGCTGGCAGGAACTGGTGGCGCAGAACGTGCCGCTGATGTACTTTACGTACCCGAAGACGCAGCCCGCGGTGCGGAACACGCTGGGCAACATCAAGATCGGGCTGCAGGGTGCCGTCAGTCCGTCGGAGATCCTCTTCTACAGGGCGCCCGTACGCCGGTAGTGCGCCTCTGGGACAGACGGGAGGCGCGTGGGATCGACGCGCCTCCCGCCGGCCACTCGAGGAATCGAATTGCTTCGTCACATCGTCCGCCGCCTGCTGATCCTGTTCCCGATGCTCTTGGGGATCACGGCCGTCTCTTTCGGGGTCATCCAGCTCGCGCCGGGAGACTTCCTGGACGAGATGCGCCTCAATCCGGTCGTCAGCGCGGAAACCGTGGAGCAGATGCGGCGGAACTTCGGGTTGGACCGGCCGATCCACATTCAGTATCTGAAGTGGCTGTCCAACGTCGTACGCGGGGACTTTGGCTATTCGTTTTCGTTCCACGTTCCTGTGGCCTGGCTGCTAGGTTCGCGGTGGCTCAACACGATCATCTTGAACATCACCGCGTTCGTGTTCGCCTGGATCGTGGCGATTCCGCTGGGCATCCACGCAGCGGTGCGCCAGTACTCGTGGAGCGACAACTCGCTCACGTTCATTGCGCTGCTGGGGATTTCGACTCCGACGTTTTTCTCGGGACTGTTGGGGCTGTATTTGGCCTTCAAGACCGGTTGGCTGCCGATCGGCGGAATGACGAGCTTGGGGTTCGAAGACCTGTCCCCGATCGGCAAGGTCCTCGACGTCGCTCACCACCTCATTCTGCCGACGCTCATCCTCGGGTTCCTCAGCGTGGCCGGCCTGATGCGGCAGATGCGCGGCAACCTGCTGGAGGTCCTCCGGCAAGACTACGTGAAGACGGCCCGGGCGAAAGGGCTGCACAACCGGGTGGTGTTGTACAAGCACGCGGTCCGCAACGCGATCAACCCGCTGATCACGATCTTCGGGTTCCAGCTGGGGGCGCTGCTGAGCGGGTCGGCGATCCTCGAGAACGTGATCGGCTGGCCGGGCATCGGCCAGCTCATCGTCGAAGCCCTGTTCAAGAAGGACCTGTACGTCGTCATGGCGGCGCTCGTGGTCGGGTCCGTCACCCTGGTGCTCGGCAACCTCGTGGCGGACATCTTGCTGGCGGCAGTGGATCCGAGGATCCGGTATGACTGAGGGGGGAGTCAGGGGATCGCGGCGATGGCCAATGTAGCCTTCCCCGAGGCAACCGGTCGACGGCTGGAGGAATCTGACCGGCTGGTGAGGGCCCGTACACCCGCTCAGCTCGCGTGGCGGCAGCTGCGCAAGCACCGCATGGCGCTCATCGGCGGGATCATCGTCGTCCTCTTGTACTTCGTCACGATCTTCGGGGAGTTTTTCGCGCCCTACTCGCTGGATTTCACCGATCGGTCGAAGTTTTACCACCCACCCACGCCGCTGCGCTTCGTCGACGATCAGGGGCAGTTCTCCTTGCGCCCGTTCGTCTACGGAACGCACCTGGCGGACCCGGCCACGCGGCGCTACGAGACGAACGCCGACGAGAAGTACTACGTCCGGTTCTTCGTCCGTGGCGAGCCGTACAGGCTGCTGTTCTTGATCCCGACGAACATCCACTTCTTCGGTGTGGACGAGCCGGGACGGATCTTCCTGATGGGGACCGACCAGTTCGGTCGGGACCTGCTGTCGCGCGTGCTGATCGGCGGCCGGATCTCGATGTTCCTCGGAGTGTTCGTGCTGATGGTGAGCCTGCCGATCGGCGTCATCTACGGGGCGATCTCCGGCTATTTCGGCGGGCGCGTGGACAACGTCATGATGCGCATCGCCGAGATCGTGATCGCCTTCCCGGAGTTCTACCTGCTCCTGGCGCTGGCGGCGGTGCTGCCGCCGCAGATTCCCTCGACGACGCGACTCGTGCTCATCGTCGTGATCATTTCGTTCGTCGGTTGGGGTGGACTGGCGCGTTTGGTGCGCGGCATGGTGTTGTCCCTGCGCACCCAGGAGTACGTGCTGGCGGCGCGGGCCAGCGGAGCGGGGACCGCCTACATCCTGCGGCGGCACGTCATCCCCAACACCGCAACGCTGCTGATCGTCGTCGCGACGCTAAGCATCCCCGGGGCGATGATCGCGGAGGCCGCGCTGTCGTTCTTCGGCTTGGGTATCCGGGAACCACAGGCCTCATGGGGCCAACTCCTCAACGTGGCCAACAATCTGACGACCTTGACGCAGTCGCCGTGGCTGCTTTGGCCCGGCGCGTTCATCGTCGTGGCGGTGGTCGGGTACAACCTCCTCGGCGACGGGCTGCGGGACGCTTTGGACCCGCGTCTGCGGACGAGTTGAGTGCGGGCGGCAACAGGTTGATGGGCGGGCACGGAGAGTGGTACTGGGGAATCGAGGGAAGGTGGAGGATGCGGAGACCACGAGCAGAGACTTCACAGGACGTCCTGACCGTCGAGCAGGTGGCTGATTATCTGCAGCTCAACAAGATGACGGTCTACAAGTACATCCGGGAAGGGAAGTTGCCGGCCAGCCGCATCGGGAAGTCGTACCGGGTCCGCAAGGTCGATCTGGCGGTGTTCCTCGAGGTCTCCCGGGTTCGACCGGTCCGCCGCCCGACGGCGGGCGTCAGCCCGCCCCGCAGGACACCTCGGTCCCAGCGCCCTCCGGAGACTGCGCAAGAGTCCCGTCCGATGCCAGCGCCGACCGGGGGGGCGCAGCCGCCGGTGGGCGAGGTCCGCAGGGAGAGGCCGGGACCGGAGGAAATCACCGGGCACCCGCTGGAGCGCGTGCTGTCCGGGCTGCACTGACGCGTCCGCCGACGACCGGCGAGCCGGGAGGTGAATGACCAGAAAGAGGTGGTGGCATGGAGATGTCGCCATCGGAGGGCTTGGATGACCCACGAACCGGTTACCTTGGATCGTGAGGAGGTGTCCAAGATGAGCAGGCGATGGTCCACGCTCGCACTGGCGGTGTTGGCCGCCCTGGCGCTGCCCGCACTCGTCCTGGCCGGCCCAGCCGGGGGTCCGGCGGCCGGTCCGGACACGATCGTGATCGGCACGCAGCAGGAGCCGGCCGTCATCGGGCTGACGATCTGCGACGCGTGCACCATGTTTGTTGCGACGATGGTCTCGGCGCCGATGTTCGTACCGGACGTCGAGCTGACGAACGAGTGGAAGTACCAGCCGGTGGCCATGGAGAAGATGCCGAGCCTGCGCGACGGCGACTGGCGGCTTCTGCCCGGCGACAAGATGCAGGTCACCTGGCGGCTGCGCCGGGGTCTGCGCTGGCAGGACGGGACGCCGCTCACGGCCGCCGACTACATCTTCGGCTGGCGCGTGAACCTCAACCCGCGCTTCCCCTCGGCCGGGCGCGACGTGTCCGAGCGCGTGGAGAACATCCAGGCGCCCAACGCGAACACGCTCATCGTCCAATGGAAGAGGAAGTACGCCTTCGCCAACTTGGGCGTGGCGGGGTCGGTGGCCCTCCCGCGGCACATCCTGAACGCCGCCTACCAGCGTGATCCGTCCAAGCTGCCGGAGAATGCGTGGGGTACGTCGGAGCGGACGGTCGGCAACGGCCCGTACCGGATCACGCAGTGGCAGAAGGGTTCGTCCATCACGCTGGAGCGGTGGGATCAGTTCAACCACAACGCCGTCGGTGGCTCCTACCGCACGCCATCGGCGATCCGCCGGATCGTGTTCCGGTTCGTGCCCGACACCAACACCCAGATCGCCAACGTGCTGGCGGGCTCGATCGACGCGTTCGACGAGACGGCCATCCCATTCGTGCAGGGTCTCGAGCTGGAAAACCGTCTGCGCCGCGAAGGCCGGCGCGACTGGATCGTGGAGGCCGTGCCCGGTTTGATCTGGGAGCACATCGACCTCAACCTGGACAACTTCCACCTCCGCGACAAACGCGTGCGGCATGCGCTGATCTACGGCATGAACCGTGAGGCGATCGTGCAGAGCCTCTTCGAGGGCAAGCAACCGGTCTCCCACTCGCTGTTCCCCGAAAAACACTACGGCTACCACCGCAACATCAAGCGGTATCCGTTCGACCAGGCCCGTGCGCGGGCGCTGCTGCAGGAAGCGGGCTACCGGCCGGGTCCCGACGGCATCCTGGTGAAGGACGGCCAGCGGCTGTCGCTGGAGTTCGCGACGACTGCGGGCAACCGCACCCGCGAGGCGGTCCAGCAGATCATCCAGCAGCAGCTGCGCCAGATCGGCATCGAGATCGTGATCCGCAACCAGCCCGCGCGGGTGTACTTCGGGGAATCGCTGCCCAAGCGCCAGTTCACGCTGGCGATGTACGCGTGGGTGTTCGGTCCGACGTCGGACTGCGAGGGTCTGTACACCGGCGACACGCTGCCCCCGGACGGCCAGAACTACCCGGGTTACAAGAACGACGAGGTCACGCGGCTGTGCCACGCCATCCCCGAAGAACTGGACGAGGGGCGGCGCGCGCAGATGCTGCGGCGGTTCCAGGAGATCTGGATCGAGGATCTGCCGGTGATCCCTTTGTACTTCCGGTCTGACTACGCCGGCCGCAAGGCTTCGCTCCAGAACTGGCGGCCTACGGGCGCGACGGCGCCGGTGACGTGGAACGCCACGCAGTGGAGGTGGGCCCGGTAGGTCGACCGCATCCACCGGTGGGACCAGAGGGGGAGGGCGGGTGTCCTCCCCCTTCCCGCCGGGGACAGCAGCCTCACGAGGTGCTCGGAAGTGGGCAGGTACCTGCTGCGCCGGACGTTCCAGATGGTCCCGTTGCTGTTCGGGATCTCGGTGATCATCTTCATGGTCCTGGTGATGGCGCCGGGCGACCCGGTGGACCTGCTGCTCTCGGGTAACCCCAGGGTGCGGGCGGAGGACATCAGGCTCCTGCGCGAGATCTACGGTCTGGATGACCCCCTGCACATTCGCTACGTCAAGTGGTTGCGTGCGGCCGTCCAGGGCGACTTCGGCTACTCCAGGACGTACAAGGTCCCGGCCCTGGAACTCGTGATGGCGCGGATCGGAAACTCCCTGTGGCTGACGATCCCGTCGTTTCTGCTGGCGCTGGCGGTGGCGGTGCCGGTGGGCGTGTATTCCGCGCTGCACCAGTACTCCAAGACCGACTACGCGGCGACGTTCTTTGCGTTCTTCGGCGTTTCCGTACCGGCGTTCTGGTTCGGGATCATGATGATCTACGTCTTCGCCGTCACGCTGCGGTGGCTGCCGCCCGGGGGCTTCGTGACGCCCGGCGTGACCGAGGGCATACCCCTCATCCTGGACCGCCTGCGATACATGGTCCTGCCGGTGATCGTGCTGTCGCTGCTGTTGATGGCGTCGCTGACCCGCTACACGCGGGCGGCGATGCTCGAGGTGATCCGCCAGGACTACGTGCGCACGGCACGCGCGAAGGGGCTGGCGGAGCGGGCCGTGATCAACAAGCACGCGCTGCGAAACGCGCTGATCCCCATCGTGACGATCCTGGCCTTGGGCATCCCGGGCCTGTTCGCGGGCGCGCCACTGACCGAGACGGTCTTTGCCTGGCCGGGCATCGGACGCCTGATCGTGGAGTCGGTGGGTGGCGGGGACTACACGGTGGCGCAGGTGGCGCTGCTGTTCCTGTCGGGTCTGGTGCTGATCTTCAACCTGGTGGCCGACGTCGCTTACGCGGTGCTGGATCCGAGGATCCGTTATGACTGAGCGACGACGGCAGAAGCGCCCATGGCCGTAGCCGTCCGGCAGCGACCGAGAGCCGGTGGGGCGCCGGCCATCGCGGGCGGGTACTGGCAGATCGCCGTCCGCCGCCTCCGCCGCCACAAGGTGGCCATGGCCGGTGCGGTGGTGATCGCCGTCCTCGTGCTCATGTCCGTCTTTGCGCCGTGGCTCACCCCGTACGGTTTCGGGGACATCGATCTGCTGAACCGGCTGGCTCCCCCGTCCTGGCGACATCCCCTCGGCACGGACGAGATCGGCCATGACGTGCTGACCCGCCTGCTGTACGCGGGGCGCGTATCACTGCTGGTGGGGTTCAGCGCCGCGGTGGCCTCGGCGCTCGTGGGGACGGTGGTCGGGGTGATCTCCGGGTTCTACGGCGGGCGGCTGGACAACCTGCTGATGCGGTTCGTGGACATCATGCTGTCGATCCCCGACCTGCCGATCCTGATCATTCTGGCCCGCTACTTCGGCGGCAGCCTGCTCGGCATCATCGTGGTGATCACTGCCTTCGGGTGGATGGGTACGGCTCGCCTGGTGCGGGGCGAGGTGCTCCGGCTGAAGAACATGGAGTTCGCGGAGGCGGCGAGGGCTATGGGGGCGTCGAACGCGCGCATCATGGTGCGCCACCTCCTGCCCAACTCCCTGGCTCCAGTCATCGTCTCTGCCACGCTGGCCGTCGGGGGCGCCATCCTGACGGAGGCGGCCCTGTCGTACCTGGGGTTCGGAATCCAGCCTCCGACGCCGAGCTGGGGCAACATGCTGCAGAACGCCCAGGACTTCATCTGGCGGACGCCGTCGCTGGCGTTCTGGCCCGGAGCGATGATCTTCTTGACGGTGTTGTGCTTCAACTTCTTCGGGGACGGGCTGCGCGACGCGCTGGATCCGAGGCTGCGGCAGTGAAGGAGGCACAGAGGGGGTAACGCCAGGCCGGGTGCGGCGCAGACCGGGCGGTGGAGAGGCAGGGGCCGAGAGGACAGGCTCTGGGGCTTGGCGAAAGGGAGATGCTCGTCGGGACGGCGTCCCGGCGGAATTCGAGGCGAGGGGGATACGGAACGTTCGAGGAGTTTGAGCGACCGAGGAGGCATCGAGATGGCCGAACCGCTTCTGTCCGTCCGCAACCTGAAGACGTACTTCTATACCGACGAAGGGGTGGTCCGCGCGGTGGACGGGTTGAACTACGACCTCCAGCGAGGGGAGACGCTTGGCATCGTCGGGGAGTCGGGCAGCGGCAAGAGCGTGCACGCGCTGTCGATCATGCGCCTGATCCCCACGCCCCCGGGGAAGATCGTGGACGGGCAGATCCTGTTCAAGGGGCAGGACCTGCTGCGGCTGACCGAGGAGCAGATGCGCCGGGTGCGCGGCAACGACATCGCGATGATCTTCCAGGAACCGATGACCTCCCTCAACCCCGTGCTGACGATCGGTGAGCAGATCGCCGAGGCGGTGATGCTCCATCAGAAGCTGGACCGCAAGGCGGCGTGGGCGCGGGCGGTCGAGATGCTGGAACGGGTGAAGATTCCTTCGGCCAAGGATCGGGTCCGCGACTACCCCCACCAGTTCAGCGGCGGGATGCGCCAGCGTGTGATGATCGCGATGGCGCTGTCGTGCAACCCGGAGGTCCTGATCGCGGATGAGCCGACGACCGCGTTGGACGTCACGATCCAGGCGCAGATCCTCGACCTGATGCGGGAACTGCAGAAGGACTTCGGTACCGCGATCATCATGATCACCCACAACCTCGGGGTCGTCGCCGAGATGTGCGACAACGTCGTCGTCATGTACGCCGGCAAGCCCGTAGAGCACACGGACGTCGTCCGCACGTTCAAGGATCCCAAGCATCCATACACGTGGGGCCTGCTGCACTCGATCCCCAAGCTGTACGAGCGGGCGGAGCGTCTGATCCCCATCGAAGGGCAGCCCCCGAGCCTCATCGACTTGCCCCCGGGGTGTCCGTTCGCGCCGCGCTGCCCGTTCGCGATGGAGGTGTGCGTCGAGGAGGACCCGCCCGAAGTCCCGATCGCCGACAACCACTACGCGAAGTGTTACCTGTACACGGACAAGGCGACCGAGCAGGATAAGAGGGCGGCAGCGGAGGCGGGGCTGCTGGCGAGTGGGCGAACGATCTAGCGAAACGGAAAGCTCCCCAAGCCGGGCGAAAGCTTGGGGCCTTACATGCTCGACTCTGGACGGGAGGTCATCCGTGATCGGTGACACGATACTCGAAGTTCGCAACCTGGTGAAGCACTTCCCCATCACCAAGGGCTTCATCTTCCAGAGGCAGGTCGGTGCGGTCCGGGCCGTGGACGACATCTCCTTTTCGATCCGCGAAGGCGAGACCCTCGGCCTGGTCGGGGAGTCCGGTTGCGGCAAGACCACCGCCGGCCGCGTCATCCTCCGGCTGATGGAGCCCACGTCGGGCGAGGTCATCTTCCAGGGGCAGAATGTCTTTCGGCTCAATCGGGAAGAGCTGCGGCGGATGCGGCGCGACATGCAGATCATCTTCCAGGACCCGTACTCGTCGCTCAACCCACGGATGACCGTGGGCGACATCATCGGCGAGCCGCTCGAGATCCACCGACTGGCGCGGGGCCGAGAGAAGGTGCGGCGCGTGCAGGAGCTGCTGGAGATCGTTGGGCTTTCCCCCTACCACGTGAACCGGTACCCGCACGAGTTCAGCGGCGGCCAGCGGCAGCGGATCGGCATCGCAAGGGCGCTGGCGGTGAACCCGAAGCTGATCATCTGCGACGAGCCGGTGTCGGCTTTGGACGTGTCGATCCAGGCACAGGTGATCAACCTGTTGGAGGAGTTGCAGAAGGAGTTCAAGCTGACGTACCTTTTCATCGCCCACGACCTGTCGGTCGTGAAGCACATCTCCGACCGCATCGCGGTGATGTACCTCGGCAAGATCGTGGAACTGGCGCCGGCCGACGAGCTGTTCGAGAACCCACAGCACCCCTACACCGAGGCACTGCTGTCGGCGGTGCCGATCCCCGATCCGGAGATCCGACGGGAGCGGATCATCCTGCCCGGCGACGTCCCAAGTCCGGTGAACCCACCCTCGGGGTGTCGGTTCCACACGCGGTGCATGTATGCGGTCGAGTCGTGTCGGACGGAGGAACCACCGTTTGAGGAAGTCCTGCCGGGCCACTGGGTGGCCTGCCCGGTGCGGCCGTTCCGGCACCAGCGCAGCCGGGTGGCGGTGACCTCCCGGCCGGCGACCACCGGGGGCACATCGTAAACGGCAGACGACAGACACGGGAGGGGGGATGCAGATGAAAAACACGCGGTCGCTGGCAATCCTGACTTCGGTGGCCTTGCTGATCTCGCTCGCCTTGGGGACGGGCATCGGTGCCGCCCAGGCGGTGCGCAACCCGGACACTCTCATCATCGCCCACAGCGGGGACGTGGACTCGCTGGACCCGGCGTGGCAGTACGACACGCTGAGCAGCGGGATCACGCTGTGGAACGTCTACGAGACGCTGATCTTCTTCCGCGGCGGCTCGGTGGGAGAGTACGTGCCGATGCTCGCCACGCAGGTGCCGAGCCTGCAGAACGGGCTGATCTCCCGTGATGCCCGTACGTTCACCTTCCCGATCAACCCACAGGCTCGCTTCTCCGACGGGACGCCCGTTACCGCGGAGGACGTGAGGTACTCGCTGCTGCGCATGATGCTGATCGACCGCTCGGGGGGGCCGTCGTGGATCCTGCTCCAGCCGATCACCGGCGAGGACAGCACCCGCGACGAGAGGGGCAACCTGAAGCCCGACATCTACGACAAGGCCGCTCGGGCGATCCAGGTGCGCGGCAACAGCGTCGTCATCACGCTTGCGCGCCCCTATGCACCGTTCTTGAACATCATGGCGTCGTGGTCGCAGGTCATCAGCCGGCGGGCGGCGGTGGCGCGGGGCGACTGGAACGGGGAGCGCGCGACGCTCGCGCAGTTCAACAACCCGCGGCGCAACTCCGACACCAAGCTGTTCGAGGGCGCCGTGGCCAGTGGGCCGTATGTGATCGAGCGGTGGGATCGGGCCGCCAGAACGGTCATCCTGCGCCGCAACGACCGGTACTGGAGGGGCCGGCCGGCGCCGATCCAGCGAATCGTCTACCGTACGGTCGAGGAGTTCGGCACGCGGCGGCTGATGCTGCAGCAAGGAGATGCGGACCTGATCACCGTGGCCCGGCCCGAACAATCCCAGGTCGAGGGCCTGCCGGGTGTGCGGATCGTCGACGACCTCTCGCAGTTCGTGACCCAGGCGCTGTTCATGAACCTGGACGTCAAGGGCGCAGGCAACCCCTACCTGGGCAGCGGGCGGCTGGACGGGAATGGCATCCCTCCCGATTTCTTCAACGACGTGCGCGTGCGCAGGGCGATCGCGCAGTCCATCGACTACGGAGCCACCCGCCGCGACTGCTGGCGCGGCAAGATCGCGCCGGGCAACGGCCCGGTACCGCGCGGGATGTTCGGATACAACGAGCGGGGGCAGTGGTATGCGTTCGACCGCGAGCGCGCGATCGCGGCGTGGCGCGAGGTCGCGGGCGGCCGGGTGTGGGAAACCGGGTTCCGGTTCACGGTGCTGTACAACACCGGCAACGCGGCGCGGAGGTGCGCGTCGGAGATCTTCAAGCGCACCCTGGAGTCGCTCAACCCGCGCTTCCGCGTCGACGTCGTGAGCCTGGCGTGGTCCACATACCTTGCCCAGGAGAGCGAAGGGCGGCTGCCGATCTACTTCCTGGGGTGGGCGGCCGACTACGCCGACCCCGACAACTTCGTCTACCCGTTCATGCACAGCAAGGGGACCTTCACCGGTGCGCAGTCCTACAACAACCCCGAAGTGGACCGGCTGATCGAGGAGGCGCAACGCACGGCCGATCCTGCGCGCCGGCGCCAGATCTACTTCCGGCTGCAGGAGATCGCGTTCAACGACGTCCCGACCGTCTACCTCGGGTACCCGACCGGGTTCATCGTGATGCGGTCGTGGGTACGCGGTTGGTACCACAATCCGATGTTCTTCGGACTCGGCTACCTCCACGCGCTCCGAAAGACCGAGTAAGGGGGAGTGCCGTCCGCAGGGGGCGGGTAGACTGCCCGCCCCCTGTTTTCATCGAACCTGCCGCATGACCCAGTTCATCGTCCGCCGCCTGATGCTGCTTCCGGTCGTCGCTCTGGGGACGACCCTGCTGATCTTCGCGCTCACGCAGCTGCTGTCGCCGGCCATGCGCGCCAGCCTGTTCGTCCAGGATCCCAACCAGATGCGCGACCTGGAGGCGATCATCCAGAAGTACGGTCTGGACCAGCCCTTCCACGTGCAGTACTGGGAGTGGTTGAAGAACCTGGCGCGGGGGGACCTCGGATACTCCTTCGTCGCCCGCCAGACGGTCGCGGAGGCGATCCGCAGCTACTTCCCCATGACGCTGGAGCTGTCGCTGCTGTCGTTTGCCGTGATCCTCGTCGTCGGCGTGTGGCTGGGTACGCTGTCGGCGGTCCACAAGGATCGCTTCGTCGACCATCTGTCGCGCTTCGTCTCGATCGTGGGGACGGGTCTGCCCACGTTCGTGTGGGGACTGCTGCTGCTGCTGGTCTTCTACGGGCTGCGGCCGTGGTTTCCGCCGGGGCGGTTGTCGCTGCAGGCGTACCTGTTCGTGACCTCCGACGGGTTCCACGCCTATACCGGCCTGATGACCGTCGACGCGTTGCTCAACGGCCAGCTGTGGATCTTCTGGGATGCGCTGCGCCACCTCGTGTTGCCCGTACTGACGCTGTCGTATTTCATCGCCGCGGTGCTCGTGCGGGTGACGCGGTCGTCAATGCTCGAGACGCTGCGCCAGGACTACGTTCGCACCGCCAGGGCGAAGGGTGTGGCCGAGCCGGTCGTGATCCGCCGCCACGCGCGCCGCAACGCGTTGATCCCGGTGATCACGCTCGGCAGCCTGATCATGGTCGGTCTGCTGACCGGATCCGTGATCACCGAAACGATCTACGACCTGCCGGGGATCGGGCGTTGGGGGGCGCAGGCGGCCAACCAGCTCGACATCCCCGGAGCGGCGGGATTCGCGCTGTTCGCCGCCCTGCTGACCGTGCTCGGAAACCTCGCCGCCGACGTGCTGTACGCCTTCGTGGACCCACGCATCCGTTACTAAGGAGACGCTGTGAGCGGCGTGCGCACAGCCACCCGACAGGTCCCGGACGTCCGGGGTTCGCGGCTGGGTCTGTGGCGCAGCGGCGTAGCGGAGTTTTTGCGGCGGATGCGCCGCAACCCGCTTTCGATCGCGGGACTCGTGTTGGTCTGCTTCTTCGTGCTCGTCGCGATCCTGGCGCCGGTGCTGGCACCGCCCCCGGAGGGGTGGCGCAACCCCTACCAGATCCCCAACGAGACGTTTGCGCCCGACCCCCGACCGCCGCGTCCGGGCTATCCCTTCGGCACCACCAGCGAGCAGTACGACCTGTACTACGGTGTGGTGTGGGGCACGCGGACGGCCTTCCGGGTATCGCTGACGGTCATCGCGATCTCCGTGGCGGTCGGGCTCGTCATCGGTGGACTGGCCGGATACCGCGGCGGCCTGGTGGACGAGGTCTTCATGCGCATCACCGATGTCTTCTTGGCGTTCCCGGGTCTGATCCTCGCCGTCGTGATCGTCGCGATCTTGGGCAAGGGCCTCGATAAGGTGCTGATGGCGTTGGCGCTCGTTTCCTGGCCGACGTACACGCGTCTGCTGCGCGGCGAGATCCTCTCGGCGAAGGAACGAGACTTCGTGGAGGCGGCCCGCGCGCTGGGCGCATCGGACTTCCGCGTGTTCTTCCGTCACGTGCTGCCGAACACGATCTATCCGGTCGTGGTGTACGGGTCGCTGGACATGGGCAGCGTCGTGATCTCGGCGGCGGCGCTGTCGTTTCTGGGTCTGGGGGCGGAGGTGGGCTATGCGGACTGGGGCCAGCTGATCAACCTGTCGCGCCCCTGGATCATCGGGGCGCCCGGCAACGCGCTGCAGTACTGGTACACGCTGGTCTATCCGGGCCTGGCGATCTCTCTGTTCGTGCTGGGCTGGAACCTGCTGGGCGACGCATTCCGAGACATCATGGACCCGAAGCTGCGGGGTCAGACATGATGGGTCGCGCGCTCCGTGCGGTGTAACCCCCCGAAGGGTCCGAGCACCGGATCCGGCATCCTGTCAAGATTGTGCCCGCCCGCCGCCCGCGGGTATAATCCTACCAACCTCGGGCCAGCGGGGGAGGGGATGGCGGAAGGACCCACGCGTCAGGCGATCCGAGCGCTGCCCAAAGCAGAACTCCACCTCCACCTGGAGACCTCCTTGCGGTTGCGCAGGCTCGCCCAGAAGTTGCACGCGCCGGCCGTCGGGCAACCCTATCTGGTCAGCGACCCCAATTTGCATCACGGCTACGATCGCCTGCGCCGTCTGCGGTATGCCGGCCGGGCGGGGAAGGTGCCAGACAGCCTGTACACCCACGCGAACATCGCGACGATCACCTACGATCTGCTGCGGGAGGCGGCCTCGCAGAACATCCGCTACGTCGAGATCCGCGTCGGCGGGCGCCGCGGATTCACCCTGCTCGGCATCCGGGGGATGCTGGAGGCGATCGCCGCCGGGCGCGAACGTGCGCGCGCCGACTTCGGCGTGCAGTCGGGCACCATCGTCACGATCGTCCGCGAGCGCGGTCCAGAGCACGCGCTGGAAGTCGCCGAGATCGCCGCGGAGTGCCGCGACCGGGGGATCGTGGGGCTGGACATCGCCGGCGACGAGGAGAACTTCCCGCCGACGCTGTTCGTGCGGGCGTGCGAGGTCGCGCGCGACGCGGGGCTGGGGATCACCGTGCACGCCGGGGAGTTTTCCGGTCCGGCATCGGTGTGGACCGCGATCTACCAGCTGGGGGCCAGTCGCATCGGCCACGGATTCCGAGCGGTCGAAGACCCCGAGCTCGTCGCCTGCCTGCGCGAACACAGGATCACGCTGGAGATCTGCCCCACGAGCAACCTGCGGTTGGGTCTGGTGCCCACCCGGCGGGAGCACCCGCTGCGGGCCCTCTTCGACGCGGGCGTCCGGGTGACCGTCAACAGCGACGATCCCGTCCTGCTGGGCACCTCCCTGGAAGACGAGTTCGCAAGCGTCGCGCACGACCATGGTTTCTCGCTGGACGACCTGCGGACCCTCACCCGCTACGCGGTCGAAGCCGCCTTCCACCGCGAGGCCGTCTTGGAGGCCTTCGCCGTACCCGCTCCCTGAGCGGTACCAGGAACCGGTACCAGGAACCCTCAGGATCCGCTACAATTTCGGATGACCGACCGGTCAGTCGTCATGCCCGCATCGACGCGCCAGCAGAGGCTGGCTGCTCAAAAGGACCACACCCGGGGTCGCATCCTCCAGGCCGCCCGGACGGTGTTCGCGGCACGGGGTTATCACGGGACCACCATGGACGACGTCGCGCGCGAGGCCGGGCTTTCCAAGGGCGCCCTGTACGTCCACTTTCCGGGCAAAGAGGACCTGTTCGTCTCGCTGGTCGAAGACTGCGCCGCAGCTCTGGCCGAACGGGTGCTGGCGGCCATCGGGGCGGCCGAGGGCGGGGCCAACAAGGTGGCGGCGGCGTTGCGGGCGGCGGTGGAGGCGTTCTCGGAAAACGAGAGCCTCACGCGCCTGTTGCTCATCGAGGCCGTGGGGCTGAGCCCGGCGCTGGAGCAAAAACGCTTCGCGCTGCAGGCCGCCCTGACCTCCCTTGTCCAGCGCCACCTCGACGACGCGGCCTCAGACGGCGACATCCCGCAGCAGGACACCGCACTGGCTGCGGCCGCGTGGATCGGGGCGGTCAACGAGGTCGTGGTCCGCTGGTTGCACGCCCGCCAGCCCGCGCGGCTGCTCGACGTCGTTTCCCCCCTCACCACCCTGCTGCTGCGGTCCGTGGGATTTCCGGAGGAGCGCCGGTGAAGGCGGCGGTGCACGCAGCCCCCATCCCAGCCGACGCGCTGGAGCGACTGGAGCGACACCACGCCCGCGCCCGCCAGCTGGCCAGGCGCACCGGTCAACCCACGCTGGCGTGGGTCGCACACGCACTGGAACGCACCGCCCCGCCCGACGTCTTCGCCCGCACACCCGATCAACCCCGTTGGCTGTGGAGCAGGCCCGCCGACGGCTTCGAGCTGTTGGGTGTCGGGATCGCCTGGAGGGCTGTCACACGCGGGCCCCGGCGCTTCGACGACGCGGGTGCGGCCTGGAAGCGGCTGGTGGAGCAATCGGTCGGGGATGCCCCCGCCGAGTCGGTGGCGTTTGGGGGATTCTCCTTCGCGCCGCAGGGGCCTTACGCGGAGGAGTGGGCGGGTTTCCCGCCAGGCGAGGTCGCCGTGCCTCGCCTGGCGGTCGTGACGGAGGGTGGGCGGATCCGGATCGTCCTCGCTGCCGCGGCGCTCCCGGACGAGGACGGCAGCACGGAACTGGGCGCCACGCTCTCCCTGGCAGGCCGGTTGTTCGAGTCCGTGCCGCGGGCGGGGTGGGGTAGAGGGCAAGCGACGATCACCGCCGAGCATCCCGCAGCCCCCGCGTGGAAGCGGGCCGTGGCCGACTCGGCCGGGGCGGTGCGCGAGGGCATTTTGCGCAAGGTGGTCTTGGCTCGTCGCGTCGAGTTGCGCCTGGTCTCGTGTGACCCGGCGCGGATGCTCGCACACCTCGCCGATGCGCACCCGCACTGTACGGTCTTCGCCGTCGAACGGGAGGGGGCCGTGTTCTGCGGCGCCACACCCGAGAGGCTGGTGCGGGTGGGAGGCGGATGGGTCGAGGCGATGGCGCTGGCCGGATCCGCGCCCCGAGGACGCAATCCGGACGAAGACGCGGCGCTCGCGCAGACGCTGGTCGCCAGCGCCAAGGAGCGCGACGAGCACGCGGCGGTGGTCGAATGGTTGCGGGAGGCGCTGGGCGGCGTGTCCGAGGAAATCAGCGTCGCGACGGCCCCCGACGTGCTGCAGACGACCGACGTCCAGCACCTGCACACCGGACTGCGCGGCCGGCTGCGCAGTCGGGCCGGAATCCTGGAGGTCGCCGGCCGGCTGCACCCTACGCCCGCGGTCGCCGGCGTGCCCGCGGAGGCCGCGCTCGCGTGGATCCGGTCCTGTGAGCCCCTCGACCGCGGATGGTACGCCGGCGCCGTGGGCTGGACAAACGGGAAGGGCGAGGGGGAGTTCGCGGTCGCGATCCGTTCCGCGCTCGTCCGCGACCGCACCGCGTTCGTCTTCGCCGGTTGCGGGATCGTCGCCGGTTCCGACCAGGACCGTGAGTACGAGGAGTCGCAGATCAAGATGCGCCCGATGCTGCGCGCGCTGGGGGTCCGATGACGTTTGAGAACCCCGCCTATGCCTTCGCCACCGCCGTGGTGGACGAGCTCGTGCGCGGTGGGGTCCGCCACCTGTGCCTGTGCCCGGGCTCTCGCTCGACGCCGGTGGCGCTGGCGGCGGCCGACCACGCCACGCTGCGCGTGTGGACGCTTATCGACGAGCGGTCAGCCGGCTTTTTCGCCGTGGGCATGGCCAAGGCGTTGCGCGCTCCCGTGGCGTTGCTGAGTACGTCGGGCACGGCCGCGGCGAACTTTTTGCCCTCGGTCGTCGAGGCGCGGTACGGTCGCGTCCCGCTCGTGGTCGTGACGGCGGATCGCCCGTACGAACTGCGCGACAGCGGCGCGCCGCAGACGATCGATCAGGTGCGCCTGTACGGGCCACACGCCAAGTGGTTCGCCGACGTCCCGCCGCCGGGTGCGTCCGAGGCGCTCATGCGACATGCCCGGGCCATGACCTGCCGGGCCCTGGCCGTCGCCACGAACGAACCCGCCGGACCGGTCCACATCAACGTCCAGTTCCGCGAGCCCCTCGTCCCGCTGGGTGATCCGCTGCCCCCCGCAGACCCTGCGTCGAGGACCGCCCGCCCCGACGGGACGCCCTACGTGCGCGTCGTTCGGTCGCACCGCTGTCTTGAGGCGGGTTGCGTCGAGGTTGTGGCGCGCGAGCTGCGGGAGCGCGCCCGGGGCGTGATCGTCTGCGGCCCCCAGGACCACCCCGACTTTCCCACAGCGGTCGCCGCGCTGGCGCGGCGGATCGGGTACCCCGTCCTCGCCGATCCACTCTCGCAGGTCCGCTGCGGGCCTCACGATCGGACGGTGGTCGTCGACGCCTACGACGCGATGCTGCGCAGCGACGAGGTCGGGCAACTGCTCGCACCCGACGTCGTCATCCGGTTCGGGGCCACCCCGACTTCGCGGCCGCTGCTCGGTTACCTGGCACGCCATGCGGGCGCGCGTCAGATTCTGGTCGATGTGGCCGGTGAGGCACATGATCCGGACCACGTCGCCGCCGACGTGGTGCAGGCGGATGCGCGGCTGTTCTGTGAAGCCCTCCGGGATGCCCTGGGTGAGCGCGAGGACCGAGGATGGATCGATGCCTGGCGGCGCGCGGCGGCGGCGGCGAGGAGGGCCCTGCGCGCGTACGTGGCGGGTCTGGACGAACCCTTCGAGGGAGCGGTGTTCGAGGATCTGGCGGAAGTGCTCCCGGACGGTGCGCTGCTGTACGTCGGCAACAGCATGCCCGTACGCGATGCCGATGCGTACTTCGGCGGTCGATCGGCCGCGGTGCGGTTCCTCGGCAATCGGGGCGCCAGCGGCATCGACGGTCTGATCTCGAGCGCGCTCGGTGCTGCTGCGGTCAGCGACGGCCCGGTGGTGCTCGTGGTGGGTGACCTTTCCTTCTATCACGACATGAACGGACTGCTGGCGGCTCGGCTGTACGGGCTCAGCTCGACGATCGTCCTGGTCAACAACGACGGGGGTGGGATCTTCTCGTTTCTGCCGCAGGCTGCCCACCCGGAGCACTTCGAGCGGCTGTTCGGGACCCCCCACGGCCTGGACTTCCGGCCCGCAGTCCAGATGTACGGCGGTACCCACACGCGGCCGGACGGCTCCCGGGCATTCCGCCGTGCGGTGCGGAACGCGCTGGAGGAGGGCGGGCTGCAGGTGATCGAAGTGCGGACCGACCGACAGCGCAACGTGGTCCTGCACCGCGCCGCCCAGGGCGCGGCCACCGCCGCGGTGCTGGCGGAGTTGCGGGCAGGGGAGTCCTGATGCCCCGCATCGGCGTGCGGGGCGTCCAGCTGAACGTCGAGACCGCCGGGTCCGGCGCGCCGCTTGTGTTGCTGCACGGATTCGCCGGAACGGCGCAGACCTGGGTCCCGCACACGGCGGCCTTAGCCAAGCGCTGTCGCGTCATCGCGCCTGACCTGCTCGGACACGGAGACTCCGATGCCCCGGACGACTTCGGACGCTATGCGATCGAGGAGGTGAGCGCGGATCTGGTGGCGCTGTTGGACCGGCTGCGAATCGATCGGGCCGTCGTCGTAGGCTACTCCATGGGCGGGCGGATCGCGCTGAACGTGGCCATCGGGTTCCCCGACCGCGTAAGCGCGCTGGTGTTGGAGAGCGCATCCCCGGGAATCGCAGACGCCGCGCACCGCCGCCGGCGCGCGGCGCAGGACGCGGCTCTGGCCGAGCACATCGAGCGCGACGGCGTCGAGGCGTTCGTCGACTTTTGGGAACGTCAGCCGATCTTCGCCTCCCAGGCCCGACTGCCGCCGGGCGTCCGCACCGCGCTGCGTCGCCAGCGTCTGCGCAACGGCGCGCATGGGCTGGCGAACTGCTTGCGCGGCCTCGGGCAGGGCGTCCAGCCGCCGTTGTGGCACCGTATGGCGGAAGTGACCGCCCCGACGCTGCTTCTGGCCGGAGCCCTCGACGCGGACTACGTAGCGATCGCCGAACGGATGCACGATGCGATTCGCGGATCGCAGCTGGCCATCGTGCCCGACGCCGGCCACGCCGTCCACCTCGAGCGACCGGAGGCGTTCGGTGCGGTCGTCGACCGCTGGCTGCGCTCGTTGTGCCCATCCCCCGGATCCCATTGCTGACGTTGCGAGGTGACGCGATGCCCGTGGAATGGAAGAGAGTAGGCGACTATACCGACATCCTGTACGACCAGGCGGAGGGGATCGCACGGATCACGATCAACCGGCCGGAGGTGCGCAACGCCTTCCGGCCCGAGACGGTGATGGAGCTGATCGATGCGTTCAGCCGCGCGCGCGACGACTCGGCCGTCGGCGTGATCCTGTTCAGGGGCGCGGGAAGGGAAGCGTTCTGCTCCGGTGGCGACCAGCGCGTCCGCGGGCACGGCGGCTACGTGGGAGCCGATCGGATCCCGCGGCTGAACGTGTTGGACCTGCAGCGCCTGATCCGCATCATCCCCAAGCCGGTGATCGCCCTCGTCGCCGGGTATGCGATCGGCGGCGGCAACGTGCTGGCCACCGTGTGCGACCTCACCATCGCCGCCGACAACGCGATCTTCGGCCAGACCGGACCGAAGGTCGGTTCGTTCGACGCCGGATACGGTTCGACCTACCTGGCGCGGATCGTCGGCCACAAGAAGGCGCGCGAGATCTGGTACCTGTGCCGTCAGTACACGGCGCAGGAAGCGCTCGAGATGGGACTGGTCAACACGGTCGTGCCGGTGGACCAACTTGAAGAGGAAGGCATTCGCTGGGCGAAGGAGATCTTGGAGCGCAGCCCGCTGGCGATCCGCCTGCTGAAGGCGGCGTTCAATGCCGACACCGACGGCCTGGCAGGGTTGCAGCAGCTGGGTGGCGATGCCACGCTGCTGTACTATCTGACCGACGAGGCCAAGGAAGGCCGGGACGCGTTCTTGGAGAAGCGCAAGCCGGACTTTCGGAAGTTCCCCCGGTTTCCGTGATCCGTGACGCCGATCGGGAACGCAGATCCGTCGACGCCTCGCGCCCCGCGCGCGGCACGCATCCACCCGGGCCGTCAAAAGCCACGCCTTCGGCCGTCTTCGCGTGGGTGACCGCGACGCGTCCGGCTACGCTGACGGCGGCGGTCGCCCCGGTCGTCGTGGGGAGCGCGACGGCGGCTGCGGAGCAGGCGTTCCACCCGCTCGCAGCGCTGGCGGCGTTGGCAGTGGGGGTGTTCATCCAGATCGGCACGAATCTCGCCAACGACGCCTACGACTTCCTGCACGGAGCCGACACGGCCGAGCGTACCGGTCCGGTGCGGGTGACCGCGGCCGGGTGGCTGTCCGCCCGACAGGTGCTCGCAGGCGCCTACCTGTGTTTTGGGGCGGCCGCATTCGTGGGCCTGTACCTGGTCGCTTTGCGGGGATGGCCTCTGCTGATCGTCGGCGCGCTCGCGATCGTGTCGGGGGTGGCGTACACGACCGGACCGCTTCCGATCGCCTACCGCGGGCTCGGAGAGCTGTTCGTGTTCGTGTTCTTCGGCTTGGTCGCCGTGTCAGGAACCGACTACGTCCAGACGGGGGCGGTGCGGCCGCAGGCGTTGTCCGCCTCGGTCCCCGTCGGGCTGCTGTGCGCCGCGATCCTCGTCGTCAACAACCTCCGGGACATCGATACCGACCGAGCGGCCGCAAAGCGGACTTTGGCCGTGCGGATCGGTCGATCCTGGACGCGCATCGAGTATACGGTCTGTTTGGTCGGCGCCTTCGCCGCGCCCGCGCTGATGCGCGCTGCGGGCACGCTGGGCGCGTGGTTCTGGTTGCCGTGGGTTGCTCTTCCGTTCGGCCTGGGTCTGGCGTTAAGGGTCTGGAGGGATGACGGTCCCCGACTGAACGGGGCCCTGCGGGGCACGGCGCGGCTGCACCTGCTATTCGCCGCACTCTTGGCGGCGGCGATCCTCGGGCCGGATCGATGATCGGTACGCTGCCCGACTGGCTCGGTTACCGGGCGCGCACGTCGCCCCACCGCCCCGCGCTGATCGCCGGATCCACGACACTCACCTTTGCCGAGCTAGATCGCTGCGCCGCTGTCGTCGCGCGTCGGCTGGCGTCTTTGGGGGTCGGAGAGGGTGCGCGGGTGGCGACGGTGCTGCCCAACGGGGCAGCGTACGCCGTCCTTGTCCACGCCCTCATGCGGCTGCGGGCCATCCTCGTGCCCTTGAACCCGCGCCTGACTGCTTCGGAGATCGCCTGGCGCCTGCAAGACGCTTCCCCCACTGTCGTGGTCGGTGACGCCTCCGCCGCAGGTGCCGTCGGAGGCCTACACGTGACAGACCCCCAAGACCCGGACGTGCTGAGCGGCGTGCGGGAGGAGCGGGTGGCGTTGTGGGAGCGCATCGATGTGTCGGCGGTGCAAGGCATCGTCTACACTTCCGCGACCGCCGGTCACCCCAAGGGCGCGATGCTGACCTACGGCAACCACTGGTGGAGCGCGGTGGCCTCGGCGCTCAACCTGGGCGTCCATGTGGGGGACCGTTGGCTCGCCGTGCTCCCCCTGTCGCACATCGGGGGCCTGGCGATCCTTTGGCGATCAGTGATCTACGGGCACCCCGTCGTGATCCACCAGCGGTTCGATCCCCAATCGGTCAGCGAAGAACTCGACCGCGGCGAGGTGACCGTCCTGTCGTTGGTGCCGACGATGCTACACAGACTGCTGGACGCCAGGGGCGACCGCCCCTTGCCCCAGAGCGTGCGGGCAGTCCTGTTGGGGGGCGGACCGATCCCCCCCTCCCTCGTCGAGCGCAGCCTGCAGGCGGGGGTGCCCATCGCCCCCACCTACGGGCTGACGGAAGCCGCCTCCCAGGTGGCCACCCTGCGCCCCGAGGACGTGCGCCTCTGTCCGGGGTCGTGCGGTCGGCCGCTGTACCCCATCGAAGTGCGCATTCGGTACCAGGAACAGGTACCAGGAACAGGTACCAGGAACAGGTACCAGGAACAGGTACCAGGAACGGGTACCAGGAACCGGTACCGGGAACCCGGGGAGATCCTGGTGCGGGGCCCTGTGGTGATGGCGGGATATTGGGGCCGCCCCCACGAAACCGAACGAGCCCTGCGGGGCGGCTGGCTGCACACTGGCGACATCGGTTACCTCGACGCAGAGGGGTACCTCTACGTCCTGGATCGGCGCGACGACCTCATCGTCACCGGCGGGGAGAATGTCTATCCGGCGGAGGTGGAGGCCGTACTGCGGGCACACCCCGCGGTCTGCGAGGCTGCGGTCGTCGGATTGCCCGACGAGGAGTGGGGGCAGGTGGTGGTCGCGGCTGTCGAGACGCTGCCACAGGTCGTCGCCTCGGAAGCCGAGTTGCTGGCCTTCTGTGCCGGCCGCCTGGCCCGCCACAAGGTACCCAAGCGCGTGTGGTTCGTCGACGCCCTGCCCCGGTCCGGCCCGGACAAGGTCCGCCGTGCCGCCGTCCGCGAGCGGCTGCGAGGGGCCGCAGCGGAGTGAGCACGGGCTGCGACCGCCCTGAAGCTCTGGCAGCGGGTTATCGGGTTTCAGAACGAAGCGCCGAGAGCGCCGTACAACCGGGTGCGGCCCGTATGGTAGACTGGAAATGTAGTTCACACCGCATCTTCCCCTGAAAGGAGCCGGAAATGGCCGACATCGTGCGGACAGCGAATGCCTTGTGGCGCGGAGACCTGCGCGGCGGGACTGGATCGGCTTCGACCCAGAGCGGGGCCGTCCGCGACGTCACGATCACCTATCCTTCGCGCTTCGAGGCGGCTGAAGGCAGCAACCCCGAAGAACTGGTCGCCGCGGCCCACGCCGCCTGCTTCAGCATGTCGCTCGCCGGACGCCTCGCCCGCGAGGGCATGTCGCCGGAGGAGATCCGGACGCGCGCCGCGGTGACCCTCTCCAAGACCGAGACGGGGTTCGCGATCACCCGCATCCACCTGGAAACCGAGGCGCGCGTGCCGGGCGCCGACGCGGAGAAGTTCCGGGCCGCCGCCGAGGCCGCCAAGGACGGCTGTCCCATTTCGGTCTTGCTGCGACCGGGCCTCCAGTCTCTGACACTGGACGCCCGATTGGTCTCCTGATCGCCGCCGCCTACGGTTTGACCGGCGCACAGCCCGGAAATACAATGACTGTAGACGTTGTTGACTGCAAAGATCAACAAATACCGTCGGGAGTGGTGCATGAGCCAGCGTGAGCCGGAACTGGTGATCCGCAACCTGCGGGCCAAGGTCGAAGAACTCGACCGCGAGATCCTCAAGGGCGTGAACCTGGAGGTCCGCAAGGGCGAGATCCACGCGATTATGGGACCTAACGGGTCCGGGAAGTCGACCCTGGCCAACGTGCTGATGGGCAACCCCTTCTACGTCATCACGGGCGGCGAGGTGCTCTACAAAGGCCAGGACCTGCTGGAGATGACCCCGGACGAGCGCGCCCGCCAGGGGCTGTTCATCGCGTTCCAGTACCCGGTGAGCATCCCCGGGGTCAACTTCGCGTCGTTCCTGCGGACCGCGCTGTCGGCCCGGCGGGGCTACGAGAACGAGCTGATCCCGGTCTCGGAATTCCAGAAGGTCCTGCGGGAGAAGCTCGAGCTGCTGAAGATGGATCCGAGCATCGTCGGCCGCTACGTCAACGAGGGGTTCAGCGGCGGCGAGAAGAAGCGCGCCGAGATCCTGCAGATGGCGGTCATGGAGCCCGAGATGGCGATCATGGACGAGACCGACTCGGGGTTGGACATCGACGCGGTCAAGGTCGTCTCCGACAACGTCAACAAGCTGTTCGAGAAGGCGGGCGGGGAGATGGGCATCGTGCTCATCACCCACTACTCGCGCATCCTGCACCACATTCGTCCGCACCACGTGCACGTCATGCTCGACGGACGGATCGTGATCTCCGGCGGGTTCGAACTCGCCGAGGAGCTCGAGCGGACCGGATACGAAGGGCTGCAGGCCCAGTTCGCGGAGGTCGTGGCGCAGACCCCCTCCGACCAGCCCGTGCGGCGCGCGGGCAAGGTGTTCTGGGTGACGCACTGAGCGGGCAGCTGACGGGAGGGTTCCGATGGCCGTAACGAATCCACTGGGAATCAACCTCGACGAATACAAGTGGGGTTTTCGCAAGCCCGAGGACTACGTCTACAAGTCCCGTAAGGGGCTGTCGCGCGATGTCGTCGAGGAGATCTCCTACATCAAGGGTGAGCCGGACTGGATGCGCGCCTTCCGCCTGCACAGCCTGGAGGTCTTTTGGAGCAAGCCGATGCCGAAGTGGGGCGCGGACCTGTCCGCGATCGACTTCGACAACATCTACTACTACATCAAGCCGACCGAGAAGCAGGCGCGCAGCTGGGAAGACCTGCCGCCGGAGATCAAGGACACCTACGACCGGCTGGGCATCCCCGAGGCGGAGCGCAAGTTCCTGGCGGGCGTGGGGGCGCAGTACGAGAGCGAGGTCGTCTACCACAATTTGAAGGAAGAGTGGGAGAAGCAGGGCGTCATCTTCCTGGACATGGATGGGGGGCTGCGCGAGCATCCGGACATCGTGCAGCAGTACTTCGGGACCGTGGTCCCGCCCGAGGACAACAAGTTCGCGGCCCTCAACTCCGCGGTGTGGTCGGGAGGCTCGTTCGTCTACGTGCCCAAGGGGGTGCGCGTGGACATCCCGCTGCAGGCGTACTTCCGGATCAACGCCGAGAACATGGGACAGTTCGAGCGAACCCTGATCATCGTCGAGGACGGGGCCTACGTCCACTACGTGGAGGGATGCACGGCTCCGATCTACACCACGGACTCGCTGCACAGCGCGGTGGTGGAGATCGTCGTGAAGGAGGGCGGGCGCTGTCGGTACACGACGATCCAGAACTGGTCGAAGAACGTCTACAACCTCGTGACCAAGCGTGCGGTGGCCTACCGCGACGCGACGATGGAGTGGGTCGACGGGAATCTGGGCTCCAAGATCACGATGAAGTATCCGAGCGTCTACATGGTCGAGCCGGGGGCCAAGGCCGAGATCCTCTCGGTGGCGTTCGCCGGCGCCGGCCAGCACCAGGACCCCGGTGGCAAGGTGATCCACGCCGCGCCGTACACGCAGTCCTCGGTCGTCAGCAAGTCGATCAGCAAGGACGGCGGCCGCGCTGGCTACCGCGGTCTGGTGAAGGTCTATAAAGGCGCGCACGGCAGCAAGTGCGCGGTGCGGTGCGACGCGCTGATCCTCGACGAACGGTCGCGGTCGGACACGTACCCAACAATGGAGATCGACGAGGAAGACGTGCAGATCACGCACGAGGCGACGGTGTCCAAGGTCAGCGACGAGCAGCTGTTCTACCTGATGAGCCGCGGGATCAAGGAGGACGAGGCGATGAACATGATCGTCCGCGGCTTCATCGAACCGATCGCCAAGGAACTCCCGCTGGAGTACGCGGTCGAGCTCAACCGGTTGATCGCCCTCGAGATGGAGGGCTCGGTCGGATAACCCGCCCGCAGTGCGCATGCGGGCGCCGGCCTCTGACGGTCTACCGGGGCAGGGCCGTGTCGCCCTGCCCCGTTTGATGACGCGCGATGGAGGCACAACGTTGGGTGACGGTGCGAAGCTGCAGACTCCTGTGGCGTTCGACGAGACGGCGCTGCGACAGCTGGCGGCCATGTGGCGTGAGCCCGACTGGATGACGGAATCGCGGCTGGCGGCGCTGGCGGCGTTCGAGCGGCTGCCTTTGCCGGAGCCGACCGACGAAGCCTGGAGGAGGACGCCTCCCAACGACCTGTCGTGGGAGGGCCTGCATCCGGTTCTGGAGGAAGCCCAAGACAGCGAGCTTCCCCGGGCCGTGCGGGCGGCGCTCGATGCGGAGCCTGCTCGGTCGGGTGTGGTGGTGAACCGCAACGGCGCACCGGTGCTCGCGTACGTGGACGACGACCTGCGCCGCGGGGGTGTGATCTTCACCGACCTGCGCTCCGCTCTCCGGGACTGCGCCGATCGGGTGCGGCCGCACCTGGGGCGCATCGTCCGCGCCGAGGAGAGCAAGTTCGCCGCCCACCACGCAGCGTTTTTGAGCGGCGGTCTCTTCGTGTACGTCCCGCGGGGGGTCGAAGTGGATCGGCCCCTGGTGGCGGCCGAGTGGATCGACGCCCAGCGCGCCGCGGTGTTCCCTCACGTGCTGATCGTCGCCGAACCCCAAAGCCGCCTTACGGTCGTGCAGCGCTGGTTGTCGACCGGTCCTGGCGAGGCGCTGGTCAACGCCGCGGTCGAGGTCGTCTGTGGGGAGGGGGCGCAGGTCCGCTACGTGAGCCTGCAGGAGCTGGGGCACGGCGTGCGCGAGCTGGTCACTTGGCGCGCGCGCATCGGACGGGACGCAGTCCTGCGCAGCCTGGTCGCGGGTTTCGGCGCACGGCTATCGAAGGTCTTCGTGGAGTCCTACCTGAGCGAGTCCGGGGGATCGTCGGAGATGCTCGGCCTGTTCTTCGCCGATGACGCGCAACACTACGACGCGCACACGCTGCAAGAGCACCTGGCGCCCCACACGACGAGCGACCTGCTCTACAAGAACGCGCTGCTCCAAACCGCCCGGACCGTGTTCGCCGGTATGATCCGCGTGCACCCCGGCGGGCAACGGACCAACGCGTTCCAGTCCAACCGGAACCTGCTGCTCTCGCGCGACGCCAAGGCCGACAGCAAGCCGGAACTGGAGATCATGGCCAATGACCTGCGGTGCACGCACGGGTCGGCCGTCTCCCGGCTGGAAGAGCAGCACCTGTTCTACCTGCAGACGCGGGGCCTCAGCCGGCGCCAGGCGGTCCACATGATCGTTGAGGGGTTCTTCGCGGAGGTCTTGGACCGCCTCCCTCTGGAGGGGGTCCGGCAGGCGATCGAGCAGCGCGTCGCCGAGAAGATGGGCGCCCAGGCGCCGTTGGGACGCGCGGCGGCGCTTGGGGGCCTGCTGGAGGAGGCGTCGTAGACGAGATGAGCGACTACGTACGGGTCGGCAGGGCGGACGAGATCCCCAACAACCGCGGAAAGGCCTTCGAGGTCGCCGGGCGGCGGATCGCGGTGTACAACCTCAACGGCAGTTTCTACGCGATCGACGACACGTGTACGCACGAGGAGGCGTCGCTCGCGGCAGGGCCGGTCATGGGAGAGATGGCGGTGTGCCCGCGGCACGGTTCCCGCTTCCACATCCCGACCGGGCAGGTCCGCTCCCTGCCAGCCGTGCACAACGTAGCGGTCTACGAGGTCCGGGTGGAAGGCGACGAGGTGTACGTGAACCCGACGCCGAAGGTGCGGACGGGGCGCATCCACGGGTGACGGCCCCGCGCCCGGCGGGAGGCGGTGAGCACGATGGCGTTGCCGGCGGACGTCCGCGACGACTTCCCCATTCTTTACCGGAAGGTCGACGGAAAGCCGCTCGTCTACCTCGATAGCGCCGCCACCTCCCAGAAACCGCGGGTGGTGCTGGACGCGCTGCGCGCGTTCTACGAGGAATACAACGCCAACGTCCACCGCGCGCTGTACCGGATCGCCGAGCGCGCGACGCTGGCCTACGAGGAGGCTCGCCAGAAGGTCGCCGCGTTCGTGGGTGGCCGCTCCGAAGAGCTGGTGTTTACGCGGGGGACGACTGAGGCGATCAACCTCGTCGCCTACGCGTACGGCCGTTGGGGCCTGCGCGAGGGCGACGAGATCCTCGTGACCGAGATGGAGCACCACAGCAACCTCGTCCCCTGGCAGATCCTCGCGGCGGAGCGGGGCGCCCGGCTGCGGTTCGTTCCGGTCCGCGAGGACGGTACGCTCGATCTCGACGCCCTCGAACATCTGCTGACGGACCGTACCCGCATCGTCGCGCTGACCCATCAATCGAACGTCGTCGGGACGATCAACCCGGTCCGGGAGATCGCCGACCGTGCACACGCCGTCGGTGCGGTCGTCGTCGTCGACGGCGCACAGAGCGTGCCGCACATGCCGGTGGACGTCGCTTCGCTGGGATGCGACTTCCTCGCGTTTTCGGGGCACAAGATGTGCGGACCGACGGGGATCGGTGCGCTGTGGGGACGGTACGACCTGCTGGAGCGGATGCCGCCGTTCCACGGCGGGGGCGAGATGATCGAGCGCGTGGAGTTGCAGCGGTCCACGTACAAGGACCCGCCGCACAAGTTCGAGGCCGGCACTCCGAACATCGCCGATGCGATCGCTCTCGGCGTGGCCGTCGACTACCTCCGGCGGATCGGCCGGGAAGCGATCCGGGAGCACGAAAAATCCCTGACACGGTATGCACTGGCCCAGCTGCAGGAGGTCGCTGGCGTTCGCATCTACGGACCCCGCGACGTCGAACGGCGCGGCGGAGCGGTGGCCTTCACGGTGGAGGGCGTGCATCCGCACGACGTCGCCCAGGTTCTCGACAGCGAAGGGGTGTGCGTGCGTGCCGGGCACCACTGCGCGCAGCCCCTGCACCGGAGGCTTGGGGTACAGTCGACGGCCCGCGCAAGCCTGTACCTTTACAACACCACCGACGATCTGGACGTACTGGTGCGCGGATTGGAGAGAGTGAAAGCATTCTTCGGGATCCGGGGATAGCGGGCGGACCGCCGGCCGCCGACCAGCGATGCTCGACGACTTGTATCGGGAGATCATCCTCGACCACTACGCGCACCCCCGCAACCGGGGCCGCCTGGATCCAGCGGACATTGCGGTGGAGGGCGCGAACCCGTCCTGCGGCGATGAAATCAGCGTCTTCGCCCGCATCCGTGACGGTGTGATCGAGGAGGTGTCCTTCGAGGGCAGAGGCTGCTCGATCAGCCAGGCGTCGGCGTCGATGATGACCGAGAGAGTGAAGGGCAAGACGCTGGCGGACGCCACAGCGCTCGTGGACCGCTTCAAGGCCATGATGCAGGGCCAGCCTGTCGACGCGGAGGAAGCGGGCGACCTTGCCGCCCTGCAGGGCGTGCGCAAGTTCCCGGTGAGGATCAAATGCGCCACGCTCGCCTGGGTGGCGCTGCAACAGGGGGTGGCCGAGTACGAGGCGGGTCACCGCCAGGTGGTCACCGCCGCCTCTTCCGAGGACGATCTGTAGCGTTTCCTTCCGATGTGCCCGTAAACTGAGAGAGCCGTGAGGCGCATTCTGATCCTACTGGGGATCCTGGGCGGCATCGCGGCGGGTGCCTGCGCGGTGCAGCGGACGGCCGAAGTACAGCCGCTGCTGTCTTCGGTGCGGATGCAGACGTCCGGGGTGCAGCGTGCGGCGCCGGACTTCATCGGCGAGACCCTGGATGGGCGGGAGCTGGCGTTGTCGGAGTTGCGCGGCAAGCCGGTGGTGGTGAACTTCTGGGCCTCGTGGTGCGCGCCGTGCAAGCTGGAGATGCCGGTCCTGTCGGCGGCGGCCCGCAGGCATGCCGGGCGCGTTCATTTCGTCGGTGTGAACGTCCTAGACAGGTTGGACGACGCCCGACGGTTCGCACGACAGATCGAGATTCCGTTCCCGTCGGTGTACGACGATGGCTCCCTGCTGCAGGCCTATCAGGTGGTGGGTCTGCCGACGACGGTGTTCATCACGGCCGACGGCCGAGTCGCGGCCACCCACGCAGGCCCGTTCGTCGGGGAGGAGGGCACGCGGCGTCTGGAAACCTACCTCGCAGCACTGCTGAGGCCCTAGGTCGTGGCGGAGCGTGCTGAGTCCGTGGTTCCGCGGGCCGTGCCCGGTCGTGCGCAGGCGATCGCCCTGCAGGTCCTGGCCGTCGCGGTGCTGACGGCCATGGGCTTTTTGCTGGTCAGTCAGGTCCGTGCCGGCCGACAGCTTCAACAGGAGCCGGAGGTCCGCACCCGCAACCTCTACGCGCTGGCGGTGATGCTGCGCCAGGAACGGGAGGCCCGCAGGCGCATGGAGCAACAGATCGCGGGGTTGCAGGTACGGGTCCGGGAGTACGAGCAGGCGGCGGCGGAAGGCCGGACCGTGACGGAGTCGCTCCAGCGGCAGGTGGAGCAGTTTCGGGTCGCGCTGGGGCTGCAGGCATTAGAGGGACCGGGTGTGGTGGTACGTGTCAGCGAGCCGCGCCTGCAGCCGGCCGGAACCGGCCCGATCGTCGTGCAGTACCAGGACCTGGTGGGCATCGCCAACGAGCTGTGGGCGGCCGGCGCGGAGGCGGTGTCGGTCAACGGGCAGCGGATCTTCGCCACCAGCGGGTTCAGCCAGGTCGGCGGGACGATCATCGTCAACCTGCAGCGGCTGTCGCCTCCGTACGTCATGCTGGCGATCGGGGACCCGGCGACACTGGAGGGTGCGCTGAACATACGGGGCGGGCTCGTCGAGGGCCTGCGCGGGCTGGGGCTGGAGATCCGCATCGAGCGCCGGGAGCGCGTGACCGTACCGCCGTACCGCGGTTCGATCCAGTTCGAGTATGCCAAGCCGGTGGAGCGTGGCAGGTAGCCGGCGTTACGACGCCGTCATCGTCGGGGCCTCGTTTGCCGGTCTCGCGCTCGCGCAGCGGTTGCGCGGACGGCGGGTGCTGCTCGTCGACCGCGACCCCGTGGGGGCGAACCAGACGTCCGCGTGCGGTGCGCCGCTGCGTCTGGTCGAGGCGGTGGGAGCCGGGGATGCGGTCCAGCAGGTGCACGACGCGATCTGGATCCACACGACGCGCGGGGAATATCGGTGGGACATCGCCCACCATCCGTATTGCACGTTCGACTACGCGCGCTTTTGCGAACTCGCGCTGGCCCGGTGTGACGCGCAGTTCGTCCAGGCATCCGCACGCGGGCTTTCAGGCGGCGCGGTTCATACGTCGCGGGGAGTGTTTCGAGCCCGGCTGATCGCGGACTGCACCGGGTGGCGTGCGGCGGTGGGGCGTGCCGTCTCCCCCGATCTGCATCTGGGGCAGTGGCAAGGGTTCGGGATCGAGACCGAGGTTTCCTGTGCGTTTCCGGCGGGCCTGCACTTCTACTTCTGGCCGGACGTGGCGCCCGGCGGGTACGCCTGGGCCTTCCCGTGCGGCGGCGCGGTTCGCTTCGGCGTGCTGTCCTACCGGGGTGAGACCCAGCTCCGACCGGGTCTGCTCGCGTTTTTGGAACGGTTCGGGGTCGCGCCCACGACCTACCACGGCGGCTTCCTCGGATCCGGGGCCTACGACCCGGTGGTCGGTGGGATCTTCGTCGTCGGCGACGGTGCGGGGCAGTGCCTGCCTTTGACCGGCGAGGGGATCCGGACGGCCATCCACGCCGCCTGGGTGGTCGGTGACCTATTCGCCCGTGTGCTCGACGGGGCGGTTTCGCCCGAGTGGGCCGCCTACGCGTACCGGAGGTACGTCCGCGAGCAGCGCCGCGGCGTGTACTTCCTGGCGGGGGCGACGCTGGCCGCGCTCCATCTGCCCCGAGGGCTGCTGAACGCGGTGATCGGATGGTTCTCCGGGCTGCACGCCCAGCGGATCTTCCTCTCGCACTACCTGGCGACATTCGCACCCCCGTCCTGGCTTGCCTCCTCTCGCTGAGGCGCCGGGTGCGACCTGGGTGGGAGGATGCGGCTGGGGACGCTTGCGCTTCGACTGAAAGGCGGGCAGACCGCGACGGCGGGGGATGATATGTTGGGTGAGGGGCCGGAGTGGCGGAACCGGCAGACGCGCCGGACTCAAAATCCGGTGGGCGCAAGCCCGTGTGGGTTCGACTCCCACCTCCGGCACCAGTCAACCGGGCGGATAGCTCAGCGGGAGAGCACTTCCCTTACAAGGAAGGGGTCGCAGGTTCGAACCCTGCTCCGCCCACCAGGAGAGGGGAACGGTGGCCGGCCTGATTTGCTCCCACGCGAAGTTCGACAGTGCGAGACCCCGCATCGCTGATGTGTACCGGCTTTCCCATGCGCGTACTGGCGGTCGACTGCGATCAACTGCTGGCGCGCGTCGCGTACGGCCAAGGCGAACAGGACGTGACGATCGCGACGCTGGACCAGGAGATCGCCCCGGGCGACTGGGTGCTCGTCTATCTGGGGATGGCGGTGAGCAAGCTCACCGAGCGTGAGGCCGCAGACATCATCGCGTTTTACGAGCACGGCCGCGTGCCGCCGATCGGAGGAACCGGTGATGAAAAAGATTGATCGTGGACGGGGAGCGTTGCTGGCGGCGCAGTTCAGCTTCATGCCCAACCGGCTCGGTTTGTGCGGGCCCGACGCCAACGAGGTGATGCTCGGTCACCTCGTCGACCGCCACGCGGACCGCGAGCTCGAAGAGGTCCTACGCGGCTTTCACGGCGCTTATCCCTATCTGCACTTCATCGCGTACGCATCGGGAATCCGCGATCCGTTCGACCCCCGCGTGACGGAGGCGTACTGGATCGGCAACGAGCTGTTGGAAAGCGTGTCGATGGACGACTTCCACGTCCATTTGCGCGAGCGGTTCGAGCGACGCTTCCCACCCAAGCTGTTGGACGCGCTGCTCGGCCACGTCCCCGCCGGTGCGCACGCCCACCACAACTTCCACGTACTGGCGATGCCCCTGCGCACCGGCCACCAGGAGGTGCCGCACACGCTTGCGACGATGGACGCCTGTCGCGTCAGCTGGGGGCGGGTGCAGGCGGTTGTGGGCGACGACCTGCTCGTCGAACGCCGTCCGCTGGTGCTGCGCGACGGTGCGCTGGCCCTGGGCGATCCCCAGACGCAGGTCGTGAAGTGGCGATTCGGCGGCAAGGCGTTCTGCCAGCCCCGGCCCGGCGATGCCGTGGCGATCCACTGGGGCTGCGCGTGCCAGCGGCTGAGTGAACGCCAGCTCCGCCACCTCGTCCGCGAGACGCGGCGTCATCTGGGGATCGCCAACGCCCGCAAGGCCAACGTCGTGTTCCGCTGACCGAGAGCCGTACCATGCGCTCGTTCGGTGCTCGACCCCTGGTGCTGTTGGCTGTGGCGGCGCTGGCTGCGGTGCCGGTCGGCGCGCAAGCGCAGCCTCCTTTGCGCATCGCGTGGTGGACCGACGTCGGTTTCCCCACGCCGTTCGCCTTCTCGACCCTTGGCCCCGGCGGCGTCGTCCGTCTGACGCTTTTGTACGACACGCTGGTATGGAAGGACGAGCGTGGCCTGATCCCCTGGCTGGCCGAGTCATGGCGTGCGAGCCCGGATGGGCGGGCGTACGTGTTCACCCTGCGCGGCGGCGTCCGCTGGCACGACGGGCGAGAACTGACCGCGCACGACGTCAAGTTCACCTTCGACTACTACCGCAAGCACCCCTTCCGGTGGGTCGATGTGTCCATCGTCACCGCGGCGGAGGTGCGCGACCGCCGGACGGTCGTGCTGCGTTCGCGCGAACCGTACGCGCCGTTTTTGGAGAACGTGGCCGGTGTGGTGCCGATCGTCCCGCAGCACATCTGGCGGGACGTCACACAGCCGGAGCGCGCGCAGGAGTTGCGTTTTGCCATCGGATCGGGGCCCTACCGGCTGGCCGAATACCGTCCGGAGGCTGCGCAGTACCGCTTCGTAGCGTATGACGGCTACTTCCGGGGCCGCCCCGTGGTGCGCGAGATCCACTACGTGCTGGTCCCCACCGCACGCCAGGTGCTGGCGGTGCAGAGCGGGCAGGTGGACGTGGGGCACGCAACGACCTACGACGTCGTGGGTTTGTTCGCGAGCCATCCGTACCTGCGGGTGATGCAAACCGAACCGCTGTCGATCGCGCGGCTGATCTTCCACATGGACCGTCTCCCCACCAGCCACCGCTCCTTCCGTCGGGCCGTGGCGCACGCGCTGGACCGCCGAAGGATCGCGGAGACGATCACGCGGGGTCCGGCGCCGGTGGGCAGCCCCGGGGTCGTCCCCCCGACCGACCCGTGGTACAACCCAAACGTCGCAGACTACCCGCACGACCGCGACCGGGCCCGCGCCCTGCTGCGCGAACTGGGCTACATGGACCGCGACGGCGACGGCTGGCTGGAGGCCCCCGACGGTCAGCGGCTGGCGGTCGAGCTGGTCAGCAGCCCGGCGGGCGACCTCCAGCTCGTCCAGCAGATGCTCGCGGAGGTCGGCATCGACGTGCGGCTGCGTACGGTCGATCCCGCCACGCGCACACAACTCGCCGCGGAAGGCCGTTTCCAGTTGCTGTTCAGCACCCACATCGGCAGCGGCGGCGACCCCGATTACCTGAGGACCTGGTTCGTCGGTGTCGACGCCAACCAGTTCGCAGTGGGCAGCGTCATGCGGTCCCCCACGTACGCGCGCCTGGCGGAACTGCAGCTGCGGACGCTCGACCCGACCGGCCGGCGTCGGTACGTAGACCAGATGCAGGTGCTGTTGAGCCAGGAACTGCCGACGTTTCCCCTGTACTACCGCCGCTTCTTTTGGATCTACGACAGTCGCAGGTTCACTCCAGTTGCCACGCGCGGTGGGCTGCTGAACGGGATCCCCCTCGTCGAGAACAAGCTCGCCTTCCTTTCTCGCTGACGGCCGATGGCTGCAGTTGCGCGGACGCACCTGGTACGCCTGGGGGCGGTCGTGGCCGTCCTCGTGGTCGCGAACTTCTGGCTGCCACGCCTGCTGCCCGGAAGCCCTCTGGCGGAGGGCACCGCCGATGTGGCCTTCCTGCCGGCTACGGTCCAAGCCGACCTCCGCCGTACGTACGGGCTCGACCTGCCGCTCACCGAGCAGTTCCGGTTGTACCTGGCAGGGCTGTTGCGCGGCGACCTCGGCCGCTCGCTGGCCAGCCACCGCCCGGTCGCTTCCATCCTCGCGGAGCGCCTGCCCTGGACCGGGCTGCTGGTCGGCTGTGCGTTGTTGGCGGCGACGGCGATCGGCGTCACCTTGGGCACGCTCGGCGCGTGGCGGCCGGGTAGCCGGGCGATCAGGTGGCTGGGACCGGTGGTCGTGGCCGTCGGCGCCCTGCCCGAGTTCCTCGTGGCGATGGTGCTCATCGCGGTGTTCGGGACGTGGCTACAGCTGCTGCCCGCGGGCGGGGCCGCGACACCCTTCTTTGCAGCAGGCGGGTTGGCCGGGGCGTTGGACGTCGCGCGACATGCGGTGCTGCCCGTGGCCACGCTCGTTGCGGCCCTGGCGCCGGCCTTCTTCCTGCTGTCCCGCAACGCGCTGGTTGCCGTCATCGGGCAGCCCTACCTGCTGACCGCCCGCGGTAAGGGGCTGAGCGAGGGCCGGGTGCTCTGGCACGCGTGGCGCAACGCGCTGCCGCCCGTCCTCACGCTGTTCGGCCTCCGGCTCGCGTTCGTCGTGACCGGTGCCGCTGTCGTGGAACGTGTCTTCGCCTACCCGGGCATGGGAATGCTGCTGTTCGAGGCGGTGGCGCGGCGCGACTATCCGGTCCTGCAGGGCATCTTCCTGGTCGCCAGCGCAGCGGTGGTCGCCGTCAGCGTGATGCTCGACCTGGCTGCGGGTGTGCTCGACCCGCGTGCCCGCGAGGAGCGTACTTGAACGCCGCGCTGGCCGCTGTGGCTCCGCCGCGGACCGCCCGACGGCTGCGGTTTGCCTCCGCGGCACTGGGAGGAGCCGTCGTGGGAGCGTTGGTCGTGCTGGCTGCTCTCGCCGACGTGCTGGCGCCGCACGATCCGCGGGCACTGTCGGGCCCACTGATCGCCCCACCGTCTGTGCGCCATCCCATGGGGACCAACGACCTCGGCCAGGACCTGCTGAGCACGTGGCTGCACGGTGCCCGGGTCTCGCTGGGGGTCGGATTCGCGGCGGCTCTGCTGTCGACGACCCTGTCGGGAGCGGTCGGCATCCTCTCGGTTACGTCCCGGCCCGCACGAGCGGTGTTGCTGGGCCTGACCGACGTGTTGCTGGCGACTCCCAACCTCCCGCTGCTCGTGCTGGCGGTGACCCTGATGGGACCGGCGACGTGGCACCTGGTGCCGTTGCTGGCTCTGGTGAGCTGGCCGGCGTACGCGCGTGTCGTGCGCGCTCAGACGGCAGCGACGGTCCAGTACGACTACGTCCTGGCAGCGCGTGCCGCGGGGGCGACGCCGGGGCGGATCGTACGGACGTGCCTGCTGCCGGAGGTCTTGCCGCTGCTGTGGACCAAGTTCCTGCTCACGACGCGCTGGGCGATCCTGATGGAAGCGGTCCTGGCGCTGATGGGACTGTCCGACCCCACGCGCGTGAGCTGGGGATCCACCCTCAGCGGCGCGTTCGCCTATCCGCTGCTGTTCGTGGGCAATGCCTGGCTGTGGTGGGCGTTGCCGCCCGCGCTGGCGATCGCGGCCGTCACGCTGGCCCTGTCGGCGATCGGGCAGGACTTCGAGCTGTGGCTCAACCCCGCCGCCCGGTTGCGCCGCCTTTGACAGCGCGAGGCCGCATGCTAGAATCGCGAAAAAGGCGAAGACGGGGACGAGTAGCGGCGCCACAACCGCGCAGCGAGCCGCGGACGGTGGGAGGCGGTCGGGCGACGCCGTGAAGATCCCCCCGGAGCTTCCGGGCGAAAACCCATATAGCGGCCAGTAGCCCCGGACGGATCCCCACCGTGACGAGGGGTCGGAGTCGGACGGCGCGCGCCGTCCCGCTCCGGTTGAGCGCCGTGTTCGGGGGTGTGGTCGGCGGGTGCTGCACGCGTCCGCACTGACCGCCGATCGCCGGACGCGGAACCAGGGTGGTACCGCGGGTTCGTGCCCGTCCCTTCGGGGCGGGCATTTTGCTTGACGGGTGAGCTGTCATGGCGACGTTTGAACCGATGCCGGCCAAACCGGACTTCCCCGCGATGGAACGGGAGACGCTACGGTGGTGGGAAGATCAGGGTCTTTTGCCGGAATACCTGAAGCGCAACGAGGGGTCCGCGCAGCGCTGGTCGTTCCTCGACGGCCCGATCACCGCCAACAACCCGATGGGCGTCCACCATGCTTGGGGGCGCACCTACAAGGACCTGTTCCAGCGCTACAAGACGATGTGCGGGTTCCGCCAGCGATACCAGAACGGGTTCGACTGCCAGGGCCTGTGGGTCGAGGTCGAAGTCGAGCGGGAGCTGGGGTTCCGCAGCAAGCGCGACATCGAGACATTCGGGATCGCTCGGTTCGTGAACCTCTGCAAGCAGCGCGTCCTGCGCTACGCCGCAATCCAGAGCGAGCAGTCGATCCGGCTCGGTATGTGGATGGACTGGAACGAACCCGCCGACCTGCGGCGCCTGGCGGAGGCGTTTGCCGACGACCCGCGCCAGCAGGTGGCGATCCGGGGCCGGTTCGGCCCGGTGACGGGTGCGGCCGAGGAACTGGCGGCACGCTTGGGCAACCGCAACCTGGGAGGGTCGTACTTCACGTTCTCAGACGAGAACAACTACCAGATCTGGGCGTTCCTCAAGCGCTGCTGGGAGCGCGGGATGATCTACAAGGGGCACGACGTGATGCCCTGGTGCCCGCGCTGCTCGACAGGCATCAGCGAGCACGAGATCGTGACTGAGGGCTACCAGGAGCTGACACACCCCGGGCTGTTCGTGCGGTTCCCGCTTCTGGACCACCCGAACCGTTCGCTGCTGGTCTGGACGACCACGCCGTGGACGCTAACGTCGAACGTGGCCGCGGCGGTGCACCCGGAACTGACCTACGCCGTCGTCCGCCAGCAGGACGAGGAGCTGGTGCTGGCCGAAGCCACCCTACGCGTCTTGCGGGGGCGGTACGAGGTTACCGAGCGCATCCCCGGCCGGCATCTGGTCGGGCTGCGCTACCGCGGACCGTTCGACGAGCTGGCGCCGCAGCGCGGTGTCGAGCACCGTGTGATCGCCTGGGAAGAGGTGTCCGGAGAGGAGGGGACCGGCGTCGTCCACATCGCCCCCGGATGTGGGGCCGAGGACTTCGCGCTGAGCAAGGAGCACGGCTTGCCCGTGATTGCGCCGGTCGACGAGTTCGGTGTGTTCACCTCCGAGTTCGGCTGGCTAGCGGGCATGCGCACCAACGAGGTGGCAGACGTCATCATCGAACAGCTGCGCAGAGCGGGCCGGCTGTACCACGTGGAACCCTACACCCACCGCTACCCGGTGTGCTGGCGGTGCGGCAGCGAACTCATCTTCCGGCTCGTCGACGAGTGGTTCATCGCGATGGACCCTATCCGCGAGGAGCTGATGGACATCACACGCCGCATCCGATGGATTCCCGAGTTCGGGCTGGACCGCGAGCTGGACTGGCTGCGCAACATGCACGACTGGATGATCAGCAAGAAGCGCTACTGGGGGCTGGCGCTGCCGATCTTCGAGTGTGCGTCGTGCGGGCGCTTCGAGGTCGTCGGGTCGCGCGAGGAGCTGCGCGAGCGCGCGGTCGCCGGGTGGGAAGTCTTCGACGGCCACACCCCCCACCGCCCGTGGGTGGACGCGGTCCGCATCCGGTGCTCGGGGTGCGGGCAGATCGTGTCGCGCATCCCCGACGTCGGCAACCCATGGCTGGACGCCGGCATCGTGCCGTTCAGCACGATGGGCTACCGGGAGGATCCCCAGGAGTGGCGCAGGTGGTTCCCGGCCGACTTCGTCACCGAGAGCTTTCCGGGCCAGTACCGCAACTGGTTCTACTCGCTGCTGGTGATGTCGACCGTCCTCGAGCACCGGGAGCCCTTCCGCACCTGCCTGGGCTACGCGCTGGTGCGCGACGCCCAGGGCCGCGAGATGCACAAGTCCTGGGGCAACATGATCGAGTTCAACGAGGCTGCCGACCACGCAGGGGTGGACGTGATGCGGTGGGCGTACTGCGCGCAGAACCCGTCGCAAAACCTCAACTTCGGCTACGAACTGCTCGACGACGTGCGGCGGCGGTTTTTGATTCCTCTGTGGAACTGCTGTGCGTTCTTCGTCACCTACGCGAACCTGGAACCGTTCGATTTCTCCGAGCTGATGCGGTTGCGGCCTCCGCTCAGCATGCTGGACCGCTGGATCCTCTCCCGCCTGCAGTCCGTCGTGGGGCGGGTTCGCCAGCGGCTGGACGACTACGACCCCGCTGCGGCGACGCGCGCGGTCGAAGAGTTCACCGACGACCTGTCCAACTGGTACGTGCGGCGGTGCCGGCGGCGCTTCTGGAAAAGTGAGGACGACGGCGACAAGCGTGCGGCCTACCACACGCTGTATTCGGTCCTCCGGACCCTGGTGGTGCTGGTCGCACCCTTCGTCCCCTTCGTCGCGGAGCGGCTGTATCAGCGCCTGGTGCGACCGGTGGAGGCCGACGCGCCGCGCAGTGTGCACCTGTGCGACTACCCGGCCGTCGATCCGGCGCAGCAGGACACAGAGATGGAGTCCCGGATGGCCGCGGTGCGTTCGCTGGTCACCCTGGGCCGTGCCGCCCGGGCGCGGGCCCGGATCCGCGTCCGGCAGCCGCTGCCGGCGGTGCTGCTGGCGAGCCGGCAGGCGGCGCTGCGGGATCAACCGGAGCTGCTGGAGCAGATCCGCGACGAACTCAATGTCAAGGAAGTGCGCTTCGTGGACCGCGCGGCCGACTACGTGGTGTATTCGGTGAAGCCGCGGTTCGACGTGCTGGGACCGAAGTACGGACCCAAAGTGCAGGAGATCGCGCAGGCACTGCGTGATCTCCCACCGGAGCGCGTCGAGGAACTGGCCGCGGGCGGGGGCGTCACGGTGCAGGTGGGCACCGAGTCCGTGGCGCTGGGACCCGACGAGCTGGACGTCCGGGCGAGCGAGAGGGAAGGGTTCGCGGCAGCTGCCGGTGGCGGCGACGTGGTGATCCTGGACACCCACTTGACGCCGGAGCTCGTTCGGGAGGGCGTGGCACGCGAGCTGGTGCACCACGTGCAGCAGGCGCGCAAGGAAGCCGGGCTGACGGTCGACCAGCGGATCGTCCTGTATGTGGACGCGTCCGCGGAGGTCGTCGACGCGGTGCGCGTCCACCAGGACGCGATCGCCGGCGAGGTGCTGGCCACACGAGTCGTCGTCGGCGCCGCGCGGGACGGTTTTCGCAAGCGGGTGTCGGTCGACGGCGTTCCGGTCGAGATCGGGATCCTGCCGGCGAACGTGTGATTGCCATCCGTTCGCGGACCCGGGAACCCCTTGTCGACGCATGGTTTTGTGGTAAGATGAGGCGCCGGACGCCCGAAGTGGCGACCGTGTGTTTGACTGTTGCCCGGAGGAGGCGATGGCCCGGACCGTAGGCGTCGTGGGGGGGATGGGACCCCGTGCCACCGCGGACTTCTTCAGCAAGCTGATCGAGTGCACACCGGCTGAGCGCGACCAGGACCACCTTCGGGTCCTCATCGACAACAATCCACAGATCCCCGACCGGTCGGCGTTCATCTTTGGCCGGGGCCCCGACCCCACACCGGAGATGATCGCGACGGCCCGGAACCTGGAGGCGGCGGGTGCTGACCTCCTGGTGATCCCGTGCAACACCGCCCACCACTTCCTGGAGGCGATCCGCCGCAGCGTGGGGATTCCCGTCCTGGACATCACCGAAGTCGTCGCACAGGCCGCAGCCGAGCGCGTGGCGGACCTGCGAAGCGTCGGCGTACTCGCCACGCGTGCCACCGTGGCCACCGGGCTGTACGAGCGGGCGTTCGGCTGTCGGAACGTCAGCGTGCTCGTGCCCCCCGACGACCTGCAGGAACGCGTCAACCGAGCGATCTGGGCCGTCAAGGCGGGTCGGGCCGACGCGACGGTCCGAAAGTGGGTGCGCCGAGCAGGTCGCGAGCTCGTCGATCGAGGGGTTCAGGGGATCGTGCTCGGGTGCACGGAGCTGCCGCTGGTCGTCGATCCGCAGGAATGGAGCGTGCCGGTGTTCGACTCGACCGGTCTGCTGGCGCGGGCTGCGGTGCGAGCCGCATGGGAGCCGGAACCCGCCAGCGTGGGAGTGTGAACACGTCGGCGCGGCGTTTGCGCATGCGCCGGCGGACGAGTGCAGGAGGGGGTATGACCAAGAAGGCGACGAAGACCAAGCGCCGGGCCGTGAAGACCCCGGCCCGGCAGAAGGCTGGCAAGAGAAGCGCCGGCAAGACGCAGCCCGCGACGCGCGTTCGAAAGCCCGCCGCGAAGCCGGCTCCCGGCGTATCCCGCAAGACGGCCCCGGAGTCCAGCCCGGTGTCTTTGCCGGCCCGGCGTTCACCGATGCCGGCCCGTGCCGTGCGGCCGCCGGCCGACATCCCGCTGTTGGCCCAGACGCCGCGCATGGACCTGCCCTCGCCCACCGTGGCCAGGGTCGCAGCGGGTGCGAGGCGCGTGGCGCGCGCGGTCGAACGCCAGAAGGTGCGGGGCATCACCAAGCGCGACTACCCGGCGTTCCGCAGGTTGCTGTTGAGCGAGCGTCAGCGGCTGGTGCAGGAACTGGAGACGATGGGCGAACGGCTCCAGCAGGTCGAAGAGGTCGGCGTCGTAGAGGCGTCCTCGGAAGACGACTACGGAGACGTGGCGACCGAGACATTTGAGCGGGAGAAGGGTTTCGCGCTGGAGTCGTCGGTTCAGGGGATGCTTCGGATGGTCGAGGACGCGCTCCGGAAGATCGACGTCGGCAAGTACGGAATCTGTGAACGCTGTGGGAACCCGATTGATGTCGAGCGGCTGCGCGCGCTGCCCTTCGCGAGTCTGTGCATCCGGTGCAAGACCGAGGAGGAGCGCGAGAAGAACCAGGTCAACAGCGGACGCTGATGGCCTGCCCTTCGTCCTCCCCAGATGCGGCGGCGAGCACTGATCGAGTTCGTAGCGGTGATCGTGCTGGTCGCGGTGCTGGATCAGGCCAGCAAGGCCGCCGTGGTGCGCGTGATGGCGTTCGGAGAGTCGATTTCGGTTTGGCCGCCGGTGCTGCGGCTGACGCTGTGGAAGAACACGGGGATCGCGTTCGGGTTGCTGAGCGGCGCGAGCGGCGCGGTCGGGGCGCTCGCCGCCTTGACCGCGCTGTTTTTGCTTTTCTACAATCGGGGCCGGTGGCAGACCAGCCGCCTCGTGCGCATCGGCCTGGGCATGGTGTTGGGCGGTGCGATCGGGAACCTCGTCGACCGGGCGCGGCTGGGATACGTCGTCGACTTTCTGGAACTGCCGTACTGGCCGGTGTTCAACATCGCCGATGCATGCATCGTGGTCGGCGGCGCGCTGCTGGCTTGGTCGGCGCTGAGGCGCGGGTCCGGTTCAGAGCTCGCAGCCCACGGCCGTGCGGACGGGGGCTCACGCTCGTGACCCTTGCCCTCTGAACCCGGCGGGCTCGGTCCGAGGTCACCTTCCATGCATCCCACCCTCTTCGAAGTCGCCGGCTTCCGCGTCTCCTCGTTCGGCCTGTTCCTGTTGGCGGCGTTCGCCGCCGGCGTCTACAACCTGATGCGCGGTGCCCAACGCGAGGGGCTGGACGCGAACGAAGCGCTGGACCTCGCTCTGTATGCCATTATCGGCGGCATCCTTGGCGCCCGCGCGGTCTACGTCGCCGCCCACTACGGTCAGTATGCCGCAGAGCCGGTCAGGATCCTGCAGATCTGGCAGGACGGCGGACTCGTCTTTTACGGCGCGCTGGCAGGCGGGTTGATCGTGTCGCACTTCACGGCGCGGCGATGGGGGCTGGGGCGGTTTGCCGACTTGGCGGCGCCCGCCGTCGCGATCGGCTACGCGGTGGCGATGGTCGGCGCCCTGCTGGCGGGGATGTTCAACGGGGGCGAGACCGACGCGCCGTGGGCCGTAGAGATCGCCGGCGTCGCGCGCCATCCTACGCAGATCTACCTGCTGGCCGCGGCGATCGGCATCTACCGCGTGCTCGGGGCGGTGCGCCGGGTGCGGCCGCGCCCGGGTCAGGTGTTCTTGACGTTCGTCTTCCTCCTCGGGCTCACCCGATTCGTCGTCGAGTTCTTCCTAGACCGTGAACTCGCGCCGGCCGTATGGGGGCCGTTCACGCTCGGGCAGTTCGCGCACGGCACGGTGGCGATCCTCGCCCTGCTCCTGCTGGTGGCCCGGGGAGGGATCGCGGCCCAGGCAATGCCCCCCGAGCCGAGTCCGCCGTCCGATGGCCTCGAACCCGCCCGCGAAGATCCCTGACCTCACCGGCGAGGACCCACAGGGCGCTCAGCGGTTGCGCATTCGCAGGATCGTGGTGGAGCCTGCCGCGGCCGGCAGGCGCCTGGACGTCTACCTCGCCGCACACCTACCAGGTGTCTCGCGATCGCGGGCCAAGGCGCTGATCGAGAGCGGAAACGTCGCCGTCGATGATGTCCGACCCAAGCCCAGCCACGCCGTCCGGCCCGGCGAGCGCATCGAGGTCCGCATCCCGTCCCCGGTGCAGCACGGCGAACCACAAGCCGAACCGATCCCCATCGCGGTCGTCTACGAGGACGACGACGTCGCCGTCGTGGACAAGCCCGCCGGGATCGCGGTCCACCCGGGTGCTGGGCGGGTGGGGGGAACGCTCGTGAACGCCCTGCTCGCCGCGTTACCCCGCCTGTCGGGCCTGGACCGGATGCGGCCGGGCATCGTGCACCGCCTGGACAAGGACACATCCGGCCTGTTGGTGGTGGCGAAGACCGACGCCGCCCACCACGCGCTGGCCGGGCAGATCCGCAGCCGTGCGGCGGTTCGGGAGTACACCGCCCTGCTGCGGGGGGCGGTGCCGTGGCAGGAGCGGACCGTGGCCGCACCGATCGGCCGGCACCCGGTACACCGGCGCCGGATGGCCGTCCGGGAGGGTGGCCGCGAGGCGACGACGCACTTTTGGGTGACCGAGCGGCTGGGCGACTTCACGCTGGTGCGCTGCTGGCTGGCAAGCGGCCGCACGCACCAGATCCGCGTGCACGCCGCCCACATCGGGCATCCGGTCGCCGGCGACCCCGTGTACGGACGGCGCGGTGAACTCGGATTGGCCCGGCAGTTCCTCCACGCTTCGCGGCTGTCGTTCGATCATCCCCGCACGGGGGAGCGGCTGACGTTCAACTCCCCGCTTCCCGCCGATTTGCAGGAGGCGCTGGAGGCGTTGCGGCGAAGTCGACACAGGACCAGCCGGTAGCCGCGGGAACGCAGACCGACCGAGGGCATTTGTCGTCATGCGCCAGAAGGCGAAGGTGATGGACGCGCAGGCGATCGCGCGGGCGATCGTGCGCATCGCGCACGAGATCCTCGAGCGCAACCGGGGCACCGAGGAGTTGGCGCTGGTTGGGATCCGCACGCGCGGCGACGTGCTGGCCCGACGCCTGGCGGCGGCCATCGAGCGGATCGAGGGAGGCCCGGTACCGGTGGGCAGCCTCGACATCACCCTGTACCGCGACGATCTGGCGACCCGTGCCGACACGCCCACCGTTCAGAAGACGGACATCCCGTTCGGGATCGCCGGCAAGACCGTGGTGCTCGCCGACGATGTCCTCTACACGGGTCGGACCGTGCGGGCGGCCCTCGACGCGCTGATGGACCTGGGGCGACCGGCGGCGATCCAGCTCGCCGTGCTCGTGGACCGCGGGCACCGCGAGCTGCCGATCCGTCCGGACTACGTCGGCAAGAACCTGCCCACCTCTTCGCGCGAGCGCGTGGCGGTGCGCTTCGCCGAGACCGACGGGATGGACGAAGTCGTGATCGAGGAGCCTTGACGGCTTGGGCGGATGCTCTCCGGGCGGCGATCGCTCAGACCGGGGGGGCCGACCCCGACCAGGGCCGGACCCGCAGCGTTCGCTCGCCCCGATAATGGGCAACACCAGGCGGTGCGCCCTTCGGCTTCCAGACGTTGCGCCGCTCGGTGACGTCGACATCGACGGCGCCGGCGTCGCGGCCGGCGCTGTGGTAGGCGGCGAGGGCGGCCACGCGTTCGATCGTACGTTCCTCGGGCCGTCGACCCGCTACCTGGAGGATGACGTGAGCGCCGGGCTGACCCCGCGCGTGGAACCAGAGGTCGGAGGGTGCCGCCAGGCGGAACGTCACGCGGTCGTTGTCGCGGCCGGATCGTCCGACCCACACGGTGAACCCGTCCACCTGATAGGTCCGCGGTTGGGAGACCGTGGGTACGCGGCGCCGCTCGCGGGGGTGGCGCAGGTAGCCCGCGTCGGCGAGTTCCTGCTCGATCTCCACCAGGTCTTCGTCCGTGTGCGCGTTCTCGACGTAAAAGCGCGCCGCCTCCAGATAGGTGATCTCGTCGCGCAGCGCGGCGATCCGTACCGGGAGGGATTCGGCACCCGCGCGCACCTTCCGGTATCGCCGGAAGTAGTGCTGGGCATTTTCGATCGCGCTGCGCGCGGGGTCGAGCGGGATCTCGGTGGGGCGGCCTTCGTAGTCGGCAAGCGCGACGACGTCGACGCCGCGCGGGACCTGGGCCGCGTAGGCGAGCAGCAACTCCCCGAACATCCGCAGCCGATCTGCGTCTGTGGCTTCCGTCAGGCTGCGCTCCGCCTGTGCGAGGGCGTTGCGCCTGCGTCGCAGCGCCGACTCGATCTGCCCGCGCAGAGCGCGGCACCGCTGTTGCCGCCGGTCGTCGACGATGCGCGCACCGAGTGTTTGCTCGATCGCGCGACTCATCGTGGTGGCGACTTCGTGCCAGCCCCGCAGGCAGACGAACGGGAACGGGCTGTAGGTCGCCTGCTCGCCCTGACGGTACAGCCGCGGATCGAAGTCCGCCTGGTGCACCCGCCGCGCGAGGTCGTCCAGTTCCGCCGCCAGGCGCGAAGCGGCGGCCGCGTCGAAGACGGACGCATCGATGTGGCCGGCGCGGGTGCACAGCTCGTACGCCAGCAGGGGCCCGATGCCGGCCACCGCGGCCAGCAGGCGCCGCCAAGCGGGCCCGGTGCCCTGCGCGAGCACGTGGCCCAGGTCCAACACTTTGCCCGGCCGAGGGCGGGTGTCCGGCGGTGGGGGCGCATACGGGGACCCGGGCACGACGGGACGCAGCCGGGATCGGTGGGGGCCGATCACCTTGGCGGCGCCCACCACCAGGCCGTCCCGGACGAGGATGAGGTTCGCGTGCTTTCCCATGGGTTCGGCGACTAGACGGTACGGGCCGTCGAGAGCGTCCACGTGAAGTTCCAACACGCGCTCGAACGCGGGGTGCACCAAACCGGTGACCAGGGCGTCGTTGAGGCGGGCGCGGAGGAGTTGGCCGAACGGCCCGCTCCCGTCGCCGTCCGGCCATGCCTCCAGCAGGTGCGCGCGGGCCCAGCGCGGGTCCGCCGACAGCAGCAGGATCCCCACGCCGCGCAGTTCCAACACGACCTCGTGCGGGTCCGGCTGCGCCACGCGGCGGATGCGCGCGGGCAGCAGCGGTCCCAACTCGGCCGCGACAGCGGCGAGGGTGACGGCGTCGAACGACGGGGCAGGGAGATCGGGCATCCGGGGCTTATCATAAGGGAAGCGGGCGGTCGGCCGCGTCGGGAGCGTGGTGTGGTCCACAGCATGACGGGATACGGCGCCGCGGAGGCGCGCACGGACGCCGGGCGATGGGTGGTGGAGGCGCGGTCGGTGAACCACCGGTTCCTGGAGGTCTCTGTCCGACTCCCGCGCGAGCTGGGCGCACTCGAAGACCGCGTGCGCGCCGTGGTCGGCGGGCGCGTGTCGCGCGGGCGCATCGAGGTCGCCGTGCTCAAAGACGATCCGTCGCCTCGTGCGCGGTCTGTGCGGATCGATGTGGAGCTGGCGCGGCGGTACGCGGAGGCGGTTCGGGAACTGCAACGGGTCCTCGAAGCGCCCGATGCGGTGCCGCTGTCGGTGCTGCTTTCGCTGCCCGATGTCGTCCGGGTCGAAACCGAGCGCGAGGACCCTGAAGCGGCGTGGACGGCGATCGCGCCGGCGGTCGATGCGGCGGTCGAGAATCTCGTGGCGATGCGCCGCGCCGAGGGGCAGCGGCTCGCCCGAGACCTTCTGAGGCGGCTGGACCGCCTGGAGACGCTGGCCGATCAAGTGGCCTCCCGCGCCGATCGGGTCGTGGAGGACTACGCGCGGCGGTTGCGGCGGAGGATCGGCGAGCTGTTGCGGGCGGCCGGCGGCGCTGAAGTCGACGACGCGCGGCTCGCAGTTGAAGTCGCGCTGTTCGCCGAGCGCGCGGACATCAGCGAGGAGATCACGCGCCTGCGCAGTCACTTCGCCCACATGCGATTTCTGCTCGACGGCCGCGGCCCCGTGGGGCGCAAGCTGGAATTCCTCCTGCAGGAGATTGGCCGGGAGGTGAACACGATCGGATCGAAGGCCACGGATCTGGCGATCACGCAAGCCGTGCTGGAGATGAAGTCACAGCTGGAGAGTCTGCGCGAGCAGGTGGCGAACGTGGAGTGACGGCGGACAGCGGATCCCGACCGCTGCGCCCGAACCGTGAGGGGGTTCATGGAACCGAAGCTGGTCAACATCGGATTCGGCAACATCGTGGCCGCCAACCGGATCGTGGCGATCGTCAGCCCGGACTCTGCGCCGATCAAGCGGATCATCCAGGAGGCGCGCGAGAACGGTTCGCTGATCGACGCCACCTACGGGAGGAGGACGCGCGCGGTGGTGATCACGGACAGCGGCCACGTGCTCCTGTCGGCTGTGCAGCCCGAGACCGTCGCCCACCGCCTGGCGTCTCGCGAGCCGGGTGAGGAGGCAGGTGCGGAGCGCTAGCTGCCGCGGGATCATGCCGGTAGCCGTCGCGCCCACCGCGGGCGCGCCATGATCATCACGGTCAGCGGCCTCATCGCCAGCGGCAAGACGACGGCCGCGCGGGCCCTGGCCGCACGCCTCGGATTGCGGTACCTGTCGGCGGGCGAAGTCATGCGCCGATGGGCCGAACAGCGCGGCGTCACCCTGTTGAAGTTCTCGGAGATGGCCGAGCGCGACCCCTCGATCGATCGTGAGATCGACCGGCTCCAGGTGGAGATGGCCAAGGACGGCAATGCCGTCGTGGATTCACGGCTGGCCGGCTGGTTCGTCCCGGCGGAGATGAAGGTGTGGCTGCGGGCACCGCTGGAGGTGCGCGCACAGCGCGTCGCCCGGAGGGAAGGGATGGATCCCCGCGTCGCCCTCGAGGAACTCCAGACGCGTGAGGCGAGCGAGCACAGGCGCTATCGGGCGCTGTACGGCATCGACCTGAACGACCTGTCGCCGTATCACGTCGTGCTCGACACCGAGCGATGGCAGAAAGAACAGGTGGCCGACGCACTCGAGACGCTCGCGCGGGCTCTGGTCGCGGCCGGGTGTTGAGGGGATGCGATGGAACCCGACCTGACACGGCAACCGAGGCTGCCCTCCGCCGACCCGATGGTTCTGGTGGGCGTGTGCGGCGGGATCTCCGCGTACAAGATCGCTTCCCTCGTGAGCGCGCTGCGGCGCGAGGGCAACCGGGTGCACGTGCTGATGACCGCCTCGGCGCAACGCTTCGTCGGCCCCGTCACGTTCCGGGCGTTGTCGCAGAACCCGGTCACCACCGACATGTGGGACCCTCACGGCCCGTACGACGAGCCGCACGTCGCGCTGGGATCCCAGGCGGACCTGTACGTCATCGCGCCGGCGACCGCGCAGACCATCGCTTGTCTGGCGCATGGGTTTGCCGACGACGTGGTCACCGCCACTGCGCTCGCGACGCGCGCTCCGGTGCTGCTGGCGCCGGCGATGAGCGAGGAGATGTGGCAGCATCCAGCCACGCGCCGCAACGTCGCGAGGCTGCAGGAGTGGGGCTACCGGTTCGTCGGCCCGGTACGGGGCCGGCTCGCATCCGGCCAGGAAGGCTGGGGCCGGATGGCCGAGCCGGAGGAGATCCTCGCGGCCGCCAGGGTTCTGCTGAAGGAGGCCATCCGGTAGCGGGCAAGCCCCGAACCGGCTATCTGCTGCACTCGTCGAGTCCCCAGGGTCTTCGGCCGACCATGCGCTATGCCCTCGTCCTGATCGATCTGCCGGTCGGGTCCCTGCGCGCTCCCTTCCACTATCGGGTGCCGGAGGAGATGGAGGGGCGGGTGCGGTTCGGTGTCCGGGTGGTCGTGCCGTTGTCGCGCAGGTCGGTACCGGGATTCATCGTGGGCTTCGACGACCACGCACCCACACCCGATGTCCTGCCGATCACCGACGTCGTGAGTCCGGACTCCTTGTTCGACGAAGAAATCTGGGAACTCGCGCAGTGGGTGGCAGAACATTATCTGGCGACCCCGCAGGAGGCGCTGCGCTGTGCGATCCCCTCCGATGCGCTCGCCCATCTGCGGCGGTGGGTGGTCCGCGGGGCGGAACCGCTCGATGCGTCGATGCTCTCCGCCACCGAGCGCGCGCTCCTCGGCGCACTGGGCCCTCAGGGCGCCGACGAAGAGGATCTGGTGGCGGCGATCGGGCGGGGTGCGGTGCGCCGCGCGCTGGCGCGCATGCAGGCGGCGGGATGGGTCCACGTCCGCACGCAGGTGCGCCCTCCGGCGATCTCACCCCGTCGAGAGGTCCTGCTGCGCCTTGCGGTGCCGCCGGAGGCGGCGTGGGAGGCAGTGGACCGCTACCGCCTGCACGCCCCACAGCGCGCGCGCATCCTCCGGATGCTCGCAGAGGCGGGGGAAGCACCCCGCGCGGCGGTGTTGCGTGGAGGGGGAGGGGCGCTGCGGGCGCTGCTGCGCGAGGGGCTGGTCGAGGAGGTGCGCGTCGAGGCGGTCCGAGATCCCCTGCGCGGTACGTACCGAGATACCTCCGTTCCGGCCGAACTGACCGCCGAGCAACGGGAGGCGCTCGATGCGGTCTTGGATGCGCTGGACAACAGTCGCCACGAGGTCTTCCTGTTGCACGGCGTAACCGGCAGCGGCAAGACCGAGGTGTACCTTCGTGCGGTCGGCTCGGCGATCCAGCGCGGGCGGCGGGCGCTGGTGCTGGTGCCGGAGATCGCCCTGACGCCGCAGACGGTGGCGCGCTTTGCCGGTCGCTTCGGTGAGCGCGTCGCGGTCCTGCACAGCCGCCTGAGCGCCGGCGAGCGGTACGACACCTGGTGGCGGATCCGCCGGGGAGACTACGATGTGGTCGTGGGTCCCCGCTCCGCGGTGTTCGCGCCGCTGGCTGACATCGGCCTGGTGGTCGTGGACGAGGAGCACGAGGGCGCCTACAAGCAGACGAACGCGCCCCGCTACCACGCACGCGACGTGGCGTTGGAGCGCTCGCGCCGCCGGGGCGTCCCGGTCCTGTTGGGCAGCGCGACCCCTTCGGTGGAGTCACTGTGGCGGGCGCAGCAGGGCAGTTGGCGCTGGCTGCGGCTTCGGTCTCGGGTCGCCGCAAGACCGCTGCCGGCGATCCGCATCACCGACATGCGCAGGGAAGATGGACGGTCGGTGTTCGGACGAGCCCTCATCGAGGCGATGCGGGCCCGCATCGCCTCCGGCGATCAGGTCCTGCTGTATCTGAACCGCCGCGGCTACGCGTCCGCTCTCGTCTGCCGCGAGTGCGGGCACGTCCCCCGGTGTCACGGCTGCGGCGTCGCGCTCACCTACCACCTCGCGACCCGGGCGCTGCGTTGCCACTACTGCGGCCGCGTGCTGCCAGCCCCCTCTGCGTGTCCGTCCTGCCGTGGCATACACCTGCGTCCGTTCGGCCCGGGGACGCAGCGCGTCGAGGAGGAGGTGCGCCGACTGTTTCCAGGCGTGGATGTGGCGCGCGCCGACCGCGACACGATGTCGCGGCGCGGTGCCCACCAGCGGCTGATGGACGACCTGCGCCAGCGGCGGGTGCAGGTGCTCGTCGGCACCCAGATGATCGCGAAGGGCCTCGACCTCCCGGGGGTCGGGCTGGTGGGCGTCGTGGCGGCTGACGTGGCTCTGAGTCTACCGGACTTCCGCGCCGGGGAGCGCGCGCTGCAGCAGCTCGTCCAGGTGGCCGGTCGCGCCGGCCGCGGTGAGTCCCCCGGCGAGGTGATCATCCAGACCTATCAACCGAAACACCCCGCGGTCCTGGCGGCATGCGGCGACGACATGGCATTCTTCGAGGAGGAGATCGCCGCGCGAAGGGCGCTGCGCTATCCTCCTTTCAGTTCGCTGATCCAGCTGATCGTCTCCGCGAGGGCACTGGCCGACGCGCGGACGGCGGCGCGGTCCCTGGCGGACTCGCTGGCCGCAGCCGAGATCCTGGGTCCCAGCCCCGCACCCTTGAGCCGGTTGCGCGGCTGGTACCGCTGGCAGATCGTCGCGCGCGGCCAAGATGCGCAGGCGCTGCGAGACGCCGTGCGCCAGGGGCTGGCGGCGTGGCGGCGTCCGCCCGGCGTGCGCATCGCAATCGACGTCGACCCGGTGGAGATGCTGTAGCCGGCTCCGGGGCCCTGCGGCCGCTGGTACACTGATCTGCGGATCACACACAACGGACTGCGGCGGTCATGAAGATCATCACGGTGGGCAGTCCACGGGGCGCGGTGCTGCGACGCAAGGCGAAGCCGGTGGGGCAGGTGACGCCGCAGGTCGCGCGGCTGATGGACCAGATGCTGGCGTTGATGCGGGCGGCCCCCGGCGTCGGCCTGGCGGCGCCCCAGGTCGGCATCGGCCGACGCATCCTCGTCGCGGAGTACGATGGGATCACCTACCAGCTCGCTGACCCGGAGATCGTGCGGATGCAGGGTGAGGAGATGGGCCGCGAGGGCTGTCTGTCCATCCCCGGCATCGTGTGCGATGTGCGGCGGGCGGTGGACGTCGTGGTGCGCGCGAAGAACCGGCGCAACCGTCGGGTGGAGATCCGCGCGACCGGCTGGCTCGCGCGCATCCTGCAGCACGAGATCGACCACCTCGACGGCATCCTGATCACCGACCGCGTCGACGGACCGGAACACATCCATCGGGTCGACGAGCTGGCGCCCGAAGAACGGGCGGAGGAGGTGGTGGGGTGAGCGGCTGCCGACCGTGAGGGTACTGTTCTTGGGTACGCCGTCGTTCGCACTGCCCTCCTTGGAAGCCCTGGCCTCGCGTCACGGTGTCGTGGCGGTCATCACGCAGCCCGACCGACCGGCGGGGCGCGGGCGGAGGCTCACTCCGCCCCCCGTCGCGGTGCGTGCGAGAGAGCTCGGTATCCCCGTGCTGCAACCCGACAGGCTGCGCGATGTGCGCGCGCAGGTCGAGGCCCTAGCGCCCGACCTCGGCGTCACCGTTGCGTACGGCAAGATCATCCCCCGCTGGTTGCTGGATCTGCCTGCGCACGGCTGCATCAACCTGCATCCCTCATTGCTCCCAAAATACCGCGGGGCGTCACCGATCCAACGGGCGATCCTGCACGGAGACGCGGTAACGGGTGTGACGGTGATCCGGCAGACCGCCGAGCTGGATGCGGGCGACATCCTCGCGCAGCGTGAGGTCCCCATCCTGCCCGACGACACCGCCGGCACGTTGGAGGCTCGACTCGCGCAAGTCGGCGCACGGCTGCTGGTGGAGGTCGTCGACGCGATCGGGCGGGGCGAGGCCCGCCCCGCGCCCCAGGACCCCGCGGCGGCCAGTTACTTCGGCAAGCTGACCAAGGAGGATGGGCGGATCGACTGGACGCACCCGGCCGCGCAGATCGAGCGGCACATCCGGGCGATGGAGCCGTGGCCCAAAGCGTTCACCTTCCGCGGCGGCGAACGGGTGGCAATCCGGAGGGGTCGCGTGGTGAGTGACGAAGGCGCGCCCGGATGTGTGCTGCGTTTGACCGAAGAGGGATTCGTCGTCGGCACGGGCGAGGGCGCGCTCGAAGTCGTCGAGGTGCAGCCGGCCTCGGGACGGAGGATGTCTGCGGCGGACTACGCCCGCGGCCACCGGCTCACGGTCGGAGAGGTGCTCGGGTGAGCCCCTCCTGCTAGAATAGGGCCCGGAGGTGCTGAAGAGATGATGTTCTTCGGAGGACCGCTGTTCTGGCTGGCGATCTTCGGTTTTCTGTTCGCACTCTGGGCCCAGTTCCAGGTTCGGTCGACGTTTGGCCGCTACAGCCGCGTGCCGACGGCGACGGGTCTGACCGGGGCGGAGGCGGCGGAGCGCATCCTCGCCACCTACGGACTGCACGACGTCCGCATCGAGCCGGTCCAGGGGATGTTGACCGACCACTACGACCCACGCTCCAAGACGTTGCGCCTGTCTCCGGAGGTGTACGCCAGCAACTCCGTCGCGGCCCTCGGCGTCGCCGCGCACGAGGCCGGGCACGCGTTGCAGCACAAGGAGAACTACGCGCCGCTGGCGCTGCGCAACGCGATCGTCCCGGTCGCCGGCATCGGCTCCCAGCTGGGGATCTGGCTGTTCTTCATCGGCATGATCCTCGGGCAGGGTGGCGGGTGGCTGATGGACATCGGCATTTTGCTGTTCGTCGGTGTGGTGGCCTTCACGTTGGTCACGCTGCCCGTTGAGTTCGACGCCAGCCGCCGCGCGGTCGCGGTCCTGGCGGGCAACGGCCTGATCACCCCGCGGGAGTCGCAGGGCGTGCGCGCGGTGCTCAACGCCGCCGCCATGACCTACGTGGCCGCGGCCGCGATGGCGATCATCCAACTGCTCCGCCTGATCGCGCTGCGCAACATGTCCCGACACTAGCCGCCCGTGGTACGCGGGACGCGGCCCCCGGCGGTTGCCCGGTCGGCCGCACCGCGCACCGGCCGCGAGGCCGCCCTGGAAGTCCTCGATGCCGTCGAGACCGGGGCGTTCAGCAACGTGGCCCTGCTGCGGACGCTTGAACGCGCCAGCCTGCCGGCTCCGGAGGCCGCCCTGGCGACCGAGCTGGCCCTGGGTGTCCTGCGGTGGCGTGGGCGGGTGGACTATGCCCTGGCCGGCTTCCTGCGAGAGCCCTTCGGCCGCCTGCCACCTGCGATTCGCCAGATCCTGCGGCTGGGCGCCTATCAGATCCTGTTCTTGGACCGCATCCCCGCGCACGCGGCCGTCAACGAGTCGGTGGAGATGGCCAAGCGCCGGGGCCACCGCCGAAGCGCGGCACTGGTCAACGCCGTGCTGAGGGCGCTCGCCGCATCCGGCGAGCCCCCACCGCCGGCTGCCCCCGACGAGGCGCTGGCGATACGCGGCAGCCATCCGCTGTGGTTGGTGCGGCGTTGGATCGCCCGATGGGGGATCGAGCAGGCGTCCGCCGTGTGCGCGGCCAACAACGGGACGCCGCCCACGTTCCTCCGCGTGAACACCCTGCGGGCCTCCCCCCAGCAGGCGGTGCAAGCCCTGGCGGCGGCCGGGGTGACCGTCGAGCCCGGGTCTTTGCCCGAGTCGCTTCGGGTGACGGCCGGTTCGCTGCCGGACCGGATGCCCTTGGTGGCCGGGGGTGTGGTTGTCGCGCAGGACGAAGGGTCGATGGCGGTCGTGCGGGCACTGGCCCCCGAACCCGGAGAGACGGTCGTCGACGCCTGCGCCGCGCCGGGCGGGAAGAGCACGCACATCGCAGCCGTTGTGGCCAACCGGGGCCGCGTGATCGCCTGCGACGTCACCGATGCCAAGGTGCGCGCGATCCGCCAGGCCGTCGACCGGGCGGGTGCCGGCTGCGTGGAACCGACGCGCGCGGACGCGCGCGACCTGCCAGTCCGCGATGCCGACCGCGTGTTGGTGGACGCGCCGTGTACCGGGCTGGGCGTGGTGCGCCGGCGGCCGGAGATCCGATGGCGCATCCGCGAGCAGCATCTGCGACGGGCCTCCGCTCGGCAGCGGGAGATCCTGGCTGGCGCGGCGGGTGCGGTGCGGCGGGGAGGTGTGCTGGTGTACGCCGTCTGCTCGACCGAGCCGGAGGAAGGGCCCGACGTCGTACAATGGTGGGTGGCGCAGGGGGAGTTCAGCCTCGAGCCGTTCTCGATCCCGTGGAGGAGCGACGCGCTGGCGGCCTCGGACGGGACGTTGCTCCTCCTGCCGCATCTGCACGGGACGGACAGTTTCTTCGTGGCCAGGATGAGGCGAACGTGAGACCGAGCCAGGCGCCCGACCTCCGCTCCATGACCGTCGACGAACTGGAGGCGTTCGCTCTGACCCTGGGCGAGCCGGCCTACCGCGGGCGACAGCTCGCCCGGTGGGTGCACCGGCACGGTGCGCAGACCTTCGAGGAGATGACCGACCTCCCCGCGCGGCTGCGCGCCGCGCTGCCCGCGGTGGCGCGGATCACCGCATTGCGGATCGGTCGGCGGCTGACCTCGACCGAAGGCAGCACGACGAAGTACCTTCTGGTCGCCGCGGACGGCAGCACGATCGAGAGCGTCTTGATGCGCTACGCGGACGGCCGGCGCACCGCGTGCGTCTCGACCCAGGTGGGATGCGCGATGGCCTGCACCTTCTGCGCCACCGGCCAGGTGGGCCTTGCGCGCAACCTCACCGCGGGCGAGATCGTCGACCAGGTGCACCGGATGCAGCAGGATGCCAACGAGACGATCAACCGCGTCGTGTTCATGGGGATGGGCGAGCCGCTGGCGAACTACGACGCCACGGTTCGGGCGGTGCGCCTGCTGGGTGCGCCGTACGGTGCGGGGATCGGGATGCGCCACATTACCATATCGACGGTGGGGCTCGTCCCGCAGATCCGACGGCTGGCGACCGAGCGCCTGCCCGTCACGCTGGCGGTCTCCCTGCACGCCCCGGACGACCGGCTGCGATCGGCACTGGTGCCGATCAACGCCCAGTATCCGATCGCGGAGCTGCTGGAAGCGTGCTGGGATTATGCTGGGACGACACGGCGTCGCGTCACCTTCGAGTACGTGCTGATGCGCGGCGTCAACGACACGCCCGAGATGGCACGCCGGCTCGGTGCCCTGCTGCGGGGCGCTCTGGCCCACGTCAACCTCATCCCGTGGAATCCGGTGCCGGGCATGCCGTATGAGCGTCCCTGCCCGCAGGATGTGCGTGGGTTCGCCCGGGCGCTGCGCCGCTGTGGCGTACCGGCCACGGTGCGGATCGAGCGGGGCACCGACATCATGGCGGCCTGCGGCCAGCTGCGAAACGCCTTTACGCCCGGCCGGATGCCCAGGCGGATCGCGGATCCCGGATCGCCTCCCATCCAGCGGCCGGCCAGCCGTTGGGTGCCCACCCCCGCGTCGGTGCCATGAGCCTGTTTGCGCGTTGGGAGAAACGACTGGAATCCCTCGTGGAGGGACTGTTCGCCCGCACGTTCAAGGGCCCTCTGCACCCGGTCGAGATTGCCAGGCAGCTCGCCCGCGCGATGGAAGAGGGCCAGACGCCCAGCGTGTCGCGGACGTATGCGCCCAACGCCTTTACGGTGGTGCTGAGCCCGCGCGACCACGCCGGGCTGGCGGGATTCCAGGACGCGCTGGTGTCCGAACTCGTGGCCTACCTGCGCGAGCATGCCGAATCGCGGGGTTTCACACTGGTCGGCCCCCTGCAGGTCCACATCCACTCCAGCGAGGCGGTCGAATCCGGCAGGGTGCAGGTGCAGTCGCGCACCGTCGCCGGTCCGTCGGCGCAGACGGAAGGACCGGCGGAGGTCGCCGACACCCGGGTGTACCGGATCGGCGGGGCGGGTCGGCGGGCCGTGCTCACGGTGGCGGAAGGAGAGCCGCGCGGAGCCGTCGTCCCGGTGGCGGCCCGTCCGATCCTCATCGGACGCCGGCAGGGTTGCGACGTCGTGGTCCCCGATCCCAACGTCTCGCGCGAACACCTCCGCGTCGAACGCACGCCGGAGGGTGCGCTCGTCGTGGATCTGGACTCCACCAACGGCACGTTCGTCAACGGCCAGCGCGTGCACCGCCGCCTGCTCCGGCCGGGTGATCGCATTCGGATCGGGACCACGGTGCTGGAGTACCGCGAAGAAGAATGAACGACCTGATCCTGCAGCCCCTGCGCTACGTCGTGCTCGCCGGGCTGTTCTGGTTCCTGTACCGGGCGGTGCGCGTGATGGAATCGGAGCTGCGGGCCGCAGCGGCGGCCGAGCAAACGCCGCAAACCGCCACGCTGGTGGTGGAGCGTGGCGGGGACGGCCTGAGCCGCGGTCAGACGTTCGTCGTCGCGTCCGGGGCGGTGCTGGGACGCTCGCCGGCTGCCCAGATCCTGCTGCCCGACGAGTTCGCCAGCGCGCAGCACGCTCGGCTGGTGCTGCACGGCTCTGCCTTTTGGGTCGAGGACCTGGGCTCGAAGAACGGCACCTACCTCAACGAGCGACGGGTGACGGCACCGGTGCCGATCCAGGACGGCGACACGCTGAAGATCGGACAGACGGTGTTTCGGTTCCGCTCGACGTCGAACTGACTCATCACCGCGCGGCGGCCGGCCCACACGCCGCAGACGATCCGCGTCGGGACATCGACACGGGAGGTGGGCTTGAGGCTGCGAGCGGTCGTTGCCACGCACCCGGGCCAGCGGGCCCGCAACGAGGACGCCGCGCTGTCGTGGGTGCGGCGCGGCCTGGGCGTCTACGCCGTGGCCGACGGGGTGGGCGGAGGGTATGGAGGCCACCTCGCCAGCCGAGCCGCCGTGCGGGCGTTCGCGCGATCGTTGGCACGGCGCCTGCGCGGCGGGGAACCACTGGCCGATGCGTGCTCCGCCGCTGTGGTCGACGCCGGTGAGGCCGTGGCCCGGGCCGTCCCCGATGCCGACCGCGCGCCCCCCGGGACCACGCTGACGGCGTTGTGCGTCTTGGGCAGCGAGGCGGCGATCGTCCACGTCGGCGACAGCCGCGCCTACCGGTTGCGTGACGGCACCCTGTCGCCGCTCACCGAGGACCACTCGGTGACCGCTGAACTCGTGCGCGCCCACGCGCTCGGGCTGACGGAGGCCGCGCGCCACGCCCACCGGAACGTCCTCACCCAGGCGGTGGGCGCGGGTTCGGTGCGCCCACAGGTGAACCCGGTCGGCCTGCGGCCGGGCGACGTCGTGCTGCTGTGTACCGACGGGGTGTATAAGGCGGTGCCGGACGATCGACTCGCCCACCTGCTCGCCTCAGAGGGTGCCGCGCGGCGGATCGTAGAGGAGGTGGTCGCGCGTGAAGGGGAGGACAACGCCACCGCACTGACCGTCGAGGTGTGCGTTGGGGCCCCGCGCCGCTGCTCCCGGCACCTGGCGGCGGCCGCGCTGGCCATGGCGTTGGCCGCCGCCGGCGCGTTGTCGCAGCGCTCCTACTTCCTGGGCGTCGAGGGGGGACAGGTGACGCTGTTTCGAGGGCTGCCCCTGGAGGTCGGGGGGTTGCGGGCATATCGGGCGGAGCGAACTTTCGCGACGCCGCTGGAGGAGGTGGCTCCCGCCTACCGGCAGCGACTGCAACGCGGGCTGTGGGTGTGGGATGCCGAAGAGGCCGTGAGGATCGTGGAGGAGTTGCGGCAGGAGCCGCGGTGAGGGCGATGTCGGCGCTGACGTCGCAGACCGCCCGGTTGCACGCACTGGCCGTGGGCGTCGGGTTGCTGGCGCTGTCGCTCGTCCACTTTGCCCGTTACTGGGGCTCACCCCCCATCCCGTTGCTGTACGGTGCGGCGGCGCTCGTGGGGTTCCCGGTCGTGGGCTGGGTCCTGCACCGCGGCGGCTACCGGGGCGACGCACTCTTGCTGCCGGTGACGGCGGCGATCGTCGGGCTGGGGCTGGCGCAGATCTACCGCCTGCAGCCCAGCCTGATGCTGCGGCAGGCCACGTGGGTCTGCTTGGGGTTCGCGCTGCTGCTGGGGACGCTGCAGTTGGCGAGGGATCCTTCGCGGCTGGCACGCTACCGCTACCTCAGCGCCGCGGCGGCGCTGTCGTTGCTGGGCGCGGCGCTCGTTTTCGGTGTCGAGCGCGGTGGGGCGCGGCAGTGGATCGACCTCGGTTTCGTCAGCTTCCAGCCTTCGGAGGCGGTGAAGGTTCTGCTCGTCGTGTTTTTGGCCGCCTACCTCTCCGAGCACGGCAAGTGGATCACCGAGGGAAGGTCCCGTCCGTTGGAGCTGCGCGCGCTAGGGCCGGTGGTGGTGATGCTCGCCTTGAGCCTGCTGCTGCTCGTCGTCCAACGGGACCTGGGCGGCGCGTTGCTATACTTTGCGATCGTGCTGCTCATGGTGTACGCGGCGACCGGTCGCGGCGACTACGTTTTGGTCGGGGCGGCGGCGTTCGTCGTCGGTGCGGCGGTGTGCTACTTGGCGTTTGCGCACGTGCGCGTGCGGATCGACGCGTGGGTCGATCCGTGGCGCGACCTGCCGGGTGCCGGCTACCAGATCGCGCAGGCGCTGTTCGCGCTGGGGAGCGGCGGCCTGGTGGGCACGGGACTCGGGCTCGGGCACCCCGACCTGATCCCGGCCGTCCACACGGACCTGATCTTCGCCGCGGTCGCCGAGGAGCTGGGGTTTGCCGGCGCGGTGGGTGTGATCCTCCTGTACGCCCTGCTCCTGGCGCGTGCGTTCGGGATCGCCCTGCGCGCACAGCCGAACGTTTCCCGGCTGCTGGCGACCGGAGCGGCGTGCGTACTGGCGGTGCAGACGCTGCTGATCTTGGGCGGTGCGACCCGACTGCTCCCGTTGACGGGGATCACGCTGCCGTTCATGAGCTACGGCGGGTCGTCGATCGTGAGCAACTTCGTGCTGCTGGGCCTGCTGCACGCGGTCTCCCACGAGGCGGCCTCACCGATACGGCGGTCGGAGCGTCAGGATGGCAGGCCGCATCCGTAGGATCGCGACGGCGTTTTTGTCTCTATTCGCCCTCCAAGCCCTGTGGGCCGGTTACTGGCAGGTCTGGCGGGGCGGCGAGCTGGCGACCGATGCCCGCAACCCGCGCCTGCTGCTGGCCGAGGAGCGCATCCACCGCGGGGCGATCCTCGACCGGCGGTTGCGGGTGCTGGCCGAGACGACCTACGAGGGGGCGCGGGTCGTGCGCCGTTACCCGGCGGGTGCTGCGGGGGCGCACGTCGTCGGATACCGCAACCTGCGGCTGGGCAAGACCGGCCTGGAGGCCGCTCTGGACGCCGAACTGCTGGGCCTGGAGGACCGGGCGCTGTGGGACGACGTGAGGGACCGCCTGACGGCGCGGCCTCGGCGGGGGCTGGACGTGGTGACAACGCTGGATCTGGACATCCAGAGTGCCGCTTTCGCCGCGCTGGGCAGACGGCCGGGTGCGGTGGTCGTGCTCGACGCACGAGACGGAGCGGTGTTGGCGATGGCCAGCCGTCCGTCGTTCGACCCCAACGAGGTCGAATCGCAGTGGGAGAAGCTGCGCCGCGCGGAGGGTGCTCCGCTGCTCAACCGCGTGCTGCACGGTCTGTACCCGCCGGGGTCCACGTTCAAGATCGTCACGATGGCCGCGGCACTGAGCCGCGGCGCGGCAACGCCCCAGACGGAGTTCACCTGCCCCGGTTTTATCGTCGTGCGTGGACGCCGGATCACGGATTTCGGCGGGCGCGGGCACGGGCAACTGACACTGCACGACGCGCTCGTGCAGTCCTGCAACGTGGCGTTCATCGAGCTGGGGCTGCGCACGCGCGCAGACACATTGCGCGAGGTCTCCTCAGCGTTCGGGCTGGGGACGGCGCCCGCGCTGGAGATGCCCTCCGCCGCCGGGCACCTGCCGCCACCGCAGGAGGTAGCCGACGACGGCGTTGCTCAGATGGCGTTCGGGCAGGGAAGCCTGCTCGTCTCGCCGCTCCAGATGGCGGTGGTCGCGGCCACGATCGCGCTGGAGGGGCAGCGGCCACAGCCCTACATGGTGCGCGAGGTGCGCACGTACGGAGGCCGGACGGTCGACCGTCGATCGCCACCCGGCGTCGTGCGCGTGCTCGCGCCGCCTGTCGCCCGAGCCGTGCGGGCGGCGATGGTCGACGTCGTGCGCCGGGGGACCGGTCGCGGGGCCGGGCTGCCGGGCGTGGCGGTCGCCGGCAAGACCGGGACCGCCACGGTGGAGGGTCGACCCTCCCATGCATGGTTCATCGCGTTCGCGCCGGCCGACGCGCCGCGCGTGGCGCTGGCGGTGGTACTCGAGCACGGCGGCCTGGGCGGGCGGGATGCGGCGCCGGTGGCCCGCCGGGTGCTCCAGGTGGCCCTGGACGTGGTGAAATAGACGACGGTGACGCCGATGCCGATTCTGCGCGGACAGATCGTCGCGAAAGCCTACGAGATCCTCGACACCGTCGGCCAGGGGGGGATGGCGACCGTGTTCCGCGCCCGCCGCCTCGCCGACGATGCGGTCGTTGCCCTGAAGGTGCTGCGCGACCAGTACGCCCACGATCGGGAGTTCGTCGAGCGCTTTCAGCGCGAGGCGCGGGCGGTGGCCCAGCTGGTTCACCCCAACGTCGTCCCCGTGCTCGACAGCGGCCATGACGGCGGGGTGCACTACATCGTCATGGAGTTCGTGGAGGGCGAAGATCTCAAAGCGATCCTGCGCCGTGCCGGCGCCCTCGATCCGGAGCGCGCCGTGCGCATCGCGGCCGAGGTGTGCCGGGCGCTGGAGTACGCGCACGGCCGTGGCATCGTCCACCGGGACATCAAGCCGCAGAACATCCTCATCACACGTAATGGCCAGGTGAAGGTCACCGACTTCGGGATCGCGCGCGCGATCTCCTCGTCCACGATCACCGAAACCGGCACGGTCCTCGGATCGGTGCAGTACCTGTCGCCCGAGCAGGCCCGCGGGGAAGCCGTCACCGCCGCCTCCGACCTGTACGCATTGGGCTGCGTGCTGTACGAGATGCTTACGGGCACGCTGCCGTTCGACGGCGAGTCGCCGATCGCGATTGCGCTGAAGCACATCTACGAAGAACCGCCCCCGCCACGCGCGTACAACCCGCGGATTCCCGCGCGTCTGGAGGGGATCTGTCGCCGCGCCCTTGCGAAGTCGCCCGCACAGCGGTACGCATCGGCGGAGCAGATGCGCGACGACCTCGAAGGTCGCACCGAGAGCTGGCGCGAGATGCCGACTGCGGTGGCGCGCGCAGGGGAGGCGACGGCTCTGCTGCGTCCGGGCGCGCAGCGCAGACGGGCGGGCCGCTGGCGACCCTCGCCCCTCGCCGTCGCCTCCGCGCTGCTTGCACTCGTGGCGGTGGCGATGATCGCCGGATGGCAGGCGCTGAACGCGTACGTGAACGTCGGCGAGGTCACGGTTCCGGACCTGCGCGGTCGGCCGTTCGAGGAAGCCCAGGCCTTGGCGGTCAGCCACCGCCTGCAGCTGGTGGTGGCGCGGCGGGATTTCAGCGACCGCCACCCCATGAACGCGGTCATCGACCAGGATCCCCCGCCGGGGCAGCGCGTGCGCGAGAACAGGATCGTCTCGGTGATTGTCAGTCAGGGGCCCCAGATGGTCGAGGTGCCCGACGTCACCCGCCGCAGCCTCACGGAGGCGCGCTTTCTGCTGGACCAGGCCCGGCTGCGGCTGGGCGAGGTGCGGGAAGACTACGACGACCAGTTCCCCCGCGGCTTCGTCGTGTCGCAGGATCCGCAGCCGTTGGCCCGGGTGGCGCGGCGCAGCCCCGTCAACCTGATCGTGAGCAAGGGCCCGGAGCTGGTGGCCGTACCGGACCTGGTCGGCAGGACGCTCGAGGAGGCGCGTGCGATCCTGCACCGGATCGGCATCGCGTTGGGGCGCGTTGGGTATGCGCCGCGCGACGACGTCGAGCCGGGTCGGATTGCAGAGCAGAGTCCAGCGGCCGGCGGGCAGATGCGGAGCACCGAGCGCATGGCCGTGGTTGTTGCGACGAGGCCGGTTCCGACGGAGGCTCCGACACCTGCGCCCACGCCCGCTCCGGAGCAGACGCCACAGTCGTGGGCGCCGGACGCGCCGTCGGCGGTTGTGGTGCAGGCGACCGCCGAACCGGTGGAAGAAGACGTCCGCCGTGTGCGGATCGAGATCCAGATGCCCCCCGGTGCGGCTCAGGAGCTGCGCATCGTCGTCATCGACGTGCGCGGGGTGCGCGTGGCCTACAGCCGTGTGCACCTGCCCGGACAGCAGGTGACCCGGGTGGTCGAGGTGCGGGGTTACGCGATCGTGCAGGTCTACGTGGGCGGCCGCTTCGTGGAGGAAATCCGGCCGTGATCCGCATCGCTCCCTCGATCCTGTCCGCCGACTTCGGGCGTCTGCGCGAGCAGGTGGCAGAAGCGGAGGCGGGAGGCGCCGACTGGATCCACGTCGACGTGATGGACGGCCGCTTCGTGCCGAACCTGACGATCGGTCCGGCGGTTGTCGAGGCGGTGCGGGCGGCGACGCGGCTGCCGCTGGACGTGCACCTGATGGTCGAGGAGCCCGACGGGCTGGTGCCGGCGTTCTGCGAGGTGGGTGCAGACCGGATCTCGGTCCACGTGGAAGCTTGCGTTCACCTGCAGCGGTCGCTGGCACGCATTCGAGAACTGGGGGCCGTGCCTGGCGTAGCACTCAATCCCCACACGCCGCCGGAAGCCGTGAAGTGGGTGCTGGGCGACGTGGGTACGGTGCTGGTGATGACGGTCAATCCGGGGTTCGGGGGGCAGGCGTTCTTGCCGGCGATGACAGACAAGATCCGGCGGTTCGCGCGGCTGCGCGCGCGCCTCGGGCTGGGATTCGAGATCGAGGTGGACGGGGGGATCGAGACCGCGACCGCTCGGTTGGCGGTCGGCGGGGGCGCTACCGTCCTCGTTGCGGGGCAGTCTGTCTACCGTCACCCCGACGGTGTCGCAGCGGGCATTTCCGCCATCCGGCGGGCCGCCGCGTCGGAGATCGCAAGGTCTCAGTCGTCGGGCCTGTGATCCCTTGGGCTGCCTACTGTTGTTCCATCGCGACTGCCTGGACCACGTGCCGCCCGGGCCGCATCCCGAACGGCCGGTCCGGCTGAGCGCGATCGAGCGCGCCCTGCAGCGCTGCGGGTTGTGGGAACGCCTGGCGCGGGAGGAGGGCGAACCGGTCGATCCCGACCTGCTCACGGCGGTCCACACCCGCGCCCACGTCGACGCGGTGCGCCGGGCGGCCGAGCGCGGCGGTGCACTGCTGGATCCGGACACCTACGTGTCCGCCGGATCGTGGAAGGCGGCACTCGCTGCAGCGGGTGCGGCGGTGCGCGCGGCGGAGGCCGTCGCATCCGGGCAGGTTTCGACCGCGTTCGCGGCTGTCCGCCCGCCGGGGCATCACGCCCAACCAGCCCGGGCCATGGGATTCTGCCTGTTCAACAACGTCGCCGTGGCCGCACGCCGGGTCGCCGACCGCTACGATCTCCGGCGCGTGATGATCGTCGACTGGGACGTCCACCACGGCAACGGCACGCAGGAGATCTTCTACCACGACGGGGGCGTGCTGTTCGTGTCGTTGCACCAAGAGGATGCGTACCCGGGGACCGGTGCGCTGTACGAGGTCGGCGCGCGCGACGGCGAGGGCCGAAACGTCAACGTGCCCCTGCCGGCGGGGGCCGGCGATCGAGGCTATCGCACCGTCTTCGAAGAGGTCGTCATTCCCCTGGGCGAGGCGTGGCGACCGGATCTGGTGCTGGTCTCCGCCGGCTACGATGCCCACCACCGGGATCCGCTGGGAAGCATGCGGCTGACGTCGTCGGGATTCGGGGATCTGGCGAGGTTGCTGCGCGAGGGCGCCGCGCGGTGGTGTCAGGGGAAGCTCGCATGCGTGCTGGAGGGCGGCTACGACCTCGACGGACTGGGTGCTTCGGTCGTGCGCACGCTGGAGGTGCTGTCGGGGGAGGCGGCCGAAGGCGTGACAGAAGAGGCCGCAGATGGAGAACTCCCCTACTCGGTCATCCGCGAACGCGTGCGCCAGGTCCGTAGGGTTCTGGCGCACTACTGGGCGATCTGAGACGGCGGATCGCAGGTCGTGTGGCCCCGATGCCAGCCGGCCATCCCGTCATCCCTCTGGTATAATGGCTGGGCATCCGCCCGACACTCCATCGGGCGAGGTCAAAAGGCGGTCGCTGGGCACGTGCGCATCAACGCGCCGCCGGTGGTCGGCGGAAGGTGGGTCGGAGAGTTCATGTTCGAGGAATCGCGTGATCGTTCTGACGAGATGACGATGGAGAGCGCGCTCCCTGAGCTCGAGGAGCGCAAGATCGTCAGGGGTACGGTCGTGCGCGTGGACAGCGAAGGCGTCCTCGTGGACGTGGGGGCCAAGAGCGAGGGTCTCATTCCTGTACGCGAACTGCGCCCGGGAGAGGCTCCGTCGGATCTGCGCGTCGGTGAGCAGATCGACGTGTACGTGATGCGGGTGGAGCAGGAGGAGGGCAACATCCTGCTGAGCAAGAAGCGCGCGGACGTCCAGCGCGCCTGGGAGCGCATCGAGGCCGCGTACCGAGAGGGCCAGGTGCTGCACGCGATGGTCGTCGACAAGGTGAAAGGTGGCCTCGTGGTGGACATCGGGCTTCGGGGTTTCGTGCCCGGATCCCACGTTGACCTGTCGCGCGTGAAGGGGCGGCGGTTCGAGAACCTGGTCGGAGAGAGCATTCCGCTGCGGGTCATCGAGATCGACAGAGACAAGAACCGGGTGATCCTGTCGCACAAGCAGGCGATGGAGCAGGAGCGCGCCCGGTTGCGCGCGGAACTGTTCGCCACGCTGCGCGAGGGAGACGAGCGCGAGGGCGTAGTGCGGCGGCTGGCGGACTTCGGCGCCTTCGTGGACCTGGGCGGTGTGGACGCCCTGCTGCCGATCAGCGAGATGTCGTGGACGTACATCAAGCACCCGTCAGAGGTCGTGCGCCGCGGCCAGACGGTTCGCGTGCGCGTGATCAAGGTCGATCCGAAGGCTGGCAAGATCAGCCTGAGCCTCAAGCAGGTGCAGCCGGACCCCTGGACCGACATCGAGCGGCGTCACCGGGTCGGGGAGGTCGTCCGCGGCAAGGTGGTGCGGGTGGCGCCGTCGGGGGCGTTCGTGCGCCTGCGCGACGTCGATGCGTGGCTGCCGATCGGGGAGCTGGCGGATCGCCGCGTCCAGAAGGTGGAAGACGTCGTGCAGCCGGGCGCGTCCGTGGAGGCCGTCATCACCGAGATCCGCCCGGAGGACCGGCGCATGATCGTCAGTCTCAAGCGACTGCAACGCGACCTCGAGCGCCAGCAGCTGGCCGAGCTCCAACAGTCGCAGCGGGAGGCGACGGGCTTCACGATCGGGGATGTCGCCGGAGAGCTGTTGCGGCAGGCCATTGAGCGCCCCAGGCCCGAGCGAGGCGGGGAGTCGGGCCCCGAGCCCCGATCGACGGGAGAGAGCGAGGAAGCCGAAGGCGGGTCGGGGGCCTGACCGTACGGTGGACGACTCCGGCGTGGGTTTGGTTAGAATGCTGTTGTCGCGGTGTGCTCGCGGTCCGACGAATCATACACCGGCGGGCACCGCTCGGGGCGTGGCGCAGCTTGGTTAGCGCGCAGCGTTCGGGACGCTGAGGTCGGCGGTTCAAATCCGCCCGCCCCGACCACAGATCCGGAAGAGGCAGGCGTCGGGGAATCCACCGTGGCTGGCTTTGTGGGGTACAACCGCCGACCTCGGGCCGGGGTCCCCAGCCGGTCGGCATTGGGCATTGTGACGGGCAGGGGTGGTCTGCTGACGACCGGCTGGGGTGGCATCGGCGGTTCAAATCCGCCCGCCCCGACCACAGATCCGGAAGAGGCAGGCGTCGGGGGATCCACCGTGGATGGCTTTGTGGGGTACAACCGCCGACCTCGGGCCGGGGTCCCCAGCCGGTCGGCATTGTGACCGCCTCACGCCCCTGCTGCGCCAAGCGCGCGGCCCGGGCGTCGAGGCGGGGTGGCCCTCAGTGGAGTGCGAAGTAGCCGGGACCATAGACCCCCGGAGCGTCGGTCGTCACCGTGTAGTCGCCCGGTCTCATGCCACGCGTCCGGAGCAGGTACTGGTACAGGTTGCCGTTGCCCAGCCGATGTGCCTCGACCGTCATCGTGCCACCGGGTCCCTGGATCGTGATCCTGTAGCTGGCGGCAGACCCCGTGCTGCAGAACTTGATGGGAAGTGTCGCACCCGCTCGTGTGACGTGCCCGGGTGCGCTGGTGCGCACAGGCGGCTGCCAGCCCGGCCGGCAAATGCGCTCGGCTCTAGGAGACGGCGCGGGTTGCGGCAGGATGACGATGTAGGTGGCGGATGCGACGCCGACGTGCTGGTCGGGGTTGGCCGGGTTGCCGTGCTGCTGCAGGAACGTCACCGCCACCGTCTGCTGCCCGGATGCGTAGCCGCTCCACGTACCGTTCCAGGTCCACAGGGCGCCAAAGCAACTCAGCTGCGCAGCGGTGACGGTGCCGCTCGTCGCAGTCGCCGACACCGTAGCGGGGATTCCGCAATCGCTGACGAAGGTGGCGGTCAGCTGCGTGCTGGCCGCGGTGATCGTACTGCCACCGGGCGGCGTGAGCGCCGCGGGCACCGTCACATTGTGGGCCTGAGCGGCACCCGCCAGCAGCACGCACAACCCGATCACCACGGGTGCCAGGCGTGAGGCTGTCGTGGCCGTCACGGGACTCACCTCCCTTTGGGATTCCCATCTATCTGCGGATACGCCGATGGTGCTATCGTGGGTTCGCGGCGGGGCAATCCCCGAATTGTCGGGCAATGCGCAAATCATGGAGAGCGTCGCCCGCGCCCTGTGGGACCTGTACCAACTCGACGAGGCGATCGCGCTGCGAGAGCACGACCTCGCCGCGCTCGACCCGGGTGACGTGCTGCTCGGGCAGATCGAGACGGATCGTGCTCAGCTGGAAGCATTGCGGGAACGGTGGCATGCCGCGGTGGTTGCGCAGAGGTCTGGCGAGCTGGAGTTGCGATCGCTGGCGGACAAGCGCGCGCGGTTCGAGCGCGACCTGTACAGCGGCAGGATCACGAATCCCAAGGAGCTGGCGAGCATGCAGCGGGAGATCGCCATGCTGGACCGACAGCGGGCGCACCTGGAAGACCGGGTGCTGCTGACCATGGAGGAGGCCGAGCAGCTCGCACGTGCGGTGGCCGAACTCGAAGGCACCCTGGCACGGCGTACGGCTGAGCATCGCGAGCAGCTCCAGACGTCGCTGCGGCGGCGCAGGGTGCTCGAGAGCGAGTTGGAGGATCTGCGCGCGCGCCGGGACGCAGCGGCCCGTTCCATCGATGCGGCCTTCCTCCACCGCTACCAGTCGGTTCGAGCCAAACTGCCTCATCCCGTTGCGAGGGTGGAGGCCGGGTCGTGCGGTCGGTGCCACGTTCGGCTGCCGGCGGGGCTTTTGGAAAGACTGGAGGAGGTGGCCCCCGACGCCCTGATTTTGTGCCCGGGCTGCGGCAGGATCCTGGTGGTGACGTGAAGGTGATCGTGCGCCCGGACGGCGCCTCGCGGGGCAACCCAGGGCCCGCGGCCATCGGCGTGGTCATCGAAGACGGGCAGGGAGCCGTCTTGCGCGAGATCTCGGAGGCGATCGGTCCGGCCACGAACAACGTGGCGGAGTACCGTGCGCTGCTGCGGGGCCTCGAGGAGGCGGCGGCCCTGGGGGCGACGGAGGTGGAGATCCGGACCGACAGCCAACTGGTGGCAAACCAGCTGCGCGGCACCTACCGGGTCCGCAGCCCCGTCCTGGCCGGCCTGCACGAGGCGGCGCGCCGGATTCTGGCTCGTTTCCGGCATACGGAGGTGCGTCCTGTGCCCCGGGAGGAGAACGCGCGGGCCGACCGGCTCGCCAATCGGGCGCTGGACCGCGCAAGCGGGGCGGCGGACTTGCTCATCGAGCGGATCGTGCAGGAGGTGCGGGCGTCGGGAGCCGAAGCCGTGCGCGGGAAGATCGGGCGGCTGGATGCTCCTGCGCTGCGCCGGCTCGCGCTCCGGTTGGCAGAAGAGCTGGCCCGCCGTGGGGCGTAGTCTCGGCCGGCCGACCGCTGGCTGTGCGCCCGTGGTCCCCGGCGGGATCGGGTATAATCTGGAACGGAGAGCAGGCCGGGCGGCCGCGCTGCCCGACTTCCCGGGCGGCGAGGAAAGTCCGGGCTCCGCAGGGCAGGGTGGTGGGTAACGCCCACCCGGGGTGACCCGAGGGAAAGTGCCACAGAAACATACCGCCGGTCCCCTCGGGCCGGCAAGGGTGAAAAGGTGCGGTAAGAGCGCACCGGCGGCGTGGCGACACGCCGGCCAGGCAAACCCCACCCGGAGCAAGGCCGCGTAGGGGGAGATGAGGTGGCCCGCCGATCCCCGGGTAGGCCGCTAGAGGCCTCCGGCGACGGAGGTCCCAGAGGGATGGCCGCCGCCCCGAGCTCGGCGAGGGGTACAGAACCCGGCTTACAGGCCTGCTCTCCACAGAACCGTGCGAATGGAAGGACCGATCGACGACCACCGACCATGGAATGCCCCCACTGCGGTAGCGAGAACGTAGTGCCGAACATCACGATCCGCTGGAGTCAGGTGCGAGGCGTGTTCCTGCCGCGGCGGGGCAACTACTGCACCGCCTGTGGGAAGTCGTTCGAAGGCCAGGTTCCCGAAGAGATGGCGATCCGCACCGTCGTGCTGGAAGAACTGACCCCCGCGATCCGCAGCCTACAGGAAAGCGGCGACGTCATCGTCGTCCGCCACCGCAACGGCACCCACGAAGTTATCTTCTAGAAACACACGGTTTCCGTGCGGCGCACCCGCCTGGCGGACTGCACACTTCGCCACACGGTCGGGCATCACAACACCTGGGCACCGGCGGTCCTTTCGGCCCAATGGGTTGTGGTCCGTTGCCCCCGGGCTGCTCGATATGCGGTTGTGGATGCGTCAGCGGTGGAAATTTTCCTTGTCAACAGGCAGGAATCGTGTAGTGTGAGGAGAACAGTGGGGAAAAGTGGGGAAGTGTGGGGACCACTGCAACGGGTGGGGGAGGTTCTGAGGCGACGGCTGCCGTGGCTGGAGATCGATGCTCAAGGGCGAGTTCGAGTACACCCTGGACGACAAGGGGCGGGTGGTCATACCTCCTCGCTTCCGTCGTCAGATCGGCGACCGGTTCGTCGTGACGCGGGGCTTCGACGGGTGCGTGGTCCTGTATCCGGAGTCGGAGTGGGCAGGTGTCGAGGACAAGTTGCGCGGCGAGCCTCTGGCGAACCGGCAGTTCGTTCGCTACCTGCTGGGATCGGCGGTCGAGGTGGAAACCGACAGGCAGGGGAGGTTCGTGTTGCCCCCGCCCCTGCGCGAGCACGCGGGCATCCAACGTGACGTAGTGGTCGTCGGGCTGATTAACAAGCTCGAGATCTGGAGCCGGGAGCGGTGGCAACAGTACCTGAAGCAGACGGTGCAGGACGAGAGCAGGCTGATCGAGGGGATGAAGGAGTTGAACCTGTAGTTAAGGCGCAAGGCAGAGCAAGGACACAGAGGATGCGCAGAGAACGGGGCCCGGAGCAGCCTTCGACGCAGCGCCTTCGCAGCAACGACGCGCCGCTACTCGCTATCCCCCTCTGCCCGATGCGAAGAGCACGCAGCCGCATCGCAGCGCCACCGGGCTCCGTTCCCTGCGCATCGTCGTTCGCACGAGGTCCCGACGTTGCCAAACGGCGCGCACACGCCGGTCCTGCTCGCGGAAGTCCTCAAGTGGCTGCGGCCACGTCCGGGCGGCGTCTACGTGGATGCCACGGTCGGGGCAGGCGGGCACGCGGCGGCGATCGCAGAGCACATCGGACGGGAGGGCAGGCTGATCGGGATCGACCGCGACCCCGAGGCCGTCGGGGTGGCCCGTCGGCGTCTTGCGGGTTTCGGCGACCGCGTGCGAGTGGTACGCGCGAACTTCGACAGCCTGGACGCAGTCCTCGCGGAGCTGGGGATCGAACAGGTAGACGGGGTGCTGTTCGACCTAGGTGTCTCCTCGCTGCAGTTGGACGCTTCGTCGCGGGGCTTCAGCTTCCGCGACGTGGGGCCGCTGGACATGCGCATGGATCCGACCGGGGGCCAGACGGCAGCGGATCTGCTCAATCGCCTGCCCGAGCGTGACCTCGCCGACATCCTGTATCGGTACGGGGAAGAGAGGTTCGCGCGGCGCATCGCGCGCGAGATCGTCCGCCGGCGGCCTCTGCGCACCACCGAACACCTGCGGGACGCAGTTCGGGCCGCCGTGCCCCGGCGCGCGTGGCCCCGCAACGTGGATGTGGCCACGCGGACCTTCCAGGCGTTGCGGATCGCGGTCAACCGCGAACTCGAAAGCCTGGAACGGGCGATACCGCAAGCGGTGGGACGGCTTCGGCCCGGAGGACGGATCGCGGTGATCGCGTTCCACTCGCTGGAGGATCGCATTGTCAAGCGCGCGCTGGCCGGCGACGGGCGGCTGGTGGTCCTCACGCGCACGCCCGTGCGGCCGAGCCCGCAGGAGGTGGCGCGAAATCCTCGGTCGCGCAGCGCCCGCCTGCGGGTCGCCCAGCGCCGGGAGACCGAAAGCGGAGGACAGGACGCCATCTCCCGACCATGATCTCCCCTCAGCGCCGCACCCGTACCTATCCCGTCCTCCTTCCCGAGGAACCGGTCCGGACGCGTTCGCGTCCGCGGGCGGGCCGGCCTCACCCCATGGGCCGCCCCGTCGCCGTCGCCGCAATCTTCCTGCTGCCGCTGTTGGGTCACGTGTGGCTCGAGGCCACCGCCGCTCAGAATGGTTACCGCATCCGTCAGCTGCGCTCAGAGATTGCGGCGCTCACCAAGCAGAACGCACACCTGGACAGTCAAGCCGCCGCGTTGCGCTCCCCCGATCGGATCGAGCGCCTCGCGACCGGTCGGCTGGGGATGCGGGCGCCCAATGGCAGAGAGCTGGCGGCCGTCGCTGTGTCGCCCCAGGCCCTTTGGCCGTCGGCACCGGTTGTGGCTGCGGAGCGGTCGCTCTGGCAGCGCCTGGCAGCCGTCTTCCAGCAGCAACCGGCCTCCGCGCAGGAACGCGGGCGATGACCCCGGCTGGACCGTCCGGCGCCCGCTGCGGCCTCGCGGGGTCGGTGCGCCCTTCGGTGCGGGCATGAGCCGCTCCCGCTCGGGGCCGCACGGAGGCGCGCGGGCGGGAATCGCCACCTTCCCTCGGGGCCGGATCCGGTTCGTCCTCGTGGCGTGGCTTGTATGTCTGCTCGCTCTGCTGGGGCGGGTCGGCTACCTCCAGACGGCGCGCGCAGACGACCTGCGGCGCATCGCGCAGCGCCAGCAGGTGGACGTCGTGCCGGTGCCCGCCTCCCGAGGCCGCATCTACGACCGCAACGGCCGCGTGCTGGCCACGAACGTACTGGCCGACTCGGCCTACGCGATCCCCAACGCGGTGCTGCGGCCGCATGACTTCGCCAACAAGGTCGGTCCGGTTCTGGGCGTGCCCCCCGGCGAGATCCTCAGGCGCCTGGAACGCGGAGGATACTTCGTGTGGCTGGCGCGCCACCTCCCGGCGGACGTCGCGGGCCGCCTGAGGGCGCTGCGGCTGGATGGCCAGCTGGGATTTCTGGCCGAGCAGCGGCGAGCCTACCCCAACGGCGTGCTGGCCGCCCACGTGCTGGGCTTTGCGGGCGTGGACAACCAGGGTCTAAGCGGCGTCGAACTGCAGTACGACCGTGCGCTGCGCGGGTCGCCCGGGGAGGCCGTACTGCTGCGCGACGCGATGGGGCGTGAGATCCCCGAAGGTCGGCGCCTGCTCCGTCCGGCGACCGATGGCGCGGACCTCGTCCTCACTATCGACGAGGTGGTCCAGCACATCGCCGAGCGTGAGCTGGCGTCGGCGGCCAAGCAGGCCCGGGCCAGGGGCGGCAGCGTGATCGTGATGGACGTGCGTACGGGGGGTGTGCTGGCACTGGCGAACTATCCGCGCTACAACCCCAACCGCTACGAGACGGCCGACCCGCAGACGTGGCGCAACCGGGCGATCGCCGACGCGTACGAGCCGGGTTCAACGTTCAAGATCGTCGTCGTGGCCGCCGCACTCGACGCGGGACGGATCGGGGAGGATACGACGCTGTCCTGCCCGGGCTACCTGGTCGTACCCGGCAACCACCGCATCCGTGAGGCCCACGGGGTTGCCCACGGCCGTGTCCTGCCCGCGGACATCGTCCGGCTGTCTTGCAACGTGGGGGCCGCGCTCACCGGCGCCCGGTTGGGGCCCGCGAACTTGCACCGGTACGCCCGCCAAATGGGGTTTGGGTCGCCGACCGGCATCGATCTGCCCGGCGAGTCGCCGGGAATCCTGCGGCCGGTCCGGGAGTGGTCCGGGTCGGACGTCTACACGATCTCCTTCGGCCAGGGGATCGCGACGACGCCGCTGCAGCTGGTGACGGCGGTGGCCACCATGGCCAACGGTGGCAGGCGCGTGCGGCCCCACGTCGTCTCGCTGATCCGCGACGCCGACGGTCGCGTGCGCCGTGTGATCGAGCCGACGCCGGGCCCCCAGGTGCTCAAGCCCTCCGTCGCCAGGGCGATGATGGAGATGATGGTGCGCACGGTCACCGACGGTACAGGTACGGCGGCGGCGATCGAAGGCTATGCGGTCGCGGGCAAGACCGGCACCGCACAGAAGCCCAACCCGGCCGGCGGATACCTGGCGGGCCGCTTCGTGTCGTCGTTCGTCGGCATCGTTCCGGCCGATCGCCCGCGTCTGGCGATCCTCGCGATGCTGGACGAGCCGCAGGGCCCCTACTACGGCGGCGTCGTCGCGGCCCCGATCTTCCAGCGCGTGGCCTCGCAGACGCTGTGGTACCTGCGCGTACCGCCGGCCCCGAGCACGTTCGGCGATCGGATGGACCGGGGCAGACAGACAGGTGCCCGCGACTGACCGGGGGCGACCTCCGTATAATGGGATGCGCACCGGCCGAGGCATCAGCGTGCGGTTGGCAGATCTGCTCACGGAACTCCCGTCCTGCACGGTCCACGGGGACCCCTACGTCGCTATCGCCGGCGTCACGCACGACTCTCGCGAAGTCGGCCCGGGGTTTCTGTTCTGCGCCATCCCGGGTGTCCGCTACGACGGTCACGACTTCACGGCGGAGGCAGCTCAGCGGGGTGCCGCTGCGCTGCTCGTCCAGCGGCGCGTGGAGGTGGCGCTGCCCCAGGCGGTGGTGCCCTCGGTGCGGGAGGCGATCGGGCCCGTCGCCTCGGCGTACTGGGGCCATCCTTCGCGGGCGCTGCGCGTCATCGGCGTCACGGGCACCAACGGCAAGGGCGCGGTCACCTACCTAACGCGTGCGGTGCTGGAAGCCGGGGGGATCACCTGCGGGATCATCGGGACGATCGGCGCGGTGGTCGGGGGAAGACGGGTTTCGCTGCGGCGCACCACGCCGGAGGCGCCCGAGCTGCAGCAGCTGCTGGCGTCGATGCGCGATGCGAGCCTGGCGGCCGTCGCTATGGAGGTGGCCTCGCACGCGCTGGCGATGGAGCGCGTGGGCGGTGTGCGGTTTGTCGCCGCGGGGTTCACGAACCTGACGCAGGACCACCTGGACTTCCACGGCACCATGGAGGCATACCGGGCCGCCAAGGCGCGGCTGTTTGAGCGAGTGGAAGCCGACGGCGTCTCGGTCATCAACCGCGACGATCCGCACGGTGTCTTCATGGCGTCCCGCAGCCGCGCGCCGGTGGTGACCTATGGGCTGGGCGACGACGCCGATGTCCGTGCGCAGGGCCTGGAGATGTCCGCGCGTGGGTGTGCGTTCGAAGTGCTGACCCCGGTCGGCCGCGCGTGGTTTTCGATCCCGATCGCCGGGATGTTCAACGTCTACAACGCGCTGTGCGCCGTGGCGCTGGGTCTTCACTGCGGCGTGCCGCTGGACGCGATGGCCGACGCGTTGCGTGCGTTTCCCGGCATCCCGGGGCGGTTCGAGCTGGTGGATGCCGGACAGCCGTTTGCGGTCGTCGTCGACTACGCCCACACCCCCGACGGCCTGGACAACGTGCTGCGGACCGCCCGGCAGATCGCCCACGGCCGCCTGATCGCGGTCTTCGGGTGCGGCGGTGACCGCGACCCAGCGAAGCGGCCGGAGATGGGTCGCATCGCGGTTCGCCTCGCCGACCACGTGGTCGTGACCTCGGACAATCCACGTAGCGAAAACCCGATGGCGATCATCGAAGACATCGTGGCGGGCATCCGTGGGGAGGTCGAAGACCTCTTGGGGCGGCCGGCCCTCGGCACCTACGAAGTCGAGCCCGACCGGCGGGCGGCAATCCGGCGGGCGATCGCGATGGCCCGCCCCGGCGACATCGTGGTGATCTGCGGCAAGGGACACGAGGACTACCAAATCCTGCGGGATCGCACGATCCCCTTCGACGACCGCGAGGAGGCGAGGCAGGCGCTCGCGTCGGTGCAAAGCCGTGCCTGACGTTGTGCTCACCGTGGCGGAGGTGGCCGCGGCCACCGGTGGCCGCCTCGTGCGCGCAGACCCCCACGCAGCCGTTGCGTCAGTGGTCACCGACAGCCGGCAGGTTCGGCCGGGGGCGCTGTTCGCTGCCCTCGCCGGCCCCCACCACGACGGCCATGCCTTCGTCGCCGACGCGGCGCGGCGCGGCGCGGTCGCCGCAGTGGTCTCACGCCCCGTCGAGGTAGACGTCGCGCAGGTGGTGGTGGACGACGTGCTGGCGTGCCTGCTGCCCCTGGCCGCCGCGTGGATCGCGCGGTTCGACGTGAGGGCGGTGGGCGTCACCGGCAGCACCGGCAAGACGACCACGGTGCGCATGATCGAATCCGTGCTGCAGCGCGCGGCGCCGACGCACGCCTCGCAGCCGAACTGGAACGCGGAAGTCGGCGTCCCCCTCACGGTCTTCGGGCTGCGGCGCGACCATCGGTATCTCGTCGTGGAGATGGCGATGCGCGGGGCAGGCCAGATCGCCCAACTGTGTCGGGCGGTGCGCCCCGCCGTGGGCGTCGTGACGAACGTCGGCGAGTCGCATCTGGCGTTGCTCGGGTCGATCGAGGCCATCGCCCGCGCAAAGGCCGAACTGGTCGACGCCCTGCCGCCAGACGGCGCGGCGGTGCTGAACGCCGACGACCCCCGTGTTGCGGCGATGGACGTACGTTGCCGGGGCCGGGTGGTCCGCTACGGACTGGCCACCGCCGCGGACGTGCACGCCACCGACGTCCGGATCGACGCTGAGGGCTGTCGCTTCCGTCTTGCGGCCGGGGCCGATACCGCTGCGGTGCACCTGCCGGTGCCTGGACAGCACTTCGTCAGCAATGCACTGGCGGCCGCTGCGGTCGGCGTGGTCGAGGGGGTGTCCGTAGGGGCCATCGCCGATGCGTTGTCCGGGTTCCGCCCGCCGCCGGGGCGGCTGCAGCTGCGCCGGCTGGGCGGCGACGTCGTGGTCTGTGACGACACCTACAACGCCAGCCCGGCGTCGCTGCGCGCCGCGCTGGAGACCGCGCGCGCCCTGCGGGGCGGGCGCCGCCTGGTGGCAGTGCTCGGCGAGATGCGCGAGCTGGGGCCGCGTGCGGATGCGGCGCACCAGGAGGCCGGAGCGCTGTGCGCGGCCGAGGGCGTCGACGCCCTGGTCGTCGTCGGCGAACTGGGCAGCCGGATCGCCCAGGGGGCCCGCGCGGCCGGCATGCGTTCCGGGGCGATCCACGCCTCAGCCGACGCCGCCGACGCCGCGCGTCTTGCCGCGGAGCTGGTGCGCGACGGCGACCTGGTGTTGGTCAAGGGGTCGCGTGCGGTCGGGCTGGAGCGGGTGGTCGCCGGACTCGCGTCGGCCAGGTCGTCGGCGGCGGTCCCGACCGAGGGGCGATGACGATCGAGCGGATCGCGCTGGCTGCCACCCTGAGCGCGGTGGTGGTGCTGGCGGTCGGCCCCCTTGCCATCCCCTGGCTGCGGGCGTTCGCGCGCCAGCCGATCAGTGAGGACGCCCCCCCGCGCCACCGGGAGAAGGCGGACGTCCCGACGATGGGCGGCGTGCTGATGATCGCCGCGGTGGTGGTCACGCTGCTGGCCCTGTGGATTGGGAGCCGGACGCTGGGCATCGTGTTCGTTGCTTTCTTGGGATGCGGGGCCGCCGGCCTGGTTGACGATTTGCTCAAGGCGCGCCGCGGGCGCAACCTGGGGCTGCGCGCGCGCGAGAAGCTCGCCTTCCAGATTCCGATCGGCCTGGCGATCGGATACTACGCGATGGAGTTCACGGGGCTGGGTTCGGCGCTCGTGCTGCCGTGGATCGGGGAGGTCCGGCTCGGCTGGCTGTACCTCCCGTTCGCGGTGCTGTTCATGGTGGGTTTCACCAACGGCGTCAACCTGACGGACGGACTCGACGGGCTGGGCGCCGGTACCGTGGCCATCGCGGCGGTGGCCTATACGGGCGTCGCGCTGCACGTGGGACGTGCAGACGTCGCGGCGTTCGCGGCGGCCCTGGCGGGGGCGTGCCTGGGTTTTCTCTGGTACAATGCGCATCCCGCCCAGGTGATCATGGGGGACGTCGGATCGCAGGCGCTGGGCGGCGCGCTGGCCGCGATGGCGATCGTCACCAAGACCGAGCTCACCTTGCTGGTGATCGGGATCGTGTTCGTGCTGGAGGCGGCGTCAGTGGTGCTGCAGGTCGCCTACTTCAGGGCCACCGGGGGCCGACGGATCTTCCGCAGCTCGCCGTTGCACCACCACTTCGAGCTCGCCGGCTGGGCAGAGACCCAGATCGTGACCCGGTTCTGGTTGGTGGGCTCGCTGGGGGCGCTCGCTGGGCTGACGGTCGTCCTGTGAAGGGAACTGGGGGATGGAAGCTCTGGAAGGCCTGCGCGGAAAGCGCATCCACGTGCTGGGGATCAGCGGTACGGAGGGTTGTGCGGTCGCGCGGTTCTTGCTCGCGCAAGGGATCGAGTCGACCTGCCACGACCTGACCGCACTGCAGACCTTCCCCGAAGTCTTCGCGCGGACGCACGCCTGGATGGCGCGCGACGAGCGCGAACGCATCATCCGCTGGTGGCTGTCCGAACCGGTGCCGGTGCGCTGGAGGGATCGCTACCTGGAAGGGATCGAGCGCGCAGAGGTGATCTTCCTGCCGCAGGCATGGTTCCGCCATCCGGAGAACGCGCCCGTACGGGAGCGCCTCCAGGCCGGGGTCAGGGCACATAGCATGACGCAGTTGGTCTTCGACCTCTGCCCCTGCCCCATCGTGGGCGTCACCGGCACCAACGGGAAGTTCACGGTCGCCACGTTGATCCACCGCATGCTGACCGCCGCCGGGCTGCGCGCGCACATCAGCGGCAACGATCGCACGCACGTGCCGATCCTGTACCGGATGGCCGAGGTGCTCCCCACGGACCGGTTGGTGCTGGAGATCAGCAACCGGCAGCTGCTCGGGCTGCGCAGCAGCCCGCAGGTCGCAGTGCTCACGAACATCCAGCCGCACCACCTCGACGACCACGGCACCTTCGAAGCGTACGTGCGCTGCAAGGCCGGGATCTTCCGTCACCAGCGGGCGGAGGACTTCGCGGTCGTCAACCTCGATGACCCGGCGTCGGCCTCGCTGATCCCGCAGATCCGCGCGCGCCTCGTCCCGTTCCGCCGCGCGGGGGGCCCGGGTCTCGGGGCGGGCGCGTGGCTCGCCGAGGGATGGATCCTGACAGAGCGCGGCACGCCGGTCGTCGCCGTGGATGCGCTGCTGTCGACCGGCGACCACGTGCTCGAAAACGCCCTCGCCGCGTGCGCCGCCTGCTCGATGATGGACGTGCCCCCCCAGACGATGGCCGACGTCCTACGGCGGTTCGAAGGGCTTCCCTACCGCATGCAGGTGGTGGCCGAACACCGTGGCGTGCGCTACGTCAACGACTCGCTGGCGACGAACCCCAGCGCGGCGGCTGCGGCGATCCGCGCGATGCGGTCCCCGTTCGTTTTGATCGCCGGCGGCGTGCGGCACAACGCGACCGCCGAGGACTTCGCGCCGATGGCGCACGCGCTGCGCGCCAGCCCGGTGCGGGCCGTCTACCTGATCGGTCGTTGTGCGCGGGCGATGGCCGAGGCCTTCGGCGGTCTGGGGGCGGAGGTCGTGGACGTCGGCACCCTGCCGCAGGCGTTCCGCCGGGCCACGAACCTGGCGCGGCCGGGGGAGGTCGTCTTGCTGTCTCCGGGCTGCGAGTCGTTCGACCAGTTCGCCGACTATCGGGAGCGGGGGGACGTCTTCGACGGCCTCGTGCGTGCGGCGACAGCCCAACGTCATCCGGAACCCGAGCGATCCCAAACCGCACGATGACCCACACCCACCCCTCGCACGAGATCCGCCGGCACGCGCCCGACGTGCTGCTGTTCGGCAGCGTGGTGGCCCTGTGCACACTGGGACTGGTGATGGTGTACAGCGCGAGCTCGGTGTTCGCGTTCGAGCGTTTCGGCGACAGCGCATACTTCCTCAAGCGCCAGCTGCTGTGGATGGTCCTGGGGCTGGCGGCGATGTGGTTCACCTTTCACATCCACTACACGACGTGGCGGCGGCTGACGGGTCCGGCGTTGCTGCTGGCGCTGGGGGCCCTGGGCGCGGTACTGTTTTCGAGCATCGGTACGGCGGCGGGGGGCGCGCGGCGGTGGATCGCGCTCGGACCGTTGAGCTTCCAGCCGGTGGAGGCGGCCAAGCTGGCGCTGGTGCTGTACTTGGCCAACTTCCTGGCGAACCGGCAGGACGGCGTGCGCCGTTTCGGAAGAGGAATCCTGCCGCCCCTGTTCTTCTGCGGGTTGATGGCCGCCCTGGTGATGCGCCAGCCCGACATGGGCAGCGCGGTGATCTTGGTGCTGGTCACGTTCGTCGTGCTGTTCGCCGCCGGAGCGCGGATCCCCCACCTCGCGGGGGTGGCGCTGCTTGTCGCTCCGTTGGCGGCGCTGATGGCGCTGCGCGAGGAGTACCGGCGGGAGCGGTTGCTTGCGTTTCTGAATCCCTGGCAGGATGCGCAGGGAACCGGCTTCCAGATCATCCAGTCACTGCTGGCCATCGGTTCGGGCGGCCTGTTCGGCGTCGGGCTGGGCCAGAGCCGGCAGAAGTTCTTCTACCTGCCCGAGCGGCACACCGACTTCGTCTTCGCGATATTGGCGGAGGAACTGGGCCTGGTGGGAGCGGCGGTGCTGATCGGGCTGTTCGCGCTGTTCGCGCTGCGCGCCTTTCGCACGGCCGTGCGGGCACCCGACCGCTACGGCGCGCTGCTGGGCGCTGGGATCGCTTCGTGGGTGGTCGGGCAGGCGGCGATCAACATCGGCGTCGTATCCGGCGCCCTCCCGGTGACCGGCGTGCCCTTGCCGTTCGTAAGCTTCGGGGGATCCTCGCTAATCGTCCTGATGGCCGCCGTGGGGATCTGCCTGAACCTGTCGCAGTATGCCAGACCGTCGGCGAGTGGGCAGGCCGCTGCGGCTGGCGGTGTACACCGGCCCGGCCGCGCGCGGCCGGTGGGGGCGGGGTGATCCGGCCGCAGGCACGGCCCAGGGCGCGGGCCGGGCCGTTGCGGGTGGTGCTGGCCGGCGGGGGAACCGGCGGCCACATCTATCCGTTGGTCGCCGTGGCAGAGGCTGCGACAGGTGCGGCGGAGTTCTTGTTCGTCGGCGGAGGGGCGATGGAGGCACATCTGGTGCCCCCTACGGGCATCCGGTTCGAAGCGGTCCCGGTGGGTGCAGTGGTGGGCAGGCGTCCGGACCGCGCGGCCGCATCCTTGCTGCGCACGGCCGTCGGCGTGTGGAAGGCGATCGGGCTGTTGCGGCGCTTCGGCGCGCAGGTCGTGGTCTCGACGGGGGGCTACGCGGGGTATCCGACCGCGCGCGCTGCGGGCTATGCGGGTGTGCCGCTGGTCCTGATCGAGCCCAATGCCGTCCCGGGGCTGGCGAACCGAGCGTTGGGACGCCGTGCGCAGCGCGTGTGCGTGGCCTTCGCGCACACCGCATCGGCGTTTCCCGACAACGCGCTGTGGACAGGCGCCCCGGTGCGCGCGTCGCTGAGGTCGGGTGACGCGCAGCGCGCCAGGCAGTTCTACGGCCTGGAGGCGGGCCGCCGTACGGTGCTGGTCATCGGCGGCAGCCAGGGTGCCGCTTCGGTCAACCGCGCGACGCGTCGGGCGGTTGAGATCCTTTGGGAGCGGGGCGATCTGCAGATCCTCCACCAGACGGGCACCGCGCGGGCCGGTCTCGCGGAGCAGAGCGCAGCGCCGCTGCAGGTGTCCGAACGCCGGCCGGCGTCCAGCGACCGTGGCCTGCTGTACCGCCAGGTCGAATACCTGGACCCGATCGCTGACGCGTACGCCCTGGCCGATCTGGTCGTCGCGCGCGCGGGCGCCGTGACCTGCGCGGAGCTCACCGCCCTCGGGCTGGCGGCGGTGCTGGTCCCCCTGCCCCACTCCGCCGGGCACCAGGTCCACAACGCGCGGGCATTGGAAGACGCCGGTGCGGCGGTCGTGCTCCCAGACCCCCAACTGACGGGCGAGCGACTGGCCGGTGTGATCTCGGAGCTGCTGGCCGACGACGGCAGGCTGGCGCGCATGCGGGAGGCGAGCCGTGCGTCGGGCCGGCCGGATGCCGCATTCCGGATTTGGGACGCAATCCGGGCGGTGGCCCAGCGCGGCAACTCCGGAGGCTGAAGTGGAAGCTGACCTGACGCGGAGTGCCAAGACCCCCACAGCGGCCGCCGGCCACCTGCACTTCGTCGGGATGGGCGGCGCGGGCATGTGCGCCCTTGCCGAGGTGCTGCTGCGCCGGGGTAGGGCCGTCAGCGGGTGCGACGTCCGCGACTCGGGTGTGCTGCAACGGCTGCGGGATCTGGGTGCGCGCGTGTGGGTGGGCCACGACCGCGACCACCTGGAAGGCTGCGCGGGGGTCATTGCCTCCCGCGCCGTCTCCCCGGACACCGCGGAGATCGCCGCCGCGCGCGAGGCGGGGCTGCCGGTCTGGCACCGCGCCCAGATGCTCGCTGAGATCCTCGCGGGGGAACGTCTGTCGGTAGGCGTCGTCGGCACGCACGGCAAGACGACCACCGCCGCCTTGCTGTCCGCCGCGCTCACCGGCGCGGGTCACGACCCGACCGCGCTGGTGGGTGCCGAGGTCCGCGAGTTCGGCAGCCACGCGCGCGTGGGCTCCGGTCCGGCGGTGGCGGAGGTCGACGAGAGCGACGGATCGCTGGTCTTCGTGCGCGTCCACTCGACCATCCTGACGAGCCTCGATCTGACCGACCACGCCGACCACTATGGAGACGTGGGAGCGCTGCTGTCCACGTTCCGCCGATTCCTCGCTGGCCTGGACCCCGGCGGCTTCGCTCTGTTGTGCGCAGACCATCCCAACGTGCTGCGGCTGCGCGAGGCCGTGCCGTGCCGGGCGATGACGTACGGGCTGGACCGGGGGGAGTTCAGCGCGCGCGTGATCGAACGGACGGGCGTCCGGTCGCGGTTCGCCTTCCTGGCCGGAGGCCGCGAGCTGGGAGAGGTGCGCCTGCGCCTGCCCGGACGGCACAACATCACCAATGCGGTGGCGGCCCTGGCCGCCGGGCTGCACATCGGCGCGGGCTTCGCTCCGATGGCCCAAGCCCTCGGGTGCTTTCGGGGCGTGCGCCGCCGGTTCGATGTCCACTGCGAAGCACCCCTGGTGGTCGACGACTACGCGCACAACCCCGTCAAGGTGCGGTCGTTTTTGCGGGGCCTGCGCGAGGGCTGGCCGGAGGCCCGCATCGTCGCCGTGTTCCAGCCGCACCGCTATTCCCGTACCCGGACGACCCACGCGCAGTACGCGCGGGCCTTCGATGACGCCGACGAGCTCATCGTCACCGAGATCTACCCGGCCGACGAGGCTCCGTTGCCGGGCGTGAGCGGCCGCCTGATCGTCGACGCCGTGGCGCCGCACCGCCCCGTACGGTGGATCCCCGAAATCGAAGACGTCCCGGCGGCGATCCTCCCCACGCTGCGTCCGGGCGACGTCGTGGCAACCATGGGTGCGGGCGACATCTGGAAGGTGGCCGAGTGGATCGCGAGCGGGCTCCGCTCACGGGGTTAGCCACGGGGGGGTCGGTGGCGGAGGCGTCCGTCCGAGCGCTGCGCGAGGCCTGCCGCGACGTGCGGCTCGGGGAGGTGCTGGCACGGCACGTCTCCTTCCGGATCGGGGGTCCGGCCGACGTGCTCGTCGTGCCCCGGTCCCTGGACGAACTCCGCACCGTCCTACGCGTGCTGTACGCGACGCAGGAGCCCTTCGTGGTCCTCGGCCGGGGATCCAACGTGCTGGTCTCCGACCGCGGTGTGCGCGGCGTCGTGGTGAAGGTCGGACACGGAGTGGACCGCGTGCGCTGGGACGGGGTGCGCGTGGTTGCCGAAGCCGGCACCGGCCTGCCGCGCCTGGCGCTCCGTGCGGCCGACCGCGGGCTCGCCGGATTGGAGTTCGCCGCCGGCATCCCCGCGTCCGTCGGTGGGGCTGCAGCGATGAACGCCGGCGCCCACGGGCACAGCATGGAAGAGGTGATCCGTTCGGTCCGCGTCTTCGGACCGAACGGAGAACGCACCTGGACGTCCGCCGAGATGGAGTTCGCCTATCGGACCAGCCGGCTGCAGCGTGACCGTGCGGTTGCGCTCGAGGTCGAACTGGAACTCCGGCCGGACGATGCTGCCTCGGTCCGGTCGCGCATGGAGGCGTGGTTGCGGCAGCGCGCCGCGACGCAGCCGATCGGCCCGCCGTCTTCCGGTTGCATCTTCCGCAACCCGCCCGGCGACGCCGCCGGCCGCCTGATCGATCTGGCCGGCGCCAAGGGCATGGCCTCGGGTGGCGTGCGCGTGTCTGAGGTGCACGCCAACTACATGGTCAATGCGGGCGGGGGGCGTGCGGAGGACGTCCTGCGCCTGGTGGGCCGGGTCCGGGAGAGGGTGAGATCGCAGTTCGGCGTCGAACTGGAGCTGGAGGTCAAGTTGGTGGGCGACTTCGGAGACTAGCATGCGACGCAGCGCAAGCGCTTTCGATCCGTCCGACGCCCGCCGCGACGCCCGACTGTCCGCGCTGCGTGCCCCGCGGACGTTCCGCACGCTGCGGTTTGCCGTCGCGATGTGTTTTGTAGCGGCGGTGTTTTCGTTGCCGGCCTCCGGTGCCTTCACGCTGCGGGAGGTCACGGTGGCCGGCAACCGGACGCTGTCCGAGGCCGAGGTGATCCGGCGCAGCGGGCTGCGGCCCGGCCGGCCTCTGCGGGCTGCGGACGCAGAGCGGGCGGCCGCGGCGGTGCGGTCGATCCCGCAGGTCCGCAGTGCCGCGGTCCACATCGCCTGGCCGCACCGCGCGGTCGTCACGGTCACGGAGAGGTCACCCCTGCTTGCCCTGAGCGGGTCGGGGGGCGTGCTGGTGCTGGACGAAGGCGGCGTGCCGTTCCGACGGCAGGCCCACCCGGACGGACTGGTGCCGTTGACGGTTGGCCTGCCGCTTCCGTGGGTCCGGCTCGGTGAGCCCGTGCCTCATCGCGGCGTCCGGGAGGTGGCCGCCGCGTTCGCTTCCCTCGATGCCGCACAGCGTTCGCGGATCTCGTCGATGCAGATCGACGTGCACGGCGACCTGGTCGTTCAGACGGCATCGGGGGTCACCTTGCGGGTGGGCGAACCCGCCGAGCTGGGCGGCAGGATGCGGTTGGCCGAGGAGATCCTTCGCGCGCTGGCCGACCGCGGGATCGTGGCCCGCGAACTGGACCTGCGGTTCGGCGAGAAGGTGGTGGTCCGACCGGAACCGTAACGGCCAGAGGGCACGGCTCAGCTGCCCGTGCCCCCAGACGTACTCAAGCAGGAGTCGCCGCGGTGCCGTGGAATAGTTCGTGGAAGCAAATGCCCATTTCGTTGCACGAACCTCTCGATCCGGGAGGCGGTCTCCTGCAGGTGTGAGCCGACCGGCTCGGTGACCGGCACCGCCGGGACCGGGGGGTCGTCCCGTGCAGGGCGCGGGTGTAGCCGGGAGGACGCGCTTTGACCAAACGGAACGCCCTGGTGGGGTTGGACATCGGCACCACGAAGGTCTGTGCGATCGTCGCTGAGGCCGACTCCGACGGCGAGGTGCACATCGCCGGGGTGGGCACGGTTCCCTCTTTGGGTCTACGCCGCGGTGTGGTCACCGACCTGGACGCGACGACGCGTGCGATCGAAGAGGCGGTCGAGCGCGCCGAGCGCATGTCGGGCTACCAGGCGCGGTCGGCGTACGTCGCCGTCTCCGGTGAGCACATCGCCTCCCAGAACAGCCGCGGTGTCGTCGCGGTGTCCCGCTCGGACCGCGAGATCGCCCCAGCCGACGTCGAACGAGTCATCGAGGCTGCGCGCATCGCCGCGATCCCCGCGTCCGACCGCGAGATCATCCACATGCTGCCGCGCGACTTCGTCGTCGACGGGCAGGGTGGTGTGCGCAACCCAGTGGGCATGTACGGGACGCGCCTGGAGGTGGAGGCGCACATCGTCACCGGCGCCAGCACGCTGCTGGCCAACCTGGTGAAGTGCGTGCACCGCGCCGGGCTTGAAGTCGAAGAGATGGTCCTGGAGCCCCTGGCCTCGGCCGAAGCCGTGCTGTCGGCTGCCGAGCGGGACCTGGGCGTCGTGCTGTGCGACATCGGCGGCGGAACGACGAGCATCGGCGTCTTCTCCGGCGGCGGCCTGGTACATACCGTTGTGCTGCCGCTGGGGGGCAACCACATCACCCACGACATCGCCTTCGGGTTGCGGACCGCGGTCGGCGAGGCGGAAAAGCTCAAGGTGCGCTACGGTGCGGCTGCCTCGTACATGGCGGCCGAGGGCGAACTGATCGAAGTTCTGATGGTGGGCGGGCAGGAGCCGAAGGTGCTGCCCCGGCGTCACCTATGCGAGATCGTCCAACCCCGCGTGGAGGAGATTTTGGCGATGGTCCAACTCCACGTCGGCCGGCCGGAGTTCGCACGCCGCATCCCCGCGGGGGTGGTGCTGACCGGCGGGACGGCGTTGCTGCGCGGCATCGCGGAGGTCGCGGGCGAACGGCTGGGGCTGCCGGCGCGCGTCGGCTACCCGGTGAACATCGCGGGATTGACCGACACGGTCAACAGCCCCGCGTTTGCGACCGCGGTCGGGCTGGTCGTCCACGCGGCCAGCGGGTCGGGCCACAGCCGGAGGGTGCGCGAGCGCAACGGTTCGATGGACGGAGTCTGGGCGCGGCTGCGATCGTGGGTCCGCAGCGCGCTCCAAGGAGAGTGATGAGGAGGTCTGCCATGGCCAATCTCGACCGCGACCTGCGCCGGTTCGCCTCCATCAAGGTCGTCGGGGTCGGTGGGGGCGGCAGCAACGCCGTCAACCGGATGATCAGCGCGGGGCTGCGCGGGGTGGAGTTCATCGCCATCAACACCGACATCCAGGCGCTCGCCCTGTCGCAGGCCGAACGGAAGATCCACATCGGCGCTAAGCTTACGCGCGGGCTGGGCGCCGGCGGTGATCCCCAGATCGGACGCCAGGCTGCCGAGGAGACCCGCGACGAGCTGGCCGACACGCTCGAGGGCGCCGACATGGTCTTCGTCACTGCGGGCATGGGGGGCGGGACCGGTACGGGCGGAGCGCCGGTCGTGGCGCGGATCGCCCGAGAACTCGGCGCGCTGGTGATCGGCGTGGTCACCAAGCCGTTTGCGTTCGAGGGGCGGCGCCGGGCCGCGACCGCCGAGGACGGCATCCGCGAACTCAAGGAGCAGGTCAACACGCTGATCACCATCCCCAACGATCGGCTGCTGAACATCATCGACGCGAAGGTGAGCATGATCGAGGCGTTTCGCGTCGCCGACGACGTCCTGCGCCAGGGTGTGCAGGGCATCGCCGACCTCATCACGGTCCCGGGGCTGATCAACTTGGACTTCGCCGACGTGCGCGCGGTGATGGCGGAGGCAGGCTCGGCGCTGATCGGCATCGGGGTGGCCTCCGGCGAGGACCGCGCGGTTCGGGCCGCGCGCACCGCGATCAGCAGCCCGCTGCTGGAGACGTCCATGGAGGGTGCACGCGGCGTGCTCCTCAACGTCACCGGGGGCGTGGACCTGGGTCTCATGGAAGTCAACGACGCGGCCAGGATCATCGCCGAAGCCGCCGACCCCGACGCGAACATCATCTTCGGTGCGGTGATCGACGACGGCATGTCCGACGACGTGCGCATCACCGTCATCGCGACCGGCTTCGAAGCCGCCCGGGCCGGGAAGGTGGTCGATGGAGAGGCGGCCGCCGTCGCGCCGACGCGCGTCCCCCCCGCTCCGGGACCGGCCGATGACCAGCCGCGCATGTTGATCGACGACTTGGACATCCCCGCGTTCTTGCGCAAGCGGTAGCGCAGGCGGCTACAATGGTGCAGGGCCTCCGGGAGGACCGGGGGCCCGATGCTTGCCCATGGAACCGGGACCCGCCGCCTTCCACCACCTCGAAGCGCTCGTCCGCCGACACTTCGGCGTCCAGCAGGCCTGGGTAGAAGACGGCGTGCCGGTGTTCGCCGTAGCCGCAGAACTCGACCTCGACGTGCGCTTTGCGGCGCTGCGACAGGATCTGTTGCCCCTGGGCGCGCTGCCGTTGCTGCGCCGTTCGGGCGATCGACTGCTGCTGTCGGTGGTTCCGCGCGCCGGGCGGATCCGCGGCAACGGGTGGGTGAACGTCGCGCTGTTCGCCGCTACGGTCGTCACCACGTTCCTGACCGGCTACATCGGGTCGCAGCGCTTCCTGTCGGTCCTCCAGCAGGTCCCCGATGCGGTGATCCGCGCCGGCTACTGGCCCAACCCCCTCGTCGATGGGATCGCCTTCAGCTTGGGGCTGCTCGGCATCCTCCTCGTTCACGAGCTGGGCCACAAGGCCGCCGCACGCGCCCACGGGATCGACGCCAGCTGGCCGTACTTCATCCCATTCCCCCCGGTGGTGTTGGGGGCGCTGTCCATCGGCACGATGGGCGCGGTGATCCTCACGAAAGAGCCGGCACCCGACCGCGACGGGCTGTTCGACCTGGGTGCGTCCGGGCCCCTGGCGGGGCTGGTCGTCGCGATCCCGTTGCTGCTCATCGGGGTGGGCCGGACGGTCGTGCTGGACCTGGAGGCGCTGCGGCCGTATCTGGCCGGGCTGCCGACGTTCTTCTTCCCGTGGTCGGTGAGCCGGCTGCTCGCGTTGCGGTTCGGTGATGCGCCCGACGTGGTCTTCTACACGGATCCGCTGACCGACGCGGCGATGATCGGATTGTTCGTGACCGGGATCAACCTGCTGCCGGCCAGCATGCTCGACGGCGGGCACGTCGTCCGAGCGCTGCTCAGCCCGCGCTGGCACCGCGCCACGTCGTACGCCGCGGTCGTACTGCTGGCGCTGATGGGGTTGCTGCCGATGGCCCTACTGCTGCTCGTTTTGCTGTCGCGCCCGCATCCCGGGCCAGCCAACGACGTCTCCCCGCCGTCGCGGTCGCGGGCGCTGATCGGTCTGCTGCTCTTGGTCGTCTTCGTGGCCGCGCTGCCGCTGGACAACCTCTTCTTGCTCCCCCGGTTGCTGCTGGGGCTGCTTTGGCCTTGACGCCGGACCCACCTCACCCGGCCGCGGTGCGCGTGCGCGATCTGCACAAGCGCTTCGGTACCCTCGCGGCCCTACGGGGGCTGTCGTTCGAGGCGCTGCCCGGAGAGGTCCTCGGGCTGCTGGGGCCCAACGGCGCGGGCAAGACGACCACCATGCGCATCCTCGCGACCTTGCTGCGGCCTACGGCCGGGCGGGCGGAGGTGTGCGGCTACGACGTGGTGCGCGACCCGCACAGGGTGCGCAGCGCGATCGGACTGCTGCCGGAGAATGCCGGGCTGTACGGCCGTCTGACGGCGCGCGAGGTCCTCCGCTACCACGGCGCGCTGTACGGCCTGCCGGATCGGACGCTGCGTGACCGTGTGGACCGCCTGGTCGAACTGCTCGATCTCGCAGGGTTCATCGACCGCCGCACGGAGTCGTTCTCCAAGGGGATGAGACAGAGGGTGTGCCTGGCGCGCGCGCTGGTCCACGACCCGGACGTGCTGATCCTGGACGAGCCCACCGCCGGCCTGGACGTCACGGCCGCCCGCGCGGTTCGGGATGCGATCCGCCGCCTGGCCGCCGAGGGCCGCTGCGTGGTCGTGAGCACGCACCTGATGGTCGAGGCCGAGAGGCTGTGCGATCGCGTCGCGATCGTCCAAGAGGGCCGTATCCGCGCCGTGGGCACCCTCGACGATCTGCAGTCGGCTGCGGACACGGGTCTGGAGGACGTCTTCTTGCGGCTCACGCAGCGGTCCCCGGAGGGACATCGGCATGCGGACCCCTAGTGCGGCGCGTCCTCGCCAGCGTGGATTGCACGCGGCACGGACCGTTGCGGCCAAGGAGGTCACCGACGTCGTCAGGGACCGGCGCGCACTGATCCTGGGAGTCGTGCTGCCGGCCCTGGTGGTGCCGGCGATCTCCCTGGTCCTGCCGATACTGACCGCGCGGCGTGCTGCCGAGCCTGCGGCCGTAGCCGTCGTCGGAGCCGAGCGTGCCCCTGAGCTGATCGAGACCGCCCGCTCGGCCGGTCTCGTCCGCGTCGTCCCCGTCGCCGATCCCGACCTGGCGCTGCAACAGGGGCAGGTCGCCGCCATCCTGGAAATCCCCACCGACTTCGCACGGCGGCTTCGGGCCGGGCAGGCGTACGTCGTGCTGCGCTACAACGCCGCCGAGCAGGCCGGCGAAGAGGCACGGGCCAAGGTCCTGCAAGCGGTCGCCAGACACTCGGTGGACATCATCGATCAGCGGCTGCGCGAGCGGGGCCTGGACCGCCGCCTGCTCACCCCGATCGAGGTCCGCGAGGAGTTGGTTGCGGCGCAGCAACGGGGCAACCTGTTTGTGGCCATCCTCCTGCCCCTGATCGTCGCGCTGTGGGCGTTCGGAGGTGGCCTGCATGTCGCTGCGGATCTCGGCGCCGGGGAGAAGGAAAGGGGCACGCTCGAAGGGTTGCTCGTCGCACCCGTGGACCGTTGGGCGCTGGCAGCGGGCAAGGTGGCCGCAGCGACCGCGATGGCGTGGGTGAGCGTCGCCGTCGCGGCGACGTCGCAGTACCTAGTCTTGGCCTTCGGCCCGGCGTCCGTCGCCGACCTGTTCGGCCGTCCCTCCTTGACCGCGCCGCTGTTGGCCGTGCTGGCGGGCGTGGGTGGGTTGCTCGCGGTGGCCTTCGCGGCGGTGCTGCTGTGCGTCAGCCTGTTTGCCCGCTCCATGCGGGAGGCCAACCAGTACGCGATGCCCCTGATGCTGCTCGTGATGCTCTCCGCCTTCGCCACCCCCGCCCTGGAGGACTGGGCGCGCACCACCGCAGCCGCTTACGCCGTGCCCGTGGTGAACGCGGTGCTGGTCCTGCGGGCGGCTCTGGCGGGCCGCTACGACCTGGGCGCGCTGGCGCTGACCTCGGCCAGCCTGGCCGCCTGCGCCGCGCTCGGGGTCGCCGTGGCCGCCTGGCTGGTTTCGCGCGAGTCGGTGGTCCTGCGCAGCTGAGCCGCGAACGGGGCCGAAAACACGAGCGCCGCCGCCTCCGCTGGCCCGCCCGCCTCTCCACCGGGGCTCAGCACGGCCGGGGCGGATTGACCCGCCGCTGAGACCCGCCCACAATATGTTGTGCTGTCGGCAGGAGTCTGCAACCAGATCTAGAAAGAGAGAAGGCCAGCGCCAACGGCCGTCGGAGAGCCCGAAAGGAATCCAGCGGATGCGCTGCCCGTACTGCGGAAGTGAGGACAGCCGGGTCCTGGACTCCCGGCCGGTCGAAGGCGGCAGCTCGATCCGCCGCCGCCGTGAGTGTGTGTCGTGCGCCAGGCGGTTTACGACCTACGAGCGCGTGGACGTGGCGCCCCTCGCGGTTCTCAAGCGGGACGGTCGTCGCGAACCCTTCGACCGCAACAAGATCCTGGCCGGCCTGATGCGGGCACGGGGCAAACGCCCCATCGCCACCGAGACGCTGGAGGAACTGGCGGCCGAGGTGGAGCGCACGATCCGCCACCGGGGGGAGGCCGAAGTGTCGTCGGCGCTGATCGGCGAGCTGGTGATGGACAGACTGCGGCTGGTCGACGACGTCGCCTTCGTGCGGTTCGCCTCGGAGTACCGGCGCTTCGCAGACGCCGACAGCATCGTCGAGGAGGTCGAGCGGTTGCGTGCGCGCAGGGAACGCGAGGAGCGGCTGCGGCGCCAGGTGCCGCTGCTGCCGCTGGCTGAGGCGAAGGCCAAGATCAACGGGCGCCACTAGCGATTCTCGCCACGGAGGTCTTAGGATGCAGCCGACCACGCAGGACAAACCGACGCTGTTCGAGCAGACCCTCCGCTACTTCGATGGCGACGAGCTGCGCGCGCGTGTGTTTTGTGACAAGTACGCGTTGCGCGATCTTGACGGGAACGTGGTCGAACGCACTCCCCCAGAGATGTGGGCCCGCGTCGCCCGAGAGATCGCTTCGGTCGAGCCCACCGACGCCGCGCGCGCGGAGTGGGAGGAGCGTTTCTACTGGCTGCTCAGCGACTTCCGGATGATCCCCGGCGGGCGCATCCTGTTCGCGGCGGGCAACCCACGGCGCGTGACCGCGGCGAACTGCTACGTCATCCCCATCCACGGCGACTCGCTGGAGGACATCTTCGAGTGGTGCAAGCAGGCCGCCCGCACGTACTCCTTCGGCGGCGGCGTCGGCGGGGACATCAGTGTGCTGCGACCCCGGGGTACGCCCGTCAACAACGCGGCGATCACCAGCACCGGCGCGGTTTCGTTCATGGAGCTGATGAGTACGACCACGGGCACGATCGGACAGGCGGGCCGTCGCGGTGCGCTGATGATTACGATCGCCAACGACCACCCCGACGTGCTGGAGTTCACCCGCGTCAAGCGCAACCTGGACAAGGTGCGGTACGCGAACATCAGCGTGCGGGTCTTCGACGAGTTCATGCGGGCGGTCGAGCGCGACGGCGACTACGAGCTGCGGTACGAGACCGACAAGGTCCGCCTGCGCCGGACCATCCGGGCCCGCGACCTCTGGAAGGAGCTGATCGCCGGGGCCCGCGACCATGCCGAACCGGGCGTGATCTTCTGGGACACGATCAAGCGCTGGTCAACCTCCGAGTACAACGGCATGGGCGTCATCACGACGAATCCGTGCTCGGAAATCCCGCTGGAGCCGTACGGGAACTGCAACCTGTCCAACGTCAACCTGGCGCGGTTCGTGCTGGACGCGTTCACCGACCGTGCACGCGTGGACTGGCAGGACCTGGAGCGTGCGCTGCGCTACACGGTGCGCTTTCTGGACAACGTCCTCGACTACAACGCCGACAAGCACCCGCTTCCCGAGCAGCGTGAGGCCAGCCTGCGGAGCCGGCGCATCGGTGTCGGCTTCACCGGATTGGGCGATATGCTCGTCAAACTCGGGCTGCGCTACGACACGACGGCGGCGATCGAGTTCGCCGACACGATGTTCGAGCGCATCAAGAACATCGTGTACGACGAATCGGTCAACCTGGCGGTGGAGAAGGGCACGTTTCCGGCCTTCGACCGCGACCGGCACCTGGAGGGTGCGTTCCTGCAGACGCTGCACCCCAAAGTGCTGGCCCGGATCCGGGAGTGCGGATTGCGCAACGTGGCGCTGCTCACCGTCCCGCCGGTGGGCAGCGGAGCGGCCCTGGCGGGGACGACGAGCGGCATCGAGCCCATCTTCGACCTCAGCTACACGCGTCGGTCGGAGTCGCTGTCGCAGGGGGAGTTCCGGGTGTGGCATCCGCTGGTGCGGGAGTACATGGAGCGGTTCGGGCTCCAAGACGACACCGAACTGCCCGAGACGTTCGTCACCGCCCACCGCATCCGTCCGGAGATGCGCGTCCGCATGCAGGCGGCGATCCAAAAGCACATCGACCACAGCATCAGCAGCACCGTGAACCTGCCGGAGCACGCGACGCTGGAGGACGTCGAGCAGATCTACTTTTTGGCGTGGAAGCTGGGGTTGAAGGGAATCACCGTGTACCGCGAGGGGAGTCGCGAGGGGGTCTTGATCACCGAAGCGAAGACGCAGCAGCAGTCGCAGGGTGCGATCTCTGTGCCCGCCGCCGAGCCGGCGCGTGGTGGGCTGACCACGCGCCCACGCCCCAAGGTCACGCAGGGTCGGACGGAGCGGATCGAGACCCCCCGCGGCCGTGCCTACGTCACGGTCAACGAGGACGAGTACGGCCCGTGCGAGGTGTTCGTAGAGTCGCTCGACGTCGAGGCGGAGGCCATCGGGCGTCTGACCTCGGTGTGCCTGCGCAGCGGCGTAGACCCCCGCGAGGTCATCGAGCAGCTGTGGCGGGTGTCATCGCGCGAGGTGGCGCTGGACCGCACCGCCGACGGTACGGTTGTGCGCGTGAGCACCATCGCCCAGGCCGTGGCGCTGGCTCTGGGTCGAGCCCTGTATGGGGACGCCTTCCGGCCGGACAAGGAGTTCCCCCGCGCGCTCTCCCTGCCCCCGCCGCAGCCTCGGGCCCGCCAGGAACCCCTGCGCTTCCACGCAGGCCCACCCCCGGATGCGGCGGCCGGCAACGGCAAGGGTGAGGCCGAGGTGGCCTCCTTCGCGGGGGTGTGCCCGGACTGCGGAGACACCTTGGCCTACCAGAACGGTTGCGCGACGTGCCGGTCGTGCGGCTACTCGCGCTGCTAGACGGAGGCCCGTAGCCCGGAGGCGGCCGCGTACGACCGAAGGATCTTCCGGTGCGCGGGCGGCATCGGCACGCCCGGCCGTTCCGGTCGCACCCACCGGAGGTGAGCAGCGGTACCCTCGGGGAAGTCTGCGGTCACCGCGACGGCGCGGCAGACGGCAGAAAAATGCGTGAACGCGTGTCCGACTTCCGTCTGGAAGCGCCCCTGGCGGCGCATCCGCCCACCCAGGTCCCTGGATAGGCCGGACCGCGCGTCGCGCCAAGACCGGGCTTCAACGAACGGCAGGGTCCACAGGCCGCCCCAGATGCCCCTTGGGGGCCGGCGCACCAGCAGCACCCGCCCACGGCGGTCCGTGATCACCGCCGCTACGAAGCGGCGGGTGGGCCGAACGTGCCGCCGGCGCCGCACCGGCACGCGGTCCTGGATGCCGGCGGCGCGGGCCGCGCAGAAACGGCAGACGGGGCAGTCTTCGCAGCGTGGCCTCCTGGGGACGCAGATCGTCGAGCCCAGATCCATCAGTGCCTGGTTAAGCTCGGCGGCGCGGCCCCGCGGAAGCAAGCTGCGGAACCTCCGCGCGATCTCGAACCGGGCGCGGCGGTCGTCCAGCGCCAGCCGGATTCCGAACAGCCGCGCTCCGACGCGGAGCAGATTGCCGTCCAGCGCCACGCATTCTTCGCCCCCGACGATGCTGGCGATGGCTGCAGCCGTGTACGGACCCACCCCTGGCAGACGCTGCCAGCCGGAGGCGTCGGAGGGAAACCCCTCGCGAACCACCTGCCGGGCCGCCGCGTGGAGGTTGCGAGCGCGCGCGTAATATCCCAGTCCTTGCCAGCACCTTAAGACCTCGTCCAGCCGCGCCACCGCCAGGGCCTGCACGGTCGGAAACGCCCTCAGGAAGCGGCGATAGTAGGAGACCGCGACGGCAGCCCGCGTCTGCTGCAGCATCACCTCCGAGACCCAGACGGCGTACGGGTCTTGCCTCCTGCGCCACGGCAGGTCCCGCGCACGGACACCCCACCAGTCCAGCAGGGTACGGCTGAAGGCGCGCACGGACTCATTGTCGCATTCTGCGAACCCGTTCGCAGGGGCGGGTGTGGAGTCGGCGTAGCGCAGATTTCCCGCTGCGGCGTCGACCCGGACGGGATACTAATGTGGCGGTCCACGCAGACTTCAGGAGGTGGTTGGATGGGCACCAAGCACGCCGCACTCGCGATCCTCGTCGCGCTCTCGCTCGCCGTGCTGCTCGGTCCGGCGGCGATGGCCCAGCAAACACCCGCACCGCCAGACGCTCCAAGCCCCCCGGGGCCTCCCGGCCCTCCCGATCCCCCCGGACCGCCCGGCCAGACCGTCTTTGGGATGGACCAGACCACGGCGATCGTCATCGGCCTGATCATCGTCCTGGTCGTGATCGTGGCGATTGTCGCAGTGGCGCGCGGCGGCGGGGAGCGGGGCGGCAACTGATCGGTCGCTTGCAGGGGGGCTGCCCGCCCCGGCGAACCGTACTGCAGGCCCCCGCAAATTCGGGACAGGGAGGAACCCTATGGGTGCCATTGTGTGGTGGATTGTGGTCGGACTGGTCGCCGGCCTGCTGGCCCGCTGGATCTTTCCGGGCCCTCGTGAGCCCAACGGGATCGTCATGACCATCGTGCTCGGGATCGTCGGGGCGGTGGTCGGTGGCTGGCTGTTCACGGCCCTGGGCGTCGGTGCAGGGGGGTTCGTGGGTTCGGTGGTCGTCGCGACCGTCGGTGCTTTGATCGTGCTCTGGCTGTACAACCTCGCGGTACGGCGGGCCTAGCGCAAAAACCCATCGACTGCCGTTCCATTCATGGAACACGAGGACCTGAGTACGCCCCATTTCCGACAGACAGATCGCGCCCATTCTGCTAGAATGACCTTGGGTGTTGCAGGATGGGAACGCAGGCAGATGATCGGCAGCGGGAGGGGGCCAGGGCCTTCGGGAACTACATCCGATCCCTGCGGCGCAACTTCTACGGCCGCGGTAGGGGCATGAGCCTGAGGCAGCTCAGCGTGGAGACCGGAATCCCCCCCAGCGTGCTGTCGCGCGGCGAGCGCGGTCTGCAGGACCTCCGACGGCCCGCCTACATCGAACGGCTCGCCGCAGCACTGCGCGTGCCGCCCATCGTGATGAAGCGGGTGGGTTCGCTGGTCACGCACGAGGACGTCGCCTACTTCCGCGTGCATCGTGCCGCGCGGGCTACGACGGCGCTGTGGGCGCGCGTGCAGGCGGGTATGGAACGGTTGCGCCAGGCGCCGCCGGAGACGTTGGAAGCGCTGGCCACGTACATCGAGTTTCTGGCAAGCCGCCTGTCGCGTTCGGAGAGCAAGACCGGATAGCCGGATCGAGAGTCCACAACCTCGGGAGGGACGCGATGACCTACGTGATCACGGAACCGTGCATCGGCACCAAGGACCGGGCCTGCGTCGAGGTGTGCCCCGTGGACTGCATCCACCCGCGGGCCGAGAACGACCAAGGCGAGATCATGCTGTACATCAACCCCGACGAGTGCATCGACTGCGGGGCCTGCGAGCCGGTGTGCCCGGTGACGGCGATCTTCGCGGAGAACGACGTACCCGAGCAGTGGAAGGAGTATACGGAGATGAACGCCGACTACTTCAGGCTCAGCAAGGAGGAGTTCGCAGAAAAGTGGGGCCGCGAACCGTGACGGAAACTCCTTGCGCCCCGCTGAGGCTTCCGCTACGCTGATTGTCGGAGTCCGGGAGAGCCCACCAGCTCTCCCGTTCTCGTGTCCGAAAGACGGGCTCGCAACGAGCCGACCCGTGCGGAGGGGGATACCGTGAAGGCAATGCGTGTGCTGTTGATCGCCCTCGTGCTCGTCCTTTCGCTGGGGCTGGCTGCAGGGGGCCAGGCCCGGCGCAAGCTCGTGCTCGCATTCGTCCCGTCGCTGGACGCGCAGGCGGTGCTCGCCAGTGGCAAGACGTTGGAGCGCATGCTCGCGGTGGCCACCGGCTATGAGTTCGAGGCAACGGTGCCTACCTCGTACGCGGCGACGATCGAGGCGATGTGCGCCGGTCGCGCAGACATCGCGTTCTTGGCGCCGCTGTCTTATGTCCTGGCGCGCCAGCGCTGCGGCGCGGAGGTGAAGTTGATCTCGATCCGGTTCAACCAGCCCCACTACGGCGCCCAGATCCTCGTGGGTGCCGACACCGGAATCCGCCGTCTGGCGGACCTGCGCGGCAAGCGTTTCGCGTACAGCGACCCGGCTTCGACGTCCGGATACCTTTACCCGGCGGTCCACATTAAGAACGCCGGATTCGATCCCAACCGGTTCTTCAGCCAGACGGTGTTCGCGGGTGGCCACGACAAGGTCGTGCTCGCCATCTACCAGGGCCAGGTCGACGGCGGGGCGACGTTCGGAGACGAGTTCGGCAGCGATGCCCGCGACCGCGTGGTCCGTCAGTTCCCCGACGTCAAGCAGAAGGTCGTCGTGCTGGAGTACGTCAAGCCGTACATCCCCAACGACACGGTTTCGTTCCGCCGAGGTCTGGATCCGGAGGTCGTCGACCGCGTGACCAAGGCGATGTTCCGCATCGCGCAGACTTCGTCCGGCAAGCAGGCCATCCACGACCTGTACCAGCATGACGGATACGCGACCTATGAGGACCTCGTGACGAAGTACGGGGTGGACCGGCGTCGCTTCCCGGACCTGGACTCGTACTTCAACCCCATTCGGGACGCGGTCCGCACGCTGGGGATAGACCTGGGCAGACTCGTTCGGTAGGCGCCGGCGGTCTGGCTGGAGGTCTTTGAGGAGGAGGGCGCCGCCCGCCCTCCTCTTCGTTTGGCGGAGATTGGGATGAAGATTCGCTACATCTGTCAGGCGTGCGGCTACGAGTCGCCGAAGTGGCTGGGGCGCTGTCCGGGCTGCGACGGCTGGAACACCTTCGCGGAGGAGGCCGCCGTGCGCACGAGGGCCGTCGGCCGGACCGCCCGGCCGGTGCCGATTTTGGAGGTCGAACCCCTGCCCTACGAACGCTTGCCGACCGGCATCGGCGAGTTGGATCGCGTCCTGGGCGGGGGGATCGTGCCCGCGTCGATGGTGCTGGTCGGCGGCGAGCCGGGGGCCGGCAAGAGCACTTTGATGCTGCAGGCCTCAGACCGTCTGGCGTCGGCCGGCCACACCGTGCTGTACGTGGCCGGCGAGGAGTCGCCACAGCAAACCAGGATGCGTGCAGAGCGGATCGGCGCCACCTCGCCGCGGATCTACGTGGTCGCCGAAACGGACCTGGGGGCGGTGCTGGAGGCGGCGCGTCGGCTGCGGCCGGCGGTGATGGTCGTCGACAGCATCCAGACCGTGTACCTGCCCGATGTCCCGAGTTCGCCGGGCAGCGTCGGGCAGGTGCGGGAGTGTGCCGCGGCGCTGCTCAGGCTGTCTAAGGCTGAGGGCATCGCCGCCTTCGTGGTCGGCCACGTCACCAAGGAGGGGGCGATCGCCGGACCGCGCGTGTTGGAGCACATCGTGGACACCGTCCTGTACTTCGAGGGCGAGCGCCACCAGGCGTACCGCGTGCTGCGGGCGATCAAGAACCGGTTCGGTTCGACGAACGAAATCGGCGTCTTCGAGATGCAGGGCACGGGGCTGCGGGAGGTCCCCAATCCATCGGCGGCGTTTGTGACCCCACGGCCCGAGGGGGCGTCGGGGGCCGCCGTCGTCTGTGCGATCGAGGGTACGCGGCCGCTGCTGGTCGAGGTCCAGGCCCTGGTGGCACCCACCCCGTTCGGGACGCCGCGTCGGACGACCGCCGGGTTGGACTACAACCGCCTGCTGCTCCTGCTGGCCGTCCTCGAGCGCCACGCGGGGCTGGCGATCGGTCAGGCGGACGTGTACGTGAACGCGGTGGGGGGTGTGCGCATCGCCGACCCCGCCGCCGACCTCGGCGTCGCCCTGGCCGTCGCCTCGTCCTTGCGCGATCGCGCCCTCGACCCGCAGGCGCTGTTCTGCGGGGAGGTGGGGCTGTCGGGCGAAGTGCGCGCGGTGCCGCAGATCGCGCGCCGTCTCGCCGAGGGATCCAAGTTGGGATTCCGGATGGCCCTGGTCCCCGAGTCCAGCCTGCCGGTCCCCGGTGCGGGCACGCTGCGGATCGTGGGTGTGCAGACGATCGCGCAAGCCCTTGACCTCGCGCCGTGGCGACCGCCGGCGGGGGAGCCTTTCTGAGTACTGTTGCTATACTGTCCACGAAATGAGCTCGGCATCCAAAGTGGCCGGCCGGGTCGCGGCGTGGGCGGGGTTCGTGCTCGGCGCCGTGATCGGGTTCCAGTCCGTGGAGCCGTTGGCGGCGCTGTTCCTCCCGGGTGGCTGGCCCAGGCTGGGCGCGCAGTTCGCCGCGGCCGCGGTGGTCGCGGTCGCCGGCCGCCTGAGCGCGCCTTTGCTGTGGGCGCTGTTCGTCCGCGGGATGTCGCGGGTGCTCGCGTGGCTGGGACGTGTGCCGCTGCGGGATCTGGGCGTGGCGCTCGTGGGCCTCGCGGTCGGGTTGCTGATCGCCAGCGCCGTGGGATATCTGCTCTCGGGCATCCCGGGCATTGGGGGGTACCTCCGGCTGGGCGCGCTCGTGGTCTTTGGCTACCTCGGCCTGCAGTTCGCGCTGCAGCGCCGGGAGGAACTGGCCGGGATGTTCGACCGCTCCGGACGGCGGGTGCGCGGCGCGCCGAAGGTACTGGACACCAGCGCGATCATCGACGGCCGCATCGCCGACGTGGTGCAGGCGGGGTTTCTAGAAGGTACGCTGCTCGTGCCGCGTTCGGTGCTGCGGGAGTTGCAGTCGATTTCGGACTCCACCGACCCGCGGCGCCGTGCGCGGGGGCGACGCGCACTGGATGTGCTCAACCGCCTGCAGACGGAATCTCAGGCGTTGCAGATCGTAGAGGACGAAGGTGGGGGCGACGTGGACGAGCGGGTCGTCGAACTCGCGCGCGCGCATCGGGCCAGCATCGTCACGACCGACTTCAATCTGAACCGGGTGGCCCAGCTCCAGGGCGTCCGCGTGCTGAACATCAACGATCTCAGCGGTGCACTGCGGCCGGTCGTGCTCCCGGGTGAGGAACTGCGCGTGCAGGTGATGCGCGAGGGCAAGGAGGCGGGGCAGGGCGTGGGCTATCTGGAAGACGGTACGATGATCGTCGTCGAGGGCGGTCGAGGGATGATCGGGACCGAGGTCGAGGTCGTGGCCACCAGCGTTCTGCAGACGGCCGCGGGAAGGATGATCTTCGCCCGGCCGAAGCACGACGGCGCCGGACGCCGGTCGACGGGTTGACGCGCCTCGGCCGCGCCCAACACCCCTGTCCTTCCGGGAGGTCGAGTTGGCAAGACACAAACGGCCCCGTGTGGCCGCGCTCATTGCCGCCGCCGGCCGCAGCGCGCGGATGGGGCAGGGCACGCCGAAGGTGCTGCTGTCGCTGCGACAGGTACCGGTGATCGTCCGCTCGATCCTCCCCTTCCACCACAGCCCTCATGTCGACGACATCGTCGTCGTCGCCAGCCAGGCGGCGCTTCCGAGGGTGACGCAGCTGGTCGCGAAGTACGGTCTGGGCAAGGTGTCGGCGGTGGTGGCCGGGGGCTTGAAGCGACAGCAGTCGGTCGCACTGGGGCTGCAGGCGCTGGACCAGTGTGACGTGGTGCTGGTGCACGACGGCGCGCGGCCACTGGTCACGACGGACATCATCGAGCGCGTTGTACAGGCGACGGTGGCCCATGGTGCGGCGCTCGCCGCGGTCCCGGTCCGCGACACCGCCAAGCGCGTCGACGGCGAGGTCGTGCGCGAGACGATCGACCGCGACGTCCTGGTGGCGGCCCAGACGCCGCAGGGCTTTCGCTACGAGCTGCTGCGGGCGGCGCACGAGCGCGCGCGGGCCGATGGGTTCTACGGCACCGACGACGCCGCGCTGGTCGAACGCCTCGGAGTCGAGGTGCACTTGGTGCCGGGAAGCCCCGAGAACCTCAAGATCACGTCTCCGGAGGATCTGGTCATCGCCGAAGCGCTGCTGCAGTGGCGGGAAGGGTAGCCCGGCGCGGGCTCGCGGTCGGTGAGTGCCCACCGGGACGGGGGAGGCGGGAACTGTCGGCCCGACGCATGCGCGTAGGGTTGGGATTGGACCTGCACCGGTTCGCCCAGGGCAGAACGTTGCGGTTGGGCGGCGTGGAGATCCCGTACGAGCGAGGCCTGGCGGGCCACAGCGACGCCGACGTCCTCCTGCACGCGGTGATGGACGCGGCGCTGGGGGCGGCGGGGCTGGGCGACATCGGGGCACACTTCCCGCCCGACGACGATCGCTACCGGGACGCGGACAGCGCCGCGCTGCTGCGCGGAGTACGCGATCGTCTGGGCGAGATGGGATGGGCGGTCGTCCAGGTGGACGCGGTCGTCGTTGCGGAGGCGCCGCGCCTGAGCCCGTACGTCGAACGCATGCGCGCACGCATCGCCGAGATCCTGGACCTGCCGGTCGCCGACGTCGCGGTCAAGGCGACGACGGCGGAGGGCATGGGTGCCATCGGTCGGGGTGAGGGCATCCAGGCGATCGCGGTGGTGCTGCTGGAGCGGGTGTGATGGCCCTGCACGTGACGAACACCCTGACGCGGCGCAAGGAGCGCTTCGAGCCGCTCCAACCGCCGGACGTGAAGATGTACGTCTGCGGAGTGAACCTGTACGGGCCCGCCCACGTCGGCCACGCGATGAGCTACGTGGTCTTCGACGTGATCCGTCGGCATCTGGAGTGGTCCGGCTACCGGGTGCGGCACGTCCAGAACTTCACCGACATCGAGGATCGGATCGTGGCCCGATCGCAGCGGGAGGGGCGGACGATCCAGGCGATCGCCGAGGAGTACATCGCCCGCTTCCATCGGGAGATGGACGCGCTGAACGTCCTGCGGGCGCACTCCTACCCGCGGGCCACTGAGGTCATCCCCCAGATGATCGAGATCATCGGGGTGCTGATCGAAAAGGGGCACGCCTACGTCGTAGACGGCGACGTCTACTTCCGCGTGACCTCCGACCCCGACTACGGCAAGCTGTCGGGGCGACGCCTGGAAGAGATGCAGGCCGGCGCCCGCATCGCGGTGGACGAGCGCAAGGAACACCCGATGGATTTCGCGCTGTGGACGCGGGCCAAGCCGGGGGAGCCCTCGTGGCCGAGCCCATGGGGGGAGGGGCTACCGGGCTGGCACATCGAGTGCTCGGCGATGTCGATCCATTACCTCGGACCGCAGCTGGACATCCACGGCGGCGGCGAGGACGTGATCTTTCCGCACCACGAGAACGAGATCGCCCAGTCCGAGAACTTCACCGGCAAGCCCTTCGTCAAGTACTGGATCCACAACGCGCTGCTGCGCCCGGGCGGGGCCGAAGAGAAGATGACGCGCCACCTGGGCAACGTCGTCTCGATCGAGGAGGCCCTCGGGCGCTACAGCCCCGACGGGCTGCGACTGTTCTTTCTGTCATCTCACTACCGGAACCCGCTCACGTGGAAGGAACAGGCCGTCGAAGCGGCCGACCGCGGGGCCGAACGGCTCCGGCACGCGGTGGAAGCGATCGATGCCGTCCTGCGCCGCTGTACGCCGTCCGGCCGTCGTTCGCCAGCAGCGCAGGCGCTCTTTGAGCGCGCCGCGTCCGCACGGGAGGCGTTCCGGGCCGCGATGGACGACGACTTCAACACGCCGCAGGCGATCGCGGAGATCTTCGCCCTGGCCGCGGACGCCAACCGCCTCACCGACGCGCTGGCCAAGCGCGTGGGGGACGTGGGCGCGCCGGAGGACGCCGCGGACGCCCTGGCGCAGGCCGCCGATGGGCTGCGCGAACTGGCGGGTGTGTTGGGGCTGCGCTTGGCGCCGGCGGTCCCCCAGGAGTGGCTGGACCAACAGCTGCGCCGCCTGCTGGAAGAAGAAGAGGCGCTGCGCTCGATCGACCCCACCGGCAAGACCAAAGAGATCCTCGACGCGATCCTGGCCGCGCGCCAGCGGGCCCGCGACCGACGCGACTTCGCCACCGCCGATCGCATCCGCAGGCGCCTGGGGGAGATCGGCGTTTCGGTGGAGGACTATCCGGGGGGCAGCCGGTGGAGGATTCGGTAGCGGACCTCATCGAGGGCCGCAACCCCGTCTGGGAGGCGCTGCACGCCGATCGGCCGATCCGCAAGATCCAGATCGCGCGCACCGCGCGTCTAGCCGGGACACTGGCCCGCATCGTCTCGCACGCCAAGAGCCGGGGCATCCCCGTGCAGTTCGTCGATCCGCGCCACCTGGCTGCCGTCTCGGCCACCGGCGCACACCAGGGAGTGATCGCCCTCATCTCACCCCACCGCACGGTCGAGCTCGAAGCGCTCCTCAAGCAGGCCACAGCGCGCGGCGCGCCGTTCTTGGTACTGCTGGACGGGATCGAGGACCCCAGGAACCTGGGCGCGATCGTGCGCACCGCCGAGGCGGCCGGTGCCCACGGCGTGGTCATCCCCAGGCGTCGCGCGGCCGGTCTGAGCCCGGCGGTGGCCAAGGCGTCGGCGGGCGCGATCGAGCACGTGCCCGTCGCGATGGTGACGAACATGGCACAGGCAGTAAAGGCGTGTCGGGCCGCCGGGCTGCTGACGGTGGCCGCCGACCCCCGAGCGCTCCGGTGTTACGATGAGGTGGCGTTGCGCCCGCCACTGGCCCTGGTGATCGGCGGGGAGAGGTCCGGGGTGCGCCGGCTGGTCCGGGAACGGTGCGACCTGACGGTGCGCATCCCCATGCGAGGGCGGATCTCCTCGCTCAACGCGTCCGTGGCGGCGGCGATCTTGCTCTTCGAGGTCGTGCGGCAGCACCGACATGGCCACGGCGGGCCGCGGGAGCGGAGCGGGCAGCCGTGCGAGGAGCGTCCCTGAGGGGCTCGCAGCCCCCAGTTGTCTGGGGAGGGGATCGATTTGCGCTGGATCGGCGGCGTGCTTGCGGTCTTCGTCGCGTTGCTCGCAGGTGCGGCAGCAGCGTACGTGCTCGACGAGCGTTCGCATGCCGGCACTTTCTACGACGGCATCTGGATCGAAGACCTCCACCTGGGAGGACTCACGCGCGAGCAGGCGCTGGAGCACCTCCGTGCGCGTGTGCAGGCGAGGGTGCAGCGTCCGATCGTCATTCGCGCGGGGGACCGGACCTGGCGGCGTACTGCCGGTGAGCTGGGGCTTCGATCCGACCTATACGGCACCGTCCGCCGGGCGTTCGGAGTCGGACGAGCTGGCGGCCTGGTAGATAGACTGCGGATGCGCTGGCGGCTGCGGTCCGAACCACTCCGCTTGGCGATCCCGTTCAGTGTGGACCCCGCGGCCCTGCGGGCGTTCGTCGACCAGGCCGCCGCCCAGGTGGGGACCCAGCCGCAAGACGCGCGCCTTTGGGTGCAGGACGGGCAGGTCCGCATCGTCCCCGGCCGCGACGGGACGACCATCGATCACGCGGCGGCGGCTCGCATCCTCGCCGTCGCCGCGCGGGAAGGGTGGGAACGGGTGACGCTGCCCCTCGCGGCGGTGCGGCCGCGGTGGACGGCCGAACGGCTGCAGGCTATGGGGATCCGGGAGGTCGTGGCGACCTACACGACGCACTTCCCCGACGTGCCCAACCGGAACTTCAACATCGCTCTGGCGGCCAGCAAGCTCCGGGGCATCCTCCTCCTCACCGGCGAGGAATTCTCCTTCAACCGTGTCGTCGGACCGCGTACGCGCGCCGCCGGATACCGGGAGGCACCGGTGATCCTCAACGACGAGTTCGTGCCGGGCGACGGAGGCGGCGTCTGCCAGGTGTCCTCGACGCTGTTCAACGTGGTGCTGTTCGCGGACCTGAAGATTTTGGCTCGCACCAACCACAGCGCGCCGGTGAGCTACCTGCCGCTGGGCCGGGACGCGGCGGTCTCGTACGGCTCATTGGACCTGCGGTTTCGCAACGACGGGCCGCCGCTGCTGATGTGGGCGGAGGTGCGGGGGCGCGCGCTGACGATCTCGCTTTACGGCACGCGCCGCTCGGGCCGTGAAGTGGCGATCCTCGTGACTGACGTCCAGGTGCTGCCGGCGCCCGAAGGCGAGATCCGCCGGCCGGATCCCGGGCTGCCCGTCGGCGCGACCCAGGTGCTGGCAGCCAAGCGCGGTTTCCGGGCAACCACGGTCCGTATCGTCCGCGAGCAGGGTGTCGTCGTCCGCCGCGAGGTCGTGGCCCACTCGTACTACAAGCCCGTCCCGAAGATCGTGAAGTTCGGAACCCGCAAGCAGGCAGCGCTGAGGGGACCCTGAAGAAGGGGCGCACGGCGGCGGGGTCCACCGAGACTTCGTCGGCGCTCGGCCGCGCCGACGGACCGGTGCCGTTTGCTTGACCCTCCGGATAGAGCGTCTCTATAATGTGCTTGGCTTTTTGGCTATAGACCTCTCAAGCGGTTCCACCACACAGTCGACATCGGAGGCGATGCCGGTGGCCGTTGCGCGAAAGGAAGCGTCAGCACCGTACGCGGAGATGGTGGACGAAGACCTCGTGGAGACGGCGAAGAACGGCGACGATCGAGCCTCCGAATTCCTCATCAACAAGTATCGCAACTTCGTGCGCGTCAAGGCTAAGGCGTATTTCCTCATCGGCGCCGATCGTGAAGACATCATCCAGGAAGGCATGATCGGCCTGTACAAGGCCATACGCGACTTCCGGCGCGACAAGCTGAGCTCGTTCCGTGCGTTCGCGGAGCTGTGCATCACGCGCCAGATCATCACCGCGATCAAGACCGCCACCCGCCAGAAGCACATCCCCCTGAACTCTTACATCTCCTTGAACAAGCCGATCTACGACGACGACTCCGATCGGACGCTGCTGGACGTGATCGGCGGCATGAAGGTGTCCGACCCGGAGGAGCTGGTCATCAACGAGGAGGCATCCGCCCGGATGCGGGCCCGGATCCGCCGCAACCTGAGCGAGCTGGAGCACAGGGTGCTCAGCGCCTACCTCGAAGGCAAGTCCTACCAGGAGATGGCCAACGAGCTGCGCCGCCACGTTAAGTCCATCGACAACGCCCTGCAACGGGTCAAGCGCAAACTCGAGAGGAACCTGGAACAAGAAGAATAAGCGACATCCGCAGGCGGCCTGCGCTCGGCCGACCGGTGCCCGAGCGTCGGGGACGGATCATGATCCGCGTCGTGTGTCCTCGTTGTGCGCATCCCATCCTGCGGTTGGCCCCCGCCGAGCCGGACGAGGAAGTGGTCTGCCCGCGCTGCGGGGAGGCGTTCGAACCCCGCGAGGAAGAATGGGTGGACCCAGAAGACGGCTAGGCCGGATCTAGCCGCCGATCTGGATCATCGCGCGCTTGTGCGGGTACATGCGCTCGGCCAGGGCGTGGCCGAACGGCCGGCGGTAGGCCGCGGCCGCGAAGAGGTCGCGCAGTTCCTGATAGGAAGCGCCCGCCCGCAGGGGTGTCAGCAGGTCCTCCTCGTCGTCGCGCAGCAGACACAGCCGCAGTTTCCCGTCGGCGGTCAGCCGCAGCCGCCCGCACTTCGCGCAGAACGGCTCGCTGACGGGGCTGATGAATCCGAGAATGCCGATCGCCCCCGGCAGGCGGTAGGTGCGCGCGGGGTCCTCTCCGGACAGATCCACCGGCCGCAGCGGCCCGAACCGGGCCTCGATGCGGGCCATCGTCTCCTCGCTGCGCACCACGCCGGCGGTCGCGAAGTCCCCGACCGTCCCGAACGGCATCATCTCGATGAACCGGACCTCCCAGAGTCGGCGCAGGGTGAGGGCCGCCAGATCCTCCACCGCGTCGTCGTTGAACCCGCGGACGACGACCGCGTTGATCTTGATCGGTCGCAACCCTGCCTCTTCTGCGGCTGCCAGCCCTTCGAGCACGTCGCTCAGCCGGCCGCCACGGGTGATCCGCCGGAATGCCTCGGCGTCCAGCGTGTCCAGGCTGACGTTCACGCGCCGCAGCCCGGCCCGCGCCAGGGGTCGGGCCAGGTCCCGCAGGCGTACACCGTTGGTGGTGAGGGCGACGTCTGCGATCCCGGGGATCGAGGCGATGCCGCGTACGATGCCCACCAGGTCCGGCCGGACGGTCGGTTCGCCACCCGTCAGCCGCACCTTACGCACGCCCAGCTCCGCCGCGATCCGCGTCAGCAGCAAGATCTCGGGCTCCTGCAGCAGCTCGGCGGCCGGGCGGAACGCGATCCCCTCTGCCGGCATGCAGTACACGCAGCGCAGGTTGCACCGGTCCGTCAGGGAGATGCGCAGGTCGCGGATGGGCCGGCCGTACTGATCCCGCAAGAGGCGACCTCCGGGCGGTTGGTGAATAGATTATACCCTCGGATCGGGGGCAAGATGGCATTTGGCATCCCATCGGTGCGGAGGGGTTCATGAGCGGTCGGCGGCGCACCCCACGGAGGTTTCCATTCCGCCTCGGACAGCGGGCGGAGATGGCGCGAACCGTCACGGAGGCAGACATCGTGGCGTTCGCGGGCCTCAGCGGTGACTACAACCCCCTGCACGTGAATGCCGAATACGCGCAGAAGACGCGGTTTGGAGGTCGCATCGCGCACGGGATGCTGTCGGGCGCGTTCCTGTCGGCCGTGCTGGGGATGCACCTGCCGGGTCCCGGTGCGATCTTCTTGTCCTGTCAGATGCGCTTCCTCAAGCCGACGCGGATCGGGGATACGATCACCGCGGCTGCGGAGGTCGTCCGGATTCGCGAGGACAAGCCGATCCTCACGCTGAAGGTGTGGTGTACGAACCAGCACGGTGAGACGACCGTGGACGGCGAAGCCGTCTGCTACTACGAACCACCCGCAGGCTAGGGTGACTGTTTGGTACCCCTCCGCCGTCCGGTGCGCTATGCTGTCGTGGGTGCCGGCGTAGCTCAACGGCAGAGCAGCTGATTTGTAATCAGCAGGTTAGGGGTTCAAATCCCCTCGCCGGCTCCACCTTCCGGACCCCGGCTCCGATCCCGCGCGATGCCCGGGGCGAAGGCACACCCGAAGCAACCGCACCCGCTGCAGGATTGTGCCCGGGCCCACGACCGCACGGCACGGGAATTGCTTTTTTGCAAGGGGTGGGGGGCAGGGCAGTTGGCGGAGTGACGATGACCGTAGGCGCGACTGTAGGCCACGCCGACCGCAGGGTCCGCCTGTTGTGGAGGCTGATCCGCGAGTTCCAGGTCGGTGTCCACGATCCGGAATCCCTGCCACAGCGGCTCACCGACGCGCTGCACACTGCAGGTGGCTTCGCCGGCACTTCGATCCTGCTGCCGGACGAGACGGGTGATGCCCTCGTCGTCACCGCGTGTTCCGGCCTGGCCCGGCGCTGGGGTCCCGCGACGGTGCCCCGAGGCCGCGGCGTCAGCTGGGAAGTCTATCGCAGCGGACGCTCGGAGTACGTCTTCGACCTGACGACCGACCCGCGCACGTACCCACCGGTGTCGCCGGACAGCGTCGGCGGGCGTATGTCCGGTGTGTATCTCCCGCTGGAGGGCAAGACCGGTGTTGTGGGCGTGCTGGTGATCCATGCCGCCGGTCGCGACGCGATCCCGCCGGAGGACAGGGAGTTGCTGGCGTTGGTGGGGCCGCCGATCGCACTCGCCATCGAGACCGCCCGCTTGTACGAGGCCCTCTCACGGGCGGTGTCGCAGCGGGACGCGCTGCTGCAGACCACGCGAACGCTGGCCGACGGCAGCCTGGATCTGGAGCCGCTGTGCCAGCGCGCGGTCGAAGAGGCGGTGGCCTTGGTCCCGGGAGCCGAGAGGGGCAGCCTGTCGATCCGCGAGGCAGACGGCTTCGCCTTCGTCGCTGGGGTCGGCTACGACGTCTCGCGGCTGCGGGAGGTGCGGTTCAGCGAGGAGGACCGGCTCAAGTGGTACGGGCTGGATGCCTCCTCCCTGCGGCAGGGCACTCCCCGTATCCTTTCGGGTGAGGAAGCCCGGGCGCGGGTCGCCCAGAGCCGTCCGGCCGCAGGCTGGGAGAGGATCGCGCTGTACGGCGCGATGGCCAGCCTGCGTTCCACCCTCGGTGTGCCGATCGTCTTGGACGGCCGGCTCGAAGCATTCCTGAACCTGGACAACCACAGCCGATCCGACGCGTTCGGGCGGGAGTCTGTCGAAGTCGCCAGGATGTTCGCCGACCAGGTCGCCGCCATCCTCAAGGGCGTCCGCCTGCGGGAGCTACTGAGCGTGCAGGCGAGGACGGATCCGCTGACCGGTCTGTACAACCGGCGATACTTGGAAGAACGGTTGGTGCAGGAAATCCACCGGGCGCTGCGCGGCGGTCACCGCCTGTCCGTGCTGCTGGTCGACGCGGTCGGCCTGAAGGCAATCAACGATACGCTGGGGCATCGGGTGGGCGACGAGCTGCTGGTGGCGGCCGCCTCGCAGATCCGCGCCGTCTGCCGTCGGCAGGACGTGGCCTGCCGGTTCGGGGGGGACGAGTTCGTGGTCATCCTACCGGATACCAGCCTGCCGGAAGCCGAGGTGGCGGCGCGCCGGCTGCTGGCGGGGTTGCCGGCCGCCACTGCACGCTGGCAGGGCGGAATCCAGGTCACCGTCGGCATCGCCAGCCTCCCCGAACACGGCGACAGCGCCAGCGCGCTGCTGGCCAGCGCCGACCGCCACATGTACCAGGCTCGCCGGAGGGGGCTGGAGTACTTCCCGCGCACTGAGGTCCGCGAGCGCGTCTAGCGTCGCCACTCACCGCACGAGGATGCGGGCGGAGGGGGCCGCCCGCGCGAGGCCGCTGCCAAAGGTGTCTAGCGCTTCCAGGGGCACGACGGCCACTACGGCCCCTCCGAAGCCGGCACCGGTGAGGCGGGCGCCGAGCGCACGCGCGCGCAACGCCGCCTCGACGAGCCGGTCCAGTTCGGGTGTGGAGACTTCGAAGTCGTCCCGCAGCGACCGGTGGGACTCCGACATGAGGCGGCCGAAGGTGATGGCGTCGGCCTGTCGCAGGGCCTGTGCACCCGCCCACACCCGGGCGTTCTCGCAGACGACGTGCCGCACACGGCGTGGCAGCGGATCCGGAAGGGTTTCGGCGCGCAGGAGGTCGTCGGGGGTGAGGTCGCGGAGCGCACACACACCCAGCAGCCTCGCAGCGCGCTCGCACTCTACGCGCCGCCGATTGTACTTACCTTCAGCCAGGTGCCTGCGCACGCCCGAGTCGATCACCACCATCCGGTGCCCCGGAAGCAGCGGCAAGTGCTCGTAGCGGAGGTCGCGCGTGTCCAACAACAGCGCCGTCCCGGCCTGCCCCACCGAGGCGACCATCTGGTCCATGATGCCGCAGCGGACGCCGACGAACTCGACCTCCGCACGCTGGGCCAGTTGCGCCAGGTGCAAGTCGTCGAGTGCCAGCCCGTACAGTTGGCGCACGGCCCGCATGACCGCGACTTCCAGAGCAGCGGAACTCGACAGCCCCACGCCCAGGGGCACCGTGCTGTCGATCCGCAGCCTCACGCCGGGGACGTCGAAGCCCTCGCGCCGCAGCGCCCAGACGCACCCGGCCGGATAGTCGAGCCAGTCTCCCTGCGGGCCCGCATCGACCCCGCGGGCCCTGCGCTCACCGAACGCAACGCTGTACGCCTCCACCAGGCCCTCGGCCACGCCCGCTTCCACGCAGGTCGCCAGCGGCAGCGGCACCGGCAGCACGAAGCCCTCGTTGTAGTCGGTGTGCTCACCGAGCAGGTTGACGCGCGCGGGGGCGCAGGCCACCGCGGCGGGCGGGCTGCCGAACAGGTCGCGAAAGGACACGGCGCCGGCGGTGCTCACAGGACGTGGGGTGCGAAATCGACTTCGCGGTCTGGGACGACGAAACGCACCCGGGCGCAGAGCGCCCAGCAGCAGGATGCGGCGGTCACCGACCTCGAGGGCGCCCACACCGCTGCCGGTCCACGCCGCAGCGCCCGCACACACGGGGTCGTCGGTCTGCGGCCGCAGTGCGTCGCCCGGCGCCGGAGGGCGGTCGAGGGGCATCCATCCGCACAGGCTCCACGACTGCCATCCGTGGCGGAAGAAGCGCGTCGGGCCGAAAGGGTGCAGCATCCTGACGCGGCCGGACAGCCGCAAGCCAGCCGCCGTGTTTGCCACCGCTCCCACCCGCGCCGGGAGCCGGAGGCCGCCGGCTTGGAGGATCGTCTCCACGTACCTAGCCCTCCCCCGACCCGTCAGGAGTCTACTACCGCAGCGCCGCAGCGGGTAGCGCCGGCAAGGTCTGCGGCCGCTCAGGCCGACAGCCTGCGGCGAATGCGGGCGATGGCCTGTTTGTGCAGTCGGTAGACGTGCGAGAGGCTGATGCCCAGAGTGCGAGCCAGGCGGCGCGGCGCTTCGCCGCTGCTGCAGCAAGCCTCGACGACTGCCCGCTCGCGCGCCGGCATGCGGCCGAGCAGAGCCTGCAACTGTTCGCACAGGACGCGGTCTTCGACCTCGGCCAGCGCGTCCAGGGCGGCGTTGCTGGTCCGTCCGCGCTATCCGCACGCCGCCTACCTGTTCCTGTACATGCCCGGTGTGCTGGTCGCCTCGTATCTGCACGGGATACTCAGGGGCGCGATCGCCGCGCTGGCGAGCACCGTGCTGGCTGACCTGTTCATCCTGGCGCCATACGGGCCGTTCTTCTGGAACGTGCCGGCCTCGCTGGGTTCCGCCACCCTCTTTCTGCTCAGCGCCGGGGTGATCGCACTCAGGGGTGCACGGTACCGCACCTACCGCAGACAGCTGGAGCGGGAAATAGAGGAGCGCAGCCGAAGAGAACGGCACGCCCGCTTTCTGACCGAGATCATGGTGGAATTCTCCCGCCAGCGCGAACTCGATCCTCTGCTGCACCGCGTCGCGCAACGTTGCACCGAGGTGTTCGGGGAGTGGTGCGCAATCGCCACCTTCGAGGAGGGCCGGCTGCGCCTCGGAGCGCTGTACCATGCCGACGCGGAGAAGGTGGAGCGTCTGCGCGCGCTGGTCTCAGACGGCGCGGTGGTCCCCGGAGGCGATCCGGTCGTGGCGCGGCTGCTGGACGGCGACGCGCCGCTGGTGCTCTCGGCGGACGATGCTGCCCCGCCCGCAGAGCTCGTGGATGTCGCGGCGGCGCTGCGCGACCTGGAGGTGCGCCGGGCCCTCGGCGTCCCCCTGTGCGCCGGGGGAGAGGCGATCGGGGTTCTGGCGTGGGCGACCTGGACGAGATCCTCGAGGGCCTCGCCGCGGTGGGTGAACTTCACAGCGAAGTAGATGGCCAGGCGCGCATGTGCCAGGGCCACCTGCTCACGGAGTTTCGGGTCGCGTGTCCGGTGATATGCCAGAATGAGGTCTTCCTGAGGCGACTGCCCGCGCACATCCACGCCGTCTGCGTCCTAGCCCCCGATCCGCTTGGGTAGCAGCGTCACCTGCTCCGAGCCTTCTGCGAGGGTACGAACCTCGTCCATCAGCACACGCATGAGCACCAGCCCCAGTTCGGGATGGTCGGGCGAGGACAGGGCGGAGCCGGCGTACGCGACCCGGATCTCCAGCCGATCTGGGCAGACCGTGAAACGTACCCGGATCGGCGCCGGCCAGGACACCGGCGGTACAGGCCTCGGCGACCGCCAGGCGCAGGTCCTCGACGTCTTCCACCGTGAAGGGCAGTCGGGCGGCGACCGCAGCCGTCACGAGGCGTACGGCCGCCATGTACTCCGCTCGACTGGGAACGACGAGATCGATCTGCTCGGTGCCCGCAGCCTGCGGCATCGCTTTCTCCTGTCCCGCGGGCGTTCCCGACCCGTGCGCTTCGAGCCCGCGGCGGTCCTGCTTGCCGTGCCTTCGCCGGCGCCCCGCACCGGTCCTCCGGGGCCGACCGCCGTGAGTGGGATCGTTCTCCAACGCGCAGCGTGCGGGAAGGTGCGACACCGAGATGGGCACGCGGAGATGTGGAATGAGTCGGGACGTCGCGAAGACGGTCCGAGCGCCGCCGGCGGAAGAGGACTAGGGCTCAGACTCACTGGGTTCGAACGCATACCGGGTGAGCAGTTCGCCTCTGTGTTCGCGGAGTTCACGCAACGCCAGCCGGCGCGGGCCGGGGAGGTCGCCGGTGACGATGCGGTGCGGGGACCGACCGACGACGATCGGCGCGATCGTCAGGAACAGTTCGTCCACCAGCCCGCGCGAGATCAGCGCCGCGTTGAGCGTCGGTCCTCCCTCGCACAGCAGCCGGCGGATGCCCATCTCGCGCAGGCGACGCAGCGCGGCATCGAAGTCCACCTCGTGCGCCCCCGCCGTGAGGATGTCGGCGGCGGCCTGCAGCATCGCCCGGGCCCGCGGACCGGATCGCTCGGTTGTCACGATCAGCGGGCGGTTTTCGGGATCGGAAAACATCCGCGCCGCAGGATCGAGGCTCACGCGGCCGGTCACGACGACCAGGCGTGGGGCGAGAGCCTGTCCGCGCGCGCGCCGCCTCTGCTGCCCTTCGGCGGACAGGCGGGGAGGCCTGTAGTCTTCGTCCCGTGCCGTGCCGGCCCCGACCAGGATGGCGTCGGCGGTCTCGCGCAGGCGACGGAAAGCGATCCGGTCGGCTTCCCCGCCCAGACCCCGCGACCGCCCGCCGATCGTGGCCGCCCCATCGGCGCTGCTCACCATGTTCACGTACAGGTACGGACGCTGCCCGCCCTCCCCCAGCTGGAGGTCCAAGTAGAGAGCGTCGAGCGGTTCGTCGCGGGCGACGGGGATCAACTGACGCATCGACCCGGACGCCTTCGCCACAGCGAGCCGACCGACCTTCCGCTTGTCCACTTCCCTGCGAGCGACTATCCTATGCAGGCACGGGGTGCGCATCGAGATGACGACCTCTTCGGCAGGACAGGACTCAGGCGGTAGCCCATGGATTCCGCCCGCCTCGAACGCGCCAAGGGCTATCTGGCCGAGCGCCGGCTCCCGGAGCTGCGGGCGCTCGTGGCCCAACTCCACCCGGCCGACCTAGCCGACCTGTTCACCGATCTAGAGCAGCCCGAGCGCCTGTTCCTCTTGTTGCTCCTCGAACCCGACAAGGCCGCAGACGTCCTGGAGGAGCTGCCTGACGACGTCCGCGTCGAGCTGCTGGACCGGCTCAGCGACGAGCAGGCCTCTCACCTGATCCTCGAGATGGAGGCCGACGAGGCCGCAGACGTGCTGGGTGAGTTGCCGGCGGAGCGGGCGCGCAGGCTGCTGGCCCGCATGGGCCGCGAGGAGGCCGAGGAGTTCTCCGGCCTGCTGTGCTACCCCGAGGACACCGCCGGCGGATTGATGACGACCGAGTTCGTCTCGGTCGCCGATCACCTGCGCGTCGAAGATGCGATCGCGGAGCTGCGCCGCATCGGTCGGGACATCGAACTCCCGTACTACGTCTACGTCACCGACCGCGAAGGCGTCCTGCGGGGCGTCGTCTCGCTGCGGGACCTGGTCACCGCACCCGTGGACGCGCCGGTTCGCGAGATCATGCGCACCGATCCGGTCACCGTCTCCCCCGACACCGACCAGGAAGAGGCCGCGCGGATTCTCGAGAAGTACGACCTGCTGGCACTGCCCGTCTGCGATCGCGCGGGCCGGCTGCTGGGCATCGTCACCGCCGACGACCTGCTGCGCGTCGTGGGAGAGGAAGGCACCGAGGACGTGCTCGCCCTCGTCGGTGCCCCAGCACGCGCGGACATGCGGACGTACGCCTTTCCGTGGAGCGCCGTGGCCCGGCGTACGCTGTTCTTGGTCTTCAACCTGCTGCTCAACCTCATCGCCGCCACTTTGATCAGCCGGTTCACCGAGGTCCTTGAGGCCATGGTGGCCGTAGCGTTCTTCTTGCCGATGCTGGCCGCCACGGCGGGCAACGTCGGCACGCAGTCGCTGGCGTTGGCGGTCCGGGGGCTGGCCACCGGTCGGTTCGGCCCCGACCGGTGGCGCCAGGCGCGGCGCGAGGGGTGGACCGGCGCGTTGGTCGGTCTGGCGTGCGGTGTGTTGGTCGGCGGCTTTGCGGCTGTCTGGCAACAGGACCTGCGCCTGGGAGTGGTCGTTGGGGGGGCGATGTGGCTGGCACTGGTGGTCGCCGCTCCCCTGGGGATGTTCGTGCCGTTCGCCCTCAACCGCCTGGGGCTCGATCCGGCGGTCGCTTCGGGGCCGCTCACGACGACCCTGACCGACAACACCACCCTCACGATCTACCTCCTCCTCGCGACGTTCGCGTTCCACGGAGGGCTGTGGTGACCGAGCGCTCGCGGATCGAATTCCGCCGCATCCTCGGCGACGGCGCCGAGGCGCTGGCCCGGGCGCTGGCGTCGGCGCACCCCGCGGACGTCGCGGAGGCCACCGAGGGACTGCGCGACGAGGACGTCCTGCGCGTGCTGGCTGCGCTGGGCGATCGGGCGGGTGTGGTCTTCGAGCACCTGCCGCCCGAGCGCCAGCGGTCGGTTCTCGAGCGCCTGCGGCCCGACCTGGCCGCCGGCGTGCTGGAGGAGATGTCCTCTGATGACATGGCCGACGTGCTGCGGGAACTGCCGCTTGCGCGGGCCGCAGAACTGCTGCGCGACATGGACGCCGCCGAACAGGCCCGCGTGGCGCCGCTGCTGGCGTGGCCCGAGGGAACCGCCGGTGCCCTCATGGCCAGCGAGGTCGTCACGCTGCGGGAGGACATGACCGTCGCCCGGGCCCTCGAACGCCTCCGCGCCAGCGCACCCGATGCCGAGACCATCTACTACGTCTACACGGTCGATGCCGATCGCCGGCTGCGCGGCGTGGTGTCCCTGCGCGACCTGATCCTGGCCGACCCCGACGTACCGCTGTCGGCGATCGCCCGGCGGGACGTCATCGCGGTCCGCGCGGACGACGATCAGGAGACCGTGGCACGGACCTTCGAGAAGTACGCCTTGCTGGCCCTCCCGGTGGTGGACCGCCAGGGCCGCGTGGTCGGCGTGGTGACCGTGGACGACGTGATGGACGTGGTCAGCGAGGAAGCGTCGGAGGACGCCTACCGCCTGGCCGGCCTCGTCGAGGAGGTCGAGGCGGTGGACTCGCCAGCCATCCGAGCCTCCAAGAGGCTGCCGTGGCTGCTGGTGCTGCTCGGCTTGGAGGCCGTCGGCGCGCGGATCATCGGCGGCTTCGAACACGCGTTGCAAGCCGTGATCGCGCTCGCGTACTTCATCCCGATGCTCAACGACCAAGCGGGCAACATGGGCGTGCAGTCGGCGGCGATGGCGGTGCGGGCGATCGCGACGGGGGAGGTGGACCGCCGCTCCTATCGCCAGTTCGTGCTGCGCGAATGGGTCGTCGGCGTGACGGCAGGTCTGGCCAGCGGCGCGGTCGGGTTGGCCATCGGGCTGGTCTGGCAGGGCGACCTGCGGCTGGGCCTGACGCTGGGGACGACCCTCCTGGTCTCCATGTCGGCGGCCTCCGTGCTGGGGTCGTTGGCGCCGCTGGTGCTTACGGTGTTGCGCAAGGACCCGGCGGTGGCCGCCGGCCCCTTTATCACCTCGACGATGGACGTGATCAACGTCCTGGTGTACTTCTCCGTGGCGGTGTGGTTCTTCCGGCCGTTGCTCGGCGGTTAGCGGATGCCCGTCTACAAGGCCGAAGGGGTGGTCCTGCGCCGGCGAAACCTGGGTGAGGCCGACCGAGTGCTGACCCTGCTCACCCGCGAGTGGGGCAAGATCTCGGCCCGGGCCAGAGGCGTCCGCCGCACGGCCAGTCCGCTGAGCGGGCGCCTGGAACCGTTCACGCACGGGCGCTTTTTGCTGGCCCGGGGCCGGGCACTGGACGTCGTGGCCCAGGTGGAGGTCGTGGAGGGCTTCGTGCCGCTGCGCGACGACCTTGAGCGCATGGCGTACGCGTCGCTGGCTGCCGAACTCACCGACCGGCTGCTGGCCGAGCACGAGCCGCACCCGGAGGTGTTCGGCATCCTGCTGGCGGCGCAGTCGGCGATCGCCTCCGGCGATCCGGCGATCGCAACCGTCTGGTACGCCCTGCATCTGTTCGCCGCGCTCGGCTACCTTCCGGTGACGGACCGGTGCGCGGTGTGCGGCCGCCAGCCGACGCCGAGGTGGAGCGCGCGTCTGGGCGGGCTGGTGTGCGGCCGGTGCGCGCGCGAGGACCCGCAAGCCTTGGAAATCGGCGGCGAGGCAGCGGGCGCGATCGGCTTTCTGGTTCGGTCGCACGTACAGGACATCGGCCGTCTGCGCCTTTCGCGGCGCGCTCGCCGCGAGGTCGCCCGCGCGGTGGCCGTCTACGCCGAAAGCCGCATCGAGGGTCCGCTGCGCACCCTGCGCGTGCTCCACACGCTGGGAGGCGACATCGGATAGCGCACCGCCGGCAGCGCTTTCTGGCCGCTACGGACCTCCTGCTATGCTATTCGAGAAGGACGCACGCGGAGGTGTGGGTATGGAAGTGGACCTGGAGCGGGCGAAGCGCGCGCTGGCCATGGTGTCTGAGGCAATCGACGCACTGCGCGGTGTGGTGCGGCCGGATGGCAGCGGTGTCCTGCGCATCCGGACGGAGGACAAGACGATCGAGCTGCCGGTCGCGTGGGCCGCGGCCGGGCTGGTGGCGTTCGCGGTCGCTTCGGTGCTCACCTCCGCTCCGCGCGGCGGCCGCGCACGCGAAGAAGAGCCGTTGGGGATCGGTTAGGGGACGGCGGCCGCGCTTGCGGCGTGGCGGGGTTGTGCTATCCTTTCGAGGAGCGCGAGGAAGGTGAGGCGTCGCGGTCGGCCGACCAGCGAGCCCGGGGGCGGTGCAACCGGGCAGGCAGAACGCGGCGTGGCGCACCGGAGCGGGCGGTCCGAGGGCAGAGCAGGCCGGTAGGGTCGCACGGGTGCTCCCGGTATAGGGCACCAGAGAGCCGGTCGGGGCGCGTGCCACGCGTGCGCCCGTCCGGAAGCAGGGTGGAACCGCGGTGCCCCCGTCCCTGAGCGGGACGGGGTTTTTGTCTTGGAGAGCCACGGTGGGCAGGAGGCGCGATGCTGTTCCAACAGATGATCCTCGCCCTCGACCACTACTGGTCGGAGCACGGTTGCGTACTGCAGCAGCCGTACGACGTGGAAGTCGGCGCGGGCACGAAGCACCCGGCTACGTTTCTGCGCGTGTTGGGCCCGGAGCCGTGGAACACCGCCTACGTCCAGTACTCGCGGCGACCGGCCGACGCGAGGTACGGTGAGAATCCCAACCGGCTGGGCCACTACTACCAATACCAGGTGATCCTCAAGCCCTCGCCCGACGACGTGCAGGAGATCTACCTGCGCAGCCTGGAGGCGTTGGGGATCGATCTGCGCGCGCACGACGTGCGCTTCGTGGAAGACGACTGGGAGGACGCGAGCCTCGGTGCGTGGGGCCTGGGGTGGGAGGTCTGGCTGGACGGCATGGAGATCACGCAGTTCACCTACTTCCAGCAGTGCGGCGGGCTGGACTGCCGCCCCGTGGCCGCCGAGATCACGTACGGCCTGGAACGGCTGTGCATGTATCTGCAGCGCCGCGCCAGCGTCTACGACCTGGAGTGGGCGCCCGGCGTCACCTACGGCGAGGTGCGCCGCCAGGAGGAGGTCGAGTTCTCTCGGTACGGATTCGAGGTCGCCGACGTCTCGCGGCTGCGGACGCTGTTCGAGACCTACGAGCAGGAGGCGCAGACGGCGCTGGAGACGGGGCTGGTGCTGCCGGCCTACGACTACGTGCTGAAGTGCTCACACGTCTTCAACCTCCTGGATGCGCGCGGCGCGGTCGGGGTGAACGAGCGCGCCGCCCTGCTGGCGCGCAACCGAAGGCTGGCACGCCGGGTGGCCGAACAGTACCTGAAAAGCCGCGAAGAACTCGGATTCCCGCTGCTTGGCAAGGAGCACTGAGCACCGAGGTCGTCCCGTGCCCGACCTGCTGTTCGAAATCGGAACCGAAGAGATGCCAGCGCGCTTCGTGAGTCCTGCTTCCCGTCAGCTGCAGGAAGCGATCGCGGATCTGTTGGCGGCCGAGCAGTTGCCGGCGGCCTCGCTGCGGACGTGGGCCACGCCGCGGCGGCTGGCCGTGCTCGCGGCCGGGATCCCCGCCCGGCAGGCCGAAACCGAGCGCGAGGTGCGGGGCCCGGCGGCCAGAGCGGCATACGGAGAGGACGGGAAGCCGACGCGAGCGGCCGAGGGCTTCGCCCGCTCCGTGGGGGTCGCGGTGGAGATGCTCGAGCGCCGGCGCGGCGAGGGAGGAGAGTACGTCTTCGCGCGCGTCCGGATACCGGGTAGGCCGGCGGCGGAGGTCCTGGCGGATCGGCTCCCCGCAGTCGTCACCCGTCTGGCCTTCCCGAAGACGATGCGCTGGGGTGCGCTTGACCTGCGCTTTGGGCGGCCGATCCGCTGGATCGCGGTGCTGCTGGACGACGAGGTAGTGCCGTTCGAGGTCGCCGGGGTGTACAGCGGCAGGAGCACGCGGGGACACCGCACGCTCAGTCCCGGTCCCCACGTACTGGAGCGCGCCGATGCGTACGAAGCCACCTTGGAGCGCCACTTCGTCATCGGTGACGCGGACCGTCGCGCCGAGCGCATCCGTCGCCAAGCGGTATCCCTCGCGGCGCAGGTGGGCGGGCAGGCCGAGGTAACCGCCTCCTTGTTGGAGGAAGTGACATTCCTGGTGGAGTACCCGACCGCGTTTCTGGGACGCTTCGACCCGTCGCATCTGTCCCTGCCGCCGGAGATCCTCGTGACGGTGATGCGACACCACCAGCGGTACTTTCCCGTGCGGGGCAGCGACGGCGGCCTTCTGGCGTACTTCGTCGCGGTGCGCGACGGCGACGAATTCGCGATCGATACAGTGCGCGAGGGGAACGAGTGGGTGTTGGGGGCGCGGCTGACCGACGCCCGGTTCTTCTACGACGAGGACCGCAGGCAGCGGCTTGAAGACCGCCTGGGCAGGCTCGCCGAGGTCGTGTTCCACCGGGACCTGGGCTCGATGCTCCAGAAGACCGAGCGCGTGGTCGCGCTGGCGGGCTGGCTGGCCGACCGCGTCGGCCTCGACACCGAGAGCCGACGACACCTGCTGCGCGCGGCGCACCTGTGCAAGGCGGATCTCGGCACGCACGTCGTCGCGGAGTTCCCGGAGCTGCAGGGCATCGTCGGAGGGATCTACGCACGGCTGGACGGCGAGCCGGAGCCGGTGGCGAGGGCGATCGCCGAACACTATCGTCCGCGCGGAGCCGACGACAAACTGCCCCAGGACCTGTTGGCGGCGCTGCTCGGCCTGGCCGACCGGGCCGACACTCTGGCGGGGTTGTTGAGCGCCGGCCACGCACCCAGCGGCTCCGCCGATCCCCACGGGTTGCGCCGTGCGGCGTCCGGGCTGCTGGACATCCTGGAGCGCTGGCGCCTGCGACTCTCGATCTACGAGTTGCTCCGCCGGGCGCTGTCGGGCTACCCGGAGGGGGAGCGATCCGCCGCCGCAGTCGAAGACTTCGTGCGGGACCGGCTGGTCGGCTGGCTGCGCGAGCGCGGGTACCCGCACGACACCGTTGAAGCCGTGCTGGCCGACGGGGTCGCGGGGAACGACGACCCGGTCGAGGTCGCCTCACGCGCCGCGGCGCTGGAACGGTTTCGCACCAGTCCCGCCTTCCCGCGCGCGTACGAGGCGTTCGACCGATCCAGCCGCATCCTGGGCCCCGAGTCCCCCCGGCCGGGAGGTCCGCTGCGGGCCGAGCACCCGGCGGAGCGGGCGCTGCGCGAGACGATCCAGACCGTCGCACCCGCGGTGCAGGCCCTCGTTGCGGAAGGCCGACACGACGAGGCGCTGGCCGAGCTGGCGCGCTTTTGCCAGCCCGTAGCGGCGCTGTTCGATGCGGTGCTGATCAACGATCCGGATCCCGAGGTGCGCGCCGCCCGCCATGCGCTGCTGGCAGAAGTCGTACGCAGCTTCCGCCTGGTGGCCGACTTCGGCCGGCTCGTCGTCCCCGGTACGGGGGCCACGAGGGAAGCGGGCGCGGCGGGGGGAACACAGTGAACGTGGCGGACCTGCGGCGGATTCGACAGCGTACGGAGGAGTGGGAGGCGCGCGCCCTCTCGCCCCGGGCCGCGCTGGCTTCGCGGTCGCGCGGCCGCGAGCGGCCAGAGCCCGAAGACGACCTGCGTACCTGCTTCCAGCGCGACCGGGACCGCGTGATCCACAGCAAGGCGTTCCGGCGTCTGAAGCACAAGACGCAGGTCTTCCTGTCGCCGGAGGGAGATCACTACCGCACGCGGCTGACGCACACGCTGGAGATCAGCCAGATCGCGCGGACAATCGCGCGGGCTCTCAGGCTCAACGAGGATCTGACCGAAGCGATCGTGCTCGCGCACGACCTGGGACACCCCCCGTTCGGCCACGCCGGCGAGGCGGCCCTGGACGCGGCGATGGCCCCGTACGGCGGATTCCGGCACTACGAGCAGAGCCTGCGCGTGGTTCAGCTGCTGGAACCGCACCGGCGTTCGGACGGGACGGTGGAGTGGGGGCTGAATCTGACCTGGGAAGTCCGCGACGGCATTGGCAGCCACAGCAAGGGTCGGGCCGACATCGGGCCGGACGACGAGGGGCTGCCGCAGACGCTGGAAGGTCAGGTCGCGCGGGTGGCCGACCGCATCGCCTACGTGCACCACGACATGGACGACGCCATACGCGGCGGGTTGGTGGACGAAGACGAGATCCCGCGCGGCGTGCGCGACGTGCTGGGAGCCACCCGTGGGCGCTGGGTGGACACGCTGGTCCGGGACGTGGTCGCCTGCAGCGAGGACGCCCCCCAGATCCAAATGAGCGACCCCGTGCGGGAAGCCCTCAATGCACTCAAGGAGTTCCTGTTCGAGCGGGTGTATCTGAATCCGCAGGCCAAAAGCGAAGAGCCGCGCGCGCAGCGCCTGGTGCGCATGCTGTTCGATTACCTGGTGGCGCACCCCGAGGAGATCTCGCCGGAATACCGGCGGTGGATCAAGCACGGCGAGGCGATCCCGCGCGTCGTCTGCGACTTCCTCGCCGGGATGACGGACCGGTACGCTGTCCGGATGGGAGAGACCCTGTTTCTGCCGAGAAGCTGGCAACTGTGAGCGCCGTGGTGTGCGGCCTGCGCTCGGCAAACGGCCGGCACGTGTGTCCGTGCGACCACGGACCGCCGACCACGAAACGGAGGTGATGGGTCTGGACACGATGGTTTGGGCACCGGTGGCGGGCGCGATCGGGTTGGTGTACGCGGGGTATCTGGCGGTGTCGGTTTCCCGGCGGGATCCCGGCACCGATCAGATGCGCGCGTTGATGGGTGCGATCCAAGAAGGTGCCATGGCATTTCTGGCGCGCGAGTACCGGGCGATCGCGGTCTTCGTGCTGGTCCTGTTCGTCATCCTCGCCGCGCCGGGCCTGGTGCCGCAGATCACCTGGCAGACGGCGGTCGCGTTCCTGTTCGGCGCCGGATGCTCGATCCTCGCTGGCTACTTCGGGATGCAGATCGCCACGCGGGCCAACGCCCGGACGGCCAGCGCGGCGCGGGACGGGGTGGACCGCGCGATGGCGGTGGCGTTCCCGGGCGGCGCGGTGATGGGCATGACCGTCGTCGGGTTGGGCCTGCTGGGCGTGGGTCTGCTCTATCTGTGGCTGCGCGACCCCAACGAGGTCATCGGTTTCTCATTGGGGGCGTCTTCGGTGGCCTTGTTCGCGCGCGTCGGAGGCGGGATCTACACAAAGGGTGCGGATGTCGGCGCCGACCTGGTCGGCAAGGTGGAGGCGGGGATCCCCGAGGACGACCCCCGCAACCCTGCGGTGATCGCCGACGCGGTGGGCGACAACGTCGGTGATGTGGCGGGCATGGGGGCCGACCTGTTCGAATCCTACGTCGGATCGGTCATCGCCGGCCTGGCCATCGGTCTGGCGCAGCACGGGGAGCGGGGTGTGCTGCTGGCCTTGAGCCTGGCCGCCGTGGGCATCGTCGCGTCGTTGCTGGGAACGTTCTTCGTCCGCGCCGGACGTGGCCGGCACCCGCAGGCGGCGCTGCGTGCGGGGACGTTCGCCTCGGCCCTGTTCATGGCCGCCGGCTCGTGGGTCGTCGTGCAGACCCTGTTCGGACAGATCGGGGCGTTCTGGGCCGTCGTCTTGGGACTTGCGGCCGGGGTCGTCATCGGGCTCGTCGCCGAGTACTACACGTCCGGACGCGAGGTCCAACGCCTGGCGGAGTCGGCGCGCACCGGCCCCGCGACCGTGATCATCGCCGGGACCGCGCAGGGAATGCTGAGCACGGTGGTCCCGCTTGTCGTGATCGCGCTGGCCACGATCTTCGCGTTTCGTCTGGCCGACTTCTTCGGGATCGCGCTGGCCGCCATCGGCATGCTGTCGATCACCGGCATGACGGTATCGGTGGACGCCTACGGTCCGATCGCCGACAACTCCGCCGGCATCGCGGAGATGGCCGGGCTGGGGTCGGAGGTGCGCCGGGTCGCCGACCAGCTGGATGCCGCCGGCAACACCACCGCGGCGATCGCCAAGGGGTTTGCGATCGGGTCGGCGGCTCTGACCGCACTGGCGCTGTTCTTCTTCTACCGCCAGGCGGTGGCGCTGGAGGCGATCAACATCATGGATCCTGACGTCATCGCCGGGCTGTTCATCGGCGGGATCGTGCCGTTCTTGTTCGCCGCCCTGGCGATGCGCGCGGTCGGCCGCACGGCCGAGGTCATGGTGGCCGAGGTGCGGCGGCAGTTCCGGGAGATCCCGGGGATCATGGAGGGCAGCGCGAGGCCCGACTATGCGCGGTGTGTGGGGATCGCCACCTCCGGAGCGCTGCGCGAGATGATCGCCCCCGGCCTCAGCGCCGTCGCCATCCCTCTGCTGGTGGGCTTCACGCTCGGCAAGGAATCGCTGGGCGGGTTGCTGGCGGGCGCCATCGTCACGGGCGTGCCGCTGGCGCTGTACCTGGCGAATGCCGGCGGCGCGTGGGACAATGCCAAAAAGCACATCGAGGAAGGACACCTAGGAGGCAAGAGTTCCGACGCGCACAAGGCCGCCGTCATCGGCGACACCGTCGGCGACCCGTACAAGGACACCGCCGGCCCGTCGCTCAACATCCTGATCAAGTTGATGACGGTCGTCGCCTTGGTGTTCGCGCCCCTGTTCCGCTGAGGGTGAGGCGACGCAGGGATTCTCCGGATGGTACCCGAATGGCCATTCGTTATCCCGTTTGGGACAGGCAAAGGGGGATCAGCAGGTAGGGCCCGCGGCCGCAGCCGAGGGCCCTAATACCTTGCCTTTTGTCCGCCCCGACACGCGGCGCGAGACCTCCGGCCCCGAAAGACGGGTGGAACCGACGTGGTGACCGACGCGATCCGCGAGCAGATCCGCAGCCGGACGGACATCGTCGAGCTGGCCTCCGCCCACGTGACGCTGCGAAAGCGCGGCAGGCGTTACGTGGGCTTGTGCCCATTCCACAGCGAGAAGACCCCCAGCTTCACGGTCGACCGCGAGCGCGGCCTGTTCTATTGCTTTGGCTGCCACGCCGGGGGCGATGTCTATGACTTCGTGATGCGCATCCAGAACGTCTCGTTCACCGAGGCGGCCCGTGAACTCGCGCGTCGCGCCGGCGTGGCGATCGAGGCCGCTGGGGACGACAGCCGCCGCCGCAGCGAGTGGGAGACGCTGTATCGGGCGCTGGACGGCGCAGCGCGCTTCTTCGAGGGCAACCTGGCACATCCCGAGACCGGTCGCGAGGCCCGCAGTTACCTCGAATCGCGGGGCGTGGACGGGGCAACGCGCGAGCGCTTCCGCCTGGGGTACGCGCCTGATGCCTGGGACCACCTGCTGCGGCACCTCGTCGCGGGAGGACACACCGCCGCCACGCTGGAGAGAGTCGGGCTGGTCCACCCGCGGCCGGGCGGAGAGGGTCACTACGACGCGTTCCGCCACCGCCTGATCTTCCCAATCCTCGATCTCCAAGACCGCGTCGTGGCCTTCGGGGGTCGGGTTCTGCGGCCCGACGATCAACCCAAATACCTGAACTCGCGCGACAGCCCCGTCTTCCACAAAGGAAGGACGTTGTACGGGCTCGGCTGGGCCCGCGAGGCGATCCGGTCCCAGGGGCGCGCGGTCGTCGTCGAAGGTTACATGGACGCGATCTCCTGCCACCAGCACGGCGTCACAGAGGCCGTCGCCACGCTGGGCACCGCGCTCACGGCTGACCAGGCGGCCCTGTTGCGCCGGTTCACGTCGCTGGTGATCCTGGTCTACGACTCCGACGAGGCAGGCCGCAGGGCCGCGGAACGTGCCTTGCCCCTGTTCGAGGACGCCGGGGTCGAAGTCCGAGCCGTCCTCCTGCCCGACGGGCTGGATCCCGACGCGTTCCTGCGAGCCCGGGGCCGCGATGCGTTCCGCCGTGCCCTGGATGGGGCGCTGCCGTTGTTCCCGTTCGCCCTGCAGCAGGCGATGGCGCGCCATCGGTCTGACACCACGGAAGGAAAGGTACGCATCATCGACGAAGTCCTGCCTCTGATCGCCAGCGTACGCCACGACGTCGCCCGGTCCGAGCACATCGCCCAGCTGACGCAGCGGCTCGCCGTGCCGGAGGAGGCCGTCCGGGCGCGTCTGCGCGCCCTTCGGCGGGCTCCGGCGGGGCCGGAGCGCACACCGGATCCCGTGCGGGCGTGGGCAGAACGGGGAAACGCGCGGGCGGTTGCAGAGCGGCACATCCTGACGCTGATGTTAGAGGATGAGCAGGCGCGGTTGCGCCTGGTCGGGGCGTTGGGCGAGGCGGATTTCAGCGACCCGATCCACCGGGAGATCTTCAGCAGGCTTTCGGGGACCGATACCGAAATCCATCGGATCCGCAGGGATCTGCCCGAGCCGGCGCGGGAGGTGCTGAACCGGCTGATCTTCGGAGAGCGTCCGGCGGTTCTGGACGTCGAGGGCTGCATCGCGCGCATCCGCGCCGAGCAGCGGAAGGAACGGCGAGCCGCGCTCGTTGCCGCAATTGAGGAGGCCCAGCGCCGCGGAGACTCGGACCGCGTGCGTGAGATCCAGCAGGAGCTGCAGCGGCTTAGTGCCGCGCCAACCGAGAGCACGGCGAGGACCGGCTGAAGGGCGGTCTTCGGGAAGGGAATCGTACCCCATGGCGAGTCGGAAGAAAGCCGTCGTGGACGTCAGGCCGCTGAGCGACGACCTGTCGCCGGAGTTGCGGGAGCTCATCGAGCTCGGCCGCAAGAAGGGCCATCTGCTCTATGACGAGATCGTCAAGGCGATCCCGGCCGTGGAGAACAACACCGAGGAGTCGGAGCGCGTCTTCAACGTCCTCCAGGAGATGGACATCGCGGTGAAGGACAAGGAGGACGACGAGGACGAGGAGCAGGCCAAGGCCGCGGAGATCGAGCCGCTCGAAGGCGTCTCCATCGACGACCCGGTCCGGATGTACCTCAAGGAGATCGGCCGCGTCCCGCTGCTCACCGCGGCGCAGGAGGTGGAACTCGCCAAGCGCATGGAGCGCGGCGACGAGGAGGCCAAGCGCAAGCTCATCGAAGCCAACCTGCGCCTGGTGGTCGCGATCGCCAAGAAGTACGTCGGCAGGGGAATGCTGTTTCTCGACTTGATCCAGGAGGGCAACCTGGGGCTGATACGGGCGGTGGAGAAGTTCGACTGGCGCAAGGGCTTCAAGTTCAGCACCTACGCCACGTGGTGGATCCGCCAGGCGATCACGCGCGCGCTCGCGGATCAGGCGCGGACGATCCGCGTCCCCGTACACATGGTGGAGACCATCAACAAACTCACGCGGATCGCCCGTCAGCTCCTGCAGCAGAAAGGGCGGGAGCCCACGCCGGAAGAGATCGGGGAGGAGATGAAGCTGCCCACCGAGCGGGTCCGGGAGATCATGAAGATTGCGCAGGAGCCGATCTCGCTGGAGACGCCGATCGGCGAGGAGGAAGACAGCCACCTCGGCGACTTCATCGAGGACGCCGACGCGCTGGCGCCCGCCGAAGCGGCGTCGTTCACGATGCTCAAAGAGCAGCTGGAGGGCGTCTTGGACACGCTGACCGCGCGCGAGCGCAACGTGCTGCGGCTGCGCTTCGGGCTGGACGACGGCCGTCCGCGCACGCTGGAGGAGGTCGGTCGGGAGTTCGGCGTCACGCGCGAGCGCATCCGTCAGATCGAGGCGAAGGCGTTGCGCAAGCTGCGCCACCCCTCCCGCAGCAAGCGGCTGAAGGACTTCATCGAGTAGCGCGTCCGGCGCCCGGGGGCGAGCACCGGTCGCGATCGTCCCGAAAGTATCCCCCGCCACCGCCCCGGTGAGATCCTCCGTCCGCGCCGCCTGCGATACCTTCTGTTGTATGGTGGAAGGCGGCGGGCGGCCAGGACCACCACCCCGCCACCTTTGACCAGGGAGGGTTAAGTGCACCACGACGTCAAGGATCTCGGTCTGGCACCCCGCGGCCGGCAGCGCATCGAGTGGGCGGACCACGAGATGAGGGTGCTCCGCACGATCCGGCAGCGTTTCGAGCGCGAGGCGCCGCTGCGCGGGCTGCGGATCGCAGCCTGCCTGCACGTCACGACGGAGACGGCCAACCTGATGCGGACGCTGGCCGCCGGCGGGGCGGAGGTGGCGCTGTGCGCCAGCAACCCGCTGTCCACGCAGGACGACGTGGCGGCGGCGCTGGTGGGGCACTACGGGATTCCCGTCTTCGCCGTCCGGGGGGAGGATCGGGACACTTACTACGACCACATCCAGCGGGCTCTGGAGATCCGGCCACACGTCACGATGGACGACGGCGCCGACCTAGTGAGCACGCTGCACGCCCGGCGCACGGATTTGCTGGAGGGTGTGGTGGGCGGGACGGAGGAGACGACGACCGGCGTGGTCCGCCTGCGGGCGATGGCGCGGGACGGCGTGCTGCGCTACCCGATCGTGGCGGTCAACGACGCGAAGACCAAGCACTGGTTCGACAACCGCTACGGGACCGGGCAGTCTACGATCGACGGGCTGCTGCGGGCGACGAACCTGCTGCTGGCGGGGCGGCGTCTGGTGGTCTGCGGCTACGGGTCGTGCGGGCGCGGGGTGGCGTCCCGCGCGCGGGGGATGGGGGCGCACGTGATCGTCACGGAAATAAGCCCCCTCGCGGCGCTGGAGGCCGTGATGGAGGGATTCCCGGTGATGCCGATGTCCGAGGCCGCGCGCGTCGGCGAGATCTTCGTCACGGTGACCGGCAACCGTGATGTCCTGCGCAGAGAACACTTCGAGCTGATGCGGGACGGGGCGGTGTTGGCCAACGCCGGCCACTTCAACGTCGAGATCGACATCCCCGCGCTGGAGGCCATCAGCCGCTCCCGGCGGGCGGTACGCGAGCACGTCGAGGAGTTCACGTTGCCCGACGGCCGCCGCCTGTACCTGCTGGCCGAAGGACGGTTGCTGAACCTCGCGGCGGCCGAGGGCCACCCGGCGGCGGTGATGGACATGTCGTTCGCCAACCAGGCACTGTGCGTGGAGTGGCTGGCGCAAGAAGGCCGCAACCTGGAGCGGCGGGTGTATCCGGTGCCGGAGGAGATCGACCGGCGGGTCGCCTCCCTCAAGCTCGAGGCGATGGGCATCCGGATCGACGACCTCACCCCCGACCAGCGCCGCTACCTGGAGTCCTGGGAAGAGGGGACCTGACCCCGCGCGGCCAGGACAGCCGTTGCGCGAGGCGTCCTGAGATGGTGGACATCGAAGTCCGCAGGCTGTCCAAGACCTACACGGTTCCCGAGCGCGAGGCCGGCCTCGCAGCGGCCATCCGCAGCCTGGTGCGGCGGCGGTGGCGGGCCGTGGAGGCTGTCCGGTCCATCTCCTTCGAGGTGGCCGCGGGGGAGATCGTGGGGTTCCTAGGCCCCAACGGCGCCGGCAAGACGACCACCCTCAAGATGCTGTCGGGTCTGCTGCACCCGACCGCGGGGGAAGCACGCGTCCTGGGGCACGTGCCGTGGCGTCGCGAGCGCCAGTTCTTGCGGTGGATCACGCTCGTCATGGGCAGCCGCAACCAGCTGAACTGGGACATCCCCGCGGCGGACTCGTTCGAGCTGAACCGCGCGATCTACGACATTCCCGACGCCGACTACCGCCGAACGGTGCGCGAGCTGACCGAACTGCTCGACCTCGAAGGCCTGCTGCGCAAGCCGGTGCGCAACCTCTCTTTGGGCGAGCGGATGAAGGTCGAGATCGCGGCCGCGCTGCTGCACCGCCCCCGCGTGCTGTTCCTGGACGAACCCACCCTCGGCCTCGACGTGGTGATGCAGCGGCGCATCCGCCAGTTCGTGGGCGAGTACAACCGCCGCCACGGCGCGACGGTGCTGCTGACCAGCCACTACATGGCCGACGTGGAAGCGCTGTGCCGCCGGGTGATCGTCATTCACCACGGACGGTTGCTGTTCGACGGAGACCTCTCCTCGCTCGTCGAGCGCTTCGCTCCCACGAAGGTGCTGACGGTGGCTCTCGCCGACGGGGTGTCGCCCGATCTGCGCGAGTATGGGGAGATCCTGTCGCGCGAGGAAGGCCGCGTGACGCTGCGGGTCGCCAAGGCCGACACGCCCCGTGTGATTGCGCGGCTGCTGGCCGATCTCCCGGTCAGCGACCTCAGCGTCGAGGATCCGCCTATTGAGGAAGTGATCGAGCAGGTCTTCTCGGTGCCGGCGTGAGGCAGCTGTTGCGCGTCTTCGGCGGCTACTTCCGCACGACGGTGGCCGCGCAGCTGCAGTACCGGGCGGTGCTGGTGATCTGGTTGCTCGATCTCGTACTGCAACCGGTGATCGCGCTGGGCGTGTGGTCGGCGGTCGCGCGTTCCCGCGGGGAGACCGTCGGGGGCTTCGGGCCGGCAGAGTTTGCCGCCTACTTTCTCGCGGTGATGGTCGTCGACCACCTGACCTTCACGTGGATCATGTGGGAGTACGACTACCGGATCCGGCACGGTGACTTCTCGACGGTGCTGCTGCGCCCGATCCACCCCGTCGTCTCGGATCTGGCCGACAACGTGGCCTACAAGCTGCTCACGCTGGTGGTGCTCAGCCCCGTCGTGGCGCTGCTGGTGTGGCTGTTCCGTCCGTCGGTCGCGTTCGTGCCGTGGGCCGTGGCGGCGTTCGTGCCGGCGCTGGTGCTGGCGTTCGCGCTGCGCTTTGCGCTGGAGTGGACGCTGGCCATGGCCGCATTCTGGACGACGCGGATCTCGGCGGTGAACAACCTATACTGGTACGTCTTCGCCCTGCTCGCGGGATTCTTCGCGCCGTTGTCCCTGCTTCCGGGGCCGCTGCGCGCAATCGCGGAGTGGCTGCCCTTCCGCTGGGTGATGGCGTTTCCCGTCGAACTCCTCCTCGGCCGCCTGCGACCGGAGGAGGCCGCGGTGGGGTTCGCCGCCCAGCTGGCCTGGATCGGGATCGGCGTGGTCGCGCTGCGGGCCGCCTACGGTGCGGGTGTGCGCCGCTACGCGGCGGTGGGCGGTTGAGATGCGCCTGATCCGGATCGCGTGGACGTACCTGCGCGTCGGCCTGGCGGCCGAACTGCAGTACCGCGCGAACTTCGCGGTGCAGGCGCTGCAGACCCTGGGAGGGCTGGGGTTCGCGCTGGGCGGGGTGTGGACCGTCTTCGGCCACACCCAGACGCTGGCGGGCTGGCATCCGGAGGAAGTCGCGGCGCTGGTCGGCGTCTATTTTCTCATCCGCGGCGCGATCAACGCGGTCATCCAGCCGAGCATGCAACTGCTGCTCGAGGACGTGCGCCGGGGGACGCTCGACTTCACCCTCACCAAACCCGAGGATGCCCAGCTGCTGGTCAGTGTGCGGCGGGTCGAGGTCTGGAGGATCGTCGATGTCCTGGTGGGCGTGGCGGTGCTGGCCGCGGCCGTCGGTCGGCTGGGTGGTCGGATCGGGGTGGCGGACGCGCTGGCGTTCGGCGTCGCGCTCGCCTGCGGCGCCGCCATCGTCTACAGCTTCTTACTGGCGCTGGCCACGTTCACTTTCTGGTTCGTCCGGGTCGAAAACATCCTCGTCATCTTCCAGAGCATGTACACGGCCGGACAGTGGCCGGTGGGGATCTACCCGGCGTGGCTGAGGGCTTCGCTCACGTTCGTCGTGCCCATCGCGTTCGCAGTAACCGTCCCGGCCGAGGGCCTGACCGGCCGCCTGGATCCTGTCACCCTCGGGGGGGCGGCCGCACTGGCGGTGGGGCTGCTGGCGCTGTCGCGCGCGTTCTGGAAGGTAGGGCTGCGCCGCTACACCGGTGCTTCGGCCTGACGGATCGGATCGCCGTCCGCTGCCGGAGTCCGTCCCGTGGGAGCGGCCGAAGGAGGCGTGCGCGAATCCGCGGCCCCTGGACGTTCGGTCTGTGGGATGCGACACGGAACGGCGCAACCGGCGGTGCGGTCGGTGCTCCAGCCGTGGGGGCGGGCGCTGCTGGACCTGCTCTTCCCGCCCCGCTGCCAGGTGTGCGGCGCCCCGGATGCGTTCCCGGTCTGCACGACGTGCACGGGCTCGTTCGAGCGAATCGCCCCACCCGTCTGTCAGCAGTGCGGGAGGCCGCTGCGGGGTCCTGCCGACCTGGTGTTCACCTGCATCCCCTGCCGCAAGTGGAAGCGCCACCCGTTGGACTGCGTCCGGGCGTTCGGCGTCTACGACGGCCTGCTGCGGGAAGCGATCCACGCCCTCAAGTACGCCAGGAGGCTCGCGCTGGCCGAACCGCTGGGCGAGATGCTCGCGGGGACGATCCTCGGCGAGTCGCGGCTCGGGGCCACGGACGCGCTCGTACCCGTGCCGTTGCACCCGCGGCGGGAAGGACGGCGGGGCTTCAATCAGGCGGAGGAGATCGCCCGGACCGTCTCGGCGCGCTGCGGCCTGCCGGTTCGCCGGCTGCTCGCGCGACGACGGGATACGCAACCGCAGGCCGGCCTAGACGAGTCGGAGCGGCGCGACAACGTGGACGGCGCGTTCGCCGTCCGCGGTGCGGTGCGCGGGTTGCAGGTGCTGCTGATCGACGATGTGGTGACGACGGGCAGCACGCTGGCCGCCTGCGCCCGCGCGCTGCGCACGGCGGGCGCTGCGGGGGTGTGCGCGGCGGCGGTGGCGATGACGGTGCGCGACCCTTAGCCCGCGCAGCGGATCGGCGGCAGGTCGATCACCGTCCGCAACCCGGCGGGGGCGGCCCGCACGGTGGGGATCGCGTTGGCGGCGATCGCACAGGTGGCCACGTCCCCGTGCAGCCCGCCCACGATCTCCACGGAAAGTGAGGGCTCCCCCTCGATCCGTACGACGTCTGTGGGCGCTTCGGCCCCGACCGCCACTGTGAGCTCCAACCGGATCCGTTCCTCCCCGGCCCCGATGCCCGATGCCACCTGGTGCAGGCCGGCCACCTCGGAGCCGCCTTCCGCCAGGACGGGCTCGACACGGTCGGTGATCGCACCTACCTCCCAGCCCAGGGCGGCCGCGATCATCGCCACGGAGTGGGGCAGCCCCACGTGCCCCAACCCGCCGGAGGCCGCCCGGTCCCTGAACTCTTCTTCCGTCAGCCCGACGCCGACCTTCCGCTGGAGCGGGGTTCGCCGTCGGGCCGCGTCGACCCGTCGCTGTACGACCACCCGTCGTACCGCGGCACACGGGGCCGTCAGGACGACCGGCAGCAGGTCCATCACAAACCCGGGGTTCACGCCGACGCCGGTGACGGTGACGCCGTGCTCGCACGCCGCGACGTCCAGGCGGTGTGCGGCCTCCGCATGGTGGAACCAGGGGTAGGCGAGCTCCTCGCACGTCGAGACGACGTCAGCGCCGGCCGCGAAGATCTCGAGGAGCTGGCTTTCTACCTGGTGCAGGTGGGACTGGGTCGCGTGGACGACCACGTCGGCCTCGAGCGCCTCCCGCACGTTTGGCACGACCGGGATCCCCACCGCTTCACGCCCCAGCAGTTCTCCCAGGTCGCGCCCGACCTTCTCGGGCGCGACGTCGACGGCGCCGATCAGCTCGATGTGTGGCCGCGCCAGCAGTACGCGGGCGATCCCCAGCCCGATCGGCCCGAGCCCATACTGCACCACGCGCAGCGGTCGCACCCGCGCTTGCCTCCCGGTGAGTCTTCCGGCAGTATAGCCGACCTGCAGCGCACGTGCGACCGAGGGAAGCGCGCCGCCAGCGGCGAAGACCCCATCGTCATGCGAGGCCTCGCGGTCGTGGCGATCGGCGGCAACTCCTTGATCCGGGATGAACGTGACGTGTCGGTGGCCGCGGAGCGGGAGGCGGTGCGCGAGACCGCAGAGCAGATCGCGGGCATGGTCGCCGAGGGCTGGCGCATCCTGCTGACCCACGGGAACGGCCCGCAGGTGGGGTTCAACATGCTGCGGGCGGAGGTGGCCGCCAAAGCCGGATTGCTGCCGAGACTGCCGCTGGACGTCCTCGACGCGCAGACGCAGGGCAGCATCGGTTATCTGCTGCTCGAGAGCCTCGAACGGGCGTTCACGCGCCCCGGAGTCCGACGACCGATCGCGGTGCTGGTCACCCGCGTGGTCGTGGACGACCATGATCCGGCCTTCGCCCAGCCGACCAAGCCGGTCGGTCCCTACTATACGGAGGAAGAGGCGCTCGCACTGCAGCGCGAGGAAGGCTGGAAGATGATGGAGCAGGAGCGGGGGTGGCGGCGCGTGGTGCCCTCTCCGCGCCCTCTGGAGATCGTCGAACTGGATGCGATCCGCATCCTGCTCCAACAAGGCTACATCGTCATCGCTGGGGGCGGAGGCGGCATCCCGGTCGTGCGGCAACGGGACGGGACGCTGCGCGGCGTCGAGGCGGTCGTAGACAAGGATCTGGCGTCGTCGTTGCTCGCGCAGGCTTTCGATGCCGAGCTGTTTTTGATCTCCACGGGCGTGCCGCAGGTGGCGCTAGACTTCGGCCGGCCGACGCAGCGCTGGGTGGATCACATGACGGCCGCCCAAGCCCGGCGATATCTGGAAGAAGGACACTTCCCGCCGGGCAGCATGGGACCCAAGATCGAAGCGGCGGTGGCCTACCTGGAGGCCGGGGGCAGGCAGGTCGTGATCACCTCGCCCGACTCGCTGCTGAGTGCGCTGCGGGGGGATACGGGGACGCGGATCACCGCCTGAAGGGCGGAGGGGAGGCACCGTCGTGCACGAATCCAAGCTGTCTTCTCTGATGTCGCGCCTGGGAACCGAGACGGCATTCGAGGTGTTGGCGCGCGCGCGGGCGCTGGAGGCGCGGGGGCGCCACGTCGTCCACCTGGAAATTGGGGAACCCGACTTCGACACCCCCGCGTTCATCAAGCAGGCGGCGGTGCAGGCGTTGGAGGAAGGCTACACCCACTACACGCCGGCGGCCGGTCTGCCGCAGGCGCGGGAGGCGGTCGCGCGCTACGTCTCGCGCACTCGCGGGCTGTCGGTGGATCCCTCCGAGGTGGTGATCACGCCCGGCGGCAAACCGGTGATGTCGTTTGCGATCCTCGCGCTCGTCGACGCGGGCGAGGAGGTCATCTACCCGAATCCGGGATTCCCGATTTACGAGTCGATGATCCGCTGGGTGGGCGCGGTCCCCAAGCCGCTGCCGTTGCGCGAGGAGCACGACTTCCGGGCCGACCCTGACGAACTGCGCGACCTGGTGAGCCCCCGGACGCGCATGCTGATCCTGAACTCGCCGCATAACCCGTGTGGGTCGGTGCTGTCGCTTCAGGACGTCGCGGCGATCGCGGAGATCTGCACCGAGCGCGACATCTACGTGCTGTCGGACGAGATCTACAGCCGCATCCTCTACGACACAGAACACGTGAGCATCGCGGCGTTTCCCGGCATGCGCGAGCGCACGATCCTCCTCGACGGGTTCTCCAAGACGTACGCGATGACCGGGTGGCGGCTGGGGTATGGGGTGATGCCCCCGCGCGTCGCGCAGGCGGTCACGCAGTTGATGATCAACGTGAACTCGTGCACGGCTGCGTTCACCCAGATCGCCGGAATCGCCGCGCTGGAGGGACCGCAGGAAGAGGTCGACGCGATGGTGGCGGAGTTCCGCCACCGCCGGGATGCCATCGTCGCGGGTCTCAACGCGATCGAGGGGATCCGTTGCCGTCCTCCGGCCGGTGCCTTCTATGCGTTCCCCAACGTGAGTGCGCTCGACCCGGACGGCCGGCGCTTTGCCGACTACCTCCTCGACGAAGCCGGCGTCGCCGTACTCGCCGGCACCGCCTTCGGCGAGTATGGCCGGGGATATCTGCGCATCTCGTACGCCAACAGCCTGGCCAACATCCAGGAGGCGCTCCGGCGCATCGGGGAAGCGGCCAGAGCGTTCCGGTCGGAGGTCCGGGCCTAGCGCGATGCCGCGAACCGCGTCGCTTCGGACGACGTTCTCCGGGTATGATGCTGGAATTCGTGCGCAACGATCAAGAACTCGGCTCGGTGCTGGCGCATGAGGTCGCCCACGCAAACCAGCGGCACCACGTGCAACTGCTCGAACGGAACTTCACGCCGGCCGTCGTGGCCGCGGTGCTGACGGGCGGGAATCCGGACGCCGCTGCAGTCGCCGACTTCGTGCGCTTCCTGCTCACGCGGGGGTTCAGCCGCGAGTTCGAGGCCGACCGGGTGGGCGTGCGGTTGATGCACCGGGGGCGGGCGACTGCATCGTGCGCGTCCGGGAGGAGTTGCGCCGCCTGAGTATCGGGTGTAGGGGTCGATCCTCGGAGGCCGGCGGTCTCAGTACACGATCACCCGCGCCCGAAACGAACCGCCGATCCCCGCGCCGGACGCCGGGGCACCCCAGACGGTCACCATGCTGCCCAGTGGGATCTCCTCGAACGACCCGAGCCTACCGCCCGAGATGAGGAAGACGTCGCCGGCCACGTCCACGGCAACGAGGCCGTTGAGGATCAGGAGCCTCGTCGGGCTGTTCTTGGCGGTGACGACGCCGCCAATCGACGTCGCGGCGGCGAACGTGACTTCGATCTGCCTCGCCACCAGCGCACCGTCGCCGACCGTGCCCCGGACGTTCACGATGTCGTCGTGGGAGAGGGAGGCGACGGACTGTCGCTGTCCGACGACACGTGTCTGGTCCGTCAACCATACCCGAAGGCTGCTGCCGTCGCGCTGCAAGACGGTGAGCACGTTGGGACCGCGCAGGACGATGACGCCGGTCGCGATCCGCCCTGCTGTGGCGTCGCGGCGTCCTTCGACTTCCACCTTCAGGGCCAGCACACGCCCATCGTCCAGCCGCAGCCCCTCGACCTCCACGCGGTCGCCCACGCGCAGGTCGCGCAGGCTACCGCGCCGGGTGTCGCGACGCCGGTCGACCTCGAAGCGCGTGAAGCTCTGGACCCAAACCGTCACGAGTGCGAAGCCGCTGCGGTCCACGTGGACGCTGAACGTGCTGTTCCAGGGCGCCAGGGCGACGGCGGTTCCCTCGAACTTTACGCGTCCGGACTTCACGCGCCCGGAATGCCGGTGTGCCAGGGCCGGAGTCAGGGAGAAGACGGCGATCGTCACGGCCAGCGGTACGGCCAGCGAGCGGCGCATCGTCACACCCCTCCTTTGATCGCTCCCCTACCCATTACGGGCAGCGTCGGGAAAACGTTTTGTGCATGGGTTGGACGTCGGGCAGTTCAGGCGCGAATTCCAGCTCGACGAGCGTTTGATCCACCGAAGCGGAGACTGGGGGTACACGATGCACGCCCGGCGTGCGATCTGGATCGGGCCCGGCGAGGTGGGCTGGCTCGTCGTCCACTTTCCGTACGACCCGCAGTGCGTGGCGAAGATCAAGACCATCGCCGGCCGCCGCTGGCATCCTGAGGGGAAGTACTGGACAGTTCCCCGCACCGATGGAGTCCTCGCGCGCCTGCTGGCGCTGTTTGCGGGCCGTCCTGTTGAGGTGGACCCTGCGCTTCGCCCTGCAGATCGCCGCCGGGAATCGGCCACACCGGCCGACCCTGCGGCTGCTCACCCCTTGCCTGGGCCGCCCGGGCTCCTGGATCGGGCCCGTCAGGCCCTCCGTGCCCGCCACTACAGCCGGAGGACCGAACAGGCGTATGCGGCCTGGATTGCGCGGTTCGTTGGGTTCCATGGTGGGCGCGATCCCGGCGAGATGGGAGAGCGGGAAGTCAACGCGTTCCTGACCCACCTGGCCGTCAGCGACCGTGTGGCCGCCTCGACGCAGAACCAGGCCCTGGCCGCCCTCCTCTTTCTGTACCACAGCGTCTTGCAGCACCCGTTGGGCCGGGTCGAAGGGGTCGTGCGGGCGAGGCGCCCTCGACGGGTGCCGGTCGTCCTGAGCCGTCAGGAGGTCAGTGCAATACTGGACGGTCTCGATGGGACCACGCGTCTGGTCTGTGCGCTGCTGTACGGCTCCGGGCTGCGCCTGCTGGAGTGCCTGCGCCTGAGAGTGAAGGACATCGACTTCCAGCGCCACGAGGTGACCGTCCGCGACGGCAAGGGCGGTAAGGACCGGGTGACCATGTTGCCCGCCGCCGTGGCTGGCCAGTTGCAGGCTCATCTCGAGCGGATCCGCCGCCAGCATGCGAAGGATCTGGCGCGAGGCCTGGGTCGGGCGCCGATGCCGGACGCCCTTGCCCGCAAGTTCCCAGGGGCCGACCGCCAGTGGGCCTGGCAGTGGGTCTTCCCGTCCTCGTCCCACTATGTCGAGCCTTCGACGGGCGTGCGCCACCGGCACCACCTGCACGAGTCGGTCATCCAGCGGGCGGTGAAGGAGGCGATCCGCCGGGTGGGGGTGACCAAACACGCGTCCTGCCATTCCTTCAGGCACTCGTTCGCCACACACCTCCTGGAAGACGGGTACGACATCCGGACGGTGCAGGAGTTACTCGGCCACAAGGACGTGAAGACCACGATGATCTACACCCACGTGCTGAATCGCGGCGGGAAGGGGGTCAGGAGCCCGATGGACGGGCTACACCCCGGTTGAGCCTCGCTGACCTTGGGGTGTTAGGCTGACCGGTGGGGCAGTATAATGCCTGGCAAGGGGGGCCCGGCGGGATGGCGGGAACTCGGAGGGGACAAGCGACTGCGGGTGGGACGGGCAACTGGCCCCGTCGTCTTAGGCTGACAGGGACGGGGTGTTAGGCTGGTCGGTCTAAACATGAGTTAGCTGGCTTCGCTGAAAATGCAACATCACTTTACGTATTCCAAACGTTGAAGGAATTGAATCATGAGAAAAGTCATTGTGCTTGAACATATCTCCCTTGATGGAGTTATTCAAGCCCCAGGCGGACCAGACGAAGATACAAGCGGTGGCTTCCCGTATGGCGGGTGGATAAGTCTATTTCCCGATGATGTTCTTGGAAAGTTCCTGAGAAGTCAGATGAATATGCCATTTGACCTGTTGTTAGGACGCATAACCTTTGAAATTTGGGAGCCGTACTGGCCTCAACACGCAGATATATGGCCTAACGTCAACACAGCGACTAAGTATGTTGCCTCAAAC